>NZ_LN614830.1:2346875-2987500 GCF_000953635.1 Legionella micdadei
TGCCAAGCCATTAAGGTTTTATCATAGTCAGAAGGATAATTGCCCAATTCTTCCATACTAAATAACCCTTCAATTGCCTTCCCTATTTGTGTAATCGATGGAAGCATGCCATTAGGGAAAATGTATTTATTGAGCCACTCATCACCAGAAAAACGACTAGTAAGATTTCCTATAGTGCGTAGTAAAAATAAGCCATCGTCTTGTAGACATTGATGAACCAGTTGCATGTAAGCACGATAATTTTTTTGGCCAACATGCTCAAACATCCCAAGTGAAGCGATGCGATCGAACTTTCCCTGCACATCGCGAAAATCCTGAAACCGAATTTCCACTGGTAAATGAGCACAATTTTGCTTTGCATATTGGTATTGCTCTCTAGATAGAGTTATTCCTACAACAGAAACCCCAAAATTTTCAGCAGCATACCTTGACAGTGCCCCAAAGCCACAGCCTATATCAAGAAGATGCATCCCTGGTTTTAACATTAATTTTTGACAGACTAATTCCAATTTATCACGCTGAGCAACATCTAAATTATCTGTATCCCTCCAATAACCGGCGGTGTAATTCATTCGCTTATCGAGCATGGATTGAAATAATTCATTCCCAAGGTCGTAGTGTTTCTCTCCTACTTCCAAAGCACGTTTCTTTGTTTGATAGTTAACAATAATGGGAAGTATCAGCTTGACGAGCCTCCATTTATTGATTTTCATTTTATTTTGGATATTTCCTTTGAGGAGATGTACGAAAAACTGATCGAGTCGCTCACACTCCCACCATTTATCCATATAGGATTCGCCAAGCCCTAATGAGCCCTCCCTTAATACGCGTGCATAAAAGGCTTCATTATAAACTTTGATATCCCAAGGATTGCTTCCATTGAGATGAATTCCACTATCACTTAAAAGCTCTTCGATATAGGATTTAAGTGCCTTACTATTCATTAAAATTTCCTTATTGTTTTTGTGATTTCCCCATCCATAAATTTAATTCCATCATTTTAAAATAGCCAAAAGTATGATGTTAGAAACAATTATAGCAGTAAGAATTTAGTATCCTTATCCCCACTCAACGGATCGATAACGAATTGCTGTATTTTGGAGGAAAAGAATAGTAGTCTGAATAATCATACTTGCAATGAAATAAGAATCGATTTGCATCAATTATCCTAAAAGGACAATTTCAACTGAGGTATAAAAGGAGATTTTTAAATGGCGAAGAGGGATAACAATCAAAAATTCACCACAACTGATTCGGGAATACCTGTGCCAAGCGATGCGCACTCGCTCACTATTGGACCGAACGGTCCGATTCTGTTACACGATCACTACTTAATCGAGCAGATGGCAAACTTTAACCGAGAAAGGATTCCAGAACGCCAACCACACGCAAAAGGGGGTGGCGCATTTGGATATTTCGAAGTAACTGAAAACGTAAGCAAGTACACTAAAGCGGCAGTGTTCCAACCAGGAACAAAGACCGATGTCATGATTCGCTTTTCAACTGTAGCAGGTGAGCGCGGTAGTCCTGACACCTGGCGCGACCCTCGTGGATTTGCCGTGAAGTTTTATACCAGCGAAGGTAATTTCGATATGGTTGGCAATAATACACCCGTTTTCTTTGTGCGAGATCCAATGAAATTTCAGCATTTTATTCGCTCTCAAAAGCGCCGCGCCAATAACAACCTACGTGATCACGACATGCAGTGGGACTTCTGGACCCTATCGCCGGAATCTGCCCACCAAGTGGCCTGGCTCATGGGCGATCGTGGAATCCCCAAATCCTGGCGGCACATGAACGGCTATTCCAGCCATACTTACATGTGGGTGAATGCGCGAGGTGATAAGTTCTGGGTAAAATATCACTTCAAGACTGATCAAGGGATTGAATTCTTAACACAACAAGAAGCTGATCACCTTGCAGGCACAGACAGTGATTATCACACCCGTGATCTCTATGAGGCTATAGAACGCGGCAACTATCCTAGCTGGACACTGTACATGCAAATTATGCCCTTCAGCGAGGCAGAGACGTACCGCTTCAATCCTTTTGATCTCACAAAAGTATGGCCGCACGGGGATTATCCTCTTATCAAAGTGGGAAAAATGACCTTAAATCGTAATCCAACTGATTACCACACCGAAATTGAGCAGGCCGCATTTGAGCCTAACAATATGGTGCCTGGAACAGGGATTAGTCCAGATAAGATGCTTCTCGCAAGAGTGTTCTCCTATGCCGATGCCCATCGTGCACGACTAGGTGTGAACTACAAGCAAATTCCTGTTAACAAACCTCGTTGTCCTGTTTTCAGTTATAGTAAAGACGGGGCAATGCGGGTTGAAAACGTTTCCGATCCTGTTTACGCTCCCAACTCCAAAGGAGGTCCGACCGCGGATAGCTCGAGAAATCCTGAAGTAGCGACATGGGAAGCACATGGTGATTTCGTACGCGAAGCCTATACACTTCGCAAAGATGACGGCGATTTCGGACAGGCAGGAACCCTCGTACGTAAAGTGATGGACGATGAAGCGCGTAGCAGGCTGGTCAGTAACGTGGTAGGTCACCTTCAAAATGGCGTCTCGGATGCCGTATTAAAACGTGCATTCCAATATTGGAAAAACATTGATCAGCAGATTGGTGAACGTATCGAAAAAGGTGTAAAAGGAAGCTAACGCATCAATATCCCCAATCAAGGTCTGGTAGTATAATACCAGGCCGAATTGGAAATAAATCCAACTGAAACCCTTCACCTATTGGATCTCATCCCTGAGCTATGAGAAACACTTTTATCCTGCGCTGGTGCAGGTTGTTTGTTTTCAGCAAAAGATTTAGCTAACGTTTCGAAAGCAAATTTACCGACACCTGGTTGTTTTGACAATTGTGAGCATTGAGCTAACTTATCCAAATCATTTTTAGTTAAAAAGACCGAACCATTCTGTGGCGTTTTCATTTTCCCAGGACCAAAAGTATGGCTATGGATCCCATATTCTTTATATAGTCGATCACAAAAATCCTGGGCTTCTTTTTGCGAACTAAATTTAATTCTCATCGCCTGAGGATCATGGCCTTTTTCATTTGCCCGGGTGTTATGTACCATTTGCACATCAATTTTAGTATCAAGATTAGCCATGGCACTTTTTACAGAGTAAGTTGCCAGCAAAGTAGATACTTGATTACTATTAATTCCCAATCTTAAACAACCATCAAAAACAGTTTCTTTATTTGACACTAGCGGAATTGTCCCTTTTTTTAGTGAATTTTCAATTTCACCGGGTGATAAAATCGGGGCAACAAAGTAATCACTCCCCTTGAAACTAAAAGGACCGGTTCTTGGCGGTACTCGATTTCCTGCATCAAACCTTAAATTTTTGGCCTGGACACTATGTGCTAAAGATGCACTATGATTATGCTGTAATTCCTGAAAGGCTTGTGCAGGATTGGGAATTCGAGGTGTTTCTCCATTTTGACGTAACAACCTGTTCCCTTCCTCTAGAATCAAAATCCCTAGCATATTTAGCCCATCCCCTTTGGGGCCAGTAGCCCAGTTCACGTCTTTTGAGCTTATTTCAACTGGAAGGATGCCTTCTCGTGCGCATTGCATCGCTGTTTCACGCAACTCAGGGTACTGCTGAAGCTTCAGGTTAATCACCGTACGCATAAAATCGACGCCCTTTTTTTTGCCAGTGGGGTTCAGGGTTTTATGAAAATCAGCCTCACACAAGGCATCAAACGATGTTTTATCTGTTACCTTCAGACCATCTTTTTTTAATTGATCGAGGTATTTATTAACCAGGGTATCGTAGTCCCCACGAGGTTTATATTCGTTCCTTGTTCCTGCGTGCGTCCGCTCAATTTCATCTAGCATACGAGTTAAGGTCCTTTGTGCTGGATCCTTGTCGTTCAGTTTACTTTTTAAGTGGAGGATTTTTTGTGCGTGGTAAGCATGCTCTGAAGAGAGCCAATTAAATGTACGAGCTTTACCATCAATAGTCACTGTTTGCTTAATCGGATAGATGCCCGAAGGAGTAGTATTAGCAAAAGCACCGTAAGGCTTAAGGCCAGGATCCTGGAAAGGCGCAATTTTAAATCGACCCAATGAAACAAAAGGGGCTGGCATAAAAATCTCCATCAAATAAATTTAAATATAGTTGATCCCCATGGATCTTGAATGGGAATCCAGATGATGGAGGCGATAATAGACAGATGATGAATACTTCGGGTCTAAAACAAGTACGCAAGGATGTCAGCTTATGCTGCCAACCAAACTACCATATCCAATAACTTACCACTCAAATCCAGCCATAGTTAATGTGCCGCCAGAATGAATGATAAGTATATTACCCTTAAGTTGTTCGCTTTCGATACGCTTTCTTGCTGAATGGAATAATTTGGCAGAGTAAATTGGGTCAGCCAATAAACCCTCCTCACGTGCTAGGCGACCCATTTCTTTTCTTATGGTTTGATTGATGGACCCAAATGATTTTGCGGTGCTCGGATAAAAACAACATACGTGTGCGGGGATCTGCCCTATCCAACCTATCAGTTTGTGCTGAAACGTTTTTTCGTCATCTGCCAATAAAAGCACATGAATGATTGCTGGATGATTTAATTCCATTAATCCTTTAATTAATGCTGCAGCAGAAAAACCAGTACCGGCATCGACAAAGATATGTTGAAAAATTACCCCTGATAATTTCTCATTGTGTAAAATATCCGTTGCAATACTACTCGCTCCAAGCATCGCCTCTGCAACACTAGCCCCCTCACTAAGGACAAATCCAGGCTGGTGAAGTTCTTTAAGATAATGATTAGCGAGTTCTTCAACGTTTGGCCAATCATTACGATCAACCCAAATGATTTCGTCTTCAGCCAAAAAGAGGCGACTTAATTTAAAATTGCCTTGGATTTCAAAATTTCGCGGTTTGATCAAAAAAGCAGTCAGTTGTAACTGAAGTTCTCTTGCAATTTGAAGCGCAGCAAGTAAGTTATTGGATTGAGGTCCGGCAATAATAATAAGATGCTTTATACCATGATCAATGAGATGAGGTATTAAACTCGCATATTTACGCAATTTCGAGCCACTAATTCCGCAACCTAATTCATCATCTCGTTTAACGTAGCAAACAACGCCTTCATTAGGGAAATGATTTAATTTATGAATTCGACTGGTTAAATTCCACATGAATAAAAGTTCTTTTTAGACAAGATTAGTCGCAAATGCTACGCTGTTAGGGGACGAATATATTATCAAAAACGATGCATCATGTAATGAGACGAATTCAATGGCATTAGCATTTCTCATTCTAATTTTAAGTTTGCTCAGTTATCCGCACCCTGCTTATGCAATTCCGCCTCCAGAGACCTTTCTTTTTATTGGGGGGGGAATCATTCCTCCTGCGTTATTTATTTTTGGTATCTTAACCCTGCTCCTCAACTACCTTTGGGTTAAAACTAAACTATTTATTGTCTGGCAAATTTACTTGACTCGCGTCGTAGCTAGTTTGGGTATCGTTGGATTAATTTTACTTTTGACCTTCTTGACTTATAACCTAGCAAAAAACCAAATCCAAAACACTCCCGTTACTCCTGAAGAAGTTTATCAATGGCAAAAATCTGCCAATCCTCCCCTCTTAGTCGATATTCGTGGAAAAAAGGCATATGAGCACATTCACCTAGTTGATTCCATTGCCCTTCCAGAAAAAGATCAATTACCATTCTTTTTTCATGAGAATCAGCAGAAAAAAATAGTCCTGTATTGTAAGCTCGGGGTTCAATCGGCTGGGTATGATTGGTTGCCAGCAAATTCACCCATCTCAAAAAATGACCTCGCGGGTAATCAATTGTACTTTTTCCCTGGAGGGCTGAATGCATTACTTAACCTTAGGGCAAATAACCCTTTTCCTGTGGTTATGAATATTTCGCCCGAATATGCACATTATTTATTAAAACAGCCACATTTTGTTCTATTTGATAAGTCAGGAAATTTGTCTTTCGAAGACCAGATAACTACCTATCAAAGCTTAGTTGCCAAAGGTCAACGCCCCCTCATGTATCACTCACCTAGCCATGACGAACTTCCAAACCGTTTGAGCAAACTTGGTGTTAAAGAATTTATTTTTATCACGCCCCAAAGCAACCTATCTGTACTGAATCCATTAGTAGCTATCATCACAGCCGTATTCATCCTACTGTATATCATCCGGCGCCGAGAGTTTTTCAAAACCCTTCTAAGCCAACGTTTCAATTATTATCCCTATCTCAGTGCACTCCTATGCACCATCGTCACTGCTTCCTGTTTTTACCTCATCATCCAAATTCCGATCCCCTTTGATCTTGAACTTTATGCAGTCAATGCGCCTTTACCTGTGAATTATTTTTATTTAGTGCTTTGCTATGCCGTTTGGAGTATGAGTTTTTTAGCCAATTTACAATTTCCTAGAAAAACACGTTTAGCTTTATTACGCGAACACATTCTCGAAAGAGTCGTGGCAATTAAACCCAATTTCCGTCTACCTTTATTGAATATTACTCGAAACTTGCTACTCACAGCGCTTTCTGTTTTTTTGATTTATAGTTTTGAGATCCCTTTACAAGTGCTGTTTTTCATCAGTCTCTTTTTATGCTTACCATTTCTAGTTGATCTCGTCTTTTATGCATTTAATCGTTTAAAACCGCTCTCTGTATTGGATTTTTTAAAAAACTGTGGGGTAGATTGCGAGCCCAATGGCCAATCCTTTCTTGAGTTTGATACTTATCATGATTCATCCCTAGGCCAAGTGCAGCTTCGAGTTGGTCAAAATTCAACGATTATTGGGCTTTTTAGTGGCAAACCTCTCTCTGGTTTTTCCAACGATTTGCTTAAAGAAATTAATCTGCAAAAACATTGCCAGCTGATCCGCAAGCTGCTCTTTACGTTTCAACAAGATATCAAACTCAGCTATAATCTGGAAAATTACCTTGTTTCAATCGACCTCTATCATAATCTCAACAACCCACGTGTGATCAATCGTCATGCTTTCCTAACCCATGAACCACTTTATGACGATAAAATTGGTTCAAGCCACTTCACTGCCACACGTTTTCAAGAGGGTTTTGATGAGCCTTCACCACTCATGATCGATATTCTAAATCACCGCTGGAATAAAAAAGGCGGCTGCATTAAAGCGCTGCGTAAACTTGGATATTTTATTCAATCAACTCCTGCAGCAACCCAACAACTTCTTGGATTATCTTATCGTATTTACCTCGATGAAGGCTTAGAAAAAAGCGTTTTTGCAGCAGGAAAAATCCAGGGTTATATTAGAAAAAAATTAGTCCATGTTGCATGCAAACTCGCACTCGAACGACTGGTTTTCGATTATTATGGTTCCATCTTACCAAGAACAGAACTAAAGCTTTTAAAGGGAATACAACGTCTTAAACAACCAATTTCAACAAAACATTTGAAACGGCTAATTAATCAAGTCTTATCCAATCTTTACCAAAATAAATGGCAATGTTATAGCGGCATACTCCATCGTCATGTCTATGATGAAATGCAGGAAAAATCTTATCCACTAACAGCAAAACGATTCACCCTTCCAACACCACAATCCTACAGTTTAGCTGCGGATCAATTCATCTTTGATCAAAATCGCGATGCTCAACAAGACTCTTTTTTTGCAGCAGAGGCTTTTCGTGAAAAAATGCGGAACTTGCAGTTAAAAGAATGGCAGTTCCTTGGCTTATTATTAGAAAAACTACGTCGCCAGCTCGAATTACCTTTTGATTTGAGTTATTTGTTAATCGATGATTTTCGTCGGCTCCCCAAAAATAAATCAGCATTAATTGAATTATTAAAGGAACGAATCGCACAATGGGAGCTGCAAAACCAATTGAACTTCCCTTTGAATTTTTCCCATCAAGAGCTTGAGCGAGGTTTTTTTATTCCTGATGCAGAGGATAAAGCATCTTTTACTCCGCTTCGAGTAGCTGGAAGCCAGACAAAAGTCGGAGGAATTGCCGTTTATTTTGAGCCCGACTTAATTCTTCACCAGTTGCCAAACAACAGCTTATTGCTAGCTGAAAATTTATCACCAGAACAGCTTCTCAACTGCCAACATATTCGTGGTGTGGTATTAGCCAAGGGAGGGGTGTTAAGCCACACTTCGATAGTTGCCCGTGAAAAAAATCTCAATTTAATTATCTTTTATCCTATCCATACGTTAAAACCTCGATCTAGGCTTTTGCTTAGTGGTAATCAGGTTGTCCCTATACAGACAAAAAAGATAAATTGGTGCTTTTTAGATGAGATCGATAACAATGAAAAAATTGGCAATAAAGCAAACCGATTGAAAATAATTGAAAAAAATGGAATTAACATCCCTTATTCACTGGTTTTGCAGCACGATTCAGTGCAAGCGATCAGCCAGACAAAAGATCAGCAAAGTATGGAGGACTATGACAACGATTTACAACAATTGCTCAATCTTTTTGATTCACCAAATCAGGGTTTTATCATTCGATCCTCGACTAATTTAGAAGACAGTGAACAGTATAGTTATGCAGGTTTATTCTATTCGCATCACGTAACCAACAGTAGTGATATTATAAAGCACATTAGAATTGCTTGGCAGAAAATTGAAGAAATCCTACCCTTACTACCCCATTACTCCACAAAACAAGATAAGTTGAGCTACCACATCCTCCTGCAACCTTATCTTCTGGGAGAATATGGCGGTGTGTTATTTACTAAGAGCGTAAACCCCGAATTCATGTATGTGGAAATTGCAATTTCTGGTGCGGAAGGAGTAGCGCAGGGTGATGAATTGCATGCTTCATTCTATTTAGATCAACAAGGACAAACTCATCAATATCAGGGGTATAAGACGACGCTAACCCACAACCAATTACTCACACTTTACCACTTGGGGCGCAATATTGAGGCACTCTTTGGCTGCCCCCAAGATATAGAATGGCTTATATCCGGTGGACAATTTTACGTTCTTCAAAGTAGGGATATTACGGCTTAGGAATATTCAATTAGTCCTGCACGCATTAGATCATTCCTAGGTAAGAGAACTTCCACAGAGTATCTATCAGGACCTGCTTTACCCATAACAGGTAGCCTTGCTCATTAAAATTCATGTATCACAGCACCACTAGCATTCTCTACAAATTTCATCCATGACGGATCTTGTAAAGCTTTTTCCGCATCTTTTAAACCCGCTTTCCAGTGCTCCCTTATGGCGTCATGTGAGAAATTATAATCTTTACTCCATAGGTTGCATTGACGATCGCGATAATGGAATCTGGCAATATTTAATGCGGTAGGATGCCCTAATTTTTTGATTTTATTCAGTGCTTTTTCGAGTTCAGGATGATTTATCCTCGTTTTCCCTAATTCATGTAACGAATGTTGGAGGAAATGCAATTCACTAAAATAGTGTAAAACCCTTTGATGGCGGCTTGCGAATTCCAGTTCTTTTTTGTATTTGTAGACTTCCAAAAGAGAAGAAGGCAAATAGTTCGGAAAGGAAAAAAGATTCACTATAATGCACAACAATTTTTGAGGCGCTTTTTCTTCCAATAAAACCGCAAATGGCGTATTAGAACTAAGCCCACCATCCCAATAATACTCATCATCAATTTTAATCGCCGGAAATCCGGGTGGCAAGGCGCTGCTTGCCATGATGTGCTGCGGGCCAATGGTTTCACAATAATTATCAAAATAAACTGTTCGTCCAGCTTTAATCCGCACAGCCCCTAAGGTTAAACGAACTTTCTTTTGATTGATTAAATCAAAATCAATCACTTTTTTTAATGTTTCATATAACTCGCTTGTATCATAAAAACTAATTTTATCGGGGGTAGAAGATAGAAGCATTTGTAGGTTAAAAATTCGTGGTTTAAAAAAATTGGGTAGTCCGAATAGTGCGGCCAATTGTGCATACCAATGATTTTGGAATTCTTGGACTAAAGAATTGTCTTGCGTATCAAAATAACACGGGTATGGAAAAGTAATTGAATTCCAGAACTCATGTAATTTGGGGATTCTGTTTTCTGGTTTATTTCCGGCAATAATTGCCCCGTTAATAGCCCCTATGGATGTTCCTACTATCCAATTCGGATGACAACCGCTTTCGAGCAGTGATTCACACACGCCCACTTGATAAGAACCCAAAGCGCCACCGCCTTGTAACAGGTAAACAATTTGATCATGAGACTTGTTTTGAGCGGCCATACTAAACTTTCCTATGGGAATCTTTATCGCATGAATTGACTATCTGACAGCACACGATTGAACTCTTGCAGCATTTATAAGGCAAAAATAATGCCATGAATTGCGCTATCTGTTGCCAACTGACTTTGAACATGACTTTAATTGGCGGATACTTGATCGATGCTTCTGTTAGTCTGAGGTCCCTTTTTTATTTTTAAGCTTCGACCCTGGTTCTTTAGGCGGATAAATTTCTTCCAAAGAAACTGAAGTGTCATTTGCGGATACGATTCGCACATGATGTCGTCTTAATTCCCTTGGTTCATCCACTCCGCAGGAATGGCAAATCACACCTACTTCGTAAGTCAGGTTCCGAACGTAATTATTTACCCTTTCTGCTTTGCTGATCGGATCGAGGCCCCTGGTAAGCCACTGGCTATGTGTGGCAATGCCAGTAGGGCATGTATTTTTATGACATCGTAATGCCTGGATACACCCTAAAGAAAACATAAAACCACGTGCCGAATTAACAAAATCAGCACCAACGCATAATGCCCAAGCAACCATCTCGGGCGTAATTAACTTTCCTGAAGCAATGATCTTGATGCGATCGCGCAGATCATATTCCACTAGGGTATCAACAAGAGCCGGCAAGCTCTCCGATAAGGGCAAACCCATGTAATCCGCTAAGGTGACTGGGGCTGCACCCGACCCGCCCTCTGCACCATCCAACGTAATGAAATCAGGAGCATATTCCTTTCCTCTTTTAATGATCTCCTGACACAGAATATCCAACCAATCATAATTTCCGAGCACAACTTTAAAACCGGTCGGCTTGCCAGTTACTGTTCGTACATGATGAATAAAATCCAATAATTCATTCGAATTAGAAATTTCAGGAAACCGGTTGGGGCTTATAGAGTCTTTATAAGGTTCGATGTCGCGAATGGCAGCAATTTCCTTTGTTACTTTTTTTGCAGGCAATAATCCTCCTTTACCTGGTTTAGCTCCCTGACTTAATTTGATTTCAAACATTCTGACTTGTGGATAGGCAGCCGCTTTACGCAATTCTTCGTCCGATAAGTTGCCTTTTTTATCCCGGTAACCGTACTTTGCTGTGCCAATTTGGGCAACAATATCACATCCCCCTTCTAAATGATAAGAGGATAAACCACCTTCACCCGTATTCAACCAACAACCAGCCTTATATGCCCCGTAAGAAAGCGCTTTAATAGCATTTTTGGAAATCGAACCATAGCTCATGGCCGAAATATTAATTAACGAATTAGTCGTGTAAGGATAACGGCAATTTTTACCCACCGTTATTGCTTTAGCTTTAACCACTTCCCGCTGAAGTATAGGAAAAGGGGAATCAACAAAATAAATGGCACCAGTTGTTTTGAGGTTGCGAGTTGTTCCGAATCCAATAGTGGTATCGATGTTTTCTGATGCTTCATAGACCCATGTTCGTTGGGCTCGGTTAAAAGGGAGTTGTTCCCGGTCACGCGCATAAAAATAATCCCTTAAATAAGGACCTAACCATTCTGCAATGTATCGAATGTAGCCAATTATTGGGTAATTTCTAAGAACACTGTGTTTTTTTTGAATTATGTTCCAAATGGCTAAAAAAAAGAAAACCGTTAATAGACCCATCCAAATGCAACTAGAGAATGACGGTATAAATTTACCCATGGTTAACCATGACTCCTTTCATTAATAAGCTATCCCTGGCCTACTATTTTCTAAGGATCGTTCTTTGATTTCGAAGAAAAGAAAAGATATTCTTTTTTTGAGAATAGGTGGTTTGGATCTATAAGTCAAAAAGGAATCCCTCGTAAATCAAAACCAAGCTCACTTTGGACAAAAAATATTGCGTCACGAAGAAATTGAAAATCATTATGTTGGTAATTGGTTTTGTAAAGCAAAATTGAACTAGTTTAGCTTAATTTTCAGCTGTAAAATCAATTGTCAACAGACCCTAATACACCATACAAATTAAGGATAATTGATTATGTGTCGGTTTATTGCTTATCTTGGGAAACCTTTTGTTTTACATGATCTCCTATACAAACCAGTTAACTCTTTAATTAAGCAAAGCATTCACGCACAAGAAATGGAACACCCGTTGAATGGAGATGGTTTTGGTATAAGCTGGTACGTGAAACAACTTGATGAATATCCTGGCGTTTTTAAATCGATACAACCCGCATGGAATGACTCGAACCTGGAAACGCTTTCGACAAAAATCTTCTCCGGGTGTATTCTCGCCCATGTTCGGGCAGCCAGTCGAGGTGATGTGAATATTTTTAATACCCATCCGTTCATCTATAAAGAATATTGTTTTATGCATAATGGTATTATCAATGGTTTCGATAAATTAAGGCGCCAAGTCACAAATCAATTGTCAGATGAAATTTATCACTGGATTAAAGGGCAAACTGATTCTGAATTGTTTTTTGCTGTATTTTTAGATTTCTTAATTCGTTCAAAAAAAACATTCGATATCCACGTTTGTGCGGATCTTGTCCGAAAAACACTGGATTATATTGAAACCCTTCAACAAAAATCGCATATTAAGGAAATGAATTTTATAAATGCGGTGATAAGTAACGGCAAAACCCTTTTAGCCATGCGTTATGTTTCAAATAAAAATGAAAAAACAAGAAGTCTGCATTATGCAATTGGTAGTGGATTTAAGTATCAAGACGGCTATTGTCATATGGGAAACTCTGAAAATCAGGCTAAACAATCAGTCCTGATTGCTTCAGAGCAACTAACGAGCCATAAAGTAGAATGGCACAATGTTCCTACAAACCATTTAATACTGGTTGATGAAGCATTCCAGCTTGAAATACAAAGCATTTAGATGTTCCTATCCCTAAACAATATTCTCACTTTTTCCCTGGAAAACCGATTTACCGCAAAATGCACCTGCAAAGCCAAGTTTCCTTCTACCTTGAATAAGCAATTCGCTCCATAATTAGTCGTTTGGCTTAAGTAACCCTGTTAGCGGTTCACTCAAACTCAGTGAAGTTGAATAAGTCATCGGAATTTTTTCTTCATCAAGCGCTTTTTTAATGCTCGTAAGCACCTCATCAAGCGAATGACGAAGTTGGCTAGGCGCAGGTTTTGCCCACCAATATATTTCAAAATCGATACCATTAGATGAGAAGGATACAACATAAACTTGAATGTATTTATCTTTAGAGACACTCTCGCATTGTTCGACCGCTTTTCTAATCGTTGTGCGGGCTTTTTCCACATCAGTACCGAAATCAATACTACAGGTAACCTTTTTTCGCCTAAGTGTTGTGTCGGTCAGTATTTGCACTGTACTCGTAAACATTTTCGAATTGGGTATAAACGCCCTTGTCCCATCTGTTTTACGCAGATGAGTATTTTGAACAGAAATGCGATGCACATAACCTTGTTGTGAATCAACTTCAATAAAATCCCCGATACTGAAAGGTTCTCTAAATAAAAGCAAAATACCTGTAAAGAAATTTTCGAAAATATTCCTGAACGTGACGCCAATAGCAACAGAGGTTAGTCCAAATGTAGTCAAAATATCCGCAGTGGTAATCGAGGGAACAACTATTGCTAAAATGACTAAGGCTCCAATAAACCATACAAATATAATTGTTAATTTACGCGATATGATGACTAAATTTGCACGGATTGACATTTTAGGTAAAAGCGAGCTCACAATACGCCCCATCACCTTGCTGATAAAGTAGGTAACAATCGCGATAATAAATCCAATGATGATATTAGGAATGAGAGCGAGAAAATTTTGTGCAAATTTGTCTAATGCTTTTAAGATAATCCCTAAATAATTCATTTTGATTTCCTTATCTTGCACTGATCCAATTTTTATTCTCTTACTTCGTGCGAAAATCATTGCATAGCGGGATTAGTAGCTGCCTAGCGACGATTCGCTTTTTTAAAATTATTCATATAGGATGAATATATACCCTCGTACTAAATAATCCTATGGCCATCATACGAAAAGATCCAAAATCGAAGGCATCGAGAAAAATTGCTATCGCAAGTTTTATTGGAACAACAGTTGAATGGTATGATTTTTATCTTTTTGGTACAGCATCCGCATTATTTTTCAACGTTCTTTTTTTTCCTAAGTTCAGCCCCTATGCAGGAATAATGGCAGCCTATGCAACCTATGCTGTAGGTTTTTTTGCAAGACCTTTGGGTGGTATTATTTTCGGTCATTATGGGGATCGCATAAGTAGAAAAAAAATGCTCGTTGTTACCCTATGCTTAATGGGTGGATCGACGTTTTTGATCGGGTTACTTCCTACCTATCATACAATCGGCATATTTGCACCCATATTGCTCGTGCTTTTACGATGCCTGCAAGGAATTGCGGTCGGTGGTGAGTGGGGGGGCGCAGTGGTTATGTCCGCTGAAGTCTCCCGCAAAAATGAAAGAGGGTTTTACGCAAGTTGGCCAAACTCTGGAGCGCCATTCGGCTTAGTCATTTCTATTGCAATGTTTCTTATTTTTTCATCGCTTCCACGTGAACAATTTTTACTTTGGGGTTGGCGTATCCCTTTTTTATTGAGTTTTGTTGTCGTGCTTTTAGGGCTTTATCTCAGATTAAAAATTATGGACAGCAAGGTTTTTGAAGCAGCTAGAAAGCATAAGCGGTTCCCTAAAGTTCCTGCCTTGGAAATGTTACGCTCCCATTTTAAAAATTTTATCCTTGTCATCGGTGCTCGTTTTGTTGAAAGCGCCTCTTTCTATGTCATGACGGTTTTTGTGCTTAGTTATGGCACTATAGAGTTGCAATTACCCCAAAAAACCCTTCTGTACGCAGTGATGATGGGGGCGGCTTTGGAGCCGTTCTTCATTCCCTATTTTGGGAAACTTTCTGACCAGATTGGACGTCGCCCGGTGTATATCGCAGGTGCTTTATTGATGGGGCTGTTTGCTTTTCCTTTTTTCTGGTTATTACAAACCAAAATTCCTCTTTTGATCTATTTTGCTTTAATATTTGGCATGTGCATCCCCCATGCAGCAATGCACGGGGTTCAAGGTGCATTTTATACTGAACTCTTTAAAACACGTATTCGTTATAGTGGAACAGCGATTGCTTATCAGTTATCTGCAGCACTCTCCGGTGGATTAACTCCATTAATTGCTACTGGATTAGTGAATTGGACTCACGGGAAAACTTGGCCCGTTTCTGTGTATTTAATCGTATTAGCCCTAGTTACTATTGTTAGTGTTTATTTGGCAGTAGAAAAGGCTCAAGCGGATATTTCGAAATAATAATTGGAGAATGTTTTTTCCCGCGCCATACCCAGTCAGAACGTATTTCCGTATTTGTACTGAAGTCAGTAATTCCCTATAATTGAAAATTTTTAAATCTAGGTGTTTAAAATCGTGACTTCTGTTTTTGATCTTGATGATTTGGAGTTTTTAAGAGTTAATGGCTTAGCATTACGGCATGTCGAACTAGAAAAGGGCCTTGATGAGCAAAAAAACGGCTCCGGTAGAGGAGATGCCGTGAGTTTAGCTAACTATGGCTTAAATGAAGCATTCTCCTCTTTCAGCCATTCTATTTCTGATGAGAACTGCGTCACGTTACAAAAAGAAATTGAACACTTTATTTTCAATTCGCTTCAGCACTACCATTGCCCTTCTAATCACTTTAAGGACGCAGCTTTTCATTTGATGCTTAGAGGGGATGACGCTCGTGTTCCTTATGATTTTAAAAGTTACCCCCTTGGTAAATGCGGTACCCATGCTTTTTCAGCTGCCCAGATTGTCTTCAGTATCTTTACCAATAACTACCAAAATGAAGATATTCACCATGCAACGATGCAAATTTTTCTTGAATTTAAGGACAAGCTCAGGCAATTAAAAATACAAAAAGCACACGAATGGTTATCTTTAGCTAAGCAGAATGAGACAAAAGAATCAGCAAAGCTTGTTGCCCTATTGTCTAAATTAATCGAGGTATATTCTGAAAACATTTATCTCGATAAGCCCCTATTTCGCCTGGTAGACAACCTAGTTAAGCAGCCACAATATGCTTTACATGACATTGAAGGGTTAGAAAGGATCCTCTCTAACCTAAGTAGTGAGAAGAAAGGTGAATCAACTTTGGTTTATTCTTATGAAGAAGATAACTGGGATGAAATGGATGAGCGAGCCCTGAAATCAAGGCTACTTCACTATGTTGCTAACCAAAATTTGCCTAAAGTTGAGATGTGTTTAAGTCGGCTACCCAAACGCGCTTTTACAACCATCGATCGAACCATGGGATGCCCCCTACAAATTGCAGCTTCATTACCCTGTACTGCCATTTTAAAAGCTATTTATGAATTCGATCCCGGCTACTACGATTTACTTATGAGTGATGAAACTCTTAGTACGCCTATTTATTTATCATTTAGAACAGCTCAATACGGGAATACGGACTTCTTATTATCAAAACGACAGGTCCTTTCACGAGACTTATCATGCTTCAATGCGCATATTTTTGGCAATCCACCTCAATTCAGTGAACGCTTTTTTCAGGTACTCGACCGTTTACTGGAACAAGGCGCTACTCTTGGAAATGAAATTAAGGGATTACATAACAATCCTTTTGCCATTTGGATGAGGCAATTAGGCTATTCTAACGTTGATCCAGCAACTCTACTTAAACGCCTTCTACCCCATACGGATTATCACTCCAAATATTTAGGGCTTCTTTCTTGTTCTTTGGAGCTATATTACCTCTGTAATCAGTCAACGACTGAGTTAACATTGGACTCGAATGTAGAAGCATTCCTAAGACTCCGAGCAGCGATATTTGAATCCCTTTCTTTGGAAGAATGCAAACACATTAATGAATTAGTAAGTACAAAGTGTTATGCAGGAAATGCCGAGGAAAGGCTTTATAACGACCTTGCCCAATCAGCAATGTCTTCTGAGCAAGCAAAAAAATTTCAGCTCTGTTTTAATCCTCAAGCTGCCGAAGCTGAAAAACAAAATTTTCAAATCACCAACCCTAATCGATTGTGGTACACACTCTCTCAACCCCAAACCACCAACGTTGAAGCCTATCAGGTGGAAGATGATCAGGATGATATTGTGGATTCAGGCATATCAATTCCGTGTATCCTTATGTAAGGGGGCAACGTAATGGAGTAAAAGAAAACCGGATTGTTTGAATCATTTGCCATGCGATTGGTAGACATTATAGGGCAGAATTAGGTTCTTGATTCACGCAAATACCATGGAATTGTAATGATAATGGTGCGTTGATCGCGTTCTAAAAAAAGCAAAGTCCGAAACCCTGTTGCATGAACATTATGCAGTAAAAATTCGTACCAGTGCGGTTCGATGAGTTCAGGGATAATGATTGCTATTAACTGGCCAGGTTTTTCTTTTTTTACTTTTTTAATGAATCTCATAAAAGGCCCATAAATAAAGCGGTAAGGTGATTTAACGATTTTTAGTTTCGGCACTGCTGCGTGCTTTTTTTTGGCTGGTTTAACTACATTTTTATCCCATAACTCTTTCACTAACTGCTCATTTCCCTCCCTATCAATTAAAACTGCTGTGATGTCATCTGAAAGAAGCATGGCAAATTCAATTGCACGGACAGCCACACGATCCACGTTTTGAATGGGAACAACAACCACAGGCGGTTTTAATTCAGCAACATCCAACTCTAGTGGCGAACCAATTTCACGCGCTATTTTTTTATAGTGCCGGCGAATCTGCAGCATTAGAAAAGCAACCATTGGAATAAGGACTACAACGATCCACGCACCTTCTATAAATTTAGCGGCGATAATGATGATCAGTGCTAAAGCGGTTGATGTAGCGCCCAGCGCATTAAAAAATAATTTAATTTTAGCCATGGGCTTATTCTTGTTCCGTAGCCAATAAACAACCATTCCACTTTGTGAAAAAAGGAATGCAGTAAACGCCCCAACGGCAAATAAGGGGATTAGACTTAATGTAATTCCTTTAAAAAGGATGAGAAGCAACCCAGCAAAGATTGCTAACAAAATGATTCCGTATGAAAAAACTAAACGGCGCCCTCGTTCAGCAAAAAAATGAGGAAGAAAGTGATCTTCCGCCAAAAATCGACATACTCTCGGAAAAGCAATAAAACTGGTTTGTGCTGAATTGACTAAGACAAAGAAAATAATAAAGATAGAAAAATAATAAAATATTCCCTTGCCAGTAGTTACAGCAATCAACTGAGATAATATTGTTTGATAGCCTGGATTTTTTTCATCCATGGCTACAATATGATAAGTTGGGATTAAATACCCAAGAATTAATAAAAATAAAGCTAGCGTAAGCAAAATTACAGTTAAAGTCCATCTGGCATTTCTAA
Source organism: Legionella micdadei (assembly GCF_000953635.1). Classification (NCBI taxonomy): domain Bacteria; kingdom Pseudomonadati; phylum Pseudomonadota; class Gammaproteobacteria; order Legionellales; family Legionellaceae; genus Legionella; species Legionella micdadei. Next base: position 2,365,439 of record NZ_LN614830.1, read on the forward strand.
CCCTTGGATTACGAAACAGTGGAACAGCATTGCTGACTGCTTCAATCCCTGTCATCGCTGTCAGCCCATTAGCAATCGCACTTAGAATCAACCATCCGCTGATGGTTTCCGTTGCAGGTGGGAATTCTGGAGGCGATACCAATGGCTGAGGATGCCCTCCGGTTCGTAAACTCTCAAATAATCCAATTAACATTGCAATAGAGATACAGACAATAAATAACAACGTTGGCGTAACAAACGCTAATCCAGATTCACGAACACCACGCAAATTAAGGAAGGTAAGGAGAGTCAGAACCAAAAGACAAAGCAACAGTGTATAAGGTTGAAGTATAGGGATCGCTGAAACGACTGCGCCAACTCCAGCTGAAATGCCAACGGCAACATTGAGAAGATAATCGATTAATAAAGCGATTGCAGCCCATATACCTGCTTTTTTGCCAAAATTATCACTCGCAACAATATAAGCTCCTCCGCCCTGAGGGTACGCAGCTGTAGTTTGTTGATAAGAGAGGTAAAGCATAATAAGAACTGCAATGACTGCTAGCATGATGAAGGAAAAATAATGAAGCCCTGCCATGCCTAATGGTAATAAAATCATTAAAGCGGCCTCAGGACCATAAGCAGTGGAGGCAAAAGAGTCCAAGCCTAAGGCAGGAATGCCGGTAAGAATGCTAAGTTCTTGCTTCTTACGTTGGCGTAGGGTTAAAGGCTTCCCTAAGATTTTATCAATGAGTGACATCCTATCACCTTTAAGACCTATCAAAATCTATTTACCCAAGGCCAATTTAGAGCTAGAAACAATCAATGCCGATACCCCTACATTCTAGTACATCTGTTATGGTTTCATCCTCTATACCATGCAACCCAGTTTGTAGAACTTCGCCTACTTCAATATAGTATAGGTCAATTGAAGTGAATGATTGGAAATCCCATTGCTTGGGTAATCAATGTTACTTGAAATGGTTGCCCCTTAAATTATTGTCCGTTACCGCAAATAAATTAACTACGATGAAAAAAAATCTTATTCTTTTACTTGTTTCATTTGCCATGCTTATGGAGGCAATTGACACCACAGTAATCAACACAGCTATTCCGGTTATGGCAAAAAGTTTTAAAGTTAATCCAATTGATTTAAAAATAGCCCTAATCAGCTATCTTTTAAGCTTAGCAATCTTCATTCCGATTAGTGGGTGGATTGCAGACAAATTTGGGGTTAAGAAAGTATTTATGGGAGCATTGGCTTTTTTTACGTTAAGTTCCATTTGGTGTGGCTTTACCCAAAATTTACCAGAATTGATTATTGCCCGCATACTGCAAGGGCTGGGTGGATCGTTAACATTACCAGTAGGACGATTGATCATTATCCGCACTTGTGAACGCCATGAATTAGTAGCCAAAATGTCAATTGTTGTCATGGTTGCTGCCCTGGGTATGATGTCCGGCCCAGTAGTTGGCGGTTTCATTACGTTTCATTTATCTTGGCGTTGGATTTTCTGGATAAATGCGCCTATTGGCTTTTTTACTTTATTACTGGCAACTAAATTACTTCCAGAGATGCCGCCCCGCCCAGTCCACTCACTCGATAAAATAGGCTTTATCTTGTTTGGCAGTAGCCTTGCCATTTTAACATTTGGTTTGGCAACCCTTAGTGAATCCGATGTTGAAAATTCGCAATCAGCCACAATCATTGCTGTATCTTGTTTTCTTTTCTTTTTTTATTGCTGGCATTCTAAGAATAAACAATATCCAATTGTTAAAGTTGAATTATTAGGCATTAGAACTTTTAAAGTGTCTGTTATCGGCAATTTACTTGCCCGCTTAGGATTTGGCGGAATCCCCTTTTTGCTGCCATTACTTTTTCAAGTGAGTTTAGGATATTCCCCTCAATTATCAGGGTTACTTTTAGCGCCTATTGCTTTAGGCGTACTTATAGTAAAGCCTTTGTCACTTCGTATTTTGCGCCTTTTTGGTTATAAGAAATTACTGTTACTCAATACTTTTTTAGTAGGATTATCCCTTTGGTCTTTTTTATGGGTCAATCAAACTACATCGCTTGTCATTATTGTCCTACTGACCTTTTTTTATGGGTTTCTAATTGCATTACAGTACACAGGCATGAATTCTTTAGCTTATGCTAATGTTGAGCAAGAAAATATTAGCGCCGCAACGAGTATTATGAGTACAGTTCAACAACTTTCGCAAAGTTTTGGTGTAGCAGTTGCAGCAATTCTGGTCCGCTTTTTTTCAGTAACCTCGCATCCTCTTGAATTAACCCTGAAAACATTTCATGCATCTTTTTTCACGTTAGGCATTATTACTTTATGCTCAGGAGGCATTTTTATCATACTTAAAAAAGAGGATGGACATGAGCTAATTGAGCATGGAAGGTAAATTAGAGTCTGTCTAATTCATGACCGCTATCACAACATTGAGATAAGAAGCAAAAATAAGCCAGAGAACATAAGGTATGATCAATAAAGTGATCCCTTTTTGTTTATTTTTAACTTTCATCATAATAACCCAGTTCAAGACGGTTAGGCTAACAAGCCAAATGGCGCTAAATTTCAACCAATGAAGCTGGAAAAAGAGTGGCGTCCAGAGCCAATTCATAAGCATCTGCGCCGCAAATAAATAATAGATTGATTTATAATGATGTTCGTTTTTGTGGCCTGACAAAGTCCAACCAATTACTGCCAGCAAAACATACAGTACTGTCCAAACAATAGAAAACACTGCTCCTGGAGGGGTTAAAGATGATTTATTTAGGCTCTCATACCATGGATGAATATTGGTTTGTGTGAACAACCCTAATAAAAATCCGATCGCTTGAAAGACAACAATCCAAATAATCAATTTAGCCATGTTTTTTAGGTGCAAAATCGTCTCTCCAAATTTGGGCTAGACCTTCGCGAAAGGTAGGGTACTTCAAGCTTACATGAAGCTCCTCTTTCATTTTTAAATTAGAAACACGCCGGTTATTACCATAAAACTCTTGTTCCATTGGTGATAAAGATGCCTCTGAAAATGGAACTAAGGGTGGCGGCTCCCGATGGAGCAAAGCAGCAGCATAGTGATCTACCGTATGCGCGGGTGCTGGCTCATCGTCCGATACATTGTAAATAGATAGGGGGTTAATGGCATTCATCGACGCTAGAAGAACAGAAGCTATATCACCTACATGGATACGGCAAAAAACCTGCCCTTCTTTAAATACGCTGTACTTTTTCCCCTTTTGCAATCGTTCAATCGCATTCCGCCCTGGTCCATAAATACCCGATAGCCTAAAGACATGAAGAGGCAATTGATTTAGTTTTGCAAACGATAACCAGGCTTGCTCTGCTTTTAACCGTGTAATACCCGTTGGCGTATGAGGTATGCACACGGTTTTTTCATCAACCCATCTCCCCTGATGATCGCCATAGACACCGGTAGATGAAAGATATCCCAACCATTGAAAATGACGAGCTTGCTTTCTGATTAAGCCGCCGTATTTTGTTAAGACTAAGTCACTCATGGTGCTTGTGGGGGGAATAGCAATTAAAATATAACTCGATTGACCTATATAATCTTCCATCTTGGGGGAATTAAAATCAATTAATTTGACGCCTTGAGAGCCGTTGGACTCCTGTTCATCGAGCGAACGCTTTGTCCCGATTACCCTGAAACCTTGTGATATCAGTTTTGATGAAAGTACTTTAGCTGTGTAACCAAAGCCAAAAATTAAAAAATAAGGCTTCATACACTTCTCTTCTTTTTTAACTGATTATAATAAGCCATTGCGATGGCGCGAGCTTCATTATGATTAACTATAGGTCTTGGATATTTGGTTTGTCCGTAAATCTCAGCGGAATTAACCGCTTCCCAAGGGGCATGGATGACCTCATTTTTTAAAGAAGACAGTTCAGGAACCCAACGACGAATATATGACCCATCAGGATCAAATTTTTGACTTTGTAGCACCGGATTAAAAATACGAAAATATGGTGCAGCATCAGCACCACAGCCTGCAACCCACTGCCAACTTGCACTATTATTGGCTAGATCCGCATCAACTAAGGTATCCAAAAACCAATCAGCCCCTAGGCGCCAATCAATAAACAATCCCTTAGTGAGAAAAGATGCAGCAATCATACGTACTCGATTATGCATATAGCCAGTAGCCCATAGCTCTCTCATCCCTGCATCAATAATAGGATAACCTGTCATTCCCTTTTGCCAACATGTTAATAATTGTTCATCGTTATGCCAAGGAAAAGCATCAAATTCTTTTTTAAAATTCTCATAGGACAAGGTCGGCACATGGTAAAGAAGATAATAAGAAAATTCTCTCCAACCCAACTCTGATAAGAAATGTTCTGCAGAAACTAAGTCACAGTTGGGATCCAGCTTTGCTAATTCAACAGCTCTTAAAATAGACCACGGATTTATTTCACCAAAGTGTAGATGGGGAGATAGTCGTGAAGTAGCCTGTTTTATAGGGAAGTTACGATTTGTCTTATAGCCATTAAGATGATGGGCTATGAAATGGCATAATTTTTGTTGCGCCCCCTCCTCACCTGGAGTCCAAAAAACGGGGAATTGAGAAGCCCAACCCAGGCTCGGTAAAAGCCCCCATTCGTTAAGTTTATCACTGACAGTATCTATGCCGGTAGGTCGATTGATTATTTCATTAGCCGGTTGCGGGAAAAGGGGTTGTCTGCAAGCATTCCAATAAGGAGTAAACACTTTAAAATAATCGCCACTTTTATTCTTAATAGTCCACGGTTCATGCAATAGGCTCCCATTAAAACTGAGCACTTCTAATCCAAGCTCTTGCATGGAACTCTTAATTCGCTTATCGCGTTCAATGACTAAAGGTTCGTAACAACGATTCCAATAAATAGCGTTTATAGAGCAGGTGTTAACTAACTCTAAAATAACCTCCAAGGGATTGCCTTTGCGTAAAACAAGTTTTAGCCCCAACTTATCATTTAGCGAATTCTTTAACGAATTAAGGCTATGATGAAGCCACCACGCCTGTGCTTGTCCAAGAACACTGTTTTTTCCATCCAAAATATAGAGAGGAATAATGTTTTTGTGCCGGGTACAGGCCTCAAATAATGCGGGATTATCGGTTAATCGTAAATCTTGTCTAAACCAAACAAGGGCAGTAGTCATATTTTATCCAGCACCAGATTAGTTATGTACCGATTGAGTGTAAGTTATGGATTGCAAAATTTTTCACTTTAATAATCTCCTCTTATCCATCTTCATGGATTCCTAAAAGGGATTTTAGTTCTTGTTTTGTCTTGTCGTAGCTGGAAGTTTGCCAACTGACGAGGGTAGCATGACCTACTTTCCGATTAGGCCGTGGTGTTTTTTCATAATCATGGTAATGAACCCCCGCATACTTCAAGCAGGTTTGGATGGGGAGCATCTCCCCTATAAAATTAAGTAAAAAACAATCGCCTAAAAAGGAGGCACTTCCTAAAGGAAGATCAAAAATTGCCCGCAAATGGTTTTCAAACTGACTCGTTGCCGCACCTTCAATGGTTAAATGCCCAGAATTATGCACTCGTGGAGCAATTTCATTCACCATTACCCTATGTCCATCATAAAAAAACTCTACCGTTATAACCCCGACATAATTTAACTCATCTAAAATGATCGTTGTGATTCTTCTGCACTCTTCTTCAAGAACTTTGTTTTTGAACGGGGCCTCAGACCAGCGCAATATCCCTTCTTTGTGATGATTGTGTATTAATGGATAAAATTGGATATCAGCTTTTTTGTTGCGCACAGCAATCTGCGATATTTCATATTGAAAAGGAACAAATTTTTCCAAAATCAAGGGTTGCTGTTGCAATTCTTGCCACGCTAACGGCAATTCAGAATGATTTCGGATAAGGAATTGTCCTTTTCCATCATATCCCATACGCCTCGTCTTTAATATGGCTGGTAGACCAATCTTATCAATCCCATCCTCAAGCTGTTTCATAGTATTGACTTCGGTAAATTCAGCAGTTGCGATACCAAGCGATTTAAGAAAGGATTTTTCAAGATACCTATCTTGTGAAATTTTTAACGCATTGATAGAAGGATAGACAGGTTTTATGCTATTGATAAACTCCACTGCATCTAGGGGAATATTTTCTGTTTCAAGCGTCACAAAATCTGCGTTCTCTAAAAAATGCTTTAGAACGTTTTTATCGGTGTACTCTCCCTTTATCACTACACTTAAGTTTTCTGCACAAGCCTCTTTATTGGGATCGAGGCATATGGTTTTAATTCCTAAAGTATGGGCGCTCATTGATAGCATTCTTGCTAATTGCCCACCACCCAAAATGCCAATTTTCATCTTAAACGGTTCCTAATTGTGGTGAATCGGCCTCAAGCACTTTACGGGTTTGCTCTTCACGATAAGATTTTAGCTTACTTTTAATGTCTGGATATTTATTTGCGAGCATTGCAGCTGCTAATAACGAGGCATTAATGGCACCAGCTTTTCCAATTGCTAAAGTACCAACCGGTATTCCTGATGGCATTTGAACTATGGACAATAACGAATCTAGTCCATTTAATATTTCTAGCGGAACAGGAACCCCCAATACTGGAAGTATCGTTTTTGAAGCAACCATGCCGGGCAGATGAGCAGCCCCACCAGCACCTGCAATAATAATTTCCAAGCCTAAAGACTCTGCATTATTTGCGTACTCAATTAATCTGTCTGGCGTGCGATGGGCAGAAACAATTTTGGTTTCATAATTTATACTTAGAGTCTCAAGTGTCTCTGCTGCATGGGATAATATTCTCCAATCACTTTTTGACCCCATAATAATACCAACTAAAGCGCGTTTTTTACTCATCGTTGCTCCAAACCCTACCATATATTAGGGATTACAATAATTACAAAACTCAGGATTGGCATACTCCAAACCATCCTGTCTTGGCTTAGATTCCTCATAACAACATTGTACACAACCATATAATTCGAATTTATAAAGAGTAGTGGGTGAATTACAAATTTGACATAATAAATTGTCTTGCGTTTTTTTAAAACCAAATCCGGGTGCCAAGCAATGCGGGCAGTTAGTTTTAATGCGATTCGCAAGTTTAATTGCTAATTCGGATAAAATTTTCATCCTTGTAGGATTCATCATGGCGCGCATATCGGTTGTAAGCAACAAGCGATCTTCTATTTCGTAACCTGTAGTTAAATAAGTTTGAAGTGATTGAATGTCATTAATTCCTTTAGCAATGATTTGTTTCGTGGTTGCAGTTTGAATAATCAGTGCGTGTTCTGGGAAACCCATTTTTTTTAAAAAGTCATCAATATTGGTCGACGAATCAACATAGATTCTGCTGTAGTTGGTTTTTTCCGTAATTAATTGCTCTGCGATAATCCAATCCTTGGATTTATCCCAGAAAACCATAATTTCATGCCCTCCAGGTATGAACGGTATAAATGGATGCGGCCCATAACTTCCCTCGCTGGCAATGCTTAACTCATAACCAAATTTTTCTGCCGCTTCTTTTGCTTTTAAAATACAGGTTTGATACGGACTAAGCGGTCTGGGAATCTCTCCAGTGAATGTCCCATATTTATCCGTATCAAAATGCTCCGTATTAACTTGGCAATGAAGGAAAGATTCAAAAACGGGTTGGATGACTTGCTCCTTGGCGTGCTTTGTCGCCAATAAGACTTGCTTATTTTTATATTTGTCCATTATTTCTCATCCCTTCATTAAATTACTTCCCATGTATTTTTCTCATTGAGGCTGTAAGTTGAACGAGCCGTGGGGTCGATGACAACCAATGAAACCCAATGATTAAAAAATAATTTTTTCAAAATTTCGTGCTTGTCGATGATTTGAGTCACTAAATGCTTCGGAGCATAAACAATAGTTAATAACCTTAAAGGCTCGTGATAATTAGTCCTATCATCGCTTTTCACAGACTGGAGAGGTAAACCGTGCATCAGATCACTTCCGTTACCCTGCATGATACCTATTTTACCCGTAACATTCTGGGTAATTTTGCTGCCGCTTCCGTAAGCAATATTGTCAAGAGTCGAAAACAGATACTGGTTATTAATCCATTGAGTTACGACCATTGGAGCAGTTAAAATGGTTTCAAGGCAACTACCGTGCGTATCCTCTTGCCAATCATAAGAGTGCAAGAAACACCTTCCATCCAAATTGATGTTCTCGGTTAAACTACGAGGCCCCACAATAAATGCAGCATTTCGGGCTAGCCCCCATTCCGGTCTTACCTCGGACCAATCAGAACTTCTTCTGACAATGTCGTCTGCTTTGGAAGCAGATTTTGCTAATTTGGCCTTTCTTTCAATATTCGTCTCTTTTCTTGCATCAGCGAATGCAATCTTAAGCTTTCTCAGAATGGCTTGGTTCATAGGCTTTTTCTGATCGGTATAGAGAGTAATTTCATCGGTGGTTGTATTATGCAGGGCAGCATAAAACACGGTATCGGATGGGATGATTATTCCTTTTTCAGCAAGTCCAGTGCGAATATCCGCCTTATTTAATAAAGTGGCGAGCAATTTTGCATTAGTGCTTCCAGGGTTTCCACCACAAGCACCGCAGTCCAAAGCAGAGGCATAGGGATTATTCTGGGTGGTACTCCCATGGCCACAAAGCAGCACAACTTTAGCAAAATTTTTGGTTAACCCCATCAACCTTAGTATTGCCTCTGCGTAGCTCAATTGTTCCTCTTTTGCAATCCCACGATTAGGTTTAGAAGGATCTGGGTCAAAAACTGGCTTTGTCCTTAATGAAGGTGCTATCAGCTCATTTACCCAATTAGTTAAGTGGGTATACATAATGGGTGAACAAGATTTCATAAACATAGTTAATCCACACCAAGCTCCCAAAAACTCAGCGAGTGCAAAAGGCGTAGAGAAGTTATATTTAAGTTGGTAATACACATTGCTCAAAGTGTTTTTAATTTTTTTGCCCTGTTTATGGCGGGTAACACAGCTTAATTGAGAATCAACCGGCGTCTCATCAATGGTAAATTTGGGTTTCAATAACACAGGACATAACTCTTTATCTTTTCCAGTGTCGACATCACAAGTCTTGATCGGTAAACCGAAGAAACCTGCGAATCCTAATGTTTCATAACAACCTTGTTTCTCGATGGCACGACGGAAAGGTTCAGATCGAACATCAATACAAAATACCAACTGAGCATCTGGCCTGGCCATGTCTTTTTTGCTTGTCTTAAGATCGTATAAAATTTTAATTAAAAGATCGTTTCTGAACCATCGTTCTTTCGCTTTCATTTCCTTGAGGAACTCTGCTGACAGTGAAGATTGATTTTCATGACTTGTTTTTTTTCCAGCTTCAGGCCAAAGAAGACAAGTTATGACCAATCTTATAGCAAGGAAATCAACCAAATTACTGGAAAATCGGGAGCTTCGCGAAGACCATTCACCCATCCATTTGATATACCCTGCCCATCCAGGTAAATAACATAATGTTCTTTCAATAAACTTTTCTTGCTCGCAAGATGGGATACCAAGCTGTTTAAAGCAATAGATTATGGCTTGTTCAGCATTATGAGGTAAACTTACAAGCCAGGATTTATTTGTTTTGTTTTTCTGGTGTAATGTACTATCGTAAAGGGCTAAGCTGATAAAAGCCGCATAAAACCCTTTTTCCTTATTCGGCATAGTAATGGCGCTTTGCCCTGAATCAAGAAAAGCGCTACACCATTTAATCATCTGGCGATTGACTTCTTCAAGTTTGGGCTCCACTTGTGCATTTTTATTAAGCTGACTTTCTAAGACAGCCTCTTCAAAATTTAACGATTCATAGCCATGCAAGGAATTACATGCAATGAATGTTTCAAGCGGCCATACCGGTGTAAGCAATGTGGCAGCATTAGCCACCATGGCAGAGATGCTCTTAGGTTGGTTACTCTCAAAACTAAACTTATTCGCTGGTTGCTGATTGAGTGAATCTGATAGGTGAAGTTTCATGTTAACCCCTTAGTACTGATAAGTTTTACGGTTAGTGGTAATTGTTTTAGGATGCGGTTGGCTCTCATTGAGCATTCTTGTATAAATGAAGGCCCATAGTTTTGTCTTTTCCAGTTGTAGATAGTTTCTTAGGTTGAACGTAAGCCATACGGTTACAAACAGGATTAATGCTATTACTTGCACCCCATTGAGCGAAGTGGATTGGACTGTTGCAATACCTGTGAAAAATTCAATCAGGTGTATACTCTCTCCGTATAACCAACCCGTCAGGAAAGAAACCATGATTACGAGCAATTTCATAAGCTTAAAATTGCTTGCCCTTATTAATGTGTCAGATAATTGCGCCCCTGCCATGAAAGTGAAAACTAAGAGAAAGCTTGTTGCTTGGAGAGGAAAAATTGGCTTCTCAGTGACCATCGCAAAACTAAAAGCACTTGCTAACCCGCCCAACATTGCAAAAAAGAGACTAAACCTTTTTGCAGAGAAGAAGCGAGTTTCAATACGGCGTTGCTGGACAACTGAACCAGAGCTCAAGAATAAGTACGATTTAAATAATCCATGCCAACATAAGTGAGCCACTGCAGCTGGAAATAGACCTAACCCGCACTGCATCATCATAAAGCCCATCTGGGCCATCGTAGAGCAAGCCAACATTCGTTTAATGCTATTCTGGATTAATTTCCATAGACTCCCTAAGAAAGCAGTTGTTGCCCCTAATATAAACACTAAATTGAGAATAGCTTGATCGCCCATCAAGATGGGAGAGAATTTGACTAACAACAATCCTCCACCATTTACTAGACCAGCGTGCATCAGGGCAGAAACAGGGGTTGGCGAATTGAGTGAGCTTAAAAGCCAACGATGAAATGGCCAAATTGCAGATTGGGTAAACGCCGCAAAAACAACGAGCAAAATCGCCGCAGTCAAGATTGGCGAATCGAATTGTTTTAATTGGATGTTAACTGATTCAATTGAAAAACTTCCAGTCAGAATGTAAAACAACGTAAAGGAAAGGAGAAGTGCCAAACTGCCAGGCATCAAGATTTTCATTGTCAAAATGCCGGAATTTTTTGCCGCTTCCCACTCTGTCTTATGGATCATCAGAATGACTAAGAGAATATTACTAAGGAACCAGGCGAACCAGAAAAGGATCAAATGATTAGCAAAAGCCATCACAGTAGCCGTTAAAGTAATCAGGGATAGCCTCCGGAAATACAGGCAGTAGTGCCTGTCTCCATCCATATAGCGCTTTGAAAATTGATGAACGACAAAACTGACAAATAAAATCAAAGCGGCTGTTAAAAAGCTTAAATTGCTTAAGCTGAATAATTCATTGGCAGTAAAACTTCTGCTTGGGTTAGTGAAAAGTGTAAATAAACCAATAATCAAGGCAATCCCTGTTAAAAAAGAAGAACATTTCGCACCTATTACTGATTTTTTTTCACTGACTAAGTGATTGATAAACGTGCTGATAATAAGAGGCAGCAATATTGCAACAAACAACAGTTCATTGCAGTTCGATAAGTTCATAAGCGACTCCATTAGAATTTATGTTTTTCTTGATTTAATATATAAGCGATACTAATATTAGTAAAATTAAAAATTTTTATTTTTGTTATAAGGAATTCTTATAAATGTCGCTTGATACGGTTACCTTGCAATGTTTTCTCGCTGTAGCAGAAACCAACAGTTTTACTAAAGCCGCTGAACGAGTTGGGCGCACTCAATCAGCGATTAGTCAACAGATTGCCAAACTGGAAAACCTGGTAGAAAAACCTCTGTTTAATAGAGGTAAGACTCTATCTCTGACGACCGATGGGGAGCTCTTCTTAAGTTATGCAAAACGAATTTATGAATTACACCGTGAGTCACTTGATTACTTCAAAGCACCTGAAATTCATGGGGAGATTAGACTCGGCTTACCTGAAGATTTTGCGAGTATGATTTTATCGGATGTTTTAGTGGAATTTGGACGGTTGCATCCAAGAGTGATCCTCAATGTTGAATGTGATCTTTCACTAAACCTAATAGATAAATTTAATCAGGATAAATTCGATTTAATTCTGATTAAAACTAATTCACAAGAAGATACGCCTGTGGTTAATATTTGGTCTGAACCTGTTGAATGGATAGGCAAAAAAGAACTACTACCAACTTTTTCTGAAAATGGGGTAGTTCCCTTAGTGTTATCACCTTCACCTTGTATTTATCGAGACAATGTCATTAATTCACTGAATAGAAATAAAATTAAATGGAGATTGGTTTATAGTAGCCCAAGTTATGCAGGTAAAATGGCAGCTGTGCGCGCTGGATTAGGTATAACCGCTATCCAACGAACCTTAATTCCTCCCTATCTTGAGCGCTTAGATTTCGAATTTTTACCGTCTTTGAAAGATATTCGTGTCTGCCTGTTGAAAAAAAATAATCAAAGTAAAGCGATAGAATCCCTTGAATTTTTTTTATTGAAAAAACTTAAGCATTAGTGATTTAATGATTTTTAGTATTGCACTGGGAAGCTATCCAAAAGATAAGGACAGAAAGAATGACGAAGGAAGTTTCTCTCACAGCAGAAGCATTAGATAGGTCAACCATTCTGTCAATTGTCATTATTAGTGTGTTGGTCAGTATTTTGTCTCTGATTGTTCCCATTGCTGCCCAGACATTGGTTAATTTAATTGCCTTTGGCAAATTATTGCAGCCCGTGTTTACTCTAAGCTTTATGGTTTTCATCTTAATGGCTAGTTTGGGAGCCCTGAGTGTTTGGCAGCTGATTATCATAGAAACAATTCAACAGAAGTTGATGGTAAAAATAAGCTTAAATCTAACCGAACAACTCGCCCACTTATCAATAAATAGTTTTTCAACCCACTATGGGCCTGAATTAGTCAATCGCTTTTTTGAAATTGTAACTGTAAAAAAATCGCTTGCTAGCTTGTTAATTTATGGAATCAATTTGGGGCTACAAGTGTTTTTTGGCTTAATTTTGCTTTTGGCCTATCATCCTCTTTTTATTATTTTTGATGGCTTTATTATCATTAGCGTTCTACTCATCGTTTTCCTTCCTCACCGCAAAGCCATGGATTCTGCAAAACAGGAATGTGATAAGAAACACAAGATTGGCACATGGCTAGAGGAAATTCTGATCAACCGCTTTTTATTCAAATTCAATTTTTATGATCAATTTGTCCTTCGAGAAACAGATCGCAGACTTGTCGAATTCCTCAAGGTGAGAAATCAACATTTTAAAGAACTAATCAAGCAGCAAACTGGTTTTTATGTTTTATCGGCTCTGGCAACTAGCCTTCTACTGGGTTTAGGTGGGTATCTTGTTATCAATAACCAATTAAGTCTTGGCCAGTTGGTCGCATCGGAGATAGTTCTCGGATCATTCATCTATGCATTCAAGCGATTCGGAACATTATTGGAAAACTACTATGACTTGAGGGCATCATCAGACAAAATAGGTGCACTCCTCAATCTTCCTACTGAGAAAGTACAAAAATCACTCGGTTTTCTCTCTCCATTAGATCATATTCGATTACAATTTAATGCTAATTATGAAGCAGTAGTCACACTTAGCCGACCTCTCATCATAAAAACAGACAGCTCCGACTTGTGCCAGAATCTTGTTGAGGAATTATTCGGCTTCACAAAACATAATCTCTTGGAAATCGATATCAATGGAGTCCCCTGTGATAATAAGCATCTTGTCCCCCTTCGCCATCACAGCCTTCTTATTACGGGTGTCCAATGGTTTGCAGGCAGTATTTACGACAACCTATTTTTAAGTCACAAGAGTATTGCAAACAAAGAAGTCTATGCTTTACTTGAGCGATTACGTTTAATTGAAAAAATTAGAAAGCTACCCGAAGACCTTCAGACCGTAATCTATGATTGGCAAAGTGTATTTACTGAAGTTGAGCTAACAAAACTGATGATAGCGCGCGCTTTTTTCTTAAAACCGCAGCTTTTGGTTATCGATAGGAGCCTCGACTTGTTCGACTCACAGACACTTCAAGAAATATTAATTTTATTACAAAGCTTAGACAGAACCCTTTTAATCATCTTAAGTAAACGATCAGACTTGCCATTATCCCCTCACTTTTTAAGTGTGAATTTATGAAACTCTATTCCTATGCCATTTTAAAAAAATTACCTAAACCCCGAACAGTTATATTCATAACCTTACCCATTTTTTTAGGCGTGGTGCTGATCCTTTTGTTAACTCCATGGCAACAATTTGCATTAGGCAATGGCCGTGTTATTGCCTATTCCCCGACAGAGCGATTACATACTGTCAATTCACCCATTAGTGGACGAATAAAAAAATGGTATGTTGATGAGGGGATGACCGTCAAACCAGGTGATCCGATAGTCGATGTATCCGATAACGATCCTGAGCTTTTGTCCCGCCTTGAGCTTGAAAAACAAGCAACCTTACTTAGAGTCGAAGCAGCAAAGCAAGCAATAGCGGCAGGAAAAGCTAATGTGGATAGGCAGAAGAGGTTGTATAACGAAGGCATCAACTCAAAACGTCAATATGAACTTGCTCAGATTGAATATGCAAAATATCAAAATGATCTCGCACAAGCTAACATCGATAAACTTAATATCGATATACGCATTGCCCGACAAAAAACTCAAGTGATTAAAGCGCATGTAGCAGGTACTATTTTTAAGCGGTTGACGGGTGAAAAAAGTGTCGTTGTGAGTGCGGGACAAATTTTAGCGCAAATTATTCCTGAAACTAAGTCACGAGCCGTAGAACTTTGGATAGATGGGAACGATATTCCCTTTGTTCGCTTGAATCAGAAGGCCCAGCTGCAATTTGAGGGCTGGCCGGCGATTCAATTTCGCGGATGGCCTGAAATTGCTGTAGGAACTTTTGGCGGCACTGTTGCTTTCATTGATCCAACAGATAATGGTCAGGGCCTATTCCGTGCGGTTATTGTGCCAAACGAGCCTTGGCCTAACATACGATTTTTAAGACAAGGAGTCCTAGTTCATGGCTGGATCCAGTTAGGTAAAGTGCCGTTATGGTATGAGCTTTGGCGTCAATTCAATGGGTTCCCTCCTGAAAGCGATAATGAGTACAGGAAGTTATGATTAATTATTTAATTAGAAAATATACTAGTCTTTTCCATGCAATTTTTCTAATCATGTTTCTTTTGTGCTCCCCAAACAGCTTTTCCAGGGCCAACCAAGAATTAAAGCTGGCAGATATCCTTGAAAAAGTTGATCAATTTTATCCACAAGTGATCATTGCTTATTTAGAAATAAGCAAAGCTCAAGGGGATTATATCAGTGCACTTGGCAAGTTCGACCCCTCTTTGAACATTAACAGCCGCTCTCAACCTTTTGGTGGGTACGTTAATACGCATATAGATAACGAAGTAGTAGTGCCCACACTAAAAAATGGCTTGAAATTGTTTGGCGGATACCGGATTGGACGAGGTGATTGGCCCATCTATTACCAAAATTACCTCACCAATTCTGGAGGGGAATATCGAGTGGGCTTATCTTTTCCTTTGCTCAGGAACAGAGCAATTGATAAAGAAAGAACGGCTCTTTTTACCCAAGCAGAAACAATTCATCTAAACAATCAAAATGCAGCTTCAACAAAAATAAAAATATATCAAGAAGCCATTCAAGCTTATTGGCGATGGGTTGAAGCTGGATTTCAACTAAAAGCTTTTAGGCATTTGCTCTCCCTAGCACAAAAGAGGCAAAATGCTATTACAAAGCAAGCAACCCAGGGGGAATTAGCTAAATTGGCAATAGCAGAAAATTTACAAATGATGATCCAGCGCGAGCAATTTGTAAATCAGGGCGAGATGATGCTAGAGCAGGCCGCGATAAACCTTTCAATTTATTATCGGGATGGACGTGGTAGAAGATTAAAACCAAAAACTTCACAACTACCTCATCAGATAATGGATAAACGCATTAAAACATCAACCAGTTTTGAAAAATTAAAAAGTCATCCAGCCCTTCGCAAAATGGAAAGTTATTACCGAATCATTAAAATGAAACAAAATTTAGCCCGTAATGATTTATTACCTAACTTGGATGCCATGGCCTATACCTCCAAACAATATGGAAGCGGAGGATACCCAAGGTTAATTCCACAAGCGGCGCTGGTTGGTATTTCTTTTAAATTTCCTTTTTGCCAGCGTGAAGCAAAAGGAAGACTCTTAAGTAGCACCAGCGAGCTTCAACAAATTAAAACTAAAAAAAAATTTATCTATGAAAAATTAAGTAATGAATTAGCCAATCTTTTTATCGCCATCAGAATGTACACCCAGCAGATTAACCTACTCACCCATTCTTTGCGCTTAGCAAAGAAAGTAGAGCGCGGTGAAATAAAGAAGTTCTATGAAGGCGATAGCACCCTTTTTTTGGTAAACCAAAGGGAACAAACTTCAACGCAGGTTCGATTAGACTTAATCAATGCCCAAATAAGTTTGCAGCAGGTCAAAGATATGGTTCAATTCTTCTCATCTACCGAGCGGCAACGAATATTCCATACTCCTAAGTCTCACCCTGCGCTCCTTTCCTCGGTTACGATAAAGTAAATTTACATAAGTAAAATCTCTCTTTTATCGGTAACGGTTCATCATCTTATACTATCATGAACTTGTTGTGGCTTAACTCTTCAATGAAGACGATGGCAAAAGTGATTTCTTAAAAGTCACAATTAAATTTGAATCTTTCATTTTTGTGTCCATTGAATTTGGATCATAGCCGTGTGGCAACTGGAATGATTGACTGTAGTTGCTCTGGGAATAGCTGACACTTTTATTGTTATTATTTTCTCGAGTTATTTTTTGCGTTATGTTAGTACCTACCACCAATAGCCCTTGTTTGACAGACACATCGACCTTACTATCAGCACCTTTTGGTAGCTTTATTTTATAGATAATTTCGTTGTTGTTCTCTTGAATTTGTATATTACTTGCACTACCGAATAAATTTTGATTCGGTTGGTTCATGAGGCTATTTTGCATTTGTGAAAATTGGTTTTTGATCAATTGATCCATTGTTTGTTGCATTTTATACATTTGCTGGAATACATCGTTATTTGATTGAAAGAATGGATCGCTATCAAATGGATCTAAGACGAGTGGGTTATTATTACTATTTTGCATTTGTTTATTTTGTTTAGCCTCGAGTGCCAAAGTTCTGGTAGATATCATCGTAACAAGTACACCAGAGATTAGAATCGAAAGTAATTGTTTCTTATTCATTGAAATCTCCTCTCATTAATTTTTCGGTAGCCCAATTAAGTTATGGGCTCTTAAAAATTATTCAATGTATTTTGAGGTATACTCCTGTTATTTTCTGCATAACTCCTCGGCGGGTATCTTTGAAATTTTTAGGAAAGTAATCCATCAGCCGACTAAATTTAGGAGGCATTTTAGACAAAAATCAAATCTATTTCATGTGGATATATCCTAACAACTTATGAATTTTTTTATCAATCGGTATTTCAATTACGCTCACACCCATTTTTTTTAGTGCGCCTTGATAGGCATTCTCAATCGCCTCAATCGTATCGGCACGACAAGCTTCTGCGCCATACCCCTTAGCCAATGCGACTAGATCCAATCCTGGCAAATCTAATCCAGGCACATTAGGCGTTTTTTCCAAAAGAGCAAACGATTTTAATATTGCATACTCTTCATTTCTTAATGCGATTATTATGAGATGAACTTGATGCTGTACCGCGGTCCAAATTGATTGGACGGAATATTGGAATGAACCATCTCCAATAATTAAAATCACTGGCCTTTTGCGCCCACTCTTTTTTTCAGCTAAGGCCAAACCAACAGATGCCGGCATTCCCCAACCTAATCCTCCTGAACTCATCGCGTAAAAAGAGTCAGGTTTAGTAATAGTTCCTATTCCTGATTCTTGGAACTCATGGGAATTAGAAGGTGATTCCTCTACCAAAACATAGTCATCGGGTGTATTTAAAGAGAGGACATCAAAGACTTGTTTTGCGGTGAGAGGATAAGTTGGCGAAATTTGAGCCTGATTTCGTTTTTTCTTCACATCCGTTAAGAAATTCATTGACGAATGACGCTCTTTGACTTCTTCAAGAAGGCATTTAAGGGCAAGACGGCTATCGGAAATCAAACTATCCCCTACTGGTGATTTGGCTGCTTCATACGGATCATCAATAATTTGGATTAAAGAAGCACCTTTAGGGAGATACGCCCCTGGAATCCATGGATAATAGCGAAACACTGGAGCGCCGATCACAATCACCAGATCATGGTTATTAAGCATCTGGCTTAACAATCCTTTCCCAGAAGGTAACTCGCCTTTGAATAAACCGTGGTCTTCCGGAAATGAAACCAGTTCGGAAAACGGTCCTTTCCATACTGGCGCACCAAGCCTTTCAGCCAATAAGATAGCCTCATTCCAAGCACCGCTTCTTGCAACATCCCCTCCATAAATAAGAATCGGGTTGATGCTTTCGTTAATTCGTTTTGCGAAGGAGGATATAATTTCGGGATCAGGAGCTGTTTTCACGGAAGAAGTCCGAAAAACATCCACCGCCTCAATGTGGCAATCCCATAAATCTAACGGAATAGATACAAAAACAGGTCCTGCTGGAGCCTGGGTAGCTATTGCGTAAGCACGCATGAAGGTTCCGGGTACATCTTCAGGACGCATCACCTCATAACTCCATTTGACCCAAGGCTTTGGAAACTCGGTTGCCTCACGGTTTGTCAAAAAAGGTTCCATCAACAACATTTCCCTCGTTTGTTGGCCTGCAGTGATGATTAAAGGGGTTTTATTCAGCCGGGCAGTCAAAATGCATCCCATCGCGTTCCCCATTCCAGCTCCGGTGTGCACATTCACAATCACTGGCTTTTTTAATCCTTGAGATAAACCATCAGCGATTCCCACTACACTTGCTTCTTGCAATGCCATGACGAAATTAAAATCTTTAGGGAAATTAGCTAGAAATGTTTCTTCAGTTGACCCTGGGTTTGCAACAAAATGCTTTACATCCAATTTTCTTAATAGATTGAAAGTGACTTCTCTGACAGTCGGCATTTTATCTTCCCTAAAAAATACTTAACAATCAGTATAGTATATTTTGTGCTACCGAAATGTAATTCAGTGGCCATTTCCAATAATTTAAAGGGGCGATCTGTTCTCACCAAAAATAGGATCGATTGCAATAATCAGCAAAATCCGTTTGAATAGCTAGTCGGATTCCTCTTAATGTCCAAATAAAATACTTTGAAATGTTAATTATGCTACAATAATCAATTTTCTGGATATTCAAATTTTATCAATAACGGATGGTGTAGATGATGTTAGAACTCGAATTGGAAGAAAAACTTATCGATGCTCAAGCAAGTCAAAAATATCTGGAAAAAAATTTAATTAAAAAAACTGAGCTTCATAAGCAATTGTACTTCCAAGTTATGGTTAGCATTATCATGGGAATACTGCTCGGTCACTTTTACCCTGAGCTTGCTATGAAAATGAAGCCGTTGGGGGATGGTTTTATCAAGCTGATAAAGATGATGATAGCCCCTATTATCTTTACCACCGTTGTTACCGGCATATCCGGTATGAAAGATATCAAAGAAGTAGGACGTATTGGCATCAAAGCCCTTATTTATTTTGAAGTGTTGACCACGTTTGCTTTAATCATAGGGCTTGTTGTAGCCAATTTATATCAGCCTGGTGCTGGGTTAAACATTGATGTCCATTCGTTAAATAGCAAGAGCATTGCTAATTACACTTCTCAGACAGCCGCATTTGATACTGTTGATTTCCTCTTGAATATTATTCCCGATACCTTAGTAAGTGCTTTTACAAAAGGTGAGATCTTACCCGTTTTATTTGTTTCGATTTTATTTGGTTTTGGGATTTTAAAGGGTGGGGAAAAACTTCAGCCATTTACAAAACTAATTGATCAATTTTCTACTGTGCTCTTTTCCATTATTGGTTTTATCATGAAAGTCGCACCCATAGGTGCCTTTGGCGCAATGGCCTATGCAATAGGCGCATATGGCATACACACCTTAGTTGCACTGAGCAAATTATTGGCGGATGTGTATCTTACAAGCCTATTTTTTATCTTCATTGTATTGGGTTTCATTGCGAAAACATTTAAATTCAGTTTGTGGCGTTTTCTAAAATACATTAAAGAAGAACTGTTCATAGTACTCGGCACTTCATCTTCTGAAGTCGCCTTGCCGAGGATGATTAGTAAATTAGAAAAATTAGGTTGTGGAAAAACAGTTGTAGGATTGGTTTTGCCAGCTGGATATACTTTTAACCTCGACGGAACATCGATTTATCTCACTATCGCCACATTATTCATTGCCCAAGCGCTTAACATTGACCTCTCACTAAGCCAGCAATTGACGCTTATCGCCGTTTTATTATTAACCTCTAAAGGAGCTGCTGCCGTTACAGGTGGCGGATTTATTGTGTTAGCTGCAACCTTATCCAGCATGCATACCATTCCCGTTGAAGGGGTCGTGCTGCTGCTTGGTATCGACCGATTCATGTCTGCAGCCCGTTCATTTACTAATTTAATTGGAAACGGTGTAGCAACCATAGTGATTGCTAAATGGGAGGGTGATTTTGATTCTAACGCAGCCAAGAAAGCGCTAGAGGGGTAATAAAACTAAAGCTTTTCACTATACTGACTAAACGCTTCATACAAGCTTTGCCTCTGGTAATTACACATTCCAGACACAGGCGCCTGCGTAAATTTTTCCAAAGTGAGAGATACATACACTATCGCTTCGAGACTACTGCTCCCCGGGGAAGCAGTATTTGTAAGGTTATAGGAATTACTCCGATACATTAAACCGAAGGTGGGTTCATAGTGCTTGAAACGTCGCCCAGGTGCGGTTCCTTGGCCGCATAGTCTTCTGGTTGACTATCAAAAAATGGCCGAATGCATCGCTTTTTATAAGAGGTTGGCAAATCTTTAGCAGTAGCATCGTTGTCTTCATGTTTGCGCTTTATCCCGCCCTTCTTTCCTTCGCCATCTGCTGAGTCTATCGTTTCACCATTTTCCGCATTGTTTACCTCGAGCTGGTGGCTTGTTGTCTCCATTATTGTGTTACCGTCTTTAAAATCAGCTTCGAGTGAAGTAACAGCCCTAATATCTCTTAGGTATTGAATCCATTCAAACTCTCCTGGTTTCTTATTATATCCTCGGATCTCATCATAATGGTTGGTTTTTACAGCGCGAAACATCTCTTGATAATCTCTCTCACTGTCATCAAGTATATAAACACAGTTGACTGTTTCGCGATTTTGCCGCTTGAGTTGGGAATTAACGTCCCTAAATTTATTCCCAGAATCTAAAATAGTTAGTTTTCTTATTTCTTCGTTAGAAAATCCGTGATATTTGAAGACCGCATTTATGTACTCGGATCGATTCTTTGTCACAATATTCACTGTAACGTCATCATTTAATAATATTTCATGAAAAAATAGGATGGCATCTGGGCTCATAAGGAGATCAACATCTACCTGGCTGCAATCAAAACTTTTGTCATATTGTCCAAATTTAGCTTCGAATAAAGACTGAATTTCACATGGGGTTTTCATTGAAGTTCTTTTATAGTCTTGTTTTACATTTTCTTTATAACCTTGCAATAATGATTGATAAAAGTTTGTAAATACAAGATCCCCCCCAGGCCTTCTAGTTACCGTACCATCAAAATCAGTGTAAATAATAACTTTATTCATACTTCTCACTCTTTTTACTATAAATTTATTTTTCAAATAACGGATTGATTGAATTGAATAATTATCAAAAAATTATTAAATAATCTGTTGATATCGCTTGAAAATTGAGTTGTTATTACTTGTGTTTTTTGAACAAATTTATTTAAAATTTATTCAAAAATTAAATCTTTAAATTTTACATGGTTAAGATTAAGGAAATATTAACGATACAGAAAAATATAGAGAGTATTTCAGTAATAGAATTGTTTTTGAAAAATAGATTAATTAAGTAGAAATTTAGTTGTGATTGATTGAACCAAGTGAAATATCGTTCAGAACTTGAATTGTGCTCTCATCAAACACTTCATTAGTTAGTATTAGCGTTTGTTTTTTACTACATAAATTTTTATTCCAAGATAACCTAAATGCCAGAACAAAAGATTGGTCAGATTAAATAAAGAGGATGTGTTTATTCGTTGAAGGTATCCTTAAGTCGAGCATAGATTAAGGCCATCGCACAGGAAGCTTTACGTGACACTTCATTACTGCCACGACTGGTCAAAATAATAGGAACTCGCGCCCCCAGAACAATCCCCGCTGCTTCAACACCCGATAAAAATGTAATTTGCTTGTACAGCATATTACCTGACACGAGATCGGGAACAACGAGAATATCAGCATCACCCGCTACTTGGGAAAATATTCCCTTTTCACGAGCAGATTCAATAGAAATGGCATTATCAAAAGCAAGTGGACCATCAACAATTCCACCTGTAATTTGACCACGTTCAGCCATTTTGCACAGAGCTGTTGCATCCAAGGTTGATGGAATCTTTTCATTGACTGTCTCAACTGCAGATAAAATAGCTACCTTTGGCTGTCGCAAACCTAACCTTAGAAACAAATCGATCGCATTTTGTACAATATCCTTTTTAGTTTGTAAGTCAGGTTGTATGTTGATTGCAGCATCAGTCAAGAACAATGGCTTAAAATAGTTCGGTACTTCCATAGAAAAAACATGGCTCATTCGTCGTCCTGTGCGTAAACCATTCTCTTTATCCACTATAGGACTCATCAATTCATCAGTATGAATTTTTCCTTTCATTATCGCTTCAGCCTTTCCTTCCTTAATTATTTTAACGGCCATTTCTGCCGCTTCATGGCTGTGTTTTGTTGCTACTATTTCGTACGCAGAAAGATTAATGTTGGCCTCTTTAGCTGCATTTTGAATTTTTTCGGAGGGTCCCACGAGAATTGGACTGATCAAATTTTCTTCCGCAGCATCGATCGCACCTTGTAGTGAGAGCACATCAACTGGATGGACAACCACTGTTTTAAGAGGGGTATAACCATTTTTCTTTTTAATCAGTTGGTTATACCATGAGTCCTTAGACTCTTGAAGAACTACTTTAGGTAATTCAACACGCCTTCTCCTCACTTTTTCAGTTGGAGCAATCACCGTTGCAATCCCTGAAATTACTGTTTTTCCCTGTTGATTCCTACAGTTGCAGTCCAGGTTAATGATATTTTTTTCCTTTTTTTTCTCTAAGACAGTAACTGTCACTGTTAGCGTATCTCCCGGGATTACAGGTGCAGAAAATTTGAGGGTTTGATCTAAATAAATCGTTCCAGGTCCTGGAAGCTCAGTGCCTAGAACTGTAGAGATGAGTGATGCCCCCCACATCCCCTGAGCAATAATTTTGTGAAACCTATCATCTTTTGCATACTCGGCATCTACATGAGCAGGATTGACATCACCTGACATGATTGAAAATAATTCAATGTCCTTTTGAGTCAGCGTCCTTTTTAAACTAGCAAAATCACCAATTTTGAGTTCATCAAACGTACGATTTTCGATGAATACCATATGAAAACCCTCCTAGTCCATGATTGAATAGCCTGTATCGATATAATGAACTTGTCCTGTGATATCTTGGGCTGCATCGCTAGCAAGAAATGTCGCAAGATTACCCACATTTTCGATATTAACTAGTCGATGTAATGGGGATTTCTCTATTCCTTTTTCAACGTATTCATAAAAATTAAGAATCCCTGATGCTGCACGAGTCTTAATGGGACCGGGAGAGATCGCATTAACCCTAATATTATTTTTGCCTAATTCATAAGCAAGGTAGCGAACAGTAGCTTCTAATGCGGCCTTAACAATACCCATGAGATTATAATTTTTGCTCACTTTTTGACTGCCGTAATAACTCATAGTTAAGATGCTTCCCCCTTGTTTCATCAATGGTTCAGCAAGTTTTGACATTTGAATCAGGGAATGACAAGAAATAGCCATTGCTTCTAAAAATCCTTCCTGAGAACAATCAACCACACGATCTTGCAAATCGCTTTTTGGACAATAAGCAATCGAATGCAGCATAAAATCGAGCTTCCCCCATTTTTGCTGAATGCTATCAAACAACATGGCGAGCTCTTCTTTCTTTTGTACATCACACGGTAAAAACAAAGGTGATTGTAATGCTTCTGCTAAGGGTTCAACGTAAGTTTTTGCCTTTTCATTCAGATAAGTAACCACTAACTCTGCTTTGGCCAGATGAAACTTCTCAGCACAGCCATAGGCAATACTATGCTCATTCGCAATACCAACTACTACCCCTAATTTTCCATCTAAATCAATCAGCATGGCCACCTCCCATCCACTGCTTGTGATCACGGGGAATCAACTTCTTATAAAGCAAAATTTTCACTCCACTCTCAACAAACATCCACAAAAGTGCGTAAGCCCAAATAATTAAGGCATAGATCCAGCCAATTGGGGTAATAAACCACCCATAAACTGCAGCCAGAGTACCCATGATTTGAGTGGATTCAATACTGAGGAAGAACCAAAGATTTGGCCAAGGCCGTTGCCAAATGGTCCCCGTATTTCGAGTGATGTAAATAGTAAGATGTCCCGATACCAACAATTTTAAAAAAATAAAGGTTTGGATCATCGGTAAAGACAACTCAAAATAATCTTTAGCAAGATAAAATAGGATAAATGTTTCGATAACACCAATGATCCCAAGAGTGGTACTGATGATTAAAACCCGCTGCATATCCCAGCGGACTGGAAATGGAGCTACAGGAACATGATCATAGGCAATCATCATAATCGGAAAATCATTTAATATCGCCAGCAGCACTATCATAATGGCTGTAACAGGATAGAAATTAAACAGGACGATACTGGATGAAATAAAAAGTAGTACCCTTATAGTTTCCGCTATTCTGAACGTGGCATAACTGGTCATACGTTCGAAAATTTTTCTGGCCACCGCAATAGCTTGCGTAATTACCGATAATCCACTTTCAGTCAAAATCAAAGCAGCCGCAGCACGGGCAGCATCAGTTGCACCACCCACAGCAATACCAACATCCGCTTGCTTTAAGGCAGGAGCATCATTAACTCCATCACCTGTCATCCCTACAATATGACCTATGGATTGAAGCAGTTTAACAATTTTAAATTTATGTTCGGGAAAGACTTCCGAAAAGCCATCAATAGTTTCAAGTTTGTGAGCATCATCTGGTTCTTCTTTAAATACTGTGGAAACAGGAACAATGTTTTCTCCTAATCCAATTTTCCCCGCAATTTCTTTGGCGATAGAACCGTGGTCGCCTGTCAACATTTTTATTTCGAGTCCCATCTTTTGCGCGCTTCTAACCGTGTCAACAGTGTCGTCTCTTGGAGGATCAAATAAAGCAATGAGTCCAATATACCTCCATGCTCCATCCCCATCTTTCCTTGCCACACCTAATGCACGATATCCTGTGCTTGCAAATCTATCCACTTCACGTTCGACTTGTTGTGTGAGCTCTGGTTTATTAACTAATTCCAATATAATTTGTGGAGCCCCTTTAGATACCCTGAAAGACTTATGATCATGTTCAATGAGTGCTTCCGAGCGCTTATGTTTTGGATCAAAAGGAATAAATTGAGTTGTTTTGTATGGTTCCATTTGAATGCCCGGGGGAAGTGCTTGAATGATAGCCTGATCGATGACATCGACAGAGTTTTCCTCTGAAGCTAATGCAGCTGCAAGAAGAAGTTCTTCTTTACCAGTCGCCTCGATAATAACTGGTTCCCCCATAGTCAGTTGGTTCTTAGTCAGTGTTCCTGTTTTATCCGAACATAAAACATCGATGCCGGCCATTTCTTCGATAGAAGATAATCGTGAAACTATGGCTTTCATTTTAGCAAGTTGCAAAGCACCAACTGCCATGGTTACAGTTAATACTGCCGGTAAAGCCACAGGGATTGCGGCAATCGTCAGAATTAGGGCAAAAAGTAATGAATGGAGAAAAGCTACTTGGCGCAAATGAGCAACAACTAAAATAATAAGAACTAAAACCAGGGTCATGCGGATAAGAAAATTGCCAATTTTTAACACCGCTTTTTCAAAATGGGAGGCCGCTTTAGCTGTTTCAACCAATTTTGCTGTACGACCAAAATAGGTATTCATTCCAGTTCCGATGACAATCCCTGTCATTTCACCCAATCTAACAATAGAACCTGAATAGACCTCTTCCCCTACTTTTTTATCAACTGGAAGAGATTCACCCGTTAAGGTCGACTGATCCACTGTTAAATATTCACCAGCTAATAGCTTTATATCCGCTGGAATAATGTTCCCTAATTTAATTAAAACAATATCCCCTGGTACCAGTTCACGTGCGGGAATGGTTATCCATTTGCCATCACGTAGCACGCGCGCAGTCAATGCCAACTTATTCTTTAAGGCTTCAATGGCATTATCTGCTTGATATTGTTGCCAAAACCCGACACTCGCATTAAGCGCTAACATCAGAAAAATAATCCAAAAATCTGTCCAATGTTGTAAAATTGCTGATAAACAGAGCGCTGTTTCAATCATCCAGGGAATAGGCCCCCAAAGAAAAGAAAAAAATTTAATTAGGCTACTTGTTCTCTTTTCTTCAATGGCATTTACACCATAAGCTGCCAGTTTTTTTTTGACCTCTTGAGAATTCAAGCCTTTGCTAGGATCTGTCTCTAAATCCGGTTGATTCATATTCATGTCCCTTTGATATTAAATCACTCGTCATTATTTTTGAGAACATAGGTGCTAGGGGGCTTCATCAAGCACATGCAAACCTTTTGCGGCTTTACTGAGCTTTGGCAGGTTTTTTTTTTGCTAGATTTTTAGCTAGCCATTGCTTCTATCCTGGCCGCCATTGCTCAGTGTTTTGGACAGTCGATCAACTTTTATTACTCACAGATTAGTTAAACTTATCCTTTAACAGACCGACAAATACTACTAAATCATTATGGGCCAATTGCCGCTATGATGCAAAAACAAAAGTATCTGGAATCTGCAGCAACAGAATGTAGCAAGAAAAAGACAAAAACGTCGATCAAAGAACGATGGATGGACAGTTGGGGGTCGGCATTTCCTAACTAATCCAAGAGTTCTTCCGTGGGCAGCCCGGGCATTTCCGAAAAATTTCTCCAAATATAGAGAAATTAGATTAGTTCAAGTTGTGAATTTATTAGAATTTGTATGCTCATCATTTATACCTGCCATTTTTATTCAAGCCCTAGCTTTACATAATCTTCAAGTTTGGCAATATTATCTTTATCTTTTTTTGTATGATCTATTCTTTATGCTTGATGATTTGATTATCTTTATGCTGTCAACAGAATAAGTATTCAGTATGCAAAATGGTGTAAGTTCTTCGGTGGTATCACCTTGTTTTTTGTAGGGATTGCTTTGTTGGGTTTTTCCTATTCTTAAATGGATGAAGCTTAAAAAATCAAGACTAGAAGGAAGCGAGTCAAAAGGAATTTTTATCCTGTGGGTGACGAGAATATACCCACATTATGCGACTTAATTGTCGAATTGGATAATCATCTTATCTCGAAAAATCCGAATCAAAATCGATTGTTCTACAACGAATACCCTGTTTAAAAGGAATAACCTTGAGTGTAGGAAGTTCCTTTCTT
This sequence comes from Legionella micdadei, assembly GCF_000953635.1. NCBI lineage: Bacteria > Pseudomonadati > Pseudomonadota > Gammaproteobacteria > Legionellales > Legionellaceae > Legionella > Legionella micdadei. The sequence continues at coordinate 2,393,107 of NZ_LN614830.1, forward strand.
TTGAAGTCTCTCTGTGTCCCAAGGCTAAAGTCAATATAAGGATCGTAGATGCAAGCATGATTTGTTATTTGGATTACACTTTAATTATTAAGTTTTGTTATTTGATTTAAGTGTTCAAGTAAATTATGGAGAAAATCATGCATACATCTAATGGAATACTGGCACTTTTTTTGAGCCTATGGATTCCCTCACTTCATGCAGCGATAGATATGGTAGTCTGGCAATGCAGTTCCCATGATCGTACTGAGCAATACTTCAATGGTTTTAGCAACAATGAATGGTCGTCTTTGCGTAATGCGATGAAGTTATGCAAAAAACAAAGTAAAAATCCAAAAACATGTCGGGTCTCACAAGAAGATTGCGATGCCTTGGTCAACGGGCAATCAATACGCCCATGGTGGCAATGCAAAGCAATGGATAGTCTTGGATATGTTTGGATAGGCGGCTACTTTCGAGTAGCAGATAACGCGATTCTAGAGGCGAAGTCTCGATGCCACTCATTTAGCGCTGTGCCCGCGACCTGCTTTACAAGTTTCTTCACTTGCAAAAAATTAAATCCACTTTAATGCACTGCAGAGTATTTTGGACTGGATCCATTAACTGGTCATCATTGCCATAAAGCCCTTACTAGTATTTAAAGCGAAATAATTTCCATCACCAACATGATCATTTGATCTCCTATAGTTCAAACAATCATAAATTTAACTAATCTGTTCTAAATTAATATTTCCTTAATGTTAAGTGGTTAGAATTTGTTCGTTATTAGTCGTAAACAAGCAGAGGTAACCATGAAAGCCAGAGAAGAGAAAAAATCCCCAGGAATATTTAAAGCAACTTTTGATGTTATAAAAGCGGCGTTTTCAAATGTGGATGAAAGTTATGAATACAAATTTCCACAACGAAAGATGCTACACGAAAAAGCACCGCCTCATGTGCAAGCAGTTAACCAGCATCTTGATAAAGAAGGGGTTGATTTGGCTCAAGAGCATGTTACCCACTTTGAACGAGGATTTGAGATAGATGGGCACGAAGGCGAAGGCTATCAACATAATATGAAAAAATGGGCAAAAACCGTAAAAAATGAAAGGAAAATTGCTGATTCATTTCAAAAAGAAGCGGATGAAGAGGCCAAGAAAGGCGTTGACGCCGATCAAACTAAAATCACTTATGCAAAGGCAGGATATTTAGCCCATACCCTATTTGGTTCCGGAAAAGCAGCTATGAATCCTTATGTCTCCCATGAGGAAGGATTAGGCATTGGCGCCATCCATGATTATATTGATTTTCAGCAGGATCTTAAGCACGGGATGCAATAATCATTTTTTATCAGAATCCTAGCAATGAACAAGTCAGGATTCTGATATTTGTTAAGACTTATTGCTTTTATATAACCAGTTTGTGTTATAATTTCCCTTGGCTTTTATAGGGAGAACAACCATGCGTACTTTTTTCTGTTCACTTTTACCAACAAAAAAAGAGGAAACGACTCCATTCACCACGCAAGGGGAGGTTTTAGAAAAATATGGTCAAGGCATTAACGATCAAGGCGAATTAGTAGGAATGTGTCGGCCAATGGCCAATGCTTACGCTAGCCTTATTTTAAAAGGCAAAAACCCTGAAGAATACCTTGCAGATGACAAGAAATTTTTAAAACTGGCAATTGAAGAAGAAAATAAGGAATTAGAATCAGGTGATTCTGATGTTGACCACTTAGCTTTTAAAGAAAATGGAGCTGAGCACACTGACATTTCTGTTGCTAAGCGCGATTTAACTGAAGAAACCGTGACTGATTTATTAGATGAAAATGATCATCTCTTAATTACTTACCCACAAAAAAAAGCTGCCCACGAGATTTATTTGGGTCGAATAAAAGAAGGCCGTTGCCGATTTTTTGATGCAAATATTAAAGGTGGAGAAAGAAAGGGAGAATGTGAAGTATTAATTCACCAAGCAGTTAAATCAATGAAAGATCAATATACAACAGAAGACAGACCTTTCTCTGTGGGTATGAGTAAGGGAATATAAAAGGAACGTAATTCTTTTTGATAGAGGGGTTGGTACTGTGCTCGCTGCAAAGCGATGCCAGTATTTGCTAGCGAATAGTAAATCTATATTGTTAACAAAAAACATAATTTGAGTGTAATTTACAAAATGCCCCCTATTTTTAATACTTTCCCAAACCCAAGTTTATTCAATTTTAGACATTTTCGTATTTCATATTCGCTCTTACCACCAATTAGAAATCTTATCTCGAGGTCAGTCGGCCATGATGCGGTAAATGTCGTTAGCATTGCTTGTGGTACAGCATTGGAATTATCTACCTTCGAGCTATTGGCTCGTTCCAGAGAAATCAAAGTGAATTATTTAGGCTGCGATATCAACAAACGTGATTTGCGGTTCAATGCTCGAGTCCTACAGCCCAAGTCCCCGAGTGTGAAGCAAGCCTATGTTCATGCTGATATTGCCAGTTCCCCTCCGGTGGCAGCCATAGCAAAGGCTCATTGCATAATTTGGCGTCATCCAGAGTTTTTAAGCGACCATGCCGAAACACCTAAAGAGTTAATTTTAGATATGTGTCAAATTTTATGGCATGTTTTAGACAATAAAGATGAAAAGGCTCCTCTACTGATTACCTGCTACGACCCTCATGAAATGATGTTGGTTATTGAGCTTATTCAGCAATTCTGCGAAGCTGATTTAAAATATGACTTAAGTATTGATACGCAACATGGCCGGGCATCTTGGCAAAACCCCATTGTTGCACCCGAAGACTTAGATCCATTATTTAATTTGAACCACCACGACCAATGTCAATTGCTCATTACACAATGCCGCCTTAAAAGCGTAATCGCTGATCGCGAGCTATTTTTGACCACATTATCTAGGGCTTTTCATACTGTTTTATCAAGAGTACAAGCAGAGACGCTTAACCCTTTATTGAACCTTTTAGAGAATTTAAATAAACCTAATCTTGATGTGCTTAGAGAAGCCGTCTCTTATTTAAATAATCAAATTCGAGAAAATAGTGCTCCTTTTATGAAAAGGGAAGAATTACTTACTGTGTTAACTATGCATTATGAGCAATCAGAAATTCTCAATCAATCAACTTGTTGCATTTAAATAACTCAATTGATTTGATAAATAATCAAAATGGCCTTAGAATGCAGGGCTATTTTTACTAGAGCGTTATTCGGTTCTTCATCATGTGGTATTACAAACTTCTTTTTGCCTTAATCTCTAAAGTCAAGCAGGCAGACCAAGAACAAGCAGACTCTTTTTTAATCTCTTTTATTTCGGAAATTAATAGACAATTTCCTGAATCGGTGCCCCCTCAAGTGTGTTTGGGCCTTATCGATAAGATGTATCGAAAATATGGGCAAGTCGCAGACGATTCTATTGCAGTTAGCAAATTTACTTCTGATTTATTTGCTTTAGGCATTATTTTATCTAAAGCCACAGAAGATGAGGCAGTTTATGTGGAGGATTTTAAAAAAATTTACCAAGATCCTGAAAAGCTACGCATTCTTGGCTTTTCAGCAGACATCCCAACCATTAGCCAAGTTAAAGATTTAGAAATAAAACAGCTGATAGAAATAGGCTACAATGTGAGCCCGGATTTAAACCACATCCTGCAGATTTTGAATCATCAAAACGAACAAAATATCAATATCGAATTGATCATTTATTTCAGTAACTTAATGGTCGAAAGCAAGTTATTTGATGACTTTCTTAGCCAAGTTTATGCGCAATATCGGTCAAATTTAAACCACTTATCAAGCCAAATAGGTTCTGCTCCCAAGGTAATTAAAAAAAGAAAATATGATGACACACGAGATAAAGAGGACACCCAACCCGATAAAAGAGTTGGCTTCTTAAACCCCTATAACCAATGTCTTTTTTTAGATTCCCAACGATGCCATTACCCTTCTGTTCAACCCAAACGTTACATTTCAAGAAAAGAATTTATACAAATTTCACCGATCGCTTTTTTTGAAGGGCAACAGTATAGCAAAAATTGTTCTCAGCCCTCTGAAGAAGTCCAAGAGCAACCGCCATGTAGTTCGCAATTTGAAATTTAATTGACACTAGGTTGTCACAAAATAAGGAATTTCTTGGGAGTTACCCTCGAAGTACGCGTTTGATAAAAATGACATCCATTAAATCTTTAAGCGTAATTATTCCGTAAAGCTTACCCTCTTGGGTAACGATCAAACGTTTGGTCATGTGAGATCGCATGATTTCTAGGACTTTTGCAACATCGGTTTCAACATCGACCATATTTTTTTCTGAGCATTCGGACATAACTTGCATGACACGAATTTCTGGCCACTTTTCTCTTTCTGTTTCGCTTACTGTATCAAAAGAAATACTTCCTACTAATTCACCATTTTGCATGACTGGATAGAGTTTGTGGTAGTAACGATAGAAATAATCTTCTACTAACTCTTGAAGCGTTAAATCAGATGCGACATAAATTGGGTCTTTTTTGACGTATTTTTTTATAGAGTCTCCGCGGAATATTTCTTTGATAAAGAGTTCTTGATAAGACATCTTAGAAATAGACTGCAGAAAAAACCCAATTAATATCATCCATAAACCACCGATTAGACCCCCTTGAATAAGTTGGATAATCCCTAAAAAAATCATACTAAAACCAAGCCAAGTTCCACCCTGGGAAGCAATTCGTGTCGCCCATTTTAAATTGTTAGACCACCACCACAAAATTGAACGAAGTATTCGTCCGCCATCTAACGGAAAACCAGGCAACAAATTAAAAACTGCTACAACAAAATTGATTATGCCTAGGTAGTGTATTACACCGGTGAGTAAGATAGGCCAATTCATTGCAATACCAATTCGAGAAAGGGCATAGAAAACTACCCCTAAACCGATACTAAGCAATGGACCAGCCCCAGCCATTAAGAATTCTGCCTTAGGGCTTGGTGGCTCAGCCCCCATCTTCGCTACCCCACCGAAAATAAAAAGCTTAATTCCTGTAAAAGGGATCCCATATAACCGCCCGACTAAAGAGTGACACAATTCATGCAATATAATCGACAAAAAAAGCCCTATTGAACCAATAAAGCCCATAATCCAATAGTACCCTACACTATAGCCTGGGTATTTTATGGGAAAATACCCATCAGCTAATGTCCAAGTGATAAGAATGGCCAAAAAAAACCATGTCCAATCCAACCTTATTTCAAAACCAAATAGCTTGAACAGGTAAAGTCCTTCATCCTTTTTATTCAAGTCCATCTTATTGTTCGCTCATAAGATAATTGAGAGATAACTAGCAAAATTTGTTCCATAAAGTAAGGAAAGCAGAGTGAGCATGACGATTGCGGTTGCTGATCGACATACTCTAACCAAAAACATTGAGGTGATGGTTCTCCCTGATTATTAAATTATGCACACGATGGAGATACTGTTATCATTTACGAGTCAGGGTCTTTTGATCCTAATCTATTTGGGTTTGTGAACTTAGCGAACGAGACTATATGAATAACAAATTAAACTATTCTATCAGAGCGGCAACCATACAAGACGCTCATGCAATTGCCGAAACGCATATACGTTCTTGGCAAGGCATGTATAAAGAATTTATTCCCGAGTCGATATTAAACAATTTATCCATAGAAGAAAGAACTCAACAGTGGCAAGAACTGATCTTGCAAGGAGTAAAAGTATTAGTCCTTGAAGTTGAGGACAAAGTGGTTGGTTTTGCGAGCGTTTGCCGCTTCCGAAATGCACATGCAGAAGATTCATCAGGGGAAATAAGTGCTATTTACTTAGATCCCCATTATTGGCGCATGGGATTAGGAACTAAACTCTGCACAGCTGCTATTTCAGAACTTGAATCACAAGGATATAAAAAAATATTCCTTTGGGTTTTAGAAGGCAATACGCAAGCCCGTAAATTCTACGAATCACTGAACTTTAAGGCCACAAACACCACGAAATTGGAGGAGTTTTATGAAGGAGGAGCTCTACTAACAGAGATCCTTTATTGGAAATGATATATCTCTTTAAGACGATAAAAAATAAACCATTTCTTGGCTTGTATGGTTAGCCGGGTTTTGGAAGAGAAAAGTCCGAAATTTGCTTAATATCTCTATCCACTTCTTGGCCTTTTACTTTCCAGACAAAAAAAATGGGGATGATGAATAAGGATGCAAACAATTTTGCAATTATCATTCCTGTAGTGTCTCTGCGTTTTTCGAATAGATGCTTTCCGGTCTCATGATTGATGTCTTTGAAGTAGGCCGCTTTAAATGTGCTTAATTTTTCCCCGAAGTTTTTTTCTTCATCATTAAAAATTTTAAGGTAACCTTCTACTGATTTAATCTTGTCTATAGCGAGTGCAATTTCTGGGTATTCCTGCAGTTGTGAACTATCGCGCAATTCAGTAAGTATGGTTTTTTTGTATGGAAAATAGATTTCAGCATGGGCTTCAAGAACCTGGTTTAAATGTTCTCTGTATTTTTCTAAAACTGCTTTTAAATTAAAAAATTTATAGCTTGATTCAAATAGTGCTACTTGTGAAGGTTTACTTAACGCTTCAAGTATTGTGCCTGCAGTTTCTTGCGGGTTAGGGTAAATAACGCGATTCTCTAATTTTGCATCTATCGCTATAATTTTTTTAAGTAAATCGATAATAGTCTTTTGAGCCTGTCTTGTATTTGTCTTGCTAAGCGAGTGGCAGGTTTTGTCAATAAGCGCTAACAAAGCTGTATGCTTGGCGTTGGCTTCTTTTAAATTGTGTAACCACTTAAGAAATTCGGGGTATTCCACATCATTCTCCTAGTCAACGCAAGTCTAACAACTAAACATTAAGGAAATATTATCTTCTGAGATTTAGGGCACAAATTTAACCTTGAAACAAACGTATACAAAAATAAGGTGCAGGTTGGGTCAAGGCCCAACCTTTTGAAAGTGCTAAAGTAAAGGTGTTGTTTCGGATCTATTTTCGCCTACTTCCAAACTGATTTTTTCAGCTTTTTTACTCACAGGATTGTTATTATATAATCCGTTTTCTACTAAATATTGGATAGTTGCAACCTGGTTTTGTCCCCTGGATAATTCGCTAGATACCTGATGCTTACCTTCTTTTGGTTTTAAACCGACAACCTCTTTAATTTTGCCGAAAAATCCTGACGAGGCAACGGGTTGCGACACTCTAATCAACTGCTGTGGGACTTCCAATCCTGGAACAATTTCGCCTTTCTGTCCCAGTCTTATTAACTCATTATGTACCCATAATGAAGCGGGAAAATGCCTAATCAAAAATTCATGGGTAATTATAGGAGAAAATGAGATAACACGGATTGGCGAATTATCCGGCATTGGGTATCGACCCTTAATATCATTCACTGTGAAAAATTCATAGGTAGCAAGGATTGGTTTTGAAGGAAGGTGTTCAGCGTCGAGTGTTTTTTGCTCATCATTTGACTCTTGTTTACGTTTTCCTTTGGATTTTTTGATCTCATGGTGATACTGCTTTAATTCCCTTTCGAATTGACAATAAGTAGCCTCACTTAGTACCAAATGAATGTTGGTTTCTTTGGAATAGTTAGATTTACAAAAATCATGCAGGCTTGAATACATCTTAGCAAACTCTTCAGCCTGCTCTTGGGATCGAAACAAAGCACCATGTGTTGCCTCAAACTCACCAACCTTATCCTCATCAGTTACAAGCCAGTAGTCTTCCCCCTCCTCTTCTGATAACGAAAGAGGAACACCAAATTTACAACCTTCTTTACGGCCAATCAAAGCAGTTGCCTTTGTAACCGTCCCTACTTTATAGCAGTTTGTTCCCTCAATTTTTTTGACACTAATCGGCAGCTCAATTTCTTCTCCTACCAATAAATCTGGGCAGCTTTTAACAGGACTATTTTTTAATTTTTTGTACAATTTAGCTGATACATTGCGTTGTAACCATTCTTCATCAAGTTTAATTTTTCTAATATGCATTTTTGCTTTTCCATGAATTAAGCGGCGCACCATAATACCATTACAAAATTTATTTTCCATGCACTTATTTGCATTCCCTTTTTCGCCTCAAACAAGATCCGTAAAACTAGTGTAAGAAATCAGTAAAAATCAATTGTTCTTTCTTAATAAATACCTATTTTATTTTATAATTTTTAACATTCATCATGACGTTATCAATACGAATTAGGAAATTTCGCTATGAAGAAAGACGAACATCAAACTACCTCCGAAACCCAGATGGTAGCAGAGCTAAAAAGTTCTACTGCTCTAACCTTACAAGAATTGAACAAAGAAACAGAAAAAAAAGAAGCAGCTGCTGAAGCGATGAGAACACGATGTAAGATTTGTTTCAGAGAAACATCACCAAAGCGTATTTGTGGAGGACATGGTGGTGGCGGTGGTGGCAGTGGCGGCGGTTCTGAGAGTGCTTCGGAGGAAAAAGCCAGCCAAGGTATGAGCGAATCACCGGGCAGTAAATCAGAAAAATCCATGGACGACAGTGTCAATGTTGCTGGTGAACTCGATTCAGTGGTTGAGGGAAGAAATCTCGATTCCCAACTTCAGGCAGACGCAGAAAATTTCGATCCGAGGATCATCGCAGAGTTAATTGATAGAGAATTATTGGTAATTACTAATGACCGCGAGTCAATGACGCTTAGCATCAATTTACAATGTGATCTTGATTCCTTAACTCCCGTACAAAAAAATGAACTGAAGAAATTCATGGAAGCAATTTTAAAGGAATTTAATACATTCAAAGAACGCAATCACCTGTCCGATGATTGTGTCAACATTGTTAAAGACGAAAAAAGAAATATATTAGCAATTCGCATTACCTTACCAACAGTAGCTTTATATGATGCATTTATGCAGCAGTTAGCTAACAATTTATTGCCAACACCAATGCAAGAATTACGCGCACAAAGTCAAAACCAGCACGCTTCAAATTTGGTTCCCACGCCTCTACCCATGGAGCCCAAAACATCCCCTAAAGAAAAGTCAGTTACCTCTTCTGAGGATAAACCCTCTGAACAAAGCCAAGCGACGCAAAATGAGGGCACAGTCTCTAAGAACCCTGAAGACAAAGAAGAATTGAAACCCTTTAACCCATCGCCTTTTTCAACTGAAATGAAACCGCGATAACCTCACATAGATTTGCAAAATACACTAATGTGTCGGTCGCGCCTCTAACTCAGCTAGGGCTCGACCATTAAAGCTGGAGCCTCCATAGTTGGACGAATCAACGATTTTCTATCAAAGAAGGTAGTAATCAATCGATCAAACGCTGTACTTTCCCGTTTTCTGATTGCAGGGATATCACCCTCCTCTCCTACCAGGCCGGCTTCATACTCCAATAATTCACCAACATCATCAAATCGACGTGTCTGATAATGTGTTTTTTTGGCTTCCAATTGCATTAATTGCTCAGCCGTAGTGTCTGCAGCTTTAAACTCCTCTTCCATCGTGCGAATAAGCGCTTCAGTATTTTCCTGTATGTAATTGGTTAGGCTGATTTTGGCTTGCTCTTTACGCATGGCAACGTAGTTCATCCTTTTTTCATTAAGCCCCAAAATAACACTTTGTAATTGCTTTCGAAGACTTCTTTCCTCCTGGGATATTTTCTCTACATTTTCTTTATAATTAACCAAACCGGATCGGAGAGAAGAAAGCCCAATTTTTAGAGCCAATTTGTCTTTCCCAATAGAGATTTTTTCTAAAACACCACAATCGGATTCGCCTTGTCGTTTATCAAGCTCTTTTTCCTTACTCTCTTTTCCAGAGATTTCTTTTTCATTTTTCTCCGCAAGTAGCTGAGCTTCATGTTTTCTTTCCAGTACAATCTGAAGTTCATGACATAACCTGGCATGGTGCTCAAGCAAACTCCTAGGATTATCACTCCAATCCGTAACAGCGATTTCCCGAAGCTGTTCGGGCCCAATCATTGAGCTGGGACACTCCCATTGCCTGACTCGTTCAGCATGTTTATAGAGGGCCTGGATTGACTTAGGAAGGTCGTTAACAGTTTCCTCATCAAAACCCTTGTGCCAATCTTGCGCCAAGAGGTCTTTTAAGTGAAGTAACCTTTGAAATTCTGCTTTCTTAACTGGGGGAAGATTCTCTATGAATTCCCTATTCGATAAATTTAATAAAGTTTCACGGTTTCTCTCGAAAGTTTCTTTTTGTAAAGCAATATGTTCTTTTTCAGCTCTGAGACTTGCCATAGATGAAGAGGAGTAACCTGTGAATCCTTTAATTAATGGTGCGTTTTCGACCTGAATTTCGATATAAGTCCGCATGCCATTACAACCTTTTTGAATGCGGATTTGATCCTCATTCAAGTGAAGTAATGAAGCCAATTGGGAGGTCTTTTGCATAAATAAACCATCCAAATTATCTTCCTTTAGTCCATCATCGGCATCGGCTAAAGCTTTTACAGAGCCAGCTAATAGCTCTTTCATTTTCCTAAGGTGGTTCCTATAGGGTAAATAAGCATTGTAATTACTAAAGCGTTCTACAGCTTCATATAATTCTGTAATCACATGGCTTTGGTTTTCGTTGGTTGTGATTATCGCATGCAGTTTTTCTTCAAGATGATTCCAAACGGGATCTTCGCTTTTTCTAAAAGAAATCGATATCTGCCTCAAAAGATTATCAAATTGCCTTAAGTGGTGTGTAAATAGGACTTTATCATGGCATTGTTCTTGGGCTTCACGACTACAATGGGGAGCGACATTTAAGGCCTCTAAAGCAGAAAGCGCAGTATTGATCACATCACGAGGATTACGGTGCCTTATCGAGAACAGGTACTTATCTTTTAAAATGAAGTGCTGCTCTTTAAGGCAAACAAATAGTTCATGAATTTTGGCTTCATCATTAGGAGATTGGTGTACTTTTTCAGCAACATTATAAATGATCTCAGCGGCATCTTTAGCTACTTTGCGTTCAAAGAAAGCAGAAAGAGGTTGGGGATCTTCTTTAATCCATGCCAATTCCTGAAGAAGATGCTCAGCAAGCAATTTCATAATTTCATTGCTGTAGCTCGTCTTGAGCCCGGTTAATTCTTCATCGCCAGGCAGACCTGACTGTTCATAAAGCTTGCTAAACGTCAAAATTAAACCCTGCATTTTGAATTTATCAACCAGTGAAACCTTCGATGTTTGATCCTGTTCAAGAATTAATGGCTTGATCTTGTTAAGTAGCTCACGGATTGCCTCAATATCAGCTTGTTTTAAATCTTCTTGATAGAACTGTGTGATTGATTGGATGATCTTTTCCTTACTTTTAGAGCCGAACAAGATCTTATTTTTTCCAATGACCTTATTAACAAGTGAAGCAAATGCTTCGAGTATCGCAGGCGGAAGTTTCGCTCCATTTGCCGAAGAAAATTCGTTAATCGCATGCGGGTAAAAACTGCATAATTCCCCAATTAAAGTAGGAAGCAGCTGCTTAATCTGAGCCAACTCTAATTGTTGCTTTTCTTCTCCCGTCGGATTAGTAAACTGAAGAACTGCACCCGCCTTATCGTCAATCATCGCATCCAAATTATAATGCATTAGCGTTTCGGTTCCGGCGATGACAGGCTGGCTTTTTTGTGCTAGCGCCCGTTGAATTTTTAATTCTTGGCTTAGATCTAATTGTTTTAGATAGTTAAGCCTTAGGTTTTGTTCAGCAGTAATATCAGTGGCTTTTTGTGCTTTGGCTACCCACTTCTCCTCTTTGGCCATCTCCCAGATTTTACATATCGCATTTTGAAATTGGGCGATGCTTGATTCGAGCGTATCTTGAGATACACTGGTTTCCTGAGCTTGTGTAAGTTCACTTAAAAGAGTTTCGCGCCATTGATAAAGCTCAGAGCGTACTTGCAGATCAGTTGGGTAGAGTTCCAATAAAAAACTCTCCCATGCATAGACTTGTTGCATCAACGCTTGCTGCGCTTGATCAATTGCTTGCGTATAAAGTCTGTCTACATTCGCTTGTAATCTAATTTCTGCTTGCAAATCGGTAACAGCTTCCTGGCATTTACGCTGGCGGTACCAAGGAAATACAAAATACATGACTTTTTCCAGCCAGGTTTTTGGGGGTTCAACTTGGTAAATAGGAAGCCATTGACCAGGCTTACCGTTTCGAGCCGCACGACCAGCGATTTGAGTGGTGATACGTTCACTGTCTATACAAGGCTGGATAACGAATAAACCTTCTGGATGATCGCCGGGATTTATATCAATCCCGCGTGCAAGCATAGCAGTGCCAATAGTGATTGTATTAGCTTGGCCGGCTTGTTTTATGATCCGATTAAGTTCCTCAGGGCTCTCTTTTCCGGTAACCACTTGAATTTTAAAGCCCGCAGCTTTGTAGGCATCAAAACTCTGGCCGATTTTTTGGGCTTCCTCGAAGTCTTCACAGACAATGAGCACAGGCTGTGTTTGTGTTTGACTCCATTGACGTAATGCTTGCTCTTTGCGAAGAATAAATGCATCCCGTTCTTCGAGTGTTTGAGTAGGCGTATCTGCATCAAACTCTAAATTAGGTTTAGTGACCGGCCGTTTAATCCTATCGATAGCCTGATGAATAGCCTGGATTGTTTCATCCCGAGAAAAAGTAAAGATGGGAGGGTGCTTTATCCGCTTATCACCCGCGTGCGGGGCGACTCCTAGCGCTTGTGTTCCCAGGAGCGTGGCTAAATATTGAAGCTCCGTTTGGTCGCCCGGCGTACCTGAGATTCCGAGGATACGCCCGTTTGTTTCTTGATAAAAGCGAATTAAATTTTGGATTGATTGGCTCGAGAGCACAGGCGGATAGGGATCAATTACAAAGTAACGTGCCTGCTCTGGGCGCTCAGCAATCAAGCGTGCTTGTAGGGCTTGTTGCACACCATCAGTAAAAATACTCCCGCCTTTCGGCACACTTTTAATTAAAGGAATACAAACAATTTTTTTGGTGACTTCGCTACCTGTTTCATCTTTTTCCTTTATAGGGCGTACTATAAAATGCTTGTTTTCAACGAGCAATGCAGCTTTACAGCTGGCACGAATCCATTCTCTTAGTTGAGTATTCGTTGCCGCTGCAATGAAATTCAGTTTATCTGCATCCCCATTATACTTTTCATTAATTTCTTTAATGATAAATAGACGAAATTGATCTAAATCTTCTTCTTCATCCCAAATTTTTCCTAACGCTGGATCAACATTACGGAACAGGGGCAAATTGATAAATTGGTATGCGAGAGGATAAACCCACTGAGAAGGGTTATCTTCTTCTTTCTCTTCAATTTCGGCTACCAATTTATTTAGCGTGTTTTGATCAAGGAGCGCATCGTCACTCTCATCGATAACTAGGTGAATCGGGCCACCGTTTTGTACACGTGCTTCTTTCCCCGCTTCTTTCGCTGCTTGACGGAAAAGTGACATGTCCTCACCCGTAGAACAGTTAATTCCATTTAATTGATACTCTTCAGGCTGACTATTCGCTCTGATGAGAGCCGATTTAATTCCTAAAAACTTAAAGAAAGGTTCACAGCTATTTTCATAATCCCTACTCAATAACGTCCCATTTGCAGTACACACATCCACTGTACCACCCTGTGCCCATTGTAGAACAGCAAACATAGGCGTAATCAAACTTTTCCCTTCACCAGTTTCTATACGCATAAGCAAGTTGGTATATGGTGAGTGGAGAGAGAGCAAAAGCACAAGTATTTGAGTGCTGTTAGGAAATAAGCCTGTGCTGCGGAAATAAATTTCGCGCAAGTAAGCCACAAGTTCCATTCGCGTTAACTCAAGTTGTTCGGCAGGAATTTGATCATTGCGCAATTGCTCCAAAAGCAACGTTGCCCTCTCTTTCAGTTCGCGACGAGGGCACGCAGTGAGTTTTTTAAGCCTCGAAAAGTCGTAAGGGTTTAAAGGATCGGTATAACCTAAGGTTTCTATATAGGAAAGCTGTCTTGCTAATTGGAGTTGAAGAGAATGGGGCAAAGTGATTCCACGCATTAAATCTTTTAAATTGAGGAGTGCTTCTTTTACCCGATGAGTGGCAAATTGTTGGTCTAGAGCTCTGGGTTCTCCAGTCTTTGCAAAGGGATTAGTATCGAAACTTTGACAATAAGCTTGAATTTTTTCTGAGCCATGTTCACCCAAAACTGAGTTTAGCCTTTTTGCACTAGGATAGGGAGGCGTTGCAAATAATTGCAGAACCTGGTCAACAATCTCAGGAGGTCGGCGCCCCAATCCCTTAGTAATATCCAGCAAGGTTGGCAAGTTGACAGTATCGTCTTTTTGATTTTCAGCAAGGTAAGTTAAGATAGTAACGAGTCTTGTTTTACTTTCTCTAAATTCTCGAGTGGGTGAAGCAAGCTGACGAAGAATTTCGGAATAATCATCTACATCTCGATTGAATCCATGGGAAGAAACTTGCTTTAATAATGCAATACACAAAGTTGCTTGTTGTGGATTTTCGGTAAGGAATGATTGTGTTTGCTGAATCAGTTTTCGGATTGTATCGGGTGATTCCGAATCAGGCATATACCTTAAAATCTGAATAATTTGTTTAATAATTAGAGATTTCGCTTCCTCGTCGAGATTGGTTTGCTTTAATTCATTTAGAATCGTAAGCGGGAAAGGACTTGGATTTCTCAAGTTATGGTTCACGCTCATTTTAAAGAACATGATCTGCGTTTCGAGCTCTAAATCTTCTAATTCAAAAAGTGTTTCTAAGTTATTTACCGCACGATCAATTGCAGTTTCATCGGCTTCTGGATTTTCATCTAAGGCAAAACTAGTAAGTTGCAAATAGCGATCAAGGGATTCAGGGTTAGCATGCAATAAGGTACTTACAAGCGTTTTCTTTTGCGAATAGTTTAACCGAGCCAATGCACCCGTATTGAGTTGTCTATATATCCCAGGGAATTGGATTGGGAATTTTGCTTTAATATCAATCAGTAAATTGAGGTAGCTCGCTATAGATTCTATTTTAATTTTGTAGTCTTGAAGCGAACGATCCGAGGGTTTATCTTGCTCTAGTTCTGCAGCCGCTTGAAGAATACTCGTTTCAAAGGCGATGTCTTGGGTATCAAGTTGTGTTAAAGTCTTTTTAAGCGCCGGCAAAACTTTTTTCTGAACCAGCTCATCTCGGAATAAAAAGTGCAGGGTGTGGGTGTCATTAAACTCCGCTAACCACTTTAGCGTGGTTGCTGCGTCTAAATCTTTGGCTTTATTTTTGTTCCGCTCGTCGCTAAAAAAAGTATTAATTTCATCGGCAATGAGAGTATGTACCTTACCTAATGCCAAAGCAAAGGCCGACCCAGTTTGCTTATCGGCCTCTTTTCTTTCCCCAGTGAGAAGAAAACTTAAAATATATTCCCCTTTAGATGACCCTAGCAATTTTATAGCGTAATTTGCCTCGAGCAGCGTGGTTTTCTTTTCTTCAAAAATTCTGAATTTCTCCAGAATTTCCTCAAACTGAGGGTCAGGTCCTTGAAGCAGGACAACGAGATCATTAAGGGCATCAAATAAGGGCCATAATTCCCGATGTAATTGATCTCTTAATTGCGTTGGTACAACTTTATATCCAAGATACTTGTCTAAAGTGTCTCTCAGGCTATCTATTTTCAACACCCCGCTGCGCTTTTTAATCGCGTCAGCAAGTGCATCAACAATCAGATCGTCTAATTTTGAGATATCCCCACTCCCTAGGACACATCCTGGAAGTGGAGTTCGGCTAATGATTAAATCTTTTAACCAAGATTCTTGTCGCTCTTCGGTCCTGCAGTCTACTGGTATGGTTTCAGGTGAATTAGCAAGCTCTCTAATCAAAGCGAGAATTTGTACGATTTTGGGTAATGTTTGCGATTTCTCGATATTAATTTTCGCTAATAGGCTCAATAGAACCGTACTGAATTGTTGGCCTTTCTTAGCCCGCAAATCTTCAATAGCTAATTTGACTTCGCCAATCTGTACTTCATTTAAATCAGGTTCATTAAGCGCAGCAAGCATCCTGATAATATTCGGGAATAAATTTTCACGCTGGTTTTGTAACATCGTTGTGAAAGTAACAATCGTCCTTAACTGATCATCCCGTTCTTGCCCTATTTTTTGCCCACGTGCTTGCAACGTATTAATTAATTCAAACCCCTCGTTTTCCAAAGAAGAGATCAAAGGCGCCAAAAGTTCATTTCTGAAATTCAGCTCAGGAGAATTGGTTTTTAATTCAAGGCATAGCTCAATAATCTGCTGGATCTGGATGAGGGATGGACTTGGCTTAAAGTTAAAGCAACGGACAAGTGCATTTATAAGTTCGGAACGCTCATTTGCTTCGAGCGACTGGATCAAACTTATACAATTTTTAATTGCCTTTTTCCAACTTTCGGTCGTGAGAGTAGATTCATCCGCAAAACTACAAGCTAAAATGAATGCTAATTGATTTTTTTCGGTTTTAGTCCATGAAGGAATAGTTTGAATTTCAGTAAACTGTGCTTGAATATCGCTTAATCGAATTTCTGCTTTCCAATGTTGGCCTATATACCGGTATAACCAAGGATCAAGATCAAAATGTTCGTCTTCAATAATCTGCTGACAAACGGTTTCGGGATTAACCCTGGTATCTTCTGGATTTCTCAGTTGCATGCAGGCAGCGACTTGGCAGAAACGAGCTTCTTTAGGCGCCTGAGCCATCGCATAATGTACACCGGTTGGTCCCCAATCGAGATTCGCTAAATTCGAGCATTGTTCCTGCGGATTTTGCGCTTTCTCCAGAACCTCCATGACACGGTTTAGAGTAATTAAAAAATGCCCCTCATGTTGAATGGGGCAAGGATGTGGAAGAGTAAGGTTCTTCTCGCTAACCTGAGTTAAGAAAATTTGTGTGTAAGCTTCAAAAAAAGCGTTGAAGTCAAAATGATGGTGTTCGTTACGTAGATGTGCAGCAGCAAGCGTATTCCACCACTCTCTTTGCTCAATGGGCAGCTGTAGAAGCTTTTGCAGGTTTTTGAGTCCATGGGGGCTCAAAAGTGCGTTTTGAGCAGCTGCATCCTTAAGGAATTCAATATTAATGTTCTTATTTATACAGACTGTAAGAAGCTGCACAAATAAGCGCATATGGGCTTCACCACCTAAAATAAAGAGTTTTGCAAGCAGAGGTACAACAAATTCTGCATCAGTTGCTTTTAACACGCTTAAAAGCGCCCTGATCTCTCTAACATGCGCAGGTAAGGCGGTCAATAATGCGTCTTTTTGGGCAGGGAAGCCATTATTACCTAACAGATGCTCAATTATTGTTTTTTGGAGAGTGGGCAATAAGGATTCCAGTTGCTCAACTGAAGGCATATTGACCGGTTTTGGCGTTTCAAGTATGGGTGCTAATGCAGAGGGAAGTCTATGCGGGGTACTTGTGTAGCATAGGGCTTGTTTTTCGTAATCAATATAAAATCCCTTAGGCAAATTGCCCGGGATAATTCCATCAGTGAAAGCATGTGCCTGCTCTTTGATTTTTTGTGACGCGGTATCTTGTATATTGTGAATGTTTAAAACCTGAAGTTGCCTGGCCAGATTTGGAAATTCGGCAAGCTCATCAAGCGATGTAAGGATAACATCGAGTGCAGCAGCTACTTGGTGAATTTTTTCTTTTTGTTTGGTTTTAATAACGCGGGCCTGTTTAGGCAGAGCAAAGCTTCTTTGAATTTGAATAGCTGCCCGTACTATTGACGGAGGATTATTCAACTCTTTTTTTAGCGGATTAATCTTGGGTTCATGAGAAGTTCTTTGTAGATTGATTTCTGCTATTTGATTAAGAAAAGCACGTCGGGCTCTGAAAAAGAGATTCTCTGTAACAGCAGGATTATTTTCCAACTTAAAAATAAAAAGCCGCTTACGTGGTTCTGAAACAAACGACAGTATGGTGTCGATATCTTCTGCGGATATATGTTCAGGCTTAAGTTCAACTTCGATGGGGAGATAATCGATTTCAGTTTCGTGGGTAGCAATTAAATCTTCTAGTAACCGTTTCAAATATTGATTATTTGTAGAAATTGTCATGAAAAATCCCAGAGAGATTAAAAAAATCGCTATATATTAATCGAAATAAGGAATAATATAAATTCTTTTTGATAATTATTTTTGCAGATTATCTAAAAGTTAGAACGAAACCCTAATTTTATACGGCCTCGTGTGCGCAGCTAAACGAAGAAATAGCCTCGATTTTTCTTCATGAAATTTCACCCTCAGCATTTCGAAAATCAAGATTATATATTGTTTTTCGATAAATTTTTATTATAATTCGATTTTGTTAATTTGTTCGAGGAGTTTTCATTCATGCAAAAAATTAAATCCGTAAGCCACGTCCTTTCCCAATTTTTTCGAGGACTCTGCTGGCTACTGCCGCTTATCATGTCCTATTTCACTTTGTTTCATCTCGAAGGCGCATTGAATATAGGCGTTTTCTCCCAAGTGATTTCATCTGAAAAAGTTCAAAATGCAGGTTATTTCTCACTCACCCACCGCCTTTTTATTTTATTAATCGAATTTTTACCTTTATCCATAACGGTATTGATTTGCCATAAGTTAGCCAATTTATTTCGCTTGTATGAACGAGGCTATTTATTTGAAGAGGAAAATATAAGTCTAATTAAGCATGTGGCAATTTTTATGCTTATCGGCCAACTGATTCAATTGGTCTATCAGCCGCTAATCACCGCGGCATTGACCCTCAATAATCCCGCTGGTGAGCGATTTGCAAGCATAACCTTAGGCACTACCAATGCATCTACCATCATCACTGCGATTATCATGTTAGTAGCTTCCTGGATTATCAAGGAAGCTCAGCAATTAAACGTGGATTCCAAATTAACCATTTGAGGGAAAACAGCAATGGCTATACTTATTAATTTGGACGTGATGATGGCAAAACGCAAATGCCGGCTTAAAGAATTAGCAGAAGCGATAGGAATTACCGAAGCTAATTTATCTATTTTAAAAAATGGAAAAGCTAAAGCCATCCGATTTTCTACGCTTGATGCTATTTGCACTTATTTAGATTGCCAACCCGGGGATATTGTTGAATACCGTAAGGAGTGAATGCAAGTGCATTCCGACGTTGAATGCACTGAGCCGGGATAGATAATTTGTTGGGCCTTGGCCCAACAATTCAAGAATGAAGAAGAGCACAGTGCGATCCTTAAATTTGGGAAATTCTTGGCTTCACAGAATTCTTCAATTATGATGCTTTTAATGCAAAATTGTGATCAACCCCAATGCTTTTTGAAAGAAAATTATTTCTATCCCTACTCTATTTAATAATATCACTAGCTAGTTTAAAGTTATTTGCTTCCATCCACCCTGAGTTCGAAACTACAATGATAAATAAATTTTATAAAATTGCAGCTGATTATGAAAAAAGCTTATTTGATTATTCACCCGAACTCGGGCTTTTTTGGGGGAAATCAGATGTAGCTCAGGATAGATTTACCGATTACTCCATTGAGGCCACTGAGAAATGGCAACAGCAAGAAGATCATTTCCTTAATGCCTTATCCCAATTGGACGAGGCAGCACTTAAAAAAACCCCAGTGTATAGCACTTATTTGCTTTTAAAAGAAACATTAGAAAATAAAAAAGCGAGCCGAATTTGTAAAGAAGAGCTTTGGGATGTTAATCCAGCGTGGGGATGGCATGTGAAAATGGCTATCGTTGCTGAAAAACAGCCAATAGGCACCATTGAAAACAGACGTTTGGCACTAAAACGCTGGCAAACATTTGACCGGGTGGTGGATGATCAAATCACCAATTTAAAAAAGGGTCTTGCGCTTAGGTATAGTGCGCCTAAACCTGCTATTGAAAGAGTACTAGCTCAACTTAAAATAATGTTGAATAGCGGGGTCGAAGAATCGCCTTTTTTTAATTTCGCCAAACAAGATAATAACCCTGTTTTTAAACAAGAAATCGCCAGCATCATTGGCACCGTGATCAACCCCTCACTCATTAAATACATCAATTACCTAGAGAACGAATACCTACCTTTAGCAAGGAAAGTGCTCGGTGTTTCAGCTTTACCCGCAGGAGCCCAGTGTTATCAAGCGAAAATAAAACAAGAAACCACTCTCTCTAAATCCCCTGAAGAAATTCATCAACTTGGCCTGCAATACATACAAAAATTGTCTCAGGAAATCGGCGACATTGGGTTAAAACAATACGGTACTTCTGACATTACCCATGTTTTTCAGCAAGCGCAACTTGATCCCGAAAATTATTTTTCCTCGGAAAAAGAACTTCTAGATTATAATTTTGCCGCACTTGAGAGGGCAAAATCGAAGTTAGCGAATTGGTTTGATACCGTTCCCAAAACAGAAGGAACAATCAAACCCTATCCAGAGTATCGAGCCAAAACAGGCGCTTCAGGAGAATACCACCCACCCAGTGAAGACGGCACAGAACCGGGTATCTTTTATATTAATACCTTTGAACCCCAGAAACGCAATCGTATCGACCAAGAAGCCACTTTATTTCATGAATTAATCCCAGGCCATCATTTTCAGATAGCCTTAACTTACGAGAATAAATCCCTTCCGAGCCTAAACAAATACTTGTGGAATTCAGGTTATGGCGAGGGCTGGGCATTGTACGTGGAGCGGCTCGCTGACGAGATGGGGTTGTATCAGGACGACATTTCCAGACTAGGCATGTTATCAAATGAAATTTTAAGAGCTGCACGCTTAGTTGTTGATACCGGCCTGCACACGATGGGATGGTCGCGGGAAAAAGCGATACAATTTTTAGTTGATCACACGTCGC
Organism: Legionella micdadei; assembly: GCF_000953635.1. NCBI lineage: Bacteria > Pseudomonadati > Pseudomonadota > Gammaproteobacteria > Legionellales > Legionellaceae > Legionella > Legionella micdadei. Next base: position 2,413,878 of record NZ_LN614830.1, read on the forward strand.
TTAGTAAAAATATTATTGAAGCGGAAGTCGATCGTTATATCATGCTGCCCGGGCAAGCCACAGCTTATATGCTTGGTAAAGCTGAAATCGAGGATTTACGTGCTTTAGCAAAAAAACAGCTCAAAGATCGGTTTGATATACGCGAATTTCATAATCAAGTCTTACAAAACGGCTCACTGAGTTTGCCAGTGCTGAGAGTAGTGATTGAGAACTGGTTGCGGGAATACGATCGACAGCATCCGGGAAATTAGATTTTTTGATAGATTTGTAAATTCATTTACGTTATGGTTTTGTCTTAATCATTAACTGGATTGCCGCGAAACTAGTCGCGGCTCGCAGACGGTAAGGACGCTTGTCAGCGCTAATACTATGAGTAAAATTAGAAGGATTTTTATTCTTGCCAACGGCTCAATTTCTATCACTCAAAAAAAAACCAGTAAAAATGGTTATTTTGGTTTTTTTTGCCTGAATAATATCGCCTCTTGGCTCATGTTCGATCCCCAGAATTTTATTAATCAATTGGCTGAATATTGCGAAGAAGAGCATGTTCTTGCTTTAGATGGCCCAGGTTCTGATATTACTGAAGAAAATGGTTCGATTGTTAAATCAATCGGTGCATTAATTGATGGGCATATCGGCAATAATGGTATTTCCGCCAATCTTACGAAAATAAAACAATTTTTAAAAAAACAGGCTGAGGAAGCCGAGCTAGCCGATGAGCTTTTGCTCATTTGTGGCGTCGGCTGGAGCCGCGGTGGATTTGTATTATGCCAAATGAAAGAATGGCTTGAGCAAAAATCAGTGCAAGGAAAATTTAAAATACAAGCCATTCATCTCTATTTCATTGATACTGTCGTTGGCGGCCCAACTGATCGGTTACGATACCTCCTTAAAGAACGAAGGGGCCATTACTCAACGCCAATCAATTTGAGCGTTCATAATTATTACTCAAACAGCGGTAATCTCAATATTTGGGACGCGGTATTAGAGTATCTTCCTGAAAAATATCAGATCAATACCCCTTTTTTTAGCGGGGTATTCGATACTACAAAAACTAGAACTTATTCCCTAGGCGAAAAAGAGTATACTCACAAAACATTTCACTGGTTGTTTCCTGCCACCCACGAGGCTTTAGTAGGCAGGCCCCGCAATCGAATCGGGCAATGGGCTGGCGATCTCGTTCTTGCTGATATTGTTCGCCATCTGAGCGCGCTTTCCATTAAACTCGATGAAAATTGGGTAGAAGAGACTATAGAAAAAGGCCAAACTGCGTTAGAGCAATTACGCAAATTAAATATTAACTGGGGAAACAACCGAAAATATTTAGATTTTGAACTGCCTGATACCACCCTTTTTGGACGTGAACTGACTGAAGAGGATAATATTAATACATTTAATCGCATACCTGATTTTACGTATTCGTGAAAAGTAATCGTCAGCTCCCTGCAAAAGATGACAAGCATTAAATTAATGCCGCATCGTAATTCCTGTGTTGCTCTTCTAAAGCATCAATGTCATTACTGCAAAGATATCTTTTTAAACGATTAAATTTTGTTTCATCCCAAGAATAAATATCTAACTTTTGAATCCGCTCAATCACGTTGTCTTCAAACCGTTTTTTGACTAATTTAGCTGGGCTGCCTGCAACAATACTATAAGGTTCAACATCCTTAGTCACTACACTATTCGCAGCCACAATAGCGCCTTCGCCAATCGTTACACCGGGCATGATGATTGAGCGCATTCCAAGCCATACTCCATCCTTAATCACTGTATCGCCTCTTCCCTCATAAGATTGAGCATAATAATCTGCAAAAGGGTATAAACAGAACCAGTCCATGCGATGATTATGATTCCCCCCTAACATAATGATGGCTTCGGCTGCTATACACACATAATCACCGATATATAGTTGATCAATTTGCCATTGTGGCTCCCAATGGTTTAAACTGTATTGGTCGCCATAAAGGTATCTGACAACTGAGTCCTCAAAGCTTCCTGTCCAAGCATTACTGTAGTAGCTATGCTTACCTTTAATATGAATATTGGGGTTTCTTACACTCTCATGTAGAAATTCAACTAAAGACCAATGTTTCTCTGCTGTTTTTGTCATGCTTATTACCAGAATTCAAACGTCGCAATTTTATATTTGAATGCCTATCAAATAAAGCATTATTAGCAGCTCATAAAATCATTAAAAAATTGTCAGTACTCGTCGTTAGGATTAGGGTCTGTTGACCCAAATATTCTCAAACCAATTTTTAAGGTGTAAACCATGCATAAAGAAAATTCACTGTCGGCCATGTTTCCACTTTTCCTTGTTCTATTCATTGATGGTATGGGACTGGGGCTGTTATTCCCAATTCTCAATACCATTCTCATAGAACCGCAAGCAGGGTTTTTGCCGGTTGATACAAGCTTAAGCTTACGGGATTTTTATTATGGTTTAACCATTGGTATTTTTATGATTTGTTGGTTTTTCGGCGCAGCTATTTTAGGTGATTTATCAGATAATGTAGGTCGAAAAAAATCATTGATGATCTGTCTTATCGGTGCTTTCTTTGGTTATTTCTTATCAGCCCTTGCGATTGTGTGCCATAATTTTTGGCTGCTGATTTTAGGACGCATCATTGCAGGATTTACTTCAGGCAGCCAACCCATAGCGCAAGCTGCAATTGTGGATGTCAGTTCGGAGGACCACAAAGCGCGTAATATTGGGCTTATCCTTCTATCGGTATCCTTAGGTTTTGTGTTTGGCCCTGTCTTTGGCGGATTACTGTCAGATAATCGCTGGGTATCCTGGTTTAACTTTGAGACGCCAATGTATTTTGCAGCTGCTTTGTCCTTGGTCAATGCTTTTTTATTGCAATGGTCATTCCGGGAAACATTTGTCAAAGCCAACAACCATAAGCTCGCCATTCGATGGCATCATGCCGTGCACATTTTTATTTCGGCATTTCAGCACGATTCGATAAAAAAATACTCTTTTGTTTTGCTTGTCATGATTTTTGGTTGGTCAAATTATTTCTCATTCATCTCAATGTACCTATCACAAGTTTACCATTACTCAACTATGGAAAATTCATTTTTCCTGGCTCTAATGGGACTTGGATTTAGTTTAGGTTGCGGATCCATTGTGAATTATTGCACCAAGCGTTATTCTTTCGATCGAATAGTCATTGTTGGGTTAACCATCACAGCCACTTTAGTCTTGTTAACATTACTCGTTAACCAAGAATGGGTAGCCTGGCTTGCCGCGTTATTGATCGGCGTTAGCTTATCTGTCGCCTATTCGGTCTTACTTACTATTTTTTCTAACCAAGTTAATGAAAACGAACAAGGTTGGGTCATGGGTGTAACTGGCTCAGTTATGGCACTCTGCTTTGGTTTGACTTCAATTTTTACAGGCTTCATTGCGCAAGTTGGTGCTGTCTTACCGATGATGCTGGCTACAATTGGTTTAGCAGGAAGCGCTGGGATCTTATTGCTTATCAAATTAAGCAGCTCAAATAAGATAAGCGAGAAGATGGCTAATCCCAATTTAGATGAAGCCCCTCCTTCCATTTAAATTTTAAGTTAAGAATATATTGCAGGAAGCTCTATTCAATAAAACAGTTCAATTTCTGTGGGCACTAACTGACTTGAAACCAACTTCCTTACGTGCTGCTCTAAAGTCTGCATCCCCATGTTTTGACCAGTTTGGATGACAGAATAGATTTGTGCAATTTTATTTTCACGAATTAAGTTGCGAATTGCAGGTGTACACAGCATTATCTCAAAGGCAGCAATACGTCCACCGCCTGTTTTTTTCAACAACGCCTGAGTAATCACTGCTTGTAATGATTCAGATAACATGGTTCTTATTACTGTTTTCTCATCACCAGGAAAGACGTCGATAATTCTATTAAGGGCTTTCGCCGACGAATTCGTATGCAGTGTCGCAAAAACAAGATGTCCTGTTTCAGCAGCAGTAATCGCAAGACGAATTGTTTCAGGATCGCGCAACTCTCCAAGCAAAATAATATCAGGGTCTTCCCGCAAAGCCGAACGCAGCGCTGCAGAAAAATGAAGGGCATCGCGGTGAATTTCACGTTGATGAATCAGGCATTTGTTACTTTCATAGATAAATTCGATCGGATCCTCCAAGGTAATAATGTGTTGATAAAAATGTGAATTCATATAGTGAATAAAGGCGGCAAGAGTGGTGCTTTTACCAGAGCCCGAAGCGCCAGTAATTAAAACTAATCCGTTAGGACAAGACACAATTTTCTTGGAAACAGCAGGAAAACCCAATTCTTCAAGCGTCTTAATGCTTGTTGGAATAATACGAAAAACCGCACTGATGCCTCGGGCTTGAACAAAAATATTGCTTCTTAATCGGTAGTGATCATTAAATTGGATTGCGAAATCGATTTGGAGCTGCCTCTTGAAAATAGCCCGTTGTGCCTCGTTCATCATACCTTGAACAAAATTGCTCATGTATTCTTGATCTAAGACAGGCCAATTGAGTTTTTTTAGATCACCATCGACACGAATCACAGGGGGTAAACCCGCAGACAAATGCAAATCCGAGGCATTATTATTTATTGCACACTCAAGCAATCCATTGAAGTCCATTGCTACACTCGAAGCTCCTTTTATGCTCTAGGTTAGCATTAATGAGATTATTTAGGAACTAACAGATAATTGACAGTAAAGTCTCCTCCAATACACATCCCTATGTTATTCCCCCATTTTTCTGCTTCTTTTTTGGTAATTTTATCAGGAATCTGAGAATAATATTTTGCCTGGCATTTATCAAAACTAGTGGGGATTAAGGTTAAGCATTTATCATAACTAATATTTGCCTCTTTAAGCCTTTTGCTTAAATCGTTGTCTTGGACAAAGCTTTTACATACCGCAGCAGGGGCTAAATCTTTGAGGCTATTAATCCAATCATCTTTTGAGAGGCCATCTGCAAAGGCAGGTGCCGGTAAAAATACAATAACACCAGCACAGATCGCCTTGCAAAAAAGATCATTAAGCATGATTATATTTCCCTTTTTATAGTCCTACCAAAAGGATAGATGTGATTGCTCTATTCTGCCATTAGCAAAATGGCTTTCGGACTATTCCATAATTTTATAAACATGCTTAATGACACTCATGAAAGATAAACGACTAGCCGGTACATCTTATGTTGAAAATTCTTTTTTATGGGATGAGAATATTCGTATTTTTTTCTCTTACTATTTTTTTAAAATCCAAATTAACGAGCAGTATTACTTTATGCTCGAAACCACAACCGCCGAATCGATCCAACGGTTATTGAATAATAAAACTCATGAATTAGGGGTATCTTTCCATTGGGCTTACTTTCAACATCTTTCTCCAAAAGACGCTGAGAAATATGGATTAGGCAACAAAAATATTATCTATATTACAGAGAAAGAAGGCCGATTCCTCAATGATTTTGAAACTACGGATATTTCAGTAAAGTACTCCCCTCAGCAAATAATTTTAGCCACAAGAAAACTTTGTCAATTGATTGGGTTAGACGAGTATGCTGAACTCTTAATTTTTTCTCATATTAACCAGATTGTTTCAGGATATAGGACTCTTCGCAATCCAGATACTGTCTTAGGCTTAGCCTTGGCGAATGCGGCAAAGCAAGAGAATTTACTTTTAATATCACCGCTGATTAGAGCATTCTTAAAAAACCCGCGTTGCACTAAAATCTTCGAAGCTTACACCCAACAATTTTCACAATCACAAGCTAGGCCACTTTCTTCGTGCTTTTTTGACCCGGGAAGCCAACCGCGCACTTACACTGCTTCGCCAAAACAGAGGCATGTTAGTCCAGCTTCTATAACCGGGGTGGTTCCTCCCTGTCCCTCCTTAGGCATGAAACCTCAAGGGCTAATACCACCGTCTCAGCCAGCAAAGACCTGTGAAAACCACTCTACTTTTTTCAATCGTGACGAGGCGATTAGAAGGAGGGCTTTTTGTGTTAGCAATACGCTCGATTTAACTCCACGCCCCGACACAACCCCGACCCGTTTGCCTTCTGTACCTGCTTATTCCATAGCTCAACCTTCATCAACCGCGTATTTGGCAACACCGCCCGCTCCACTTCGCGATTTTTCTTCCTTCCCAAATGACGATTTTACTTTGGACGCTTCTGAGCTTGATTCTTTATTTGAGGAAATCGATTCCTTTCTCGAAGTGCAGTCGTTCCCCAAACTCATTTAAATTTTTAATTAGTTAGCTAATTGGGAAAATTTTAATTGATTTAAGGCATTAATGTAGGCGATACAATTGGTTAATTCATTAGTAGGTGATTTTGCATATTGGATACCGAGATCAAATTTTCCTAAATTTTCCTCGAGTCGTTGGTGAAGTTGTATCTTTTCTTCTTCGGTATCTGCATGATAAAGTCCAACAACAGCATCCTCTAACTCTTTTAAATTAACACCATAGCTGGCAGCAGTTGCATGCGCTCCATTCCTATCAATGGCATCATTGATATGGCCTATTATGGCTTGTATCAAAACCATCTGCTCAAAATTTTTTCTTGCATGAATTATTCGTTGTTGTTTTTTCCCCTTAAAATGGCTTTCTGGGAACGCTTCTAGTAAACCACGACATAACCAAAAAAGTCCTGTTAAGTCGTACAATCGTGCTTTACTTGGTTCAAATTGCAATAACTGGCTCATGTTATAGATGAGAAAGCGATAGAGTTTATGCAGATGCCTTACTAGTATAGAGAAGTAGTCCGTTCGCCAAAGCACATTACCTACTAAGAAGCTCGACACAATGCCAATAACTATCCCTGCTAATCTCTCCATAGCGGGTTCAAGTTCCGTGGGAGGACCGCCTGCCTGGGCCATAAAAATGATGATGACAATATTGGCTTGTAAGCCAATATAGCCATAGGGTATGTATTTAAATGAAAAATAGGAAAACCCCCAAATAGAAAGAAACAGAATAAGCATAAAACTGTAAAGCTCTAAGGAAAAGAAAGCCAAAGGAAACAAAACGACACTTGCCCCTATCATCCAACCAAGTAAACGATGCACGCTAATGTTACTCATTTCAAACAAGTTTTTTTTCAAAGAAATCACAATGCTTGAAACTATCCCAGGTAACCCATTGGGCCAATTAGTGAATAACCAAAAGCCAAGCGCCAGTATGGCAGCTAACCCCGTTTTAATACTGCTAAAGATGATATCGGAATCATTCCGTAATTGTTGCTGGCTGGTGATCCACTTAACCTCCTGCCTTATTGGTTTTTGACGATGAATTAAAACATTACCTAAATTGATAATCACTGAGTTAATTCTCTGCAATAATGACAGCACATTAAGAAAATCGCTGATGGGTGTAACTAAAAGCACTTCTTCATTAAGCTTCATCGACTGATTGGTAATTTCTTGCTGCAAATTGGCTAACTTAGCTTCCATTTCTAAATTGTTTTGTCCTCCCTCTGCCGAAAAGAACGCTCGTTTTAGAACTTGTAAATCATGCTTGGCGGCAGAAAAAACCTCAGCCATAGGTTTGGCAAGCAATCTAATAGTATTTTCTGCATTTTGTTGTTGGTATGAAGAAATGAAATACGTGATTGTACGGCTAAGGCTATGAAATTGATCGAGAAACACCCTAAACTGATCAATCCTCTCCCTCTTAATTCCTAACTCCCGCCGCATGAAACCTATAATTTCAGTTGATTTTTTTATAGTCTTTCTCAGTTGAAAACTCCCTGCTGAAATTTCCTGAAAATTAGCTTCGCCATCAAGTAGTGATTTACTCAAGTTATCAAACAAATTATTTATTTGATCGAATATTGAATTCACATCTTTAATTAAATTATCTTGGATATTATTAGGAAAAATGAATAAAGCTGCTGCTGCGGAAACAAGAACACCTAATCCGATTTCGATCGACCGCCAAATGGCAACATAAAAAGCATCTTCTGATGAGATAGCCAGCTGCGAAATGACAAAAAATGCTGCTAATGCACCTAACAAATAGGCATAGGCATGCGGACTAAAATTATAGTAATAAACTGCAAGACTAATTAGTAAAAAATTGGCAAGAAAATAAAGAAGAAGGCTATTGACAACTAAGCCTGCTAAAAAATAACCAATCCAAGCGCCAATAACTGTTCCAATAATGCGTAATATGGCCTTGTCGATGATACTACCGGTATACACATTAGCAAGAATTACCACAGTCATTCCTGACCAGTAAGGTCTATCCAAATGCAGAAAAAAAGCGATGAGGACAGCGATTAACGTAGCAATCGCTGTTCGTAGTGCAGCTCTATTTTCCAGGGTCTTGGGAATTATCTTAATAATTCTAACCTCAGCGATAAGTTAACGTCTTAGCACTAGCACCTATTCTCAATGGGTATTCGGCACTCAAATCATCGATGTAAATACGCACAGGGAATCGCTGTGCGATTTTAATCCAGTCCTCAGTTGCTTCTAAATAGGGTAAAGTCGAAGGGGCAACATCCCCTGCTTGAACTCGATTAATTCCCCAACCAATACTTTGAACATGGCCATGAAAGACTTTTCCTGGGTACATATCTATAGTAATCCTTGCCTTATCGCCAGGCTTAATGAGCCTTATTGCCGTTTCCCTATAACGGGTCACTACCCACCAACGGCTTGTTTCTATGAGAGTAAAAAGGCCTTCACCAATTTTTATGTATTGCCCTCGACGGAGATTAAAATTAGTAATATAACCATCAGCCGGAGCGAGTACAGTAGTATGTTCATACATGTATCGCGCCTTCTTGTAAATGGCTTCAGCTGCCAAAACTTTATTAATATCCAAATTTTGTTGGGCAATTTTAAGTTCTTGCAGGGCAGCGACCACACCTGCCTCCTGTTCTTTGAGCCGCGATTCAAGATCAATCAATCTAATAAAGGCAATATCACCTTTTGCCTGAAGTTTTTGAAATCGTACGAAATGATCCTTGCTTAAATTTAAAAGATCTTGGCTTTGTTTCAGTTTTTCCGCTGCAACCGTGATTGCATATTTTTCATTTTGATAATTGATCTTAGCAATGTTTAGATCCGCTGCAGCCTTGTCCATTGCATACTTATAGGGTCGAGGATCGATTTCAATTAGCTTTTGCCCTTTTGCTACTTTTTGATTTTCACAAACGTAAATTTCGGTGATAGGCCCTGAAACAATGGAAGCCATATTAACGATATTAGCTGACACATAAGCATCGTTTGAGTAGGTAAAATAATACGCAAAATAGCGGTAGCCAGCAAAAGCTAGAGCGATGATTACAAGCGTAATGACGTGGGGCCAATATTGAAACGTCGCTAAACGTTCTCGACTCATAGAAAAACAATCCTTTGCTTGCAGAAGCATTAGGCTTTAAATATATACCCAAGCTGCTTCAAAATGCTAGGTCTTGCTCCCAACCTGAGCTCAGCTGCGCCTATCCTTACTTGACTAGAGACTATTTTTTGTGCAATATTTCGTCCCTTTGTGCTATGGCATTCGAAAATTTTGGATTTATTTCGCGTAAATTCTTTTAGTCGAATTGCGATTTAATTATTAATTCGAGATAGAATAAATTGAACTCCTTACTTTCAAGTTTAGATCGTTTTGACGCCTATTTCAGGGGCGGAAAATCTAGCGATCTAAAGCATTATATGGAATGTTATGATAAAGATTTAGACGCGTTGAAGTGTGATTTCCACGAAACAACTATTCTTGCAAATCCTGAAATAAAAAAACGTATCAAAGCAATATTAAAAAATTTAAATATCTCGAAAGCTGAATGGAATAGCGATTTCAAAAAAAAAAGGCTCACAATCTACCAATTCCTTTTGATATTAGCTCGAAAAGGTTACTCGCAGGTTGATTATGTTATTGACCTAATCGATGAAAAAACTACGATAAGTAAATTATCCTTACTCTTAACAGGAGGGGGGATTCTTTTAACTTTTATAAGTATTTTATTAGCAACTTCGACTTTTCATTTTGTCTTGGAGCTAATCAGAAGCTGCTTTTCTTCAATTTTTGCTGTACCTATTTTAGGCTTATTTTATGGCTTGGGTATTGGTATTTACCATTTTTACTCAATCTGTAATGATAATAAAATAACTATAGTCAATCGCTTCCGTAATATTTGCTTTCTATTTCTAGGCACCTCAGCTAAAGTTGTTGCCTCTTTCCTGCTCATACTTGCAGGCGCCACCATGAATCCCATCATTGCCGGTGTTTTCGTAGCAGGAGCAGGCGTGGATGTCATTAAAGAGATTTTTTGCTTAATTCAAGAATACATTCAATATAAATTAAACCCTCCGCTAAATGACAATAATTTAATAAGCGTACATAGAGCTCACGCCCGCCGCGTTTTTGGCTATGAAAAACGAATGGAAGCTCTAAGAATTAATTTGACTTCAGCGTTCATGATAGTGGCCATCATGTCGCTTTGGTGTTTCATTCCTGGTGGAGGAATCGCTGTTGCATTAGCGGCTATTTCAGCCATTGGGCTAGTTTATGCAGCCAAACATTTCTGGCTTAAATACAATGAAACCTCACTAAGAGAACACCTTCAAGAGGAATTAAATTATATCGAAGGAGTTTACGCGTCGGAAATGGAAGAATCTTATTCGAGAGTAAATCAATTTGATGTCCTTGAGGATGATGAATTATTCGAAGATGATGTTGATTCGTTGGGAATTGAACCTGTCCCTAAGGGCTCTATGCCAGACAAACCAAAGACAAAAATTAACTATTCACCTTCAACAAGCTCACTAGCGGGCTCACTTCCCTTTTTTCGCCCTTCTATAGAAAGAGAATCAGTTGGTATCACTTCTGTTTTTTATCCTCCTACAGATTATTCGACAGATAACGCCAACTTAACAATCTAGACCTTATCAAGATAGGTTCATTGCATTCGCAATTTGCTAATTGTGCTAACCTTGCTATACGTAATTGCAAAATACCTGCCTGTTGATTCGCAGACAACATGCTAATTCGTAAATGGGAAGTACTGTAGATAATATTATCCACAACTGTTTGTATGCATGGAAATTGCCCCAAATCCTCGACTAAGTAATAAAATTGCTGTTTTTCGTGCGTTGAAATACACGCTTGCTTAGTTTTTAAAACTCGAATTACCGCATTCGCATCCATTGCTGGAATAACGCAAGCGTGTTGGGTTGATGAGGTAATTATTTCAGCTAATTTTTTAGCATCTTTCTCAAATTGAAAAAACGCTTGATGTTGTTCGTTGCGTTGGTTGATGGACTTGTAATCCAAAAAAACCAGTTGCATTTGTGTCAGCACTAACAACGATAACACCGTGATGAATAACAGAACGGTAACAAGCACTATTCCAGTCTGCTTATCTGAAGCAGTCATCCTAACCTAACCCTAGTACTAATCTGCAAAGTTTCCGATTGATCCATTCCCCACGCCACATTAACTAGCGTTTTGCTTTGATGGGTAGTTAATTCAATCGATATTTTATCAATTCGCTCTGTTAACTCTTCAGCATGCTTTTGACGATAATACAAGGCACGTTTCCCTTGTCGATTTGTTTGTACAAAAAATGATTCTTCTATCCATTCACCAAGATAAATTGGTTCACTATAATTAAATGCTAGATGATGATTAAGTTTTAGAATCGTTCCATTGTTTGTTTTTCTTGCATAATCAATTTGTTGAATTTCACCATGATAACAATCGGCAATTAAAATGACTTGTTGCGGCTCAAAATGAAGATCCGATTTAGCCAATAACAAGTTTTGACTTAATGGCTTAATCACCTCAGTAAAATCCTCGCCCATTCGTCTAATTTGCAAACGATCATGCTTCTTATTGGTTTCGATTGCGTCGATTCCTATTCTCCCATTGCGTTGATCGAGTATATTTAATGAATTCACGTTTAAACACGGTGTAAATCCCGCTCTCCTCACACTGTCACGCAGCAAGTCATTGGCCAATTGCAATTCGAAATCCTGCTCTAACAGCGCGTGTACATGGAAGTATTGTCGTTTGCATATCAGGTATTGTTGAGTGGCCAAAATCACAAGAAAACTACTTAGCAATACACTGATCATTAACTCAACTAAACTTATTCCTAGTTGCTTAGTCATCCTCTCCATCCCTTTTGAGGGCAGTCCTGGCGTTTTCACTTGATGAATCTAGTCAGATGACTTTTCATAGTCATTGTCAATCTGCACCAAGGCCGCTGATTTTACTAATAATTGGTTGAGTAACTGGCTGAGTTGCCATTGTTGACGTAAAAGCAGAACTGAAGTGCTGGTGATGAGAAGCAGGGAAATTACCACTTCAACCAGGGAGAACCCTTTTTGATTATTCATATTCCATTCCTGAGGTTGTTGCAGTGAACAAGAATAGGTCGAAAGGATAATGAATGCAAGTTTAACAATGCGATACAGTAATGCCCTTTACAGAACATTCACTTTTAGCTCGCTGTTGGGTTAAGATGGATGTTGTACCGCCTACAAAGATTAAGGAGAATCTCTTGCCCTGCGATTATCATCAGCTTCCTCATCCTGGAATTCAATCCCTGCATCCCTATATTCCTGGTAAGTCTGTTGAGGAAGTTGCTCGTGAACAAGGTTTGACTGACATTATAAAACTGGCTAGCAACGAAAATCCGTTTGGCTGTAGCCCTCAAGTGCAAAAAGCCTTGGCAAAACTTTCAGCAATCCAAATTGCCAGTTATCCTTCCCCTGCCAACCATCCCTTATCACAAAAACTGAGTGAGAGATTAGCTATCACCCAGGATATGTTAATGCTTGGGAATGGTACTGATTCTCTCTTTCTCTTTTTATTGGTCACTTTTGCGCTGCATACGGGGAAACATATCTTAACTCACGAATATGCCTTTATTTCTTATCAAATCCAAGCACAAACACTAGGTATACCGGTGTCAAAAATTGCACTCAAAGCGAATTGGCAAGTTGATATTGATGCGATGATTAGTGCTTGTAATGAGCAAACCGCGCTTATTTTTCTTGCTAACCCCAACAATCCCACAGGTCAGCTCACTCCCCTAGAGGAAATTGAGCGACTAATTGCTAGTATTCCCACCTCAACCATTCTGGTTCTCGATGAGGCTTATTATGAATATGTCTATGGCCAAGTCAGCGGCAAGAGTATAAATTTACTCGCTCAATATCCGAACCTAGTTATTACTCGGACCTTCTCTAAAGTCTATGGACTAGCGGGCTTGCGTTTAGGTTATTTTATTGCAAACCCTCAAATTACCGAGTTAGTTCAACGAGTCCAACCTCCGTTTATGGTAAATCAAGCTGCCCTTGCTGCAGCACATGCAGCACTAGACGATGACGATTTTATTCATCGAAGCCTAGAAGCGAATATCAGGGGCAAGCAACAGCTTATTCAAGGGTTTGAGGCATTAAAAATAAATTATCTACCCTCCCGCTGCAATTTCGTCACCATTGATTGCCAAACTGAGACTAAATCAATCTACCAAGATCTGCTCAAGTATGGGATTATAGTTCGCCCTTTAAATCAATATGGTCTGCCTAATCATTTACGCATCAGCATAGGCACAAACCAACAAAATGAATTATTACTGGATAAGCTGTCAATTTGCTTATCCAGAATTAAAAAATAACTGACCCTGTAAAAATTCACAGGGCCTGGATAACTAAGGAGTTTTCATCGTGAAAAGCGATTTACATCAAAAACATTGCGAATCATGTGAAGGAATTGGCCAAGCACTGACAGCAGAACAAATCTACAACCTTATGCCCCAACTCAATAAAAATTGGGAGGTACAAGCGAATAATAAAGAAATCAAGCGTTCTTTTTCTTTTACCAATTTTTATGAAACAATGGCTTTTGTCAACGCCTTGGCATGGATAGCCAATACTGAAAATCATCATCCTGACCTTGAAGTAGGCTACAACTATTGCCACGTTCGCTTTATGACTCATGCATTGAATGGCTTAACTCTTAATGACTTCATTTGCGCAGCTAAGGTAGATGCGTTGCTAGAGTAAGTGGACGTATGGTTTAGGCCATTAAGCAATGTAGAAGGGTAACAAAGGGATGGCCAGCTAATGGCCATGTTTTGTTCCCATTCAACAATGCTGAATTTTGTAGCTAGGTTTCCAGGATTACGACTTTGCCTTACACCGCAATTAAACTATGCATGAGGCTCTCTCAGACCCTGGCAAAAAATGATATTGGAAGGGATTACGGCCTTTCATCTATTTCCTTCCGTTGAGAAGGAAGAAAATCTTTTCTATCTAAACCCATCCACACAGCAAGGGCGCCTGCTACGTAAATTGAAGAATAAGTTCCAATAACGATCCCGATAATCAGTGCTAACGAAAATCCTCGTATTGTTTCGCCGCCATAAACGAGCAATGCAACTACAACAAACAACGTCAAGACTGAAGTCATAATTGTTCTTGACAAAGTTTGGTTAATGGAGATATTCATGATTTCTAAAGGGGTAGCTCGTCGAATCTTGATGAAATTCTCACGAACACGATCAAAAACTACAATGGTATCGTTTAGTGAATAGCCAATCACTGCGAGTAAGCCTGCAAGGGCTTTCAAATCAAATTCGATACCAAACATGGCAAAAATACCAAGAATAAGCACGGGATCGTGGACTAGTGCAACTGCGGAGCTCACCGCTAAGCGATATTCAAAACGCATCGCGATGTAAATCATAGTCGCCAATAAAGACACAATAACAGCTAAAGCTCCTTTTGTAGCTAATTCTTGTCCAACTTGTGGCCCGACGAAATCAACGCGCTGCTTTACCGCTCCAGGTAATTGCTCCATGACTTTATTGACTAATAAGGTTTGATCCTGATTGGTTCGCGGTGCAATACTGATTAAGACGTCTTTGGACGTTCCGTAGCTAACGACTTGGGCTTCTTTAAAGCCGACATTGTATAAACTATCCCTAATCGCATTTAAATCCGCGGCCTGAGGAAAACTGATCTCAATCTGGGTTCCTCCTGTGAAATCGAGCCCCCATTTCAAGCCATTTGCAACTAACGCAGCAATAGAAATCACAAAAATAAGCGCAGAAAACAGGGCAGTCCACTTGCGCGCCCCCATGAAATCGATGTTTGAATTTGGATTAAAAAATTCCATCTAAGCCTCGTTTTTAAATACCAATCGATAATTTTTTTACATTACGGCTACCGTAATACCAATTTACGATGGCTCGGGTATAAGTGATACTGGTTAACATCGAAGTGATTAGTCCTAAACAGAGGATCACAGCGAAGCCACGCACAGGCCCAGTACCCACTGCAAATAGGATAATACCTACAATAAGCGTTGTGACGTTCGCATCAATAATTGTTGAGAATGCCCGGTCATAACCCGCGTGAATAGCAGCCTGGGGCGATAAGCCATGGCGCAACTCTTCGCGAATCCTCTCATAAATGAGCACGTTTGCATCAACTGCCATACCCACGGTCAACACGAAACCTGCGATACCGGGTAAAGTGAGTGTTGCTCCAATAATGGACATTAGTGCACTTAGCAATATCAGATTGATAAATAACGCGATGTTGGCAACTAAACCAAAGAAGCGGTAATAAACCAACATAAGTATCAGTATTAATCCCATTCCCACTTGAAGCGAAACTAAACCACGATGAATATTTTCCTTACCCAAAGAGGGGCCAACAGTGCGTTCCTCGACCGGATAAATGACCGCAGGCAATGCTCCAGCTCTCAGTAATAAAGCTAGATTACTCGCTTCCTTACTGTCAACCAAGCCAGTAATCTGGAAACTATTACCCAAAGCAGTCTGAATAACAGGCGCAGAAATCACTCGCTCTTCGCGATGCGTTACACGCTGCTCCACCCCATTAACCATTTGCGTAGCCGTCTTGGTTTCTACGAAAACAATTGCCATTCGTTTACCGATGTTATCGCGGGTAATCTTAGTAAATAAGCTCTCACCGCCCCCACCTAATTGTACTTGGACTGCGGGAGTAGCCGATTGCTGATCAAAACTTGAAACAGCACTTGTGATTGAATCACCACTTAAGACAACTTGCCGCTTTAATAAGATAGGGTGGCCATCCATCAGGTACAACTTATCATTTACAGGCACAGCACCAGTTTGCTTGGCAATTTGAGCATCATTATCCTGATCAACTAGATGGAATTCCAGTGTGGCTGTACCTCCAAGGATTTGTTTAGCCCGGGCGGCGTCTTGAATACCGGGTAAATCCACACCAACGCGAGTTGCGCCTTGCTGCTGCACAACCGCTTCACCAACACCCAGTTCATTTACTCGATTACGCAAAATACTCATGGTTTGTTCGATTGTATTTTGACGGATTGAATTTAATTCAGTCGGTGATAATGAAACGGTGATGGTGCTGGTAATGTCCGATTTAGTTAAAATTGCATCGGGGAATTTTTCCTTAATTTCATCCACAGCATTATTCATAATGTCTGGTGAACGAAAACCAATCTCTATCCCTTTATCAGCAACATAACGAATGCCGGCATAACGAATACCTGCTTCACGTAAATTTTGACCTATTCCCTTCATCAACCCTTCAAAGCGACGATTAATAACACTGTCAACATCAACTTCTAAAAGGAAGTGAACACCGCCACGTAAGTCCAAACCTTGTTTCATTGGTTCCGCACCTATGTTGCTAAACCACTTGGGTGTTGAAGGTGCAAGATTCAGGGCAACAGTGTACTGAGAGCCTAACCCATTTTTGATAATGTCTCGTGCCACTAACTGAATATCCGGCGTGTTAAAGCGCACCTCAAGATGATCACCAGAAGTTGTAATTGGAAAATGAGGGATCTTGGCGTTATCCAACAGTGTCTCAACTTGCTGCTTTAACTGCTCCATATCAACAGAAGACTGTGAAGAAATCTGAACTGCAGGATCTTCACTATATAAATTAGGTACCGCATAAATTAGGCCGATTACTACAATAGCAATCAGCATTAGATTTTTCCAAAGAGGATATTTATTCTGCATGTGCTTTTCCCAGTACCAAACTTAAAGGGATTTGATGGTGCCTTTAGGTAAAACAGCGGTCACCGCTCCTCGCTGTAAACTCACTTCAACGCCTTCAGTAAGGGCAATCTTTATATATTGTTCATCAATATTCACAACCTTGCCAAGTATCCCGCCAGAGGTCACGACTTCATCGCCCTTTTTTAAGTTACTCACCATTTCGCGATGTTGTTTTGCGCGTTTGTTTTGCGGTCTTATTAACATAAAGTAAAAGACTACAAAAATAGCTGCTATCATTATCAGCGAAAAAGTTCCGTCAGGTTGTGCAGCTGCTGGAGTCGCAGAACCTGCAGCCATTGCATTACTTATAAAAAAACTCATACCAATCTCCTCAATTCGCTGTTGATGCCACCCAGAGGCATTGTCATTTTACTCCCTTTACCGATAAAAATAAGGGCTAGCTAAGTAGCGTGACATCATAGCGAGATTTCAACCTCACGTAAATGAAGTCCTAGTCTAAATTTTTCATGCCTGGTCTTCAGACCGTATGTGCTGCAAATAAAAATACTCATTATGTTGAATTAAAAAACGCTGACAGAGTAAAGGGGTCTGCAATAATAAATGATGTAAATAAGCACGCGTAAATTTCTGTTCACAAGTTGGGCAGGCACATTCGGCATCAATCACTTCATGCAACTGGGCCATCTGGGTTTCCAATAAGGCAATATCACCCTGATGAGTATAGATTCGCCCATTTATTGCGTCATTTGCTGGTTTATCTGATTCGATGAAACGAATGCCATGTGCGACTAATTCTTCTAATTGTAGTAAATCAAATTCACCGGCAAGATAAACCGATTTTTCATCGTATTTTTTAAGAGATCTTAAGAAATCGGAAAAGGCTGTTTTCTGATCATAGATCAAATAACTGCCGAAATTTGTTGTATGAAACTTAACAGAGCTTTCGTTTCCAACAATAAAAATTTTTAACTCATTCGGTGCAAGTTGGTTAAATTCACTTAAATAAGTCAGAAAACAAGAAGGGAAAACAACGATATCAGGTTTAAGTTTTAGGACGATCGAAAAAAGCTCATCATCAGTGATGCGTATGGTGCTGCCATCAAAATGCGAACGAAAAGAATAAATGCCGTCGCCCCCTTTGCTGAGTAAGCTGGCATTCAGTACGATTCTGCCTTGCCAACCGCAATAGGCTCGCAAATCTGGCAAATACTCAAACAATTGCATGCCGGGTTTCATAAGCAGCTCATGCAAATAATAAGACAAAGCTTCGACCCCTACTTCCTGCCAATTCCTCAACGTTAAACACGCCCCAGCCTTTGAAGTAAATACGGGTACAAAATGAGTTTTCTTTTTTTGTTGCATGATGAATTCCTTTAAAGCAAGAGGCTTGCATCACCATAACTAAAGAAACGATAACCTTGTGCTATTGCCTCTTTATAGAGCATCATTGTTTGTGCATGACCAATAAAGGCGGCAACAAGCATCAGCAATGTTGATTCCGGTAGATGAAAATTCGTGATAAGCCCGTCGCAAATCTGAAACTGATAGCCCGGATAAATAAAGATGTCCGTATCCCGGCTACAAGGCTTAAGAATCCCATTCTCTGCTGCACTTTCTAAGCTGCGCATTGAAGTGGTTCCAACCGCAATAACTCGCTTACCCCTTGCTCGCGTTTCATTGACTGTCTGGCACAGCTCTTCACTCACCGTGAAATATTCGCTATGCATTTTATGATCTTTGATTGCATCGCACCGCACCGGTCTAAACGTTCCTGCACCCACATGCAAAGTTGAATAGGCGATATTCACTCCTCTGCTGCTCAGGCTTTGAATTAGCTCTGCATCAAAGTGCAATCCTGCAGTGGGCGCTGCGACTGAACCTTTATGCCTAGCATAAACTGTTTGATACCGCTCCGCATCCGCGGATTCATCGGGTCGGGTAATGTAAAGTGGTAAGGGAATATGGCCAATTTCTTCCAGCATAATCTCAACATTACCTAACACTTTACAATGATACAAATCATCCAATTTGCTAATGACTTTAAGTTGCCAATTATTATCCAAGTGAATCGGTGTACCCGCTTTGGGCGCCTTACTGGCTTTAATGTGCGCTAAAAAAGCATCCTCGCTTAACAAGCGCTCAACCAGTAATTCAACTTTGCCCCCACTTGCCTTGTGGCCATATAATCGGGCCGGAATGACTTTTGAATTATTCATCACTAATAAATCGCCTGGCTGCAAAAACTCACCAATATCCTTAAATTGACGATGTGTGCATTGACCAGTCTCGCGATCAAAAGCTAACAGGCGTGAATCAGTTCGGTTAGGTAGAGGGTATTGCGCAATCAATTCCTCCGGTAAGTCGAAATAAAAATCTTGTTTATTCATTCTTCAACCTGGCGACTAAATGGATTACATTATAGGTATTTTGACGGTGCGAAACAAAACTATTTTGCTTTAATCCAATTTTACCCTAACCTTAGAAATAATTGGGTGTTAAAAATAAGGAATAATTATGTTGGTCACTTTCTCCTGCGATGCCTATGAAAATATTACAATGTTCGGAGATATAGCAAAACGACTCTTATCACTCATGGGACATAGTGGCACTGTACCAGGCGCAATCGTTGCTGAAGAAGTTCCAGAAGCTTTAGCGCGATTAGAGCAAGCGATTGCCCAAACAAAACAAAAAGAACCTCAAAAAATTAAAACCGAAGAAGATGATAATTTTCAAGATGATCAGGTGAGTTTGGCTCATAGGGCTTTTCCATTAATCAATATGCTCAAAGCGGCTAGCAAAAATAAATGCAATGTTATGTGGAAATAAAAAAAAGGAAACCTCATCCTGTGCTATACCTAAGATACTTCAAAAAGCTAGGTTTTGCCTAAAAATAGCATTTTGGAGTTTCTTGGGTATAAAATAGCGACAATGAAATTTTTGTACTTAATACCATGTTATCTTTAAATCAAGTTACCCTTTCTCGCGGTAATAAAGTGTTGCTCGATAAAGCCAGTGTAACTGTCTATGAAAAACAAAAAGTTGGCTTAGTGGGGGATAATGGCTGCGGAAAGTCTAGCTTATTTAGTTTGATTTTAGGTGAACTCACCGCTGATACTGGAGAATGTTTAATCAATCCGCAATTGCGCATCAGCCACCTCTCTCAGCAATTACCTGACAGCCATGATTCAGCAATCCATTTTGTTCTCTCAGGGGATGAAGATCATATTGCTTTGCTGGAGCGTTTGGCTCAAGCAGAGAAGGAAGGCAATGATAGTGAAGTCTTAGCTTGTCATGAGCGCCTCAATCAAACATCCGGTTATAGTAAATCTGCAAAAGCGGCAACAATTATGGCAGGGTTAGGCTTTAAAGCCGAAGAACAAGGCCTTGCTGTCAATAGTTTTTCAGGCGGCTGGCGCATGCGGCTAAACCTTGCACGCTGCTTAATGAAACCTGCGGATCTCTTATTACTTGACGAACCGACAAACCATTTGGATATGGAAGCCATCTTTTGGCTGGAAAAATGGTTAAAACAAAGCCCGAGCAGCATCATTCTGATTTCCCATGACCGAGAATTCCTGGATGCCTTTGTTAGTCATATTCTTCATATTGACCACCAAACCCTCAACTTATACAGCGGTAACTACAGCCGTTTTGAACAAACACGAGCACAACAATTAGCATTGCAACAATTGATGTATGAAAAGCAGCAGCAAAAAATTAATCATCTGATGTCGTATGTAAATCGCTTTCGTGCTAAAGCATCAAAAGCCAAACAAGCCCAAAGCCGGCTGAATGCTATTGCCAAGATGGATATTGTCGCTCAAGCGCAGGTAGACTCCCCTTTTTCCTTTACTTTTTACTCTTGCCCACGAGCTGGAAACCCACTCATTCGTTGTGATCAGGTATCAGCAGGTTATGAGGGTAATAAGGCTGTACTCAATAAAATAAATTTGGTACTCAATCCAGGTGATCGTATCGCTTTGCTCGGACCAAATGGAGAGGGGAAATCAACGTTAATCAAAACCCTAACAGGCGCACTCCCTCCTCTTTCTGGAACTATTTATCGCTCTCCTAATTTACAAATTGGTTACTACGCCCAGCATCAATTAGACGAATTAGATGATCAATTAAGCCCTGTTGAAACAATACAAGCCTTATCACCTGAAACCAAAGAGCAAGCTATTCGTGATTATTTGGGGGGGTTTAATTTTATGGGGGACATGGCACTTAAGCCTATTCACCATTTCTCAGGCGGAGAAAAAGCTAGGCTCGCCTTGGCCAAATTGGTCTGGCAAAAACCAAATCTTTTACTTCTTGACGAACCCACCAACCATCTTGATCTTAACATGCGTGCGGCCATTGAAATTGCACTGCAAAGCTATGAGGGGGCTCTCATATTGATTTCTCATGATCGGCATCTTTTACGCACAACAGTTGACGACTTTTACCTAGTTTATCACCAACAAGTTCAGGCTTTTAAAGGCGATTTGGAAGATTATCACCTGTGGCTACAGAACAGAGAAGCTCACAAAGAGGCTCAACAAACCCCATACACAAATTCCTATCGTGAGAAAAAAACGTTACAGAACCGCATAAAAAAATTGGAACAAACGGTTGACCTGCTTCATCAACGCCTACTTAAACTGGATGAGACTTTAGCGGATATATCGCTTTATGAAGACGGACAGCAACAAAAACTGCAAACATTACTGCAACAACAGAAAATATTACAACGCGAAGCAACACAAGCAGAGCAAGAATGGCTCGAAGCGGTAAATGCTCTAGAGGAATTTCATTGAGCGGCTTTATAGGGGGCTGTTCTATTACGTGGCTTTCACGATTTTTTTAACTGTTGGAGCAATAATTCTGCCGCATGCTGCTCTGCTTTACGTCGATTAGACCCATAACCAACGGTTGGGGTTTTAACACCACTGACTTTACAAGTCACATGAAACACCTGATCGTGTTCCTCGCCTTCAATTTTGGACAGGCTGTATTCAGGAAGAGGTCGTTTTTTAGCTTGTAGGTATTCCTGCAGCTGTGTTTTTGCATCTTTCAGGTTGTTATGCAAATTTTCATCTTCCAGACGAGAGCGATATAGTTTAAGGATTAGTTTTTGGCTTTCAGCAAAACCACCATCAAGAAAAACCGCGGCAATAACGGCTTCCAGTGCATCTGCAAGAATAGAAGCACGGCGAAAACCACCGCTCTTTAATTCACCTTGTCCAAGGAATAAATAATCTCCTAGTTCTATTTCAGCTGCAATTTGAGCCAACATTTCACCTTTCACGAGAAACGCGCGTAACCGACTTAATTGCCCTTCACTTTGATCCGGAAAGGAGGTGAATAGCGCATTAGCAATGACAAAGCTGAGAATAGAGTCGCCCAAAAATTCGAAGCGCTCATTATTCACACTTCCAGCACTACAATGCGTTAAAGCCTGTTTCAATAGAGAGCGGCATTTAAATTCATAACCTAATCGTCTACTAAGACGCTGCAAATCGACTGGAACCAATACTTACCTCTTAATAAAAAATTGATCTCTAAATAGGGCTGCTCCATGTGGCCCAACTTTAGATCTTATCTAAATCTATATTGGGTAAAACGACCCAACTTACAAACAGCAAAATATTTTAATTAAATTATATACTAATTAATCAGCCGCCCTATCCTTGACCACCTAATACTATCTGTTTTGCCATTCCAACTCATCCATACGACAAATGCCCTTCCACGCAAATAGCTATCATCCACGAATCCCCAAAAACGGCTGTCAGCGCTATCATCACGGTTGTCGCCCATCATGAAGTATTGCCCAGGAGGAACCTCAATTTCAAAATCTTCTGCTGGAACTTCAGGTCTCACATAAATATCATGAACAACACCGTTTAAATCTTCTTGGTATTTTGCAACAGCCTTACCTGAACTTTCATCGGTGGTGTATTCAACAAAAGTTTGCTTCATCTCCTTGCCATTAATCGTGAGAACTTTATTATGGTAAGCAATTTTATCCCCAGGAACGCCAATTACCCGCTTAATGTAATCGTAACTGGGATCAGGCGGCCAGCGGAAAACAACAATATCCCCCGTTTTAGGATTAGAAACAGGAATTATTTTCTTCTCCCAAACAGGCACCCTGAATCCATAGGCAAACTTATTTACAGCAAGGAAATCACCTACTAATAAGGTAGGTTCTAATGAACCCGAAGGGATGCGGAAGGGTTCAATAAGGAAGGATCGCAATAGTAAAACCAAAAAAAACACGGGGAAAAAAGAGCGCGAATATTCAATGATTTTTCCAGGTTTTTGCTCAGGTGCACGCTTTTTGGCCCAAAAAAGAACATCAAATAAATAAATAATCCCGGTGATGAAAGAAAGTAAAACTAACAACAGAGCGAAATTCATGCTTAATTGTTCCCTATCCGATTAAAGAAAGTTATTTTTTCCGATCAGTCTGAAAAACAGCCATGAACGCTTCTTGCGGAATTTCCACGTGCCCAAGTTGTTTCATGCGTTTTTTACCTGCTTTTTGCTTTTCTAATAGCTTACGCTTTCGGGTTACATCCCCGCCATAACACTTAGCCGTTACGTTTTTACGCAAAGCTTTTACTGTTTGGCGTGCGATGATGTGATTGCCGATTGCAGCCTGAATAGCTACATCAAACATTTGTCGCGGGATGAGTTCGCGCATTTTTTCAACTAAGGCTTTGCCTCGATTGTAGGCAGCATCTTTATGGACAATCACCGCTAAAGCATCGACGCGGTCACCATTAATCAAAACATCCATTTTTACCAAATCTGCTTCCTCGAAGCGGATAAAGTTATAATCCAATGACGCATATCCGCGGCTCACTGATTTTAATTTGTCGAAAAAGTCTGACACCACTTCGCTCATAGGCATATCATAAGTAACCGATACTTGTCGGCCACTGTACATCATATTGACCTGAACCCCGCGGCGTTCAACACAGAGGGTAATAATTTGCCCTAAATAATCTTGGGGCACTAATATGTTTGCCCGCACAATCGGTTCAAACATCTGTTTGATTTGCTGAGGCGGCGGCAGTTGGGAAGGATTATCGATCATCAATGTTTCACCTTTGGTCGTTACCACCTGATAAACCACCGTAGGTGCTGTGGAAATCAAATCTAAATTGTACTCCCGCTCCAATCTTTCTTGGACAATTTCCATGTGCAGCATGCCAAGAAAACCACAGCGAAAACCAAAACCAAGTGCCTCTGAGGATTCTGGTTCATAAAAAAGCGAAGCGTCGTTAAGGCTCAATTTTGCCAATGCTTCACGGAAGGCTTCAAAATCATCCGCGCTAATAGGGAAAAGCCCAGCATAGACCTGAGGTTTGACTCGTTTAAATCCAGGTAGAGGATTCGGTGCCGGATTTTTTTCCAAGGTTAGCGTATCCCCCACTGGAGCACCCTGAATTTCTTTGATACCCGCAACCACGTAACCGACTTCACCTGCTTGTAAAACTTCAAGTTTAGTACGTTTAGGTGTAAAAATACCGACCTGATCAATTTCATAAGTCCGCCCCGTCGACATCACTCTCAGTTTATCGCCCTTGCGCATGCTTCCATTGGCAATACGAACAAGCGAAACAACGCCTAAGTAGCTATCAAACCAAGAATCAATGATTAGTGCTTGTAGGGGGGTGTCCACATCACCCTTTGGAGGAGGGATTTTAGCAACAATCGCTTCCAGAACGTCTTCAACACCAAATCCACTTTTTGCACTAACCCGAATTGCATCATGCGCTTCAAGACCAATAATGTCTTCAATTTCACCGATAACTCGTTCGGGTTCAGCCTGTGGTAAATCGATTTTGTTAAGCACAGGCAAGATTTCTAAAGACTGATCAATTGCGGTATAGCAAACAGCCACAGTCTGCGCCTCAACCCCTTGCGCTGCATCAACAACAAGAATTGCTCCCTCACAAGCCGCCAACGAGCGTGAAACTTCATAGCTGAAATCGACATGCCCGGGAGTATCAATGAAATTAAGCAAATAGGTTTTGCCATCGCGCGCCCTATAGTTCAAGGAAACGCTTTGTGCTTTGATCGTAATGCCCCGTTCACGCTCGATATCCATCGAATCAAGGACTTGTTCAGACATTTCCCTCTCTGTCAACCCGCCACAAAGCTGAATGAATCGATCAGCCAAGGTGGATTTACCGTGATCAATATGGGCAATAATAGAAAAATTACGGATTCGGCTTAAATCACTCACTGAAAAACCTGATAATAAATTTCGCTATTCTAGCTTAATTATTAACGCACAGAAAGTAGGCATTTGATAAACCTGGGCAAAGATCTATACTTTATAAGGCTGTATGTCCACTTAACACGAACGCTTGCGTGCCCGCCGCGTTATCGATTGTATAAAAACACCATCAACGGATTGAATTGGATAAATCAGACGCGGTCGCAAACATTCACAGAAAATACACAGAACACCTCTGATTAATAAACCACATTGCAAATAAAAAACAGAGATGATTTACTTAATTAGCGGCTCCGTACAAATTTGTAAAAAAATTGCCGTTGTTTTATTTTCTTACTACAATCGGCCTTTTTTGAATTCAGATAAGGATGACCAATGCAACGATTAATCACACTCTGTTTCAGCTTCATATTACTACTCGGCAGTAGTTTTTTAGCA
The DNA here is from genome assembly GCF_000953635.1 of Legionella micdadei. Classification (NCBI taxonomy): domain Bacteria; kingdom Pseudomonadati; phylum Pseudomonadota; class Gammaproteobacteria; order Legionellales; family Legionellaceae; genus Legionella; species Legionella micdadei. The sequence goes on from NZ_LN614830.1 coordinate 2,439,551, forward strand.
CAAGCAGATACGGCCTTTACTCAACGAAAAGACGTACAACAATTCATTAATCACATGGTCAAAGAATACAAATTTGATAGGAAGGAACTCGTAACAGTGATGGATAGTGTCCAACTGCAGCCCCAAATTATTGAATCGATGGAAAAACCTTTTGAGAAAAAAACTTGGGACGTTTATAAACAACTGTTTCTGACCCCTGAGCGAGTTCGAGCAGGCATGGAATTTTGGCGCGCTAATAGTGACGCCTTGGCAAAGGCTGAAAAAAAATACGGTGTACCCGCTAATATCATTGTAGCAATCATTGGCGTTGAAACGCTTTATGGTAAACATCAAGGAAACTATCGCGTTCTAGATGCCTTATCAACGCTGGCCTTCAATTATCCGAAGCGTTCCCCATTTTTTAAAAAAGAGCTCAGCGAATTTCTGCTGCTTTGCCGAGAACATCATGTTCCGCCGACCCAATACCTTGGTTCATATGCTGGAGCCATGGGTAAACCGCAATTCATGCCCTCCAGTTACCGGTATTATGCAGTCAATTTTAATGAGAGTGAGAAAATTGATCTGATGAATGATGATAATGCGGTTATTGCAAGTGTTGCCAATTATTTCCACAAACATGGTTGGAAAATGAACCAAGGAATTGCTCAGCCAGCCCAAGTCGAAGGTTTGAGTTACAAAAAAATCAACACAAGCTATAAAAAGGCGGTCTATCGTGTCCAACAATTAGAGGCAGTGGGCGTTAAACCTCTAACTGCGGCAGCAAATACACCTTCAAAAGTGGGCTTGATTGAACTAACGACACAAACAGGACAAGAATTTTGGTTAGCTTATCCGAATTTTTATGTCATTACCCGTTATAATTCTAGTCCCTTATACGCAATGGCTGTCTATCTTTTGTCACAGCAATTGAAGAACCAATGGGCCATGAGCATGATTGAGAAGAAGTACGCCTATGTTTAAGCCTTATGATCGGATTGTTATGGTCATACAGAGCACACTTAGTCCAAGGAATCCTCTTTTCACGTTCAGGGCTATACCCTTAAGGCTCTTAGTGTGAGTACTTGCTTCCTTTTTATTCGACACCTAGGTGAAGAAGGTTGTTTGAGTTTAAGATTGGATCAGAATGGTCAGCTTGATGCCCCTCTGGCTCAGCGTAGCTTTGCTGAAATCAAAGCCCTACAAACCAATGCGCAAACTTATATTATTGCACCTGTAGAACGGTTCAGCCTTCATCAAATCGAATTGCCGAGGCTCCCGGAACAGAAAGCGCGGGCAGCAATTCCTTTTGCTTTGGAAGACCGGTTAGCACAGAACGTGGATACCCTCCACTTTGCTTTCGATAATTATCACTATCAAGACAGGAAATATCTGGTTGTAGTCAGCGATAAAAACGACCTTAAAGAACTTATTACTCGTTTTGATGATAACGAAATCAGTTTCGATGTATTAACGCTTGACTGGTTTGCACTAAAGCCGCATGAAACTGCCATCACAGACTCGTTGTTGCTGGTTAATAATGAGGGATTTCAAGGTGCATTAAGTCATGATCTCAGCCCGTTTTACTTGAACGAACGAACAAACGAACAAATCTTTTACTGTTTCTCTAACAGTGATAAATCCTTGCTTAACTCAATTGACGTGCAAACTATTGAGAATCCGGAACCCTCTTATGTGTGGATAGCCCAACGCCTGTTAACCAATAGATTTATCAACGTTTGCCAAGGCGAATTACAGCACGGAAGCAACCAAACCAAAACAAAACGACTCTATCAGGCTGCTCTTGGGATGAGTTTATTGTGGCTGTTGAGTATCATCACCATCAATATGGGTAAGATTTACACCCTTAATCAAGATCTTGCCGCTGTCGATGAAAAAACAGCCGTGATTTACCGTGAATTTTTCCCCCAAGCACGACAAGTCATTAGCCCCAAGTTTCGTATAACCCAACTGCTTAAATCGAATCAAAGCTCCGATTTAACCTTTTGGACTTTGCTGGATAAATTAACAAAAACAGTTAAAGAGAGTTCAGTCACCATAGAACAGCTTCGGTATCAGAATCAGATGCTCCTAGTTACCTTAGCAACAAAAAATTTTGCAAGTTTAGAGCACTTTCAGACAGCTTTGCAGAATAATAAAGTCAAAGTTAAACAAACACAGGCCTCAACGTTGAATCAACAAGTTGTGAGCACTCTGGAGTTAAATCTGTGATAGCAAATTACTGGCATAATTTAAATGAGCGCGAGCGCTGGATGGCAATGGCTGGTTCTGTCTGCTTGCTGATCTTTTTATTTTATGAACTCATCTATTCTCCTCTAGCAGCGACGGTTGAGTCCAAGTCAAAAGAACTCAATGAGAAACAACAAACCTTAGTCTGGATGCAACAAGTCCGTCAACTTCCCAAAAAACAAAAAACTGAGCAATTGATTAGCAATACCAAACTTCTAGCACTAATGGGCAACCAATTGAGCAGCAATTCATTGCAAAAATTCCCCTATCAACTGCAACAAACTGGAGCTGGCGACATTCAATTATCTTATGATCGTGTCCCCTACAATCAATTTTTACCTTGGCTATGGTCTTTAAGTAACGACTACGCAATCGCCCTTAAGCAGTTTTCTGCTGAACGTACAGAAACATCTGGGATTGTCAAATTGACCATGGTCATTACCGCAAAATCGTAAATTTATTCATTGTCAGCAGAATGCACCTTTGAGGGAACGGCCGTATTTGCTTTCTTACCGTCAAATCCGACCGCAATGGCCAATGAGCATGTGGGAACCTATGTAATACTCTTTATTGGGTATTCTCTTGAACGCTGCTCCAGCTTTTAATTCCCGCACCTTGTCTAAGTTCAGGAGGTAACTTACTTAAGGCTTTCTGGGCTTCTTCATAGTTATTGTAGCTTCCATAAACCCCCTTATAATAATTTTTGCCGTCACGATAGTACTTAACTTCCGCCATACGATTATTTTTGGGGGCCTTATAGAGTTTTCCAGCCACCTGAGATGCTTTTTCACTTTCGCCAAGTTCAATGGTATAGCTGTTCGGGTTTTGGCTATTTACCCAATTGCGATCCATATCTTTGTGCGAAGCAGGGGAACGATATGATCCCGCGTAATAAGAATCAGGCACAGAAACTTCGCGATAGGCTGGGACAAATTCACCATAATTTGCCGTCCCATCATAAGACTGCGGATAAAATTGTGTAGTTTGATACATATAAGGCTGATTTGTGCTGTATCTCGAATAATAGTTTTGACGATCACTAAGGCATGCTGTTAACCCACTCGCACAGAGGCAGACTACTAGAATTCTTGCTTTCTTCATCATCGCACTCCCTTTATTTTTATTCTTTTGGGGATATAAAATGGATAAGCATAAATGATTCCAGTTTCACTCTTTGATTCCTCACTACCTGTTGTCTCAAATCAAGTTATCGCATACAGTATGGGTTTTTGCTTTGTTGATTGACTATGTGGACACATCGACGTTCGGGACAAACTCACCAGCGCGGGAACCAAGATCATCGTGATCCTTATGAAAGGGATCGAACCCGCGTTATCCATTGTCCCGCTTTTCGCCGCCTTCAACGTAAAACGCAAATTCTCGGTACGGACGAGGGTGATTTTCATCGCACTCGCTTGACGCACTCCCTGGAAGTAGCTTCCATAGGTTGTAGTATCGTACGTAATCTTGCAATCAACCATTCACAATTTGTGCTTGAAGGATTATTACCCAGCGAAGATTTAATCAATACCATTTGCTTACTGCACGACATTGGCCACCCTCCTTTTGGTCATGGAGGTGAAGTCGCGCTAAATTACATGATGCGTAATCATGGTGGCTTTGAAGGAAATGGGCAAACAATGCGCCTGTTAACCAAAGTTGAAAACAGTTATGGTAATTACGGGCTTGATTTAACCCGTCGAGCTTTGTTAGGCATTCTTAAATACCCTGTGAGTCGCGCTAAGGTAGTCGCTCCTGAATTACCCAAAACGGTTGAGTCGTTGCAAAAATCTATCCGCATTAACGATTGGTTACCACCGAAAGCTTATTTTGATTGCGAACAACCCGAGGTTGATTGGCTGTTGTCCCCCTTCACTGAAAACGACAGAACTCTATTTCAAACCCTCTCCAAGCCACCACAACACAATGAACACGGCAAAGCAGCTTACCGTAGTTTTGATTGCTCAATCATGAATACAGCAGACGATATCGCTTACGGGGTTCATGATTTAGAAGATGCGATTCACTTACGTTTAATTAATCGCACTCACTTAGAAACCCAAGAATTTTGCAAGCTTCTGCACGCGACACCTTTAGTACAAAATCAACGTCAATTACTTGATGCTTTATTTAGCCTAGAACTACATCAGCGAAAACAAGCAATCGGTGAAATGGTAAATTATTTTATTACATCAACTCATATTTCAATGACTAACGAAGCATTTGAAAATCCTCTGCTAAAACACAATATCACCCTATTACCTGAAGCGGCTGCCCTGCTCAATTACTTGATGCAATGCATTTACGAGCATGTGATTGACTCTCAAGAGGCTAGAACTTTTGAATACGGAGGCCAAACTGTTGTTTTGCGTCTTTTTGAAGCAATTAGTTCTAATCCAAACAGCTTGCTCGATAATAAAAATCGCATTTTATTTAGGGAAGCTCAAGACGAAGAAGCCGGGTTCCGTGTGATCTGCGATTATATTGCCAATATGACAGATGAATATGCGTACCGCATGCATGAACGATTATTTGGATTTAACACAAGAACTATTTTTGAGAGGCTGTAAGGCGTAAGCGCAATATAGTATGGGGTTTGATCAGAAGGTGCTAACTCTTTGATTTATTCATTAATGTGGCGTCCCCAAGGGGATTCGAACCCCTGTTACCGCCGTGAAAGGGCGATGTCCTAGGCCTCTAGACGATGGGGACCTAGATTTGAACTACTTTGGGGGAGGATCAGTGTCAAAGCTGATACTCCCTTTATTCCTCCATCCCGCGACTACTCTGCAGGTCAAGGAATCGCTTATTATCATTGAATCTCACCAATAACTTTCTTGGTATTGATGAGAAGTGAGTTGCTAACGCAACCCTAATATCTTGCGATATGGCGTCCCCAAGGGGATTCGAACCCCTGTTACCGCCGTGAAAGGGCGATGTCCTAGGCCTCTAGACGATGGGGACCTAAAATGTTTCCCATCAACAACCGAAATTGATGATGGTGGAGCTAGGCGGGATCGAACCGCCGACCTCTTGCATGCCATGCAAGCGCTCTCCCAGCTGAGCTATAGCCCCGAAAAGAGAATCGCAGTTTAATGAGGCACCTCGTGGCTGTCAAGCAATTTTTAATAAATTTATAAGGTGAGAAAAGTACAAACACTCACAAAACTCTGCTATGGGAGATTCCATAAACTTGCGCGGTAACCACAAATAGGTTCTTCCAATCACCTACGCCAAATCTCGAATAACACCTTGATATAGAACAAAAAATAACCAGTTAAGTGTAAATTTATTGCTTTTATCGCTTCTTGCAGAAACCCCTGCTACACTAAATTTATGTACCCTAACCGATAAAGGATTATCGATGCGTAAATTATATCTCTTATGGTTATTATTACTGGCTTGCAATGGTTTTGCTCAAACACGCGAAATAGCAATAACGATCGATGACTTGCCACTCGTTGCTTCTAAAATGGATACACCAGGGAATCAACAAAGGGCAACAGAGCGATTTAATAAAATAATTGAAGCACTCACACAAAACCACGTTCCTGCTACTGGCTTTGTCATAGCGGGTGCTATTGCCAAAGGACAATGGGCTTTTCTTGAACAATTTCGTAATGCTGGATTTGACTTAGGCAACCACACCTACTCACATTATAATTTGAACCAAATGAGTGCTGATAAATACATAGCGGACGTGGCTCGAGCTGATAAAATTCTAGCTCCTTTGCTTACTGAACCTAAATATTTCCGTTACCCTTATCTTGCTGAGGGGAATAAAACCTCTAAACCTAAGGTTCTCAATTATTTAACAGAAAACCATTATGTCATTGCTCCAGTTACAATAGATAGCAAAGATTTTCGCTTCAATGAACAGCTCTATAAAGTACCGTATCGCTCGAGGGAAGCCTATATCAATAAGCTAAAACCGCGTTACCTCGACTATATCTGGAATCAAACGTTAAAAGCCGAACAGCGTGCAAAAGGCCAACCAGTCAAGCAAATTTTACTTATCCATGCAAATTTGCTGAATAGTTATGTTTTGGGTGATATTATCCAAATGTATAAACAAAATGGTTATACTTTTATCACTTTGACTGAGGCGCTTAAAAACCCTGCACCCGCACTCACTTTCCCTGCATCAGAAGGTTCTAACGAAAAATCGACTGATGAAAAAGCTGGTGGTGGCGGGGAAGACAACGTATTAGGAATTGGAGGTCAACTTTTGTTTCATTAATTGCTTTAATTAGCAGCACCGAAATCCCAAGAGAATTCGGTGCCCATGCTAATTTAGTTTCTGATTATTTGTAAGTTACTGCTGCTGGACCTAGAATTTGTTGGCATTGAGCCCTTGTTAAATACACGAAACCCTGTCCTTTACAAGCATTGAGCCCTTTGCAAGCATTATTAGCTGTTTTACAACTGCTGTAGCCTTTGCAGCCATTTACAGTTAAACACTTAACCATGCCGTGGTGGTGGCAATGTGCTGAAGCAACGGCAGGAACAGCCGAAAATAAAGCTGCTGCACCAATGGCTAAAGCTGCACCTGTTATTTTCATTTTATCCATCATAAATTCCTTTTTCAAAGTTAACGAGAGATTGAACAACACAGCTATATCTGATTGCAAAAAAAGCAAGAATAAATCTTAATTGCACAAATGAGTTTAGGTGGATAAATTATAAAATGTCAAGTTTTGATCAATATGCTTATTTTATTGTCGGAAAAGGTTTGCGGGGCTCCTTTTGCGATAATTCATTCTTTTTATTGGAGTCAATCGAGGCAAAAACCCTAGCTAAGTCTTCGGTGAAATGATTCAAATTCGCGTTCATACTAGCAACTAAAGTTTCAATATTTACCTGTTTCGTTTTTTGATGATAATAAAGCACTCCCCTTTTATACAGCTGATTACCGGAATAAATGAGGTATTCAGCTCGAAGAATACTATTTCCTTCAATATCTACTTCAAATTGTGAAATATCAATTTGTAACTGGTAGTCAGGTTTCGATTTATAGTCCCAAGGCGCGCTAACTACAGTGGCACCAGGCAATAAAGTTAAAAGATTCGCTTCGATCACCCTCTTTGTATTTTTATCTAAATTTTCAACCCACCGGTGATACTCTTCCAATTTAACTTCGTGGGAAGTGTAATGAATAATAAACTCAGGTTTTAACATGTACGCAGGGGTATTAATTTCATTTATTCCAATGCGTAAATAGGAGTATTTTTTCACCGGCTTTTGCATAGGCGAAATTGGATTGAGCACATAAAATTGCGAATCGGGGCTGCGACCACAAGATATGAGCATAACACTCACTAATATAATCACTCCTATTATGCTCCCTCTCACTTTCTCCCTCGCAATAATGATTCTGGATATCGTAATAAATAATCTGTCAAATTCTGAGTCGAATTTGCAGCAGCAGATACGTCTTTCATGCTTTGATTAAACGTGTTAAACGTTGGTGGAATAATTTCGTCCAAATTAGTAGCCAAGCTCGAGACTTGCTTTAAGCTCTCGCCGAAAGCAACAAATACAGGCGGCATTAAGTGATTTAAGTTTAGCGCTAAAGCAGAAACATCTCCTAAGCTATGGTTAAAATTAGTTAAAGTTGGCGGTATCAGTTCATGCAAATGAGTAACCAATCGATCCATACTTATAGCCATATTTTTTGTTGCATCGAATGCGCCATTTACTTTTTCAGAGTGAACAAAATCACTAATATCTTCAAACGCTTTTTTAGCCGCTGTAAAAGCTTCATCTAAACTTGTGTATTCCCGAGGTGTATTACTCGTAGGAAAAATAGGGTAGCCACGGAACTCAGCCTTTATAGGAGGTTGCGGGGGAATAGCTTTTTCTATATCAATCGAGGCAATTCCCGTTAAATAATTAGGTTTTTTTATCGTAGCGACATACCCTTTACTGATTAACAATTGGATAGGGCTTTGCTCTCCAACAAATGTTCTTTCGACAAAAAATTGGACATAGACAGGAATTTTTATTTTGTTTTTAGTTTCATTTTCTGTGATCTCGATGCGCTTAACTTCGCCTATTTTTACTCCTCGATATGTCACATCTGAGCTTACATTCACCCCTGCCAAAGAGCCTCTAAAAAACATAACATAAGTTTCGACTTTTTCACGGATGTATTCATCGTATGCATAAAGTCCGATAATGATTGTCAAACTGATTGCTCCACCCACAAACAGCCCAACTAATGTATATAATCGTTCCTGACGCATAACTGTCCCTTAATAGGCAATTAATTTGAAATAAATGCTACTTATTACTAACCACACAAAACTTCGAGTAATAATTCGCGACATTGCCTTTCTTAATAGAGAATGTCTTGTTGCTACTTGATAATAGTAATAGCCTACGATCAGACTCACTATAGTGCAATATAATGTCATCTTAATTACTGAATAAATAAGACCAGAGCTTGTAACAGTGTTTGTTAAATGAAACATGTATTCATAAATATCGGTATATAAAAGAAATCGAAAACAGAAATAGATGCTGATAAAGACAATGCTCACTGAGTACAAGTATAAAACCAGCGCACTGAAGGTAATTCCCAACATGATTGGAATAATATAGAGCACAATGACTTCGTCAGGTGATAAATTCAACTTTTTGATGCGTGCAGTAATCAAATTTAAAGCAGTTTGCAACGACAACATAAGTCCAATGAGAAAAGGCAGAAAATCATAAAATAATATTTTCTGAGAAATCAATAATACTTGGTGCTGTAAGTTATATGGACTCAGAATATTATAAATATTGAGTACAATCGATATACCTAGCAGAGAGCTAATCAACATCAACGGAATTAAAAGCCTAACACCGGAACGGTAGACTGTGTATAGCAGTCCATGCCATGAAAGAGACAACCTACCTGTTAGAAGATCCACAAAATTCAAACATAAATGACCAAAAAAATAGAAAAAAATGATAATTGAACCTAATACTGGCGCTCCATAGTAACGTAATCGTTCTGGTAAGTGCATCCTCTTATCCTTATTCAGGGGGTAACAACTCACACCGACAAAGGAAGGCCAGATTGGTTTAATGGGTTATTCCCAAATGAGTTATCACACTATTCTTTAATAATACGGGAATTGCAAGGATTTAAAAACATCAATATGAGATCTGTTCAACATTAAGAAATAGTTAAAGGGAGAAAGTGTTAAGGAAAGTAAAGATGGATGAAGGCATCTATCGTTGGGATACCTTCATTCGAAACTAATTAGCGTCTACTGCTTCTGAGCGCTTTCTTGTTGCTTTTTTGTGTTGTTTCCAATCACGGTCTTTTGCAAAAATGAAGCTTGCTGCTTCTTCGATGAAGAAACCGATATCATCGATATTTGCCCAAGCACAATACTCAGAAATTTTATCGAAAGTTTCACTACTTATTTCAGCTTTGATTTTTTCCTTCTTATGTACACGAGTTCCATTGATAATTGGCATATTGACCTCAACTGTTATTTTAAGCGTCATCAATCTTAGCAAATAAAATTCCTATTGCAAAGTGAACAACAAAACCTTATCCGTCATCGATAGCTAGCGTCATATATTCACTTCAAATTAGGAAACAATAGCAAAAGGTTTTGGAAATTCGGGATAAAAACTACTCCACATTCTATCGCAGAAGCGAAGCACATTCTCATGCTTGTTTAGATGGGTTTTCAAAGCATCCACATAAGGCACCCACACAATATTCGCCAAAAATGGAAAAGCAATCGCATCGATGGTACTTGGTTCATTTCCATGGAAATATTTCTTCTCACCCAGCAAGTCCGCAATGGCATCAAGCGTTCTATAGCCCATCTCTAAAATTTCTTCATATTTATGACGCCCAATGCCTTGAGAGTATAAAGTTTTCAGTATGTTCTTACGTACTACAGTTGGAATAACTAATTTGGATAATGCTGGCATTTTGTCAAAGAAAGCCTTCTTAACAACCGGCCAATTTGGTTCATATTGCCAACGCATATAAACCATAATCCAATATAACCGCTCAGCAAAAGTATTATCGAGTATTACAGTCAATGCTTTCTGTTCTTTATTTAAATTTCTATCAAGAAAATCGCCGAATTTTCTTTTTAAATAATCAATAATCATCTCACTATCAGCAAGCGTCTTACCGTCGATTTTAATGAAAGGAAGCTTACCTTTAGGTGCTTTGCGCGGATCCCTCACAAATCGAATTTCGAAAGGAATTTCTGCCATGCGCAAATAAGTCTCGACCTTTAGGCAGAATGGACTAGCATTTGGCAATCCCCAAATACCAGGAAATTGGTACAATGTAATCATGTTGGCTATTCCTTAGCTATAGCACTGTGTTTGTAAAATTTTGGAGAATTCAAGGTCTGTTGACCCTCAAATCTCGCGAGATGATAATCTGTCAAATAGGTAGTAAACAAGTTTAGGAAAGAGAAAAATGATTCAATGTCCTTGCGGTTCAGAAACGCATTATCTGGCTTGCTGCGGCAGATATATAGAAAATCAGGAAACACCCAATACCCCAGAAAGCTTAATGCGCTCACGCTATACGGCCTATTCTCAAGCTAACATCGGCTACATCAAAAAAACCATGAGTGGTAAATCGTTAGAAGGGTTTGATGCAGCTGAGGCCGAGCGCTGGGCAAAACAGGCTACTTGGATTGGATTACGAATTATAAAAAGCTACTTGGATCCTAAACGACAGGATGTTGGCTATGTCGAATTTATTGCAAGTTATCAAATGCAAGGAGAAAATCAAACAATCCATGAACTAAGTCAATTTCAGCGGCATGAAGGCAAATGGTTCTATACGGATGGTACTCATCTTAAGACTCCTTTGCCGCCTAAAAAACCGAAAATTTCCCGTAATGCACCTTGTCCTTGTGGAAGTCAAAAGAAATACAAAAATTGTCATGGGAAAGTATAGCAAGTGGTTGGGTCATTGATCTGGGAGGGATTTTTACCTTCCAACTCAGGAAGCCCCGGTGTAAGCATAACCATAACCAGGAAATTGAAAAAGGGTACTCAGGACAATGCCTGAGGCCGGCTGCTGACTACGCATCAAAAATGCCCAAGAGCTTCTTCGTGCGCACCCAAGCCACCACACAGACACACACCTGAATGAGCGTGCTATCACGTTTTCAGTCAAGGGAATCTCAAGCTACCTTCAGGAACTGAATCATTAAAGAACAATGTCGAAAAATCCTATTGCTAATTATTTTTAAATTTGCTTTAATCCACCCGTCTTATGGATTCCGCATGGAAGATTGCAAGTAAGCTCAAATACATGGAAATGGATGATGTCTAACGATTTAGCGATTTTTTTATCGAAACAGCTGCTTTGGCACGCTTTGTTGATCCCCTCGCCCGTTATTCTGACGGCTCTCTTTTGCGGGCTAATCATTTCAATTTTACAAGCCATCACTCAAATTCAGGATTCATCCCTAAGCTTTATTCCTAAAATTCTAGCGGTTGTCTTAATGCTCATGCTCTGTGGCGAATGGATGCTGCATTCCCTTGTTGATTTCACCAAAAATCTGATCGCAAGCATTCCGGAGACAATAGGATGATCACTGTCAGCTATTCTCCATTTGCTGTTTTTGCTCTAGTCGCCATTCGCCTCGGTGTGATCTTAATTTTCACTCCTATTCAAGCAATCCGACAATTGCCTATTCATGTACGGCTATTCATTGTGTTTGCGTTGAGCATTTTTCTTGTCAGCAACTTATCCTTGTCCGTGCGACCACCGGATGAGATCGGTTTAGCTATCGACGCACTGGTAGAATTAAGTAATGGCTTAATTTTATCCATTAGCCTTTTTGCCGCTTTTGCCGTTTTCCAGATTGCCGGTCAATTAATCGATACACAAATTGGCTTGAATTCTCTTGCCATTTTGAATCCCGTTGATCATTCTTATGATCCACTAACTGGCCGTTTATTATCCCTTTTTGCGGTTTTAACCTTTTTTGCTTTGAACGGGCATCATCGATTAATACAAGGGTTAGCTTTTTCATTAACAATTATCCCTCCAGGCAAACTTATTTTTTTCAACCATCTTAGCCTTTTGCTTAATCAATTTGGTTTGGTTCTTAACCTCGCTTGGATGCTGGCTAGCCCGGTGCTCATCGCCATACTGCTCATTGAATTCTTGAGTGCCATCATCACCCGAAATATGCCGCAAATGAGTACTTATTTTTTAGCAATGCCGATTAAAATTTTGCTTGGCTTTTTTCTTCTTATTTTTATATTTAATTATGTTACTCCGCTGGCGGATCACCTTTTCAACCTCTGTTTTCAAACGTGGCATGAGGTGATGGTATGAGCGATAAAACAGAGAAAGCAACGCCTTATAAACTGCAAAAGGCGAAAGAAAAGGGCTACGTCAATAAAAGCATTGAGTTGAATTCCACATTAATTTTAATCGGTTTGCTCATTGTAACTAGCGCTCTATGGCCTTCAGTGCTACAGCACATTAAGGCGTTAATGATGCATCTATTCTTTTTTGCGACACATCTACCCATGAGCATTGATAACCTGGATAAATTACAGCAATTTTTCTTATCCACCTTAATTCGCTTATGGTTACCTTTTGCCCTAACAAGCATACTTTTACTTGTTCTATCAACGATTGCTCAAACTGGTTTTGTTTGGTCCACAAGTGCGCTTACACCTAATTTTAATCGGTTAAATTTAGCTCAAGAGCTGAAACGATTATTTTCATTTAACTCTTTATTTTTGGGAATAAAGTCAAGTCTCAAATTACTCTTAATTTTCATATTAATCCTTTTAAATCTTCCTCGTGAAATTAATACCTTATTACAACTACACGCTCTCAACCCTAGCGCCCATCCTCATTTAATAATGCAGCTAATTTTAAAATTGGGTTTGCAACTTTTATTATTGTTATTTGCACTAGCCATATTAGATAAGCTCTATATGAGCTGGAAATATAAAAAAGACAATCGCATGAGTAAACAGGAAGTTAAAGACGAGTATCGCCAACGTGAAGGCGATCCTAAAATTAAATCTAAAATCAAACAATTGCAGCAACAAATAAGGCAAAAAACAGCAGCATTAGAACAAGTAAAAACAGCCGATGTAATGATTACTAATCCCACCCACTTAGCAATTGCCCTGAAATACGAACGCAGCATCATGCCTGCACCGAAAGTGGTGTTTAAAGCGCGTGGAGAATTTGCCCATCACGCAAGGGTACTGGCCGAGCGCCATGCTATTCCGATTATCCAAAATAAATCATTTGCGCAATCATTGTTTGCCACTGTGGAGTTAAATCAATGGATTCACACCGAACATTTCCCAGTTGCTGCCCTAATTTTTCGTGAGATTTATCGCAACCAAGGTATCTCATGATGGAAAACAATAGAAATAAATATCAGGGTAACAGTGAATTGATCATGATAAGTTTTGCAATCAGCATATTACTTATCTTATTTATTCCCATTCCAGCTGGATTACTCGATTTTTTACTCATCATCAACTTTAGTTGGGCTTTAATTATACTTCTCCTAACGTTTTATACTGATAAGCCTTTGAGTTTTTCTACTTTCCCAGCGCTATTACTGCTTTCAACCCTTTTTCGCTTATCGCTTAATATTTCTGCTACTCGCCTTATTTTGACCAACGGCAATGCCGGAAATGTCATTCAAGCAATAGGGCAGTATGTCATCCGCGGCAATTACATAATGGGATTAGTGGTTTTTTTAATTCTAATTCTCATTCAGTATCTCGTGATCACCAATGGTGCCCAACGAGTGGCCGAAGTAGCCGCTAGGTTTACCTTAGACAGCATGCCGGGTAAGCAAATGAGTATTGACGCCGATCTCAATATGGGCATTATCTCCCAAGCGGAAGCAAAATTTAGGCGCGCCCAAATTGAAAAGGAAGCCAATTTCTATGGCTCCATGGATGGTGCATCTAAATTTGTTAAGGGAGATGCGATTGCCGGTATTTTAATTATTTTAGTCGATATTCTTGGTGGGTTTGCCATCGGCATGGCACAAAAAGGATTAAGTCTTACTGAATCGATTCAGCGATATACGTTGCTTACCGTAGGCGATGGTTTAGTAACTCAAGTTCCTGCACTCATCATTTCAACAGCGACCGGAATTATTGTAACGAGAGCAGCCACTGACACCCAGCTTGGTGGTGAAATTTCTAAACAAATTGCAGCTTATCCTAAAAGTTTAATTATGGTTTGTTTTGGCCTCTTAAGCTTGCTACTGCTAAAAGGCATTCCTGCCATGCCTGTAATCACTATTTCAGGCTTAGTTGCCATTGCCGCCTGGTTTGCACTTCGATCAAAGGCGGAAGAAACCATTGAAGAAATTGAAGAATCCCTTTACGAAAAAATTAAAATTTATCCGATAGAAATCCAGTTGCATCAGGAGTTATATGCTTGCCTAGCCCAACAAGAGCAAACCTTTCTTCAGTACTTGCAACAAGTCAGGGAACGCTTAGCTTTTGAAATCGGTTTTGTCATGCCTGAAGTCAAATTAATAAGCGATAAAAAACTCAGTTATCCATTTTATTGCATCAGTATCCAGGGTAATAATCAAGGCTACCACCAACTGCATTTTGATAAAGTTCTCGCGATTGTTTCAAGTCGAACGCATCAAGAAACCACCATCCTGAATCAAGGTATTGAAGTACGAGATCCCAGCTATGGATTGCCTGCAGTTTGGATTGATGCAAATCAAGAAACCAAAGCGATTGAAATGGGATATACCCTCTGTGATCCCATTAATGTGCTGATCACTCACGTAAAAGAAGTTGTTTATAATCATACTGCTGATTTGCTTACCAGAACGGAAACAGGAGCTCTACTCGAGCAAGCGGATATACGTCATCTTCGCGATGAACTTATCCCTACCCTATTATCGCTTAGCCACGTCCAATGTATTCTTAAAAATTTATTACAAGAAAAAGTTTCAATCCGTAACTTATCCACTATTCTCGAAGTTTTGCTTGAACATGCAAAAAATATCACTGATCCAGGCCAACTTACTGAACTAGTCCGCATGCGTCTTGGTGCAGCGATTTGCCAAAAATTAATGATTAATCAAAAGAGTTTACAGGTACTCACACTTGCACCTGTCTTAGAGCAAAAGCTCAATCAAAATTTGGGCAAAGATTTTTGGGCATTAGAACCCAGTTTAACTGAAACCTTTATTACTTCTCTTGCCAATCAAGTTGAAAAAATGCTTGGTGAAAGAAAGAGACCGGTTTTGCTCTGTTCTTCAGCCCTGCGAAAACACATAAAACAATTAACACAGCGAGTGATTCCACATCTTACTGTACTGGCCATGAATGAAGTACCGGTCAGTATTTCAGTTGAATCATTCGCAGTTGTACAATAAGGATGAAAAGGAATGCTGATTGATGCCCTCGGAGCAGCACAAATTGCCATGTTACAAGACCAAATGCGTTTGCAGTCGATCAACCAAAACATCACTAATATGCAAACCCCGGGTTATAAACGCCAGCTCCTTGAAAGCACCGAATTCGCTAGTCTACTTGATGCAGAAATCGCGTCAGCTAACCAACAAATGGAAAGAGCACAATTCTTTACTCAAGGTACCGTGATGCAATCACAAAATGCAAAAGACATTGCAATTTCTGGCGACGGTTTTTTTGAAGTGCAAGCAGAAGAAGGTATTTTTTATACCCGTCGAGGCGATTTGCATGTCAATGAACGGGGTGAATTGTCTCTGGCGACCGGTGCTTTACTTTTAGGAAAATCAGGCCCCATAAGGGTGGATGATAATATTTTCACCATTGACACCCAAGGTATGGTGTATATCGATAATCGCAAGGTTGATCAAATAAACCTTGTCGAGTTTGCAGAAATACAAAAATTGAACTACCGAGGTAATGGACTCTATGAAGCCATTGAGTTACCTAAGCCCGCTAATAGCACAACCAGTGTACTGCAAGGTTTTATTGAGCAATCCAATGTGAAGTCTGTTGATGAAATGCTAGAAATGCTCAAAACTTCGCGCCATTTTGAAGCATCACAAAAAGTTATGCACACCGCTGATAATCTATTGTCTGCAGCAATCAATCAATTAGGAGAAGGAAATGTCTGACGCATTTGCAATTGCCGCAAGCGGCTTAAAATCTGAGGAATATTATATCGATAAGATTGCTAATGATCTTGCGAATTTGAACACACCAAATTACAAGGCCTCAAAAATTATTTTTACCGATATACTGTACCAAAATATTACCGGTAGTTCTCCAAACTATCAAACTCAAGCGCAGTCGAAATTAGGCTTAGGCACTGCAATTTATAAAATAACAAAAGATTTTAGCACGGGATCGCTAAAACCAAGCGATGATTGGCATAACATTGCCATCGATGGTAATGGTTTCCTGCAAGTTATAAACAGTGAAGGCAATATTTCCTATACACGCAATTCTACATTGATTACTGATGAAGATCGTTACCTTGCTACTCAAGATGGCCTAAGGTTAGTGGACAACATTCAAATCCCGGAAGATTACATTGAGGTTAGGATTCAAAAAAATGGCGATGTTGAAGCCATTTTGCCCGATGAGCCTGAACCTCAATTATTAGGTACGATTAAACTCGCTAAATTCATAAATCCTGAAGCCTTAGATCCTATCGGCACTGGCCTATACAACACAACGGATCAGGCTGGTGAACCGATCATAGATATCCCGGGCAACAGTGGCATGGGATCTTTGCTACAAAAGCAAATTGAGCAATCAAACGTTGATATGGTAAGTGCACTAATGCAGTTAACGCTCGCCCAGCGAGTCTATCAGTTAAATGCCAAAGCCGTGCAAATCACTGACGAATTGGAAAGAATAACCAATGAAATTCGGAGTTAAGGCAAGTTTAATATTTTGGCGATCAGTGATGCAACAAGCCTGGATTAAATTATGAAATTAATCATTAGCTTCTTTATTCTTCTGTTAGTCCTTCCTTTAGCAAGGGCGGTGAGTTTATTTGACGAAAACAATTATCGCTCGCTTATTGCCGATAGAAAAGCTTATTTGCCTGGCGATCTTTTGACCGTCATCGTTATGGAAACATCAGATGCCCACAGTAGTGCCGATCTTGCTTCGGGCAAGGAAATCAAGGCTGCATTAGAAGCAAATTATAACAAAGAACACCACAAGGTCGGTTTTGGTTTAAGTGGTAAAGGTCGCTCTGCCGCTAAAACTGGCCGTAATGGCAAAATTAAAGCTGCTCTAACTGTGCGCATTAAGAATGTTCAATCTGGCGGTTATCTCGTAGAAGGGCATCAGCTTATCCGCATCAATGGCGAACAACAAACAATTTTACTCAGAGGCATTGTCAGATCCGAAGATATCAGTTCGCAAAATACCGTGCTTTCCACTCGCCTTGCTAACGCACAAATTACTTATACCGGGGATGGCTCTGTGGCAGATTCACAGCGACGTAATTACGTGTATAAAATGTTGTCATTGGTGGGGTTAGTGTGATGGAGAAATTGAGGCTACGACCATTTAGGCATTCACTTAATTGGTTATTGATTAGCTTAATTCTGGCTTTGAGCTTCATTTCAAGCCATGCAACGGTACGCCTTAAATCCATCGCCCATGTCTCAGGTTTACAAGAAAACCCCATCACGGGTTATGGTTTAGTTATTGGCCTTGCTGGTTCGGGCGACTCTCGCCGAAACAAAGACACAACCCAAGCTATTGCTAATCTATTACAAACTTTTGGTGTCAATATCAATCCTAATGAAGTGAACAGCCGAAACTCAGCAACTGTCATTGTGACAGCTAGTATCCCATCTCATGCGCATCAGGGGGATAAACTTGATGTCAATGTCGCCTCCTTAGGCGATGCTAAAAGCCTCCTCGGAGGAACACTTCTGGTCACCCCGCTCAAAGGCCCTGACAATCAAGTGTATGCTCTGGCACAAGGCCCTATTTCGATTGGCGGCTTTAAATACGATTTCTACGGTAATGTAATTCAAAAAAATCATCCCACAACAGGACTTATACCCAGTGGCGCAGTGGTTGAAAAAACGATTCACAATGAATTGATCAATAAGGAAGGTGAATTACACATTATTTTAAATCGCCCAGACTTTACTACCGCCGACCATGTGGAGAGTACGTTAAATCAACAATTCGGTGCCAATATAGCCTTTGCTAGAACAGCTCAAGATATCGAAATTCACCCCCCAGCGGCAGCAAAGAAGCATTTTATTCGTTTTATCAGCCAATTAGAGAACATCGTCATTGAACCTGACAATTTGCCTACAGTTGTAGTTAACGAGCGCACAGGGGTGGTGATTGCCGGTGCTGATGTGAAAATTGATCCTGTTACTATTTCTCATGGAAATTTACAAATTGCTATTGCCACTGCTTATAACATCTCCCAACCCACACTACTCAGTGATGTCAGTAGAGAAGTTCATACCGCGATTACCCCGTCCTCGAATATTAACGTGAAAGAAACGACGGCTAATTCGGTGACACTTAGCAATGGCGCAACCATTGCGGATTTAATTGCTTCTTTAACCAAAGCACAAACATCTACGCGGGATATTATTGCAATTTTGCAAAGCTTGCAGCGTGCAAGAGCCCTACACGCCGAACTGGTGATTCAATAACAAGGAGGAAATATGAGCAATGATCCGACTATCGAATTAATTCGCTTGGCATTAGACGCAAGTTTAATGCGACAAACAGCGATTGCCAATAACATTGCCAATGCGAATACTCGTCATTACCAAACCATGGAGGTCAATTTTGAAGAGCAATTAGCCCAAACAAACGATATCAGTACGGATCTCTTGCACAATGTAAGCCCCTTCTATAAAACCAGCAATACCTATTCGCCAATCGATGAGCAGATTGCTTTAAGTGTAAAAAATACGACTCATTATCGCGCACTCATTAAAGGATTAAATCAAAAGTTGGCCATCATGAAATTGGCTTTACACGGGAACAATTAACCATGAACTATGATCAAATTTATGCAATTGCAGGGCAAGGTATGCGCTTAGAGAAATTACGTGTTGACGTAGTTGCTAACAACATTGCCAATCAGCATAGCTTGCAAAATGCAGATGGGACCCTGTTTCAACCCATGCAAGTTCTAGCAACAGCAATACCTTTTTCAGATTATCTTGGCAACTCAGAAGAAATTGACATTGCCACAATTGAGTTGGTTCCTCAGACTACTTCACCTAATAAAGTTTATCAACCGGGGCACCCTGCAGCCGATAAACAAGGTTATGTCAGCTATCCAGGGATTAGCATGGTGGATGAAATGACCACCCTGTTGCGTGCTTCGCGAAGTTATGAAGCCAACATCAAAATCATCAATGCAGCTCATAGCCTCTATCTTCAGGCCTTAAGTATTGGAGAAGAGCGATGAAACTTCATGCGCCAAATGCAATTGGCTTTAACTCGGAAATAAAGACTATAGAACAAGTCAATCAATCCACTCCTTCTTTTGCCGGCTGGCTAACTGAAAAGCTAGGAGAGACGAATAACCAATTACAAGCATCAGACTATGCGCTCCAACAATTAGCGAGTGGTCAAACAATAAACCTGCATCAGGCCATGTTAACCCTAGAGCAAGCAAAATTATCTTTGCAATTTTTGGAGCAAGTGCGCAATCGCTTGATGAGTGCTTATCAGGAAATAATGAGAGAGCAGATTTAACGTGAAGTATTTAGAAACTTGCCTGCATTGGTTGAAAGCACAAAGTAAGCAACGCCAATTAAGTATTTTCATTGGCTTAATATTAATTGCTGGCGTTGGCATTTTACTTACATATTGGACTATTACCCCCCCTTATGGTGTTTTATTTAATCACCTAGACAGTCGTGATGCCAATCAAATTCTTAACCATTTAGAACAGGCCAATATTGCCTACAAGGTACGTAATCAAGGCAGTGAAATTCTCATTGCCCAACCTTTAATCGATAAAACTCGCATTAAACTGATGAATAGCGAGATGCAATTTGCGCAACGAGTTGGTTTCGAATTGTTTGATAAAAGCGATTTTGGCATGACCGATTTCTCACAAAAAATAAATTACCAACGTGCCTTGCAAGGCGAATTAGAACGCACCATCAGTAGCCTTGACGAAGTACAACAAGCACGAGTTCATTTAAGTATTCCGGAACATCATTTATTTCAACAAGAGGAAAATCAACCGAAAGCCGCAGTCAGCTTGTACTTAAACCGGCCGCTTACTTCTCAACAAGTCGCTAGCATTCAACAATTGATTACCGCCAGCGTCGCCCACATGCAGAAAAACAATGTGATTATTGTCGATCAAAATGGCAATAGCCTTACTAATGACGAGGATAATTCTACTGTAGGACATTTTGCCATCAAGAAAAACATAGAACACTACCTGAATCAAAAAGTCACACAGATGTTGAACGCTGTTTTTGCTGACGAAGAAGTGATGGTCAAAATTGATGTGACTTTAAATTATGATGAATTGCGGCGCGAACTCATTAAACCACAGCATGATGGGATAGTGACTCATGAAAAAGAAACCCAACACTCCACTTCATCAAAATCAGATAAAGCCCACACTAATCGCGATTTAACCCGGGAAAAGAGTTACCAATTTGGGAGCGAAAAGGAGCATTTTACACGGGCAAGCGGCAATATAGAGCGGCTTTCCGTATCGGTTGCAATTCCTCAATTTACTAGTCAGCAAACCATTGAACAAATCAAACGCCTGGTGAAATCAATTGTCGGTTTTGATGAAGCACGGGGTGATAAAATCAGTATTGAAGCTTTGATTACTAAACCCACTTCAATTCCATCACTCCCACTCACTTCTTCTGCGACCCAAAACAATGCACCCTTGAATTTAATTTTTAGCGCAATCTTTGGTTGCTTAGTTCTAGCAGTTTTTTTCTATTCTTTGACCGTTAAATCACGCCGTCGCCAAAGACAATTCTTGTTGACCGAATTAACTCAATGGTTAAATAAATATGAGTAATCAATTGAAATCCATTTTACTTAAAATAGCGCGGTTACCCAAAACGGATCAGCGTTGGATAATCGACCAATTATCAAAAGAGAAGAAAACACTTTTTAAGCAGATAAATGGTGTTCAACTTCTTCATCAAGCACAGCATTTTCGCAAGCTAAAAGGAGATATTAGCTTGTTAATAGGTAGTGGACCTCTAAATTCTGATCTATACAAACGCTTAGCCAACCATTCTCCTCTTTATATCGCTATTGTACTCGAACAAGGTCAATATGACTGGCAAAACGACTTTATACGGGCTTTTGATCAAGACGGAAAGATTAAAACCTTGCTAAAAACACAAGTAAAACAATTAAAATTATCACCTAAACAAGCCCTTTTCAAGCAATGGGAAAACACCCAATCCCTTTCTTTTGATAACTACATGGAGAGTATGAATGGCTGAAGTTCTCAAACAAGTCACCTTAAGCGACGATTTTTATCTTTTTCGGAAACCAAAATTAGCTCAAGAAAATGACTTAATTGCTCCCCATCAATCCTACCCATCTCACACAGAAGATTATGACTTAGTCAAAGAGCAAGCACGTGAAGAGGGATATAAAATTGGTTTTGAAAAAGGCATCGCTGACGGTCTTGATCAAGGCAAAATGTTAGCCATAAGCAAGACAAATGAAATTGTGCAACAGCTGAAAAATGTATTGCAAACTATCCCTGATGCACTAAATGAAAGTCGACTGGCGTTAAAAACCGACATTGCGGACATTGTCTTAGTTATTTTGCAGCAATTTTTTATCCATCAACAATCTTCCAAAGAAGCAATCGCTCAACAAATTACTGGAGTTCTCGCCCATCTCAACGATAAGCAAAAAATCATCCTGGCATTAAATCCTCAAGATTTAATTTTACTGCGGCAGGGGACACTAAACATAGATTTTAGCCAGTACAAAGACCTGAATGTTATTGCTGATGAGACCCTTACCTTGGGTGGATGTCGCATCAAAACCGAACACGGCCTATTTGATGCTGGTCTTGAGCGACAAATTGATTGCTTAAAGCATGCGCTTTTACAAATTAAAAAGAGGCAGGCTCATGAATAACTGGCTAAATTGCCTACAACCCATAGAACGTCTAGGCGAAATTGAGCAATGCCTTGGCTTAAAATTAGTTGCCAATGGACCTCCTCAAGCTTTCCTTGGCGAGTTATGTGAAATTATGGATTCACGCTATCAGGCAATCATGCACGCCGAAGTGATTGGATTTGAGCAAGGCAAAGTTTTTTTAATGCCTTTTACCACGACTAAAATCCAGATGGGCCTCAAAGTGCGTGCCACAGGTCATTCCATAACAGTGCCTGCAGGAGAGGCACTGCTTGGGCGAATTGTCGATGCCTTTGCCCAACCCCTGGATGGACAAGGGGATATTTTTTGCTCTGAACAAGCACCCTTACAGAGAAGCAAAATAAATCCCCTCCACCGTCAACCGATCAAAGAGCGCCTGCTCACAGGTATTCATGCCATCGATAGTTTATTACCCCTGGGTGAGGGACAGCGTGTTGGGCTTTTTGCCGGCAGTGGTGTAGGTAAATCCGTCTTGCTTGGGATGATAGTCAAGCAGATCGCAAGCGATATCAATGTAATTGCACTCATCGGCGAACGCGGGCGAGAAGTCAATGATTTTATTCAGCAACACCTAGATAGTGAAGTTTTTAAAAAATCAGTTGTGGTTGTCTCGTGTAGCGATGAACCTGCTTTAATGCGTAAACAAGCAGTATTTACAGCAACCACAATTGCCGAATATTTTTGCAGTAAAGGCAAAAAAGTGGCACTGTTTATGGATTCAATAACCCGTCTTGCGATGGCACAGCGAGAGATTAGCCTAAGTTTGGGCGAACCGCCCACAACCCGAGGTTACACCCCCACGGTTTTCTCACTTTTGCCCAAAATTGTGGAGCGGGCTGGTAATTTTGTTGGCCAAGGGAGTATTACCGCACTTTACACTGTATTGGTTGAGGGAGATGATTTTAATGAGCCCATTGCTGATCATATGCGTGCGCTTTTAGATGGCCATATCATCCTAACCCGGGCATTAGCTCAACAAGGACACTATCCTGCTATTGATATTTTGCAAAGTACCTCACGTCTTGCTGCTCAGTTATTAACCCCAGAGGAACAATTGCTCGTTGATAAGATTATTTCTCTATTCAGCCTATATCAGCAAAACAAAGACATGATTGATGTCGGCGCTTATAAACCGGGCAATAATCCGAAGCTCGATTACGCCATTACCCGGATTGATACGATCAATCAACTGTTGGTGCAAAAACAAGAAACTTTAACCCTCAAAACTTTGTTACAACGTTTTTCTGAGATTTTACAATGAATAAAACATTACTCGCATTAATGAACAAACTTTCCTGGCAATTGAATGAAGTCAAACAATTGTCGCAGGCCGTTGATGAAGAGCAAAGAACCATAGAAAAAACTCTAGATGATTTACATCAACAAATTCATAAAGCCTATGCAACCCCAGCGATCATTAATCCAGAACAAGAAATTGCCCGTCTCAATTTCATCATTCAGCAACAACAAAAATACGACAATTTAAGCATTAAAAACAAAGAACTCAACACAAAACTTTCACAGTTATATGATCGCAAAGTTCGCCTACAGATTGAACTAAAAATGCTAGAAAAATATCAAGAAAAACAAAGGGTTATATCAATAAAAAACGATATTTCCTTGCAACAAAATGCGAACGACGAATGGATTTTACAAAGAAAGGAAACATCATGAAAATTCAAGAGAAACAATTCGGCGATTTACATAGTAGAATTTTGTCTAATATTCAAAAAACAGACGATGAATACTATTGGCAGCACCAAAAGGATTTGGAAAATTCTGCCTTGAATTTCCAATCTTTAATTAATGGTGATACCCGTCACTATTCCAGCCCGGTCGCTGAGAATGAGAGCACCCGCATAACAGATTCCGAAAGTAGCCCCCTAGTAAAACCAAATGCGAAAACTAATACAAAAATGGCAAACCCTAACTTCGTTTTTTCTGAAAAAAATTCGTTGTTAGGACCGGAATCAAACTCGTATTTACCTCAAGGCCAATCAGAAAATTATGCATTCAATATTCAAACCAATAGCTCCCCATTGCAGAATAACTCTACTCTGGATAAATTAAGCCCCAAAGTCAGTCCAAACAAACCAACCTTAATTAATTTAAAAAATCATCAACTTTTCATCCTCAATAATGAAGCTGAATTCAGTCTCAATACAATTGACTTAGATTATCAACAAATAAAAAATCTGGTACAGCTACTACAAAAATGGCTGACAAATAAGGGAATCCGCTTGCAGCAACTTATAATTAATGGAGTAAAACAATGACCAATGCGATCAGTCCAACTCAAGAAATGAGCATTGATCAAGCCGATTACTTAAAACTATTCATGCAAGAACTAACTTATCAAGATCCGTTAAAACCAATTGATAATAAAGAGTTCATGGCACAGATGGCTCAATTTTCAGCACTCCAAGAAGCACAGACTACTAATCAACTATTAGAATCTTTAGCCGAGAGTAATAAAAGTCTAATGCTTCTCGGTAAAAATGTAACCCTTAGGAATAGCGATCTCGATGGAGTGGTCAACAAAATTGAATTTTCACCCAATTCTCCTCCATGGGTTCATGTACTACTCACCAACGGTGATAATCCACGTGTGCAATTAACGGATATCACCATTGTCCGAAATTCGGCTAACCAATAAGGAAATTGAAATGAGTAATACTTATTACACTAGTTTAACAGGAATGCTTGCGGCAAGTTATGGTTTGCAAAATGCATCGCATAATGTTGCGAATATGCAAAGTCCAGGTTTCAAACGCAGTGACGTGTTCTATTCTTCTCTTGGCGATGGAAAAAACCACGGTCAGTTTGGTTCAGGAGTGACTGTCGCAGAAACTGCCACAAATTTTAGTGCAGGCAAGTACCTCGGAACAGGAAACCCTGCTGATTTTGCCATTGTAGGCCAAGGATTTTTTATCGTCCGCCTTAAAAACGGTGAGATTCTATACACTCGCAACGGGGAATTTAATTTTAATAGCGAGGGTGTACTAGTTGACAAGCGCAGCGGTGGTTTCGTGCAAGGGTATAATGCACATGGCGATTTAGTCCCTATACAGCAAACTGCTGCTAAAACATTGGTCGGCAAAGCAACGCGTCATGTGAATTTGGCAGGTGATTTTATTCTTGTTAAAGCAAAACAGAATAACAACCAAGATCCAGATCCCATCAAAAGTGATTATGAAAATATTCAATTTACGGTTGATAATATTTTCGATGCTAAAGGTAAAGCCCATAAAATAGAATTTGAATTTAAACCTAAAGGATACTTAAGAAATCAACCAAACGACAATCAACCCAATACCAATTATCCCAACGATAATCGATTAAACAATAACCGGGATGGTTTGGAATGGGAACTGATCAAGGCAAGCTACGATGGTATAAATCTCGCACTTACTCCACAATTTTTGGAGTTTAGTGATCTTCAGCAGGGTGCTCCCGCTTCAGGACAGAATTTTATCGATCTTCAATTACCGAGTAATCAACTGGTCACCTTCAATTTTGGCAATTATATGTCTGATCAAGACAAATCCGTCCGTCTCAATATAGAAGACGCCATTAAACCCGCTACCAACATCACTGTGTATCAACAAGACGGCAACATTGAAGGAAATTTAATTGGATTTTCCTTTGATGAGAACGGACAAATCTCTTGGCAGTATGATAATAACCAAACGATAGGAGGAATCCACATTGCTTTAGCTAAGTTCGATGATCTAGAACACAATTTAATACCCGCTAACGATAATTTATTCCGCGCTAAAACTGAACAAGGTAGACAAATTGGCCGCGCCAATAAAGATGGTTTCGGTAATTTGCAACCTGGAAAAATCGAAACGTCGAATGTCGATTCGACTACTGAATTTGCAAATATTATTGTTTTGCAACGCATGTTCCAAGCTTGCTCTCAAATCATGGAAATCGATAAACAATTACTCGAAGAGTTACATAAGAAATGAAAAAAAATGCTAAACCATATCGCATAATCAACAGTATTGAGCTGCAACACCTTACGCATCAATTTCAGGAAGTATTACTGCATTGGAATAAGACACATTTTATCGAGCCTATTGAGTTAGAAGTCAGTTGCTGTTCAGAAATTTATAAGTTTAATGAAACGCAGTTGATTAACGATAGAAATGATAGTCCTATCGCCCTAATTGACCAAGACTATTTGCCATTTTTGCAAAAATCTATTTTCGGTGAAGTGTCTTATTGCCTCGATCAAGTCAGTTCTGAGATATTTATCCGTTTATTAAATGATTTTCTATCCATGGATTCACTGCAAACCACCCGCAATTCAACCCACTACAACGAATGGATATACCCCGGATCGGCGTCATTGATTTTAACCTTTAGCCATAACAAAGGATTATTTCATCTTTATCTCCATCCAAACTGGGTATTGGCTCATCTGCAACCCCAAAATTCTCCTACTCCTTTGACAGGCTTAGAGCTCACTTTAGCCTCAAAAAAGCTAACTTTGACCATCGAATTTGCAGCATTTCGCCTCCCTTTAGGGAAACTTCTTAATTTGCAGGTAGGAAATATCATTAAAACCGATCATGCTTTAAACAAACCCCTACTTGTTCAATACAACAATCAAACGGTTTGCGAAGGCGAAATCGGTCGATTATTGCAACATAAATCAATTCAGCTAACGAGGTCATAACATGAGTATTACCGTAAAAAAAATTGCCTTATCCGAATTAGAGACACAAACAGAGGGCGAATCGCTGTTCAGAGACAACTACTTGGATCTTGTTGCTTCTTTAGAAATTGAATGCCAAGTGCGTTTGGGCAGCATCACCATCTCGATAAGCGAATTGCGCCGGCTTCAACAAGGTCAAATATTACGCTTGGATCAAAAAACACACGAACCCATTGATATTTTAGTTAACAATCAAGTGATTGCACGAGGGGAGCTGATGAGCGCTGACGATTGTTTTGCCCTTCTTATAACCGAGGCTCCTCATGAGTAATTGCCAACCTGTCTTACTTTTTGGGCTAATGAGTTTTTCCTCAAGCCAAGTCTTTGCGGAAAATATCCCTTTTAAAGAGAATTTCCAACTCAAACCAGGTTGGATCATTTATCTTTTAGCTATTCTAACCCTTGCTGCGATTTATTTGATTTCAGCTAGAAAAAATCGGGGTTCACAGCTTCAATCTTCGGCATGCTTAGTCGTTGATAAGAAACGTTTAAGCACTAAAACGACGGTATACATCCTCGATTATCAAAATCAACGTTTTCTTCTTGCTGAAAATCAACATGCATTAGTTTTCCAACAATTAAATAAAGAGACTCACGATGTTGCGCGGTAAAAAATTATTAATTACAAGCATGGCCTTATTCTTTGCCTACCTCCCTTTAATAGCCCACGCGCATTCCCCAACATTATCTTTTGGTCCTATTCACTTCGATCAGGATGGCATTTCTCCAGCCCTGCAGGTTTTTGTTTTGTTAACTTTATTAAGTTTAGCCCCTAGTTTACTCATTATGCTTTCCTCTTTTACCCGTATTGTCGTCGTGTTATCTATGCTTCGTAACGCTTTAGGGTTGCAACAAACACCGCCGAATTCAGTCCTCATCAGTTTGTCATTATTCCTTACCCTTTTTTCCATGATGCCTGTGGCTAAAGTGATTTACACAGAAGCTTATCAACCTTATCAAACTCATCAAATTAATACCGAAACGGCTCTCGCAAAAGCAAAAATTCCATTAAAGCAATTCATGCTAAGACAGACGCGCGAAAAAGACATGCAGGTGATTTTAGAATTAGCAAAAGAACCCTTACCAGCAACAGCACAGGATATCAAATTGTATCAACTTATTCCGGCATTCCTACTTAGCGAATTACAAACAGCTTTTCAAATTGGCTTCATGATTTTTTTACCTTTTTTGCTGGTTGATCTCATTATTTCGGGTATTTTAATGACCATGGGAATGATGATGGTTCCACCGATGACGATTGCCCTGCCCGTCAAAATTTTACTCTTTGTATTAATCGATGGATGGGATATAGTGATACAAGCTTTGATTGGGAGTTTTCACTAGGAAATGGACACAATGGATAATATAAAGGAGAGGCTAAACCGTTATTTACAGTTTCTTGAGCAAGATCCTTCAAATGTCAATTTATTACTTTCGATAAGTGAAAGTTACCGCCAATTAAATGATTTTAACGAAGCACAGCGGTATCTCGACAAAGCTAAAACAATCGATGCCAATGCCTGCATTGCTTTAGAAGGTATTCTTGCTTTGAATCAAGGCCATTTTGAACGGGCAAAAAAAGCACTTTTTCAAGCAGTTAGCTCAGAAGATTTACCTATTCTTCGTTATAATTTGGCAGTGTGCCATTATTCATTGAACGAACCCGATGAAGGTATAGCGGCCTTAACACCTTTGTTTAAACAAAATCCTTCCTACGAGATTGAATTTCTCATGGCCCAATTGCTCCAACAACAAGGGCAACTTGAGCAAGCCATTAACCTGTTGAAATTCGTTTTAGAACAGCATGGTTCATCTGAAAAAACTTTGGTCTTATTAGCGCAATTATACCTCGATAATCACGATGAAATCGCAGCTGCAAACACAGCCCAGCAAGTTTTGATTATCAACCAGAAAAATTATGAAGCCCAGGTAATCCTTCTATTATTGCGTTTAGTGAAAGAAGAAGTCACAGTTAATGAAATCGAAATTAAAAAACTACTTGCTGAACACGCTACCGATAGTCGATTATGGTTTGCCTTAGGCACAACTTATTTTCGCGCCATTCGCTTGCAAGATGCCGAAAAAGCCTACTTAAAAGCGGCTAAATTAAATCCTCAGTTTTATGACAATTGGGTCAGCTTAGGGTGGTGTCAGCTATTCCTTGATAAATTAGATGAGGCACAACACTGTTATCAACAAGCTATTGCTCTTAATGAGGGCAATTCGGAAGGTTGGGGAGGATTAGCATTAATCCATGCATTACGCAGCAATCTAGATGATGCAGCTGATTTAATTACTAAAGCAGCAGCCTTAGATTCCGAATGCTTTTTGGCAAAAATAGCGCAAATTATTCATTTAAGTCATGCCAATCCGGGAAAAGCTGAAGTGCAATTTAAGGAAACTTTCCCGCAAATTGTAGAACAAATCAATGCAGCGATGGCTACAGTACTACAAGAGGTGGATAAGAATAAGACAGTGCATTAATGATGGTTCCAATGCATCTTCTATGATGAATTTAGATGTTAACCACTCCGACACATGTGGGTATGTTCAAGAAAGATCTTAGAAGAGTTGGGCATTGCGTTAATATATACTTAAGAGGGTAATTCACTAATAGGGACATCGTCATGGACACCACCGAATGGCTCAAACAGCTTGTTGCCCTTGATACGACTTCACGCAACTCAAATCTCGAGCTAATCCATTTAGTTCAAGACTGGTATAAATCACATCATCTTTCACCAAAACTTATTTATGACGACAAAAGAACTAAAGCCAATCTCTTTGTCACCCTGCCGGCTCATGATGGCAATTGTACAAATGGAGGTCTTGTTCTATCGGGCCATACTGACGTAGTCCCTGTTGATGGACAAGACTGGGATACCAACCCTTTTGAACTAAGCGAACGCCATGGTTGTCTTTATGGACGTGGTACGGCTGACATGAAAGGTTTTATTGCTGTTTTGCTGAAACTCGTCCCTGAATTTTGCCAACTCAAGCTGGCTAAACCCATTCATTTTGTTTTTTCCTATGATGAGGAAATAGGCTGCTTGGGAATCCCTTCTTTACTAGACAATTTAAAAAAATGGGAAATCAAACCCGAAGGTTGTGTGATAGGTGAGCCGACTAACATGCAACCTGTCACAGCAAATAAAGGCAGATTACTCTTTCGCTGCCGCATCCATGGCGCAGCAGCCCATTCTTCCTTGACTACTCTAGGTTGTAACGCCATTGAACATGCAGCACAATTGATTAGTTACTTACGCAATTTAGCAAATCACTATAAAGAGCAAGGGCCATTTGATAAGGATTTTGACGTACCCTTCACCTCGGTTTCAACCAATATGGTTCATGGGGGTAGTGCTTATAATATTATTCCAGAGTGGTGCGAATTCGTTTTCGAATTCCGTTACTTACCTCATCTAAATCCCCAAGAAATCACGGAAACCATTCAACACTATATTCAAAAAACATTGTTACCCGAATTACATAAAGAATATCCGGAAGCAACCGTTGAGCTTACAAAAATCTCAGGAGGGGGACCAGGACTCGATACTTCTGAAAACGAAGTAATCACCCAATTAATTCGTCAGGTCACACAAGTGAAGAAAAAGAACAAAGTTGCTTATACCACCGAAGCAGGATTTTATCATCGCGCTAAAATACCGACCGTAATTTGTGGACCTGGCAGCATTGAACAAGCTCATCGTGCCAACGAATTTGTGACCTTGGAGCAGCTTAGAGAATGTGAAACAATCATTTCTAAATTGGTCAATCATTTCGTGTTGACCAAATAATTTAATGAGCTGAAAACGCAACCTCTTAACAACACGCTCTAATGAGTTGCACTACTCGTTGCTGGTTGATGTGGTTGAGGTGTATAAGCGGGCGCTGTAGGCCAAACAGCACCTGCTCCATATCCTGGTTTGGTTGAAAGCGCGTTAGGATTAACAACATAAGAGTCCGTACCCACTTGCTTAGTTGGCATCGTGTTCATTCCCGAATTGGGAAAACTTGTCGTTGCCTTATCAGTACCCACCATGGCACCGCTACCCTGTACCGCCATCGCCAGTTGCGTTTTTGCTTGAAATTGCCCAACATGGGCAAAACTTCCATTAACTAAGATTGAAACACCAAACAGTGCTATTAATAAGGTAAATTTCTTCATCATCTACCTCCTTCCCTGTTTCATTTGTGAGCTTGCCCAATAAGCAAATACCTCACTCTTTCCTGTAGGATTAAAATGAGTTCATTATCCCCTTTTATTAAGTATAGAACTTTGCAAATGATGGAACAAAATTATCAATCGCTATTTAATTCCGATTGAATGTATTGAATCCCCATAGCCAGTATTATGCTCCAATTCAGGTTGAGCTTCTTCCAATAGATAAGTCCAACCACCTAAATCAACCGTGATTGACAGAAATTGCTCACCAGAAGTGAGAAAATGATGATGATGTATATTTTTTGAGTCGATATTGATCAGGAATTTTTTATAATTAAAATGTCGAATAGCCTCATGTATGTAATACACTTCTTTTTCTGTCCCAGAAACAAGAAGTTTGCCGGTATCAGCATCAATTTGACCTCTCTCTCCACCGACAAAAGCTAATTCACTTAGCATCAAGGGCTCATCTGGTTCTACTTCCAAGTGATTTCTCAGTGTGCGGAAAAAATACTTTAAAACAGTCATGGCAGCCTCGGGAAAAGCCTTTGTTTGAAGAGCAAAGCCTGACCAATGATATAAGCCGCAGAAAGATACAAGCTCATCTTCATACCAGAAATTACCTCTAACAATAAAAGCAATACAAGTTGAAACGCCTTCAGTTCTAATTTTTGTTTTTGCATCAGAAGAAAAGGCCATCTCATCGGTATCAACGTGTTTGATTTTATGTAGAAAATATTCATTTGTCATATACAATACTCAAATAATTAACATTAAATTTTGTAAAATTAAAATTGTTGCTAAGGGCTGTTGTCAAAGGTGGCGTGAATATTATACAGAAACCTTAGTGGGTATTGAGTCCAATAAACTAACGGCCTTCCTAGTTTAAGAGATAAAGTCATGCCGCAGACAAAGGGAAAATGAGTTTGATTCGAGTATAAGCAATTTGAAACCCTATTTTTTGTATATTCAGATCAGATATCGATCCTGGCTCAGTAGTTACAGATGCGATACCCGCACCAGAGTGAATTGCATACTCAATACGTTTATCCAAAAGCGCTTTTTGCAAACCTCTGCCACGGTAAAAGGGCAATGTGCTAGTAACTCCAAGATCACAAACACCTTGGTGTATAGCAATAGTACCCCCTGCAACTAACTTATTATTCATAAAAGCACCGAAAGGAGTCACACCTTCTGTTTTTGCATAAAGATAAAATTGTTCCCTTGCTTCTTCGTATTCAAATCCTAAAGCCACGCAGTTTGCCCATTCGTGTAAGTGATTTTCACTTATTGGTTGAATCCTAAATTCTTCATGCTTTGGTACCGTGTTGCGAACAGGTTGGGTTAAATCAAGGATAGAGATATTATTTAACTCCGAAATCACATAACCTCGGCGGCTTAGTTCAGAAAAGATAAAATTACCAGCAAGAGGACTTAATTCTATGTCAACACGTCGATGCAGAAGTTTATGGTAGAAGTTCTCTATCGTTTCAATTTGAGAAATTAGTTTGTCTTGATCAGTATCAAATCCCCATCCAATAACCTGCGAGAAAAAAGAGTTCTCTCCTGAGAAAAAGGCAGCACCTGTCCCTAGTTCCAAAATAGAACCCTTTGCACATTGTTTTGTAAATCGATAATGGCTTTCCTTTATACAGTTTTCAATTTTAAAAGCTAATTCTTTCGTAATTACCATGGCGCAATTCTAACTCTGATCCCACATCTTGTTGCTCTTTTAACTTATCGCATTATCTATATGGCTTAGTTATTTGAGCAAAATGATAAAAATATTTACTGGACGGGGAAATATAGCATATTCATTCCTCATTAACAGTAGAAAACCATGCACCATGAATTTTTGCCAGTATGCAGGACAAAAAAGTATTTCTTTCTCAGTTTATACCTAATTTATTTTGATTTTTTGTCTTGTATTGAGAATTTTTGCTCATTATTCTTTGGGTATTTTTTAAATTTTTTAACAGTGATTAGACGGCAGATTGACTATAATTTTAGGTGGCAAAATAGAAAAATTTGAAATTATGAGATCGGCAATTTTGTTTTTGAGTTCCTAATTTGTTATATGACTAGTCTCTAATTTCTAAATAGGGATCTATACTTCGCGCAATGGGCTAATTACTCTTTAGAAGAGAGATATAGATTATTATGGTTATCACAATTGCATTTTTACTTGCGCAAATAATTTTATTAATTAGCTATTTAATGACATCGATGCTCTTATTAAGAGCTTTGGTTTGCGTCGCCCAAGTTTGTTTTATGATTGCAACCCTGATGTTTGGTTTGCAACAACCAGGCATGCTTTCGAGTTTTATTTTTTCTATATTGATTCTTCTTATCAATATACTCCATATTTATCGGCTTCTGTATGCAAAAATACCATCTCCGATCCCAGAAGCCTATAAGGTTATTTATGAAAATAAATTTAAACAATTCTTGTCTAGAGAGTTTATGATCCTAATGAGCTATGCTCAGCCGAAGTCTACGACTAATGATTATTTAATCCAGGAAGACATTATTGCTGATGTTTCAGTGCTCATAGAGGGTAAAGCTTGGGTGCTAATGGGTACTAACCAAATTACAGAGTTAGAACAAAACAGTATTATTGGTGAAATTAGCTTTCTCACTCACAGCACAAGTATTGCCAGCGTTAAAGCAATAAATACCGTAAAGTTTTGCACCTGGACGAGGGAAAATTTGCTAAAACTTAAAAAGCAATATCCAAATGTTTATTATAAATTCTATGACCTCCTTATAAAAAGCGCAGGTGAAAAATTAAGGGATCAAAATATACGTGGCTTTTATCTTAAGAAAACACTAAAAATACCCTCATAATCGGTTTCTAATCGGTCGGCGACATGGGAGCTCCTCAGCTATTAATCCTTTTTATACCGGCTTAAGTAAAATGGCAACTTAATTCGTTTCTACGTCTTGGTTTTAAAAAATGCCATCCGGTTAGAAAGCATGTGATTTCAATCAGTTAAAATAACCATTTTTTAAATCGACTACGAAATCATGGGGCCAGTTTGTGCGGTATAGTCCATATCGCTTCTTTTTTGAATTTCTTTCTATGGTTATCCATACTTGGGCAGCAACTATCTGATTTAGGTCGTAACTTGAACCATTTTCGATGGTTATTTTAAATTCGTCGCTAGAGAATCCATCGCGGTACAAAATGTTTTTAATGTCTTCTTTTATTATATCTTTTTCGCCATACATAATTTTGTTTCCTGAAGATCGCACCTAAAGATAAGTATAGTCCGATTACATTCCGTTTCGACATCAAAGTTGATCTGATTTAGCTCTGGAGAATACTGACCCACACTACTTAGACTTAAGCTTAACACTTTGCCTACTCTTGAATGCGGATAATTCGCTAAAAATCAATCCATTCAAATAAAAGGATAATAGTTGTTTGATTGGTTCTAGAGAGAAATCCTATTCGTATGATATAAATCCAATAACTTCAGGCTGATTATAGACAGGGAGTAACCTGTTGGCGCATTAGCGATAACTGTATTTTACCTCACCAAAACTCATTTTTTGCGACAGAATCTATCTTTTCTTTACGCCCCAATAATGTCTATTAATAATCCACAGTGGCGTAATTATGCTCAAAATGTTACCATGTAAAATTCTTTTTTTGAGTATAAATATGGCAAATTCAAAAGAGCTCCCATCTCTCCCCCAAGCAGAGAGTTATGAAAAGATCCTTAAGCTCATCACAACTAGCCAGAGTTATGTATCTCTAAAGCCTCTAATGTATGATTTGTTTGTTGGAAATCATGACAAAGTGGAAGAATGCCGTATTAATAATCTGGTCTCGGTGCATGAAATAGCGCAAGGCTATGCTTTAGCAGGGAACCACGACAAAGTGGAAGAATACCGTATTAAGCATCAGGCTTCGGTGCAAGGAATTGCCAAAGGCTATGCTCATGCCGGTAACCACGATAAAGTGGAGGAATATCGAGCTAAGCATCATATTTCAGTACACTCAATCATTAAAGACTACGCTCAAGCTAACAACCATGCCAAAGTAGAAGAATACCGAATCAAGCATCAGATTTCGGTGAACCAAATTGCTTTAATCTATGCGCACGAAGGAAACCACGACAAAGTAGAAGAGTATCGAATTAAGCATAATGCTTCAGTGAAAGGAATTGTCAAAGGCTATGCATTAGCTGGAAACCACGACAAGGTGGAAGAATATCAGATTCAAGATCCTACTTCAGTGCATACAATCGCGCTAGGGTATGCACATGCTGGAAACCATGACAAAGTGGATGAGTATCGCATTAAGCATCACGCTTCAGTGGATGAAATCGTCAAAGGCTATGCTCATGCCGGAAACTACGACAAAGTGGAAGAGTATCGCATTAAGCATCACGCTTCAGTGGATGAAATCGCCAAAGGCTATGCCTATGCTGGAAACCATACCAAAGTGGAAGAATACCGAATTAAGCACCAGGCTTCGGTACATGAAATCGCCAAAAGCTACGCTCACACCGGAAACCACGACAAAGTGGAAGAGTATCGAATTAAGCATCATGCTTCAGTGCATGAAATAGCTAAAGGGTATGCTCATGCCGGAAGCCACGACAAAGTGGAAGAATACCGAATTAAGCACCAGGCTTCAGTGGATGAAATCGTCAAAGGCTATGCCTATGCCGGAAACCATTACAAAGTGGAAGAATACCGAATTAAGCACCAGGCTTCAGTGGATGAAATCGCTAGAGGCTACGCTCGTCTCGGATATCATGACGAAGTGGAAGAGTACCAAATCATCCATTTCGCTTCAGTATATGAAATCATCAAAGGCTATGCTGAAGCCGACAACCATGCCAAAGTGGAAGAATACCGAGTCCAGCATCAGATTTCAGTGAACCAAATTGCTTCGATCTATGCTCTATTTGGAAAACAATATAAAGTGGATGAATATCGGAATAAATATCAGGCTTCAGTGCAAGATATCGCCCCCGGCTATGCTCAAGCCGACAACGATGCCAAGGAGCAAAAATACCGAACTAATTATCCCCCCTCTATTACAGGTGATACAAAAGCAAATAACCAAGAAAATATTGTTGAATCAACCAAGCCATCCAATGCTCCCACGCAAAAAAGCATTGAAAATATCCGGGGTGGTATCCATACGAAATATATTACTGGCACTCCTCATCCACGGTTGCCTGAAGAACAAAGACCAGTTAATAGCAATACCTCTACACAGCGCAAATTGCCGTTTACACCCGTTTGTAATATGAGCTCAGCTTCCACCTCCTTTTACACTCATTCTATTGCAACCCCTGCTTTCAGTGCGAGGCTTCTTACTGAAAAGAAAGATTTAGAACTTGCTTCATTGAACACTTTTATTTGTGCTGGCCGTACAAAGAATGCTCTTGTGCCAGTTACGGAAGGAAGCCGTTGTACTTTAATTTGTACTGAGGAAGAAGTAATTGAGTTACTGCCCCACCTCTCCAGCCATCTTGATTTACTGGTAATAAGTAAAATTGAAAGTAAATATAATGGGGAGTATACCGATTTAGGGAGTATTACAGCACGGCGGCTTGCTGCCTTTTTGTTTGCATACCACGCGAACTGTCCTAAATTCTCTCTTCTAGATGATAATATTGAGAGGCTATCTTTCTCACCTGAAATAATTTCCTCTGATTCTTGGGATGCAGTAATAGATTTTCTAGGACATCAGATGGCACAGAAAGCCAGTTTTAGTGTTGGCACCGCAAATGGCCATAAAAAGAAGCATGGAGAGCTAGGTTCTAAATTTTTTATGATAAATATGCAACTTATCCGCCAAAAACTTCAAGAGGAAGAAGATTTATTCTGTCTCTTTCCTGAAGCAACTCAAGCAAAAAAATGGGGTGAAGACTTTTATTTTCAGATAGTTCTACACTATTTATTTGCAGAACAAAATATTGCCGGGTATGGCATTATCCCTTTACAAAAAATTGGACTATTTCGCTCAAAACATCATCAAAATTTCTTTGCTGCATCAGGGAAAAAAGCAGAATTTTTTGAAATTCCTACTCCAAGTAAGGATATTTCCTCACCATTTTCCCAGGTTATTGAACGCGCTGTTAGGAAATTAAACCAGATTATTCAAGAAAACTACTTAAATCATGAGCGAATGGAAAATTCCATCCAAAACGTTGATTTATTAAGTCTCCATGCAAAAGCCAATAATCAGAATCCTGATATGGAGTCTTCAACGCCTGCATTAGTTCAAAACCCCAGCGACTTTAAAACAGATTTTGCCAAAGCCATTCTTAATTATGATTTTGCAACCACCATGCTGCGAGACTACCAAATTCAAGCTATTAAAGCAGCAGCTACTTATTCAGGCCCTTCTCGTATTGTCATGGCTACAGGAAGTGGTAAAAGTCTAATCCAATGTACGCTAGCATTGATGGCCTATCATACCTCTGCTCCAAATCAACCCATTTTTATTGTCACTCCGCATATCGAACTGGTAATCCAATTCTATGAGGATTTGCTGCGCTATAATGATACCTTGAAAAAAAGTAATAACCTGCTTTCCATTCCATCGCAGAATATCATCACGGTGTCCAGTCATATGCAAAGTATCAGTGTAAGAGCACTGCTGCAAAATCAACCCATTCGTCAACAGAAATCCATTATTATTTGCTGTGAAGATAGTTTTAATAAGCTATTAGATGAGAACCGGGCGATGATCCACCAAGCTGCTTTAATTCTTTTAGACGAATACCATGAGTATACAAAAACAGTGAAGGAATTAGTTGAAGGACTTCCTTCTGCACCCCCAATGGTTATCGCCAGTAGTGCAACCCCTCCTACTCAGGATGTCATCAATAATAATTTGTATTCTTTTAGTCTTAGACAAGCGCTTAATGGTATTTTCCATGCGCCTTTAATTGTAGATACTCTTAATATCCCCTACTCACCGGAAAATGTAGATCTTATAATTAAATGGCTTCCGCAAATTCTAAGAAATCAATATCATCCAGGATTTCAAGAAGGGGCTACTTTGGCAGAAACTAAAGGCATTATCTATTTAAAATCCATTAAATTGTGTGAGCAGGCACAAAAAATATTGCGTGAAGCAGGATTAAATGCATATGCCATTCATAGTGATAATTCACTGGCTTCTGAAGAAGCCAAGCAATTTGTAAAAAATGACCAACCAGGCATCCTACTTGCAGTGAGAAAACTTCGCTTTGGATTCGATTGCCCTGACTTGGCATGGGAATTTATCCTACGTCCGCCCTCTCAAAAATCAGCACGGCAAGACATAGAACAAATGCTAGGACGAGTGATTCGCCGTTACCAAGACAAGCTTGGCTATGTAGTCACCTTTGAAGATATTTTTAATCGATATATCCTTCCTATTACCCAAGAACAGGAGAAAATACCTGCCCTATCGACTGATTATCTTGCCAATGCTGATGCCAAGGAATACTATCTTGATGAAAATGGTTGTATAGTGGTGGATTCGGATTTCCTTGAAATAACAGATGCAATGGATGACTCTACTGAAGATAATAGCCCTATGATGATAGATTCAGTCCCTGCTGAAACACAAGGATTTTCCGTCCGATTTTTCCAATCCTGTCAATCCCAGCGAACACGGAAACATGCTCTATCCGAAGACGCAGAATGTAACAAAAGGCCTCGTTGAAAGATTTGATTGGTTCACCGATGACGCAATACAATAAAAGCGGTATCCAGTGTTTCGCAGCAGGATAAGACAAAAAGCTTTCTTTAAACTATTTAACGCCAGGAAGTGCACTTATTCATTAAGGAGATATCTGTGCATGCATTTGAAATCATTATGCTATTTTGTTTTGGTGCAGCTTGGCCTTTCTCTATTATAAAATCATATAAGTCGACTATAAATGGAAGTAAGAGTATATGGTTTCTATTTATCATCTTCCTAGGATACATAAATGGCATTTTATATAAATTTTATTACGCCTATGATTTTGTTATCTATCTTTATGGATTAAATTCTGGATTAGTTTTGATTGATATTCTTTTGTATTACCGTAATGAATTTTTTATCTATCAGTTATCAAGGCCGGAAGAACTATTATACAAACAACATTTTTCGACCCTACCTCGATCAGTTTTTTGTGGATTGCTAAAATTAGCTAGATATCAACATTACTCACCAGACGAGTATTTAATCAAACAAGATACTTCAATAGAGGAGTTGTTCTATTTAGTAGAGGGCGACGTAAAGGTCAGTAAAGAGGGTATAGTGATTAATCATCTCTCTAACAATACTTTCATTGGTGAAATGAGCTTCTTAACTGGCGATAGAACAACAGCGGATGTGATCGCAGTAACGCCAGTTAAATGCTTAACTTGGAAAAAATCTGAATTAAAATCCCAGAAAGAGATACTTAATTATTGTAATATGCATATTGCATTAGACTTAATTAAAAAAGTCGATCCAGCCAAAAGAATTACTGTTTTCTAAGAAACAAAGGCCTTCTTCGGCCGTTTGGTTAGTAAAAGCAGCGCTGAAACCAGCAATAGTATCCCTCCAACAGCAATCAACCCAGCACTGGATATAAGGGATAGCAAATTGGAACCAAAACCCGTGACCATCCAGGCAAATGCCATCACTGCACCAGAAATTCCCATCACCCATCCTTGCGATTGTGCATCCACGGCATTAGAGAATAAAGTTAATAAGCAAGCAAAGGCCATAATATCAAAAATTGCGATCGCCACTGCTAATGGCCATTGCAATATAGGATTAGGAATAACATAAACCAATAATTGCCCTAGTCCGGTTAAAATGAGGGTAGCGAAAGCGATGTGGTGCACTTTATAGCGATTCACACAGAAAGGCATGCCAAGAAGAATACCAATGGCAAACCCCAAACCAATCATGCCTTGCACTGCGCCTAACTGCCAATTGGTGTAATTGTAAGCAATCTTCATATGTACAATGATGAATTGGAAATAAAGACTGAAGCCCATTTGCATCAATAAAAACACCAGTGCCAGAATACGTACAGATCGATGCTCAAAGGCTTCAATGAAAATTTGAACGGGACGGAAAATAGATATTTTCTTATGGGACAAAGCTAAAACGGTATCTTGATAGCCAAGTTCTATCCAAAACCAAGCGATAAACGCCAGTAACGCCGCCATTAAAAATGGAGTTGTAAAAGTAAACCAAGGCAGTAATTGTTGATCCGACATGACCCCGCCAAGTAAGGGGCCAAGAACAGATCCCAAACTGAAGCTCATGGAGATTAAACTCATATTTAAAGCCTTGCTTTCAGGGGTGCTCAAATCTGCAATTGAGGCTTGAGCAATAGGTTGACTACCCGCCATTAAACCGGAAAACGCCCGGCCGATTAGTAATAAGCTCAAGTAAGAAAAAGCGACACCTATCCCCATTAATAGAAAACTGATGGTTATTCCCAGCATGCACAACAATAATACTTTTTTTCGCCCCCAAACGTCAGATAAATCCCCCATAAATGAAGTGCCAAAAAACATACACAAAGGGTAGAGAATATAACTTAATCCTAAATAAAAGTGTTTCACTGCCAAACTCGCATCCGTACTTAATACCGGGCTATGATCTGCCGTAAAGATTGCGGTCATCACTGGATAAACGAGTCCAAAACCTAAAGCATCAATGACCACTGCAAAAAAACAAGGCGCGGTTTTTCTGAACATGATGATATCTTTGGAGTGAGAAATGTAGATTCAATATATTGTTATCTGAGGTGTTTTGTCTACTCTCCCGACAAAGCCAGATAGGTTTGTTGGATTGATATTTTTTCGATCGCATCACATTATGAGCAGATGAGGTCATAAAGTCCGAAATCTTTTTCTTAGCAAAATTTCATTCCCTTAAAATCTGACTATACTTTGATGTAATGTCGCGTATGTTGGATCCAAAAATGAAAAAGGAACTT
The DNA here is from genome assembly GCF_000953635.1 of Legionella micdadei. Lineage (NCBI taxonomy): Bacteria > Pseudomonadati > Pseudomonadota > Gammaproteobacteria > Legionellales > Legionellaceae > Legionella > Legionella micdadei. Next base: position 2,480,733 of record NZ_LN614830.1, read on the forward strand.
ACCCAAGCCTTCAAGACTGTGCGTCAGCAGACTGAGTGCTTATGTCAACCATTGGCAGTTGAAGACTACGTCATCCAAAGCATTGAAGACGTAAGCCCGCCAAAATGGCATTTAGCCCATAGCAGTTGGTTTTTCGAAACGTTTATCCTCAAGCAATATTTAGCCAACTACAAACCGTTTCATCCTTCCTTTCACTATTTATTTAATTCTTATTATCAAGCAATTGGCAATCCCTACCCACGTGCTAAACGAGGTTTATTATCAAGACCGACTGTGGAAACAATTTATGCTTATCGCAAACACATTGATATGCATATGCTGACTTTGCTCGAAGAAATATCAGACATACAGCTGAGGGAAATTCAACCCTTGGTAACGCTAGGACTACAACACGAACAACAACATCAAGAACTCTTGTTAATGGATATTAAACATAATTTTTCTCTTGATCCTAATTTTCCTGCCTATTGTTCAATCCAAATTCAAAAGACTCCCGAGACCCAATCAAAATTTGATTTTATTGATATTGACGGGGGAGTTGTTGAAATTGGTTATCGCGGCGGGCAATTTTGTTTTGATAATGAATTACCGATCCATAAAAAATATTTAATTCCCTACTCCATAGCCTCTCGATTAGTCACCAATGAAGAATACCTGGAATTCATTGAAGCCGGCGGTTATAAAGAACCTTGCTGGTGGCTCTCAGACGGATGGGATTGTCTTTTAAAGAATCACTGGAAGTCCCCATTATATTGGCATCATCAAGATAACGAATGGCATATTTTTGGCTTACATGGATTAGTACCACTAAATCCTGCAGAGCCAGTCAGCCATATCAGTTTTTATGAAGCGGATGCCTATGCACGATGGCGCGGAGCAAGATTGGCTTCAGAAGATGAATGGGAACATTTTGTTACACTAAAAAACATCAGGCCAGGTAATGATAACTTTATGGAAAAGGGCTTATTTCATCCACAGCCAGCAGGACAAAATCAGGCGCAGCCCCAACAATTTTTCGGCGAGTTATGGGAGTGGACAGCAAGTCCTTATCAACCTTATCCAGGTTATGCACCCTTGAAGGGTGCATTGGGTGAATACAATGGCAAATTCATGGCTAATCAAATGGTATTAAGGGGTGGGTGCTGCGTTACGCCTCAATCACATATTAGGGCAAGTTATCGCAATTTTTTTCAACCAGAAAAACGCTGGCAGTTTAGCGGAATTCGCTTAGCAAAGAATAATTAGGGGAAAATCATGTCTGCTAAATTTAAAACTCTTGCTGTCGATGATGCTGATTTTTTTTATGACGAAACGCAGGAATTCTCGCACGATGTCCTTATAGGTTTTTCAAAAGCACATAAAGAAATAAACTCAAAATATTTTTACGATGAATATGGCAGCGAATTGTTTAATCAGATTACCCGTCATCCTGATTATTATCTTACTAATTGTGAATTGGAAATTTTAGATACTTATAAAAATGACTTAGCCTCATCATTAAAAAACGAAAAATTCAATCTTATCGAATTAGGTCCAGGTGAAGGAATAAAAACCCGCTTACTTATCGATTATTTTTTAGCCGATAATCTGTCTTTCAGCTATTACACAATCGATATTTCAAAAAAATACCTCAACCAAATTATCGAACAGTTTAATAACCAACTCCCTCACCTTGAGACAGTTGCTCTTAATGCAGATTACTTAAACGGCATCAAATGGCTCGGTTCGACTTCTAAAAACCGTAATTTTGTTTTATTTTTGGGTTCAAGCATTGGCAATTTTGATATCAATTCAACTAAAGAGTTTTTAGGGATGATGAGAAACTTCCTTCATCCCGGCGACTATGTATTGATTGGCTTTGATCTACTCAAAAATATCGATGTGTTAATGAGAGCCTATAATGATCGTGATGGAATTACCCGCGAATTTAACCTAAATCTTTTAAGGCGTATGAATTATGAGCTTGGAGCCAATTTTAATACCGAATCTTTTTATCACTATGGAACCTATAATGTTTATCTGAAAAGAATGGAAAGCTATCTCGTCAGCAATAAAGCACAGATTGTTTATATTGAAGCGCTAAAAAAATCATTTAAATTTAAGGAGTTTGAAGCAATCCACGTTGAGTCTTCGCATAAATATACCTTTTCCAAGGTTGCTAAACTGGCTCGCGCAACAGGTTTTGAAATCGTCAGGAATTTTACTGATTCGAACCAGTATTTTCTTGATTCATTGTGGCGGGCAATTTAGAAATATCCCCAAGCTCACTCAGGTTCAGGCAGTTGAATTCGGATTTGATCTTCCTCATTGAGGGTCTTTTCATCGAAAAAAGGCTCTCTTTCCGCTACCCTGTAACAGATCTCTATCCGCACAGCGCGAGAAGGGTTCCTGTGTTTTGCAGTAATCTTATTTGGATTAGACTTATCAGAAGATGACATACAACAAATTCTCTGGACGATTAAAAAGTACTACTATACCATATTTAGACAATATTGTTGATATAATAATCAACTAAGCCGTTTATTGAACTATAAGAAGTGACTATCATGATACCTAACTACGGACAATTATCTCTCCGTTCCTACGAAACCTATCATTGCAGTCATAGCCACGATTTCGCCCAACTTGTTTTACCCATTCAGGGTGTTTTGGAACTTAAAAATGGTTGCCAGTCGGGGCTTGTTCGTGACAACACTGCTGCTTTTATCGCCCCAAATTCAATCCATTCTTTTGCCGCTAGTCGAAAAAATCAATTTTTAGTTGTTGATCTCAAAGCACCGAACTCTATTCTCAATGAAAATTTGATGCCTGCATTCCCCACGCTAACCACCTCGGCCATAAAATTTTTGCATTTTGCCCAAAACTACTTGTTGCAAAAAGATAGTGATGGCTTTTCTGATTATTTAATCCAAAATTTGCTGTTCAAATTGGTCTCACAATCATTAACACCGGTACTCGACCCAAAAGTATTAAAAGTAACACAGTGGATTAACAACAATTTTGCTGCACCAATCAATCTAGAAGGACTAACCCATCTCTGTCATCTTAGCACTAGCCAACTGCAACGACGATTTAAGAAAATGACAGGACAAACGGTTGCAGAATACTGGCGAATGAAAAAACTTTCACAAGCTCAGCTACTTCTCAGCACAGAAACCCTTTCAATTTCATCCATTGCCTACCAACTCGGTTATGAAAATGTGTCTGCTTTCAGCCGGTGTTTTGCCCATACCTTCGGCCAAAGTCCTTCTCAATGGCGTGAAATGATGCTTAATGCAAACAATATGCGTGTAGAAGACAAAACTCTTTTTCATGATAGCTGATATGCTTGTGCAGTCTGTAACCTCACCATTAAAAAAATTGGACGCACAAAAACTTATTGGGGTTATATAAACTTTTTTATTGAGACTTATTATGGCCAAAAACAGAAGCTATCTATTTCTACAAGGAATTTGCTTTCTTATCCTAGCGCAAACCATGGTCGGACTAAATATTGTTTTTTCTAAATGTCTTGTCTCTTCTTTGCCTCTTTTGTTTATACTTACCCTGCGCTTTGTTTTAGCAGCCGTTATTCTCTTCCCTCTCCACTGGCTGACTCCTGCAAGGCAGTTTGATTTGCACCATCACTTTTCCAAACTTCATAGACGAGATTGGTATTTTATTTTTGCCCAGGCTTTGACTGCAGGGATCCTATTTAATTGCCTGATGCTTTTAGGACTTCACTACACGGATGCAAATGTTGCCGGCATTATCACAAGTGCTTTACCCGCTACCATTGCCTTGATGTGCTGGATTATTCTCAAGGAGCACATTTCAAAGAAAAAAGGGCTTTGCATCCTTTTTGCCACGCTTGGGCTTTTGGTCATTGCTTGGGACAAATGGCATGAGATTGGCTTAAACCATTCTTTTTTTGGCGATACGATTATCTTACTATCCCTTCTTCCCGAGGCCACTTACTATGTTTTGTGTAAGCTTCATACCAATCGTCTTCCCGTTTTCTTAATTTCGTCCATTATTAATGGGATTAATGCCGTAATTTTACTTTTATTCATTCCATTTTTTTCCTTAAATCCCTTAACTTTACCTATCTCGACATGGTTAATCCTCATCATTTTGGGTTTAAGCTCAGGTCTATTTTATGTGTTCTGGTATTTTGGAGCGCAACATGTCGATGGCACTATGGCCTCACTGTCAACGGCCATAATGCCGGTCGCTACAGTGATACTTGCGTGGCTAATTCTTGGAGAGCATTTGAGTCACTTAGAAAGCCTCGGGATGGGATTAGTCATTTTATCGATTGCAATTTATGCAAGGCCAACTTAATTATCAAATGCAAACGCACCTTTATTAGCCATATCAAAAAAAACCCGCCAAAAGGCGGGTTTTTAAGTGTTGAGCAAATGAACAGCTTACATCATGCCGCCCATGCCGCCCATTCCACCCATGCCGCCCATTTCGCCGGCACCCATAGGTTCTTCTTTCTTAGGTAGATCAGCAACCATGCACTCGGTGGTCAGCATTAAGCTTGCAACAGAAGCTGCGTTTTGTAATGCAGTACGAGTCACTTTAGTTGGATCAAGAATACCCATCTCAACCATGTCACCGTATTCGCCAGTAGCTGCGTTGAAACCAAAGTTATCTTTGCTTTCAGCTACTTTGTTAACGATAACAGAAGGCTCATAACCTGCATTGGCTACGATTTGGCGGAGAGGAGATTCGATGGCGCGACGTAGGATGTTAATACCCATGTCTTGGTCAGCATTTTCGCCTTTCAAGCCATCTAATGCTTTTTGCGCACGAATCAGGGCAACACCACCACCAGCAACAATGCCTTCTTCTACTGCAGCACGAGTTGCATGAAGAGCGTCTTCTACACGAGCTTTTTTCTCTTTCATTTCGATTTCGGTAGCAGCACCAACTTTAATGACGGCAACACCGCCAGCTAATTTAGCTACGCGCTCTTGTAATTTTTCGCGATCGTAATCAGAAGTGGTTTCTTCCATTTGAGCACGAATTTGAGTAATACGCGCATTGATGTCAGCCGCTTTACCTTCACCGTCAATGATTGTGGTGTTTTCTTTGGTAACGACAACGCGTTTTGCAGTGCCTAGGCTGTCTAAAGTAGCACTTTCTAAACTAGTACCCACTTCTTCTGAAATGACTTCGCCCGCAGTAAGGATAGCAATGTCTTGTAACATGGCTTTACGACGATCACCGAAACCAGGTGCTTTAACCGCGCACACTTTAACAATACCGCGCATGTTGTTAACAACCAGAGTTGCTAATGCTTCACCTTCAACATCTTCAGCAATGATCAATAAAGGACGTCCTGATTTGGCAACTGCTTCCAATACAGACAACATGTCACGAATTGTTGAAATTTTCTTGTCAACCAAGAGGATGAAAGGATGCTCAAGCTCAGCACTCATGTTTTGCTGATTGTTGATGAAGTATGGAGAAATGTAACCACGATCAAACTGCATACCTTCAACAACAGCTAATTCGTTTTCAAGGCTGTTACCATCTTCTACAGTAATAACACCTTCTTTACCTACTTTTTCCATTGCTTCAGCAATGATAGAACCGATTGCTTGATCAGAGTTCGCAGAAATAGTACCTACTTGTGCAATTGCTTTACCGTCTTTGCAAGGCTTAGACATTTCTTGTAATTTTTTGGTAACTGCGGCAACTGCTTTATCAATACCTCGTTTCAAATCCATTGGGTTCATGCCTGCTGCAACTGCTTTGTGGCCTTCAACGACAATGGCACGTGCCAATACCGTAGCAGTAGTAGTACCATCACCTGCGGTATCAGAAGTTTTAGCAGCAACTTCTTTAACCATTTGTGCGCCCATATTTTTGAAACGGTTTTCGAATTCAATTTCTTTTGCAACAGAAACACCGTCTTTAGTTACAGTAGGTGCACCAAATGATCTTTCTAAAACAACGTTACGTCCGCTTGGACCCATTGTTGCTTTAACTGCATCAGCCAATGCGTTTACACCAGCAAGCATTTGTTGACGAGCATCGTCGCCAAAACGTAATTCTTTAGCCATTATTACAGTCTCCTTAATCTAAAATTACTTCTCAATCACGCCCATGATATCGTCTTCGCGCATCACTACCAGTTCTTGGCCTGATATCTTGACTTCTGTACCTGAGTACTTACCAAACAGAACCACATCACCTACTTTAACAGCCAAAGCACGAACATCACCGTTCTCCAAAACTTTGCCAGGACCCACTGCGATGATTTCCCCACGCATTGGCTTTTCAGTAGCGCTGTCTGGAATAACAATACCACCGGCTGTGGTACGCTCTTCTTCCATACGACGAACAACAACACGATCGTGTAAAGGACGAATTTTCATACTTGTTCTCTCCTGATTTTAATTATCGCCTATAATTTTCAGAGTAAGCTCTGACTTTTTTAGCCCTGCACACATCTGAATGCATTGCTGATGACATGCCAGATGGGGACAACAATGCAACTTTCAAGGGTAAAAATAAAAAAAATTTTGGTTTTTTTTAGACTAGAACTACAATGGTCTACATTTTTACAGAAAAGATAGGCATGCCATGAAGAAATGGTTCTTATTTGCCCTATACTCAAGAATCGCCAAAATCGCTTTTTGGAGTTTCTTTGGTATATTGTGGCTTGCTCCCTTTGTTAGCCATGCTGTTCCGCTTCCCGCTTCCGAAGTTTTTCAGGTTGAAACAAAACGGGTTGACCCCAATACATTTGTTATCAATTGGCAAGTTAAACCAGGCTATTTTCTTTACAGCGATCGGATTAAGTTAACCGAGCAATCAAACAGCAATTCGCACCTGGGGATGATTCGTTTTCCTCCTGCCACACAAAAAACTGATCAGCAAGGGCGCGTATATACTGTCTATCGCAATGCGCTCTCTTTGCCGGTAGCAATTCTTGGGGAACAACCGGGAGAAAGCTTAATTAATGTACAATTTCAAGGCTGCGCCGATGATGGTTTTTGCTACCCTCCTGAGACCAGGCAGATTAAATTAACCATTGATAAGAGCCTAGCCTTGAGCGATGTAAGCATCGAAACCGATGCTGCAAATGGACAACCCGTGGCTCCCCAAGAGCAACAAAGCGACAAGGTGGAAGCAGTTTTTGTTAGTCATCATTGGGCAATCGTCATTCTCACTTTCTTTGGTTTTGGCTTACTCCTCTCTTTTACTCCCTGTGTTTTACCCATGGTACCGGTACTATCCGGGATTATTGTAGGCCATGGCAAGGATCTTTCCATTCGAAAAGCCTTTTTTCTTTCTTTAAGTTATGTCCTAAGCATGTCGATTACTTATGCGATAGCTGGAGCTCTCGTCGCGAAGATTGGTAGCAACTTACAAATCGTGATGCAAATTCCTTGGGTCATTGGCTTATTTAGCCTCGTCTTTGTTCTATTAGCATTATCCATGTTTGGGTTCTATGACTTGCGCTTACCCGTATCTTGGCAAGCAAAACTAGCTCATGTGAGTCAAAGTCAATCAAGCGGCCATTATATAAGTGCTGCGATTATGGGTTGCTTATCAACACTTATTTTATCCCCTTGTGTAACAGCCCCTCTCATAGGTGCTTTAGGCTATATCGCTCACACTGGGGATACCGCCTTAGGTAGTTCGGCTTTATTTTTTCTAGGCTTAGGTATGGGAACCCCTTTAATCTTAATTGGTACCTCGGCAGGAAAATGGTTACCTAAAGCCGGAAAATGGATGAACACAGTTAAGTCTTTTTTTGGCGTTTTGTTACTTGCTACAGCTCTATTCCTACTAGAGCGTGTCCTAGCGGGGCCATTAGTTATGGCATTGTGGGCAAGTTTACTCATTTTCTCAGGCATTTATTGCGGGGCGCTCACACGCGCGTTTACCAATGCCGACAAGTTCCGCCAAGGGTGTGGCATTATTTTATTAGTCTACGGCTTACTCGTCCTGATAGGCGCTAGCATGGGGACCACCAATCCTCTGCAACCCTTGGCCGGTTTACAAATGGCCAACGCTGTAGCCTCTACCATACCCAATAAAACTGTAAAAACAGTCTATGGATTGCAAAAAGCGATTGCCAATGCCAAAGGAAAGCCCATTTTGCTTGATTTTTACGCTGACTGGTGTACTTCTTGCAAGTTGATGGAATCCACCGTTTTTAAAGATCCGCAAATCACAGAAGCGTTAAAAGATTTTATCGTGGTAAAAGTTGATATTACTGGAAATAAAGAACAAGAAAAAGCATTACTGAGCCGATTTAATGTCGTTGCTCCCCCTACTTTTTTATTTCTTAATGAGTTAGGAAACGAGCTAACCCATTTGCGGTTGGTTGGTGAAACTTCACCTTATGAATTTTTAAACCAATTGAACCTGGCTTTAAGCTCGATTACTGTTTCGAGGAAATAACCCAAAGGGGCATTCTCATCGTTATTAGACAATCTAGCTTCAGAAGCGTTATAATTTCGCCCACTTTTTTTACAAACAGAAGATTATGAACCATAAAGTGGGCTTTGTCAGCTTAGGCTGCCCTAAGGCGTTAGTTGATTCAGAACGAATCATCACTCAATTGCGTGCCCAGGGCTATGATTTAGTATCGAATTATCAGGATGCAGGGATTGTTATTGTCAATACCTGCGGTTTTATTGATGCAGCTGTCACTGAATCTTTAGATACCATCAAAGAAGCGATGGCAGAAAATGGCCGTGTCATTGTTACGGGTTGCCTTGGCGCTAAGGCTGATCTCATACGCGAAGCTTGCCCGGATGTACTCCACATCAGTGGCGCACATGCTTATGAAGAAGTCGTTAATGCGGTACATCAGCACCTACCCCCTCCAGCTGATCCTTTCACTCAACTTATTCCGCCTCAAGGGATCAAATTAACACCAAGGCATTACGCCTATTTAAAAATTTCGGAGGGATGCAATCAAAAATGTACCTTTTGCATCATTCCAACAATGCGCGGAAAATTACAAAGCTACCCACTTGCCCAAGTGCTTACCGAAGCTAAACGATTAAAGGATGCAGGGGTACAGGAATTACTGGTCATCTCCCAAGATACTAGCGCTTACGGTATAGATACCCGTTATCAACCCGTTACATGGCAGGATAAGACGATCAAAACTCAATTTTATGATTTATGCCAGCAGCTCGGTGAATTAGGTATTTGGGTCCGTTTACACTACGTTTATCCCTACCCTCATGTGGATGAAATCATCCCATTAATGCGCGACGGTCTTCTGCTCCCTTACTTAGACATTCCATTGCAACACGCAAATTCGCGCGTATTGAAAGCAATGAAACGCCCTGCGAACAGCGAAAATACTTTAGCGCGCATTACTCAATGGCGAGAGGTCTGTCCAGATATTACCCTTCGTTCGACCTTTATCGTTGGCTTTCCGGGAGAAACTGAAGAAGAATTTGAAGAGCTTCTTGATTTCTTGGAAGAAGCACGCTTGGACCGAGTAGGTTGTTTTCAATATTCTCCTGTCGAGGGCGCTAAAGCAAACGAACTGGCTAATCCTGTGCCTCAAGAGGTTAAAGAAGAGCGTTATCATCGCTTTATGCAAGTTCAAGCAGAAATCAGTCGCTCTAAGTTAGAAGCCAAAATTGGCTCGAAACAAACTGTTTTAGTGGATGAAATTAACGAAGAGCAAATTATTGCCCGCAGTAAAAGCGACGCACCGGAGATTGATGGCTTGGTCTTTTTGCCTCCTTCTAGAAACATCAAAGTTGGCGATAAAATTGAAGTGGTTATCACTGATAGCGATGATTATGATTTGTATGCTGAGGTTTGCCAATAAAACGGGATATGGAAATGATGGAAAACGATAATGCCAATCCAAAAAAAAGCTGTATTATCGATTTAATTGTCAAAAAACAAGAAAAAGCTTATATCGTCTACGAGGATGAGCAGTTTATTGCCTTTTTAGATCATCGTCCTCTTTTCTACGGCCATACGCTACTTGCACCCAAAACACATTATAGTACGCTCTACGATTTACCTGATCCCCTCGTTAGTCCTTTGTTTATTTTAACTAAAAAAATCGGAACAGCTGTCGAAAAAGCCATGGAAGCAAGCGGCAGCTTTATTGCCATGAATAATGTCATAAGCCAGAGTATTCCGCATCTACATATTCACATTGTACCTAGAAACAAACACGATGGATTAAAGGGATTTTTTTGGCCAAGGACAAAGTATGAAAATGAGAAGCACATCGAAGAAATATTGGGAAAAATTAAAACCCATCTTACTCGATACCCTTAAAATTATTGCTGGGTCTGAAGAGCAAGCCTAATACCCCTCCCTAACTACATCTATTTTCTTCACTGCAACAGCTTTTGGGTTGTTTCAGCCGATGTCTCTTACAATCTCATCTTTGCGGTATTCAGGTCTTCCCCCCTATGGGAAGCTGGGTGAGGCCGCTTTAAAATTCGAACAGAACCAGTCAAAGGTGGTTTAGCAAAGAAATTTGGTTTACTACTTAGAGAGGGTTTATGCTTCTGTTGATACTCAGCAAAAAATTCATACCATTTTCCTTTAAGTACATTATCAGTAATTTTGATGTATGAAACTTGCCGATCTATTCTTCCTAACGACAATCCACCTATATTACCACTAACGCCCAGATACCTTTTAAAATCCCTAACCAAATCATAAACTTCTTGATTCCGACCTTTAATTTTTAACGACTCTATATCTATAATTCGGTTCCGCACCCTCGATAAAGCGAGTCGTAATGCATAAATAAGTCCACTACCATCATTTTGTTGACCGAAGTTCGTGTGCTGGCTGTTGATATCTGTTCCCATGATACTATCCAAAAAACTTTTAATTGAAAAAATTGGGCAGCTCCCTCCCTCCTGGAGATATCCTCGCTGGTTGTGAGCAAAATATTCATAGCGAATGCTTGGATCAATTGGATCTCGAATAAAATACCTAATCGCTTGATCATAGGGGATCCCACTTAGAAGTTCCCTTAATTGAAAAAGACGCACCCAATCTTGGGCTTCCCGACTCTTCACTGTAGAGTACGTACCATTATTGGCTCCAAAACCTGGGTAAGGTGCCCGATAAAATAAAAGTAGCCGCTCAATACTTATCAAGTCTCTTAGCGTCTTTTCCATGATAAGTTGATAAAACCGGGGATGAGCAAATGGATCAATATCCAGACCTACAAACTCCCCCTGAGTATTTTGAAAAAAAGGAACTAATTTTGTTATATAAGTTCCGAAACAAGTTCTAGTCTCTTCATTTTTGCCTCTGGATTTCGATCCTAAATTATTTTCAATTTTAAAATAATCGAAATGGTGAGGAGTATCATCTGGTCCTGCAAGCTGACCGTCGGCAAGAATTCCCACCTTGATTATACGGAATATAGAAAAATGATTTGACTTCGCTCCACCTTCTAGGACTATCTCATCAGTATCCGAGCGATTTTGATCATCTGGAAGAAAGCGCAATGTGGTAAAAAAAGCATCAGGCTGAAGAAAAGCATGAGGATTACCCCAAAACAAATTGTCTATGTTGTCCTGAATAAGCTTTATGATAAACCGTTTATCTTCTTGTGCCAGCTCATCCGTCGAAGGAAATTCTCCATGAGCGTGTGTGGTGATTTGCGATAAACATTTAGCACAATACTCTCTAAGGTATTTAAGGAATACAATGTCAGATTTAAGGCTTTGTCTCAAAGTCTGCAGCTTATCGTAAGCCTCCAGTCGAGTTGCAGCAATTTGAAATCGACAGTAGTCTGTTGGTGATAATGTATAGCAATTAATTTCCGCAAAAACTTTTAATGACAATGCATAGGCACTGCAAGCTTGTTCATTTGTAAGTGGCAACCGAGTGTTGTCATAATCCAAAAACAACCGATTTGCCGCATCCAAAATATAAGTATTGGAATAAACCTGTTGCAATAGGTGTTTTAGTCGTTCTTCATGGGCTTTTAATGCATAAAGATCAGTAGAGAGATTCTTTTCAGAAAAAAGAGTGCTTTGGTAGTACTGTATTTTTAAATCTTCCAAAAAAATTGGGGGCATTTCAACAACTTCAGTAGAAGTTAAACAATCAAAACTGGGGCGGGGATTATATTTGCCAAAATGAATAAAAAATTCAGCGACATATTTTTTATCTATGATGATAGAGATATTTGCTGGTTGATTGTATTTAATTTCGCGACGGTCATCCAACCCAAGTCTGTAAAGATAATTATTTTTGTAATTTCTAAAGTGATTTTCGTTAACTTCATGAGAATCAATTGATTGATATTCTGCGCGAATATTATCAATAAAAAGATTGTAATTCTCTTTAGGGAATACTACTCCGTAAACACCATTGAGAGTACAAAAATATCCTCTATTATCTACTACAAATTTTGTACCCATATCAATCTGAAATAGTAGAGGAATAAACATGCTCTTAATTACCCTAGCTTCTGAAAATAGTGTAATTCCATGAACATGAAAGCACCAATCTTTAAAGTACATTATTTCTCCACAATAATTTTATTCACACTGCACTTGACAACAATATTCTATATATTTAGGGCCAATTGAAAGACTCCTTTGGGGATAACACAATAATGAGAAAACAGAGGTTCCCCGAGTCAAGCCAGATTGCTATGAGATATTTAAGGATATATAACCTAACGGTACTTCAGTTACTTCAACGCTTGCTTTTTTGTTTTGGTTTGGTGAAGGAGTCCCTTTTCCTATATCTTTTAAACCAATTGTTTTTATGAGCTCCTCAAGTGTTATGCCTTTTTTATTTGGCTTTTTGCAAACGCTATCATCTATCATAGAGTAAATTGACAGTATCATATCCCGATTCACCCTATTTTCGATAGCCCAGTGAAGCCAAGTATTACCTTCGCTATCTTGCTTAGATAAAGCATCGATTAATCTGCAGTTTTCACAAAAACCCAATAATAAATTGATTCCCACAGGCCCCACAGCTTCTGTAGCCAATTGATATAAGTAGGATTTTTTCTCTTTTAGTTCATCCCATTTTTTATGGGGAGGACAAATAATGGCAGTATCGATTTGTAAAGCAAAATTAACATTTTCCTTCAGAATTGAATATAAAAAGAAGCATCCGTTTACTGAATTAAACAATACTTCTAAAGGAGTACAATTTTTTCCTGGAATTTTTTCTGAGAAAAATTTTCCATTAAAACAATTCCAATCATGCTCCCAAAGCGCTCCTGATTCGAACACTTGTACAACTTGATTGCTTGTAAGTAAACGCGTTACTAGATATTCCTCCTTGCACAATGGAGTAAATAACCTTCTGCAAATCGTGCTAGGATGAGAATGGAATAATTTTTTTAAATTCTGGTGGCCCCACACATGGTTTAATGCCGAATTTATTTGAAGCTCCGATGAAGACATATGGGAAGGGGATGTTTTCTTCTGCTTTAGTGTATCAACCAACCCTGGCATACACACGTTTAGCAAACCAGCTAAAGAACGATCCTCATTGTTTTTTCTTTCAAGAATTTCCATATTCAATGTAGGGCTCGATACCATGAGTGATGTCAGATCGAATCTATCTTGCTCTGCCGCCCATTGAAACCAGGTATTACCTTTCACATCCGGTTTACAGAACTCATTATATAAATCTGTTGCCATCAAAAATTTTAATACATTTATCCCGTTGGGCTGCGCTATCCTATTTTCATTCATTAAATGAAATAAAAGCGTATTTGGATTATTTAATTCTTCCCATGTTTTATGAGGAGGACATAGTATGTGAGTAACCGATAATGTCAAAATGAGAAATGGGTTGTAATAAAGAATATAATATAAAAAGCTCAAACCTCCTACTGACTTGGCTAATAATTCAAATGGGGTGAGATTATTAGGATGGCCAGGAATAGGTTTGGAAAAATGCTCGCCTGTGAATTTATAAACACTCTCTTTATGCTTATCTAAAAATTCCAACAAAATCTCATTTTTTTCACTTTCAAGAATGTGGCTTAATAAACATTGACCATCTGGCATTGGGATGGCAAACAAAAATCTAAAAAGCTTATCTTCATCGCAGGCAAATAGACGTTCGAGATTATTGATTGTCAGACTGTTAAATAGATCGACAACATATTCTTGGGGCGTTCTTTGGGGCTTAGGTTGTGGTAGTAATGCATGGGATATCACCTCACTAAATCGCTTCGAAGTTTGCTCGCGTGGAGGGTTAGTAACAAGAGATGATTTTGTCGGGAGGGTAGCATTCTGCTGTTCCACAGGACCTACATCCTTTTTTCCTTTCCGGTTCTTCTTCTTTTTCTTGCTTTTTTTCGACCGTTTGTCTTCTTGTGCGGGCGATTGTTCAGCCGCTTGCGTGTTTTTAAGCCCGGGTTTATCAGCCACAGGATTTACCACCGATGCCAGTTTAATCTCATGCTCTTTTCTAAATGCCTCAAATTCTTCCGGTTTATGCCCCAATTTATGAATATAAATCTCTCTCGCTTGCGGCAAACCTTGCTTCACAAAATCAATGGCTTTGGATAACCACTCTCGACGCAACTCCTCCTCCGTTTTTGTCGATACTGCAAACGTTACTTCTTGAGCTTCTTCTTTATTGGGCAACCCCACTCCCAGCAATTGATATAAATGCCGTAACGCATGATGCCTTTTCTGGTTGATGATTAAATGCTCGGTTGCACGCGAACATGCCGTGAAAAACTGGTTCATCGGAGGGCCAAAGCGCTCATCACCCTGCCCTTTCTTCGCCCGGTGGGCCGCCTTCGATTTATCCAAAAGCACATCCGGGTTTACTTTCAAATACTCTTCAAGAATATCATCTGCTTCACGAAGAAGCTCTGTCGGCTCAAGTATTTTGTGCGCAACAACCGTCCGAAACTCCAACCCTTTAATCTGCTCAACGGTAAATACCATTTCCGTTTTATACAGCTTGCGCGCTTCCTCCACATATTCCGCTTGCGTTACCACCGCAAACTGCGTCGTCTTAGCTAACTCATGCAAAAACTTCAGGGTCTCTTCATCAGGCCCTTCAACCCATCGGATACTGCCCGCTTTCTTTTTCCCAGAACAACCTGTGATTTTCGATTGCCCCAACTTATCATCGCTACCACCCGTTAAAACATTGCGGATACCCACCGCATTATTCAAAAATGGAACCACAACCTCCGGGCAACGATGCGAGAATGGCAACTCAATGTGACTCACCTCATAGCCCATCTTTCGCAACGTCTCAACTATATAAGGGCGCTTCGATTTAGAATCATTTAAACTTTGACGGGTATCAATACAAAGGCATACTTGACCAGCCTTCGCTAATTCCAGCAAATTGCGAAGCTGCAAATAGGACAAATCTTGCGATTCATCAACCACCACCATCTCATAACGACCTTTCACAACAAACGGGAAAAAAGCAAGGTCAACTTTCTTCTCCGATTTAAGAAATATTTGATACGCTTCATACGCCGCGTAAATCCATCCCTTCTCTTCTGAATCATGAAATATACTTTGCTTCCCTCCTAAGGACAGGTACCCCGCTTCATCATATCCCGATAAAATCCGAAACTCTTGATAGACTTGGCTGCCCTTCTCCTTTAATTCCTCCAATTTCCCTTTTCGCCAACCTTGGGTGGACTCTCGCGCTTTTAATTCTTCCTGCTTCTTCGAAACATAGTGCCTAAACCACTCTGCAAACTCCTCCTTATCAACTAGTGTTTTACCCGCTAACTCTTCTCCATGAAGCACTCTCGCCAACGACTCATACGATTGATACCCAACCCGGCCCTCCGCTTCAGCCGGTAATCCTTCCGCACTACCCCTCTGCATCTGCTCAACTAAGCGCGATGATTGCGTCACATACAAAACACCATTATTCCCCTCTAACGGCAAACCATTCAGCAACGGATTCATTAAAAATAACGACACACACGACTTCCCTGAACCAGGAGGGCCACTCACTAACAACGGTAATTTCGCCTTTAACGCTTCCTCTTGTTTACTGTTTAACTCAATGAAATTCTGATTGTAATACTCAAGGCCTACCCATTTTATCCCCGTCCCTTCTTTATTACCCTGCAAATTAGAAACCAAACCTTCCTCTTGCCCTGATTGCTCCAACACCTCCTCTAAATAATGGCGATATTTCTCCAAATAGCGTTCGCAATATCCAGGAATCACCACAAATGGACTCCGGTGATATTGATGTCCTATGTCTTTCAAAAACAAAATATACGGATGGCCTTTTACTTCCGCATTCGCAAACAGTAAACGATTCCCTTGACTCGCCCTAACACTGTAAACATACGGCTTTACTATCCATTCTAATCCTAGCGATTTATATTCCCCTCTTACCAACTTCTCTATAATTGGCTTGTATTCCTCTAACTTCTCCTCATCGCCTATCAGTCCTTGCCAATAATGTATCGTTCCGGGGGCCATCTAAATTTCCTATAAATCTCAAAAAAACCGCACATTGTACAATTTGGTTTTATTTTGTCAATTGAAAATGGTTAAAATTTTAACAATGCGAGCGAGCGGGTATGCTGAAGTTCCATGGTTAATCAAAATGAAGATAATGATACGCTCTATTTTGCGTAGTATTTGCGCATTAAAATCAAGACCTGTTTAAGCACGTCTTTTCTAGGTTCGGCATCAGGCTCAGGTTCTGCATGGCGATTAGTGATTGTTATTCCACCTGAAACTTGCAAAGTAGTGAGTCGATCGGGTTCGATAATGCCCATGTTGATATAACTTCCCGCCAAAATAAAAGGGGCGCGTCCCTCTTTAATCAATAAGTCTTGGCCAATGCTATAGTCTTGAACTGGATTGCTGCAATCAAATAAACGCTTAATCAACGTAGGCGCTATATCATAACTCGTTGTTGTGTATTCAATCGTACGGGGTGGTTCACCTGGCCAATGGATGATTAGCGGAACATGCGTTTGCGTTTCAGTATAGTTGCTGGTATGTCCCCAATAATTTTGTTTATTATCGTTAAATTCTTGGCCATGATCAGCCGTGAATATGACAATACTATTATTTAGATATCCCTGCTGCTCGATGATATCAAGGATTTTAGCAATTTGCCCATCATCAAAATTCACGGCATTCAAATAGCGGTTATAGTAAGGAATAGGATCATCGCTGTTGGTCATTGTGATACGGGTGCATTCTTTCAATGCTGGTTGATAAGGCGTCGCAAAATTCTGATCACGACAAAATCCATGAGGCGCATCATAAAAAAGGTACAAGAAAAAAGGCGATTTGTGGTTTTTATCGAGCAAAAAATCAATGGCTTTTTGGGTGATATCCCTATCTTTATCGCCAATATTGTCTTTTGGCGAACCATCAGATCCGATATTAGTTAACCCATTAAAAATAGTTTTATCGAACGGAGGAGTAGAAATGAGGCTAGACCAAAAAATATGGGTTGAATAACCATACTTAATCAATAAGTCGGTAAAAATAGCACGTACATTTTGCTTTAATGCGGCCGTCCAATAGTTACTGGGAATTGAATAAAATATCGAAAATAATCCAGGCTGAGTGGAATTACCACCGCTTATGTGATTTAAAAACTGCCAATTATTTTTAGCAAATCGCGCCACATTCGGCATATATCCCTTTTGCACACTGTCAAATCGCAACGAATCGACCATAATCAAAATAATATTATAAGGACGGGCGGGCTTTTTGCACTGCAACGGATGAAGCGGATAATTCATTTTATCGTTAGGGAAAAAAGGCTGGGCAAAATCAGCTTCACTAAAGCGCCTTAAGATATCATGCGCATCTTTGTTAGGAATGAAATAAGCAAACAGCTGATTAAAATGGGGGAGATTGAGAGTTTGCTGAGTAAAAAGATTGACATTATTAACTACTGATAAGACTAAAATGTAATAACAAAAAAAGAACCCGCCACACCAGCAGTAAGTGATTTTCTTACCAATTTTATAGCGCTCTGTTACAACGACTTTTTTCCATACCACCCAGGCAAGAAAAATTTCTAACAAACATACTAGAGAAATGACAGCAAGACTAAAAAATATCTCTTGTCGAGAGAGATCAAAAACTTCATTCCAACGACTGTGAAAAAGCATCGTTAAAATAGTCAAATTAAGATGAAATTTGAACATCATGTAAATACGACTATCAATAATTAATAGGGTTACACTTATGGTGGCGACGCACACGCTTAGTAACCAAATTAAACGCTTAGATGGCAAAAAATAAGCAATAAGCAACAGGATCCCAGCAGGAATAAATGCTAGCAGCATCATATAAGATAAATAGTTAATCAATGCAAAACTAACAATTAAAATTTTGCCAAGTATTCCTGTGAAGCTAACTACGTAGTTGGTGAACAAAGTTCTTGATAAGAAAGTGATTTTTAGGAACTCAAAACCCAATAACCAAAACAGGAAAGCATTGGTTAGGAAAAACCAGCCTATGAACCGAAAAATTTTTCCTTTAGTATCTTGATAGTTCATTCCATGAGTATAGTTTAATATCCAAATAAATAAGTTAACTGATGAATTCCATAAAGTCGAATTTTATTCTTAATTAGCGGGTAAGATCGGCAAATTTCTACGGACGCAAGCCTCGTATATTTAATAAACTCTCATTGCGGTACAAAAAATCAAAAACTACTTTTTGCATCTAAGATTAAATTCTTCAATTTATCTCGGCGTTGTTGCAAAATGCCTCACCTTCCTCCCCAGCACGAAGTGTGGGGAAAAAGCGGAACCCCCATAAAACCGGAGAGAAAATTGTCATTTTTATCTGCTTTATTTTTTGTCCTGCACAGACTAAAAATGGTTGAATTAATTTGCATAATAACGGCGCATGAGAGTCAATGCCTGCTTTATGCGATCCATTCTTGGTTTTGCATCCGGTGTAGGTTCAGCATGAGGATCAGTAATCGTCACATCTCCCGAAACTTGTAAAGTCGTAAGTCGATCATGCTCTACCACTCCCATGTTGATATAGCTTCCTGCTATCACAAAAGGTAAGCGTCCTTGTTCACGCAACAAATCCTGACCAATGCTATAATCTTGAGTTGGATTCTGGCAATTAAACAAATGGTTAACTAATGTTGGTACTATATCATAACTTGTTGTTAAATATTCAATTGTACGGGGAGATTGACCCGGCCAATGGATAAGCAGTGGTACCTGAATTTGTACTCGGGTAAAATTGCCAGCATGTCCCCAATAATTTTGTTTATTGTCGTTAAACTCTTGGCCATGATCTGCCGTAAAAATAACAATACTATTCTCCAAATAACCTTGTTGTTCAATAGTATTTAGTAGTTTAGCAACTTCCTCGTCATCAAAATTGACCGCATTAAGATAACGATTATAGAAAGGTTGAGGATCAACTTCATTGGTTAAATTAATACGGGAGCATTGGTTCGGTGCAGGTTGATAAGGAGCTGAAAAATTTTGCTCACGGCAAAAACCATGCGGTGCATCGTAGAAAAGGTATAGGAAAAAAGGTGATTTATGATTCTTATCCATCAGAAAATTAATTGCTTTTTGCGTTATATCCCTATCCTTATCGCCAATATTGTCTTTGTGCGACCCATTGATATCAAGATTGGCTAATCCGGTAAAAATCGTTTTATCGAAAGGAGGGTTATACAAAACGCTAGACCAAAAGACGTGGGTTGAGTACCCGTATTTAATCAATAATTCAGTCAGGATAGCGGGAACTTTTTGCTCTAAAGCAGCGGTCCAATAACTACTTGGTATGGAATAAAAAATCGAAAATAATCCTGGTTGCGTTGAATTACCGCCGCTTAAATGATTTTGAAATTGCCAACTTTTCTTAGCAAACCTCTCAACATTAGGCATATATCCTTTTTGCAGATTATCAAAACGAAGCGAATCGACCATGATCAAGATAATATTATAAGAATTAATCGGTTTATCACATCGCATTGGATGGAGAGGATAATTTAACTTGTCAGTAGAAAAAATAGGTTGAGCAAAATTACTTTCGCTAAAGCGGGTTAAAATCAATTTTGCATTTTTTGCAGGGATCAAAGTGCTAATTATTTGATTATATAGGGGTAAATTCGGGATTTGCTGGGTAAAAAGATTATTGTTATTTGTAATCGACAGTGTCAAAGTAAAATAACACACTAGAAAACAACCAGACCAAGCCAGCGAAATGGGTTTACCAATTTTAAGCCGCTCAGCTAGCACAATTTTTTTCCAAACTACCCAAGCAATAAAAATTTCAAATATAAAAACTGTAAAAATCAGTACAGCACAATAAGTTAATTCTTGTGCCGAAAAATCAAACACTTCGTTCCACTGGGTATGAAAAATCAATGACAATATCAAAAAATTAAGATGAAATTTAAACATCAAATAAATGCGAACATCCGCAATCAATAGCACGATACACACTGTGGCTAGGACAACGCTTAAAGACCAAACCAACTTCTTGTTGGGCAAAAAATAAGCTATTAGTAACAAGAATCCTGCTGGGATAAATGCGAGCAGCATCATGTAACTTAAATAATTAAGTATTGCAAAAAGAACGATGATCACTTTCCCTGTCATCGTACTGAAATCAGCTGCTGTGTTGGCAAATAACGTTTTAGACAGGAAAATCGCTTTCAAAAATTCAAAACCTAATAGCCAAAATAGAATTGTATTAGCAAGAAAGAACCAAACGATAAAACGAGCAAGCGCCTCTCTTTTATTCAAATTCATCTATAAGCCCATTTTTAACATTCCAAAAATAATAAGTGATCTTTCAAAATAAGCCAAAGCATTTATCCCGCCGCAAATGCTTCTCCGAAGTTAATACCAACTTAATAATTTTGGTTTAATATATATACATATTATATAAAATATAAACTCCATTAGGGGGAACTATGCATCCTCAAACTAAAAAGAAATTGATTGCTTTTTATCTAAAGCACAAATTTGGTGAAATCTATCAAGAGTCCTGGTTAGATAATATAGCAAACTATGGTTCCCTCGATGAGGCAATTGAGCGGATGGACGATTGGGGACCTAATTTTTTGAAAGTAGCTGAACTTGAACCAACACATCCGAATTTTAGCACTTTTGCTGCCATATTGGATGGCGCTCTCCAATTTTCAAACACTATCCCTCCTGTCTGCACGGGCTATGATGAAGAAAAATTAGATCAACGTATGGATTTGGCAGATGAATTGAAAGGTCTTCCCAACACGGATTACACGCGAAGGGTAGCTCAACATCTTCCAGCAAATCATGATGAAGAATTCGAATATTTAAAAGAAGAGGCGGTTAGAAAGTTATTATCTATTGCAAAACAGACAATGCCTCATCTCAAATTAGATACTTACAAAGATTTGAGAATCGCTATTGAGAATCACGAAAAATTATTAAGTAAGAATAAAGGAAATCAGCAGTTAATTTCCGAATTAAACCTATTAAACGATCTCAACAAAATAGCCCGATTAGAAATCTTTGAGATTCCTAAGCAAGACGGCTCCCCTGCTTATTTTTGTACTCTCCCCGAAAAGGCTGGCGGAGTAACAGAAAAAATATCCCTGATTGGTTTAGATGAAGTAAAACAAAAATTGAGAAACATTCAGCAAGAAGAGGAAATGGGTTTCTCAGAATATACTGATAACCGAAACAACTTTACCTTGTCTACGAAAGCAATTCTTAAACTACCTAAACATGAGAAAACCACTGAAGTCCAACGAGAAGCCATTGCATTGAATATTTCAAGAATATTAGGCTTTACCACGACAAACTCTAATATGGTCCAATTTCAAGGAAAAGCAGCATTGTTCGTCCCTTTCGATCAGATACAACTGCTCAGTGAATTTGCTAGAGGTACCGAAGAAACCGTCGTTCTCCCAAGTGGATTCTCGTTGGAAGCACTCAAAAAAATTGGTGACAAGTACCAGCATTACGCCAGCATTATACCTGTAGGAAATGAACTAAATAGCGATAAATTCATTGAAGACTTAGGCAAGATTGAAGCATTCAGTTACCTATGCAATGACCCTGATTTTATAGGAATGATGGCGGGGCAAAACAAAGGCATAAAAGACGGCCAATCGCTTTATGTGTTTGATCAGGTAACCATGGAGAAAGACAGGTTGGAAATCGACACTCGCTTTAGCCTGGTACCCGTCGGGTTCGGTAGACATACTCGGCATTATAAGGGAAGGAATAGAACGTTAGTGGACGATTCCTCTTTTGATAGCAAGGTAGAGAGCTTTGCTCATTTATTTAAAAGTCAACCCAAAATTAATTTCATGCTTGATGAGGTTATCTCTGCCCATCAAACTAAAATAAGACAAATTGAAAATGCAATTGCAGGCCTTAAATCACAAAGAGTAAAAGGCGAAGAACTCGAGACATTAAAAAAAGAATTGACCGAACTAAAAACGCTAGAAAAAGATGCCATTAAGATAAAAACAGCACTTAACCGACGATTAGACTCCACATTTAAAAATTTCCCCCCACTTAATGGCCATGCAATTACCCCAACTGTTTTTTTGGCTAACAAAAACCTCA
Organism: Legionella micdadei; assembly: GCF_000953635.1. Lineage (NCBI taxonomy): Bacteria > Pseudomonadati > Pseudomonadota > Gammaproteobacteria > Legionellales > Legionellaceae > Legionella > Legionella micdadei. Next base: position 2,503,249 of record NZ_LN614830.1, read on the forward strand.
TAAAATCAAGTTTATTATTAGAAAAATTGGTTAATAATCCTGTTTTATTTTCCGATGATGGTAGACCTTACCGCAATCCATGGACCTATCGTAACACGAACAACATTTTATCGATTCGTGAAAATGCGGGAATGGTTAGCCTTACCTTTGCTAATTTTGATGCTGAGCAATTGATTTACATTTTAGGAAAAAATGGAGTCGATTTGCATAGTTGCAAAAAATCTAAGAATACCCTTCATATTCCTGCTACCGAATTAGCAAAACTTACCGAAACAAGCTTGTTTCCGGCTCTCCGTGCATTTAATCAAAAGGAAGATTATACCAATATCGAAGATTTGCGCCGAATTGCAAAAGGTTATCCTGAAGGTTTACAAGACCTCGCGATTTCCAGAATTGAACATTATAAATTCGAAGTCATGAGTAAAGTTGATCCTGTAGAGAAAGCTAAGGCAATGAAATCAGCGCTGGATGCCATTCAACGCTATTGCGTTCAAGAAACCAATAAAGGATTTTTAAAACACGTTGAACTTAATCTGCAAATGGATATCCAAAAGCAATTAAGACAAATCATTCACGATTTTCACGCTGATGATGAACTTGAAGCCAAAGTAGCCGAAGCGTTTGATGCGGCGGTAAAATTAGATAGACTTGATGATTTTAACCGCGTGTTGATTACGTTCGCAATAAGTCCCGAAGGAAACAAGAAAAATTTGATGACTTATCTAAACAAGTGTATTGATCACGGCCTCAAGGCAACAAACTACAATCTTGCCAAACAGGAAAGTGAGCAAATGCAACAAGAATCCGTTGACCCGCTTAAAATTAAAGCCAAAAAACCAATGGAAAGTCCAGTAAAAATGCTCGACCTCATGGGAGCTAGCTCTTCAGGTGTGGGAGCGCATAAAAAAGAAGAACCCCATTTGGAATTTGACGAGCGACTTGATGAAGAAGACGCCAATCTTGATATTAAAGATTTGCATGACTTAACTCAAACACAACCTCCCGATACCCAAATAGACACCAAGCTTGATAACGATAAACCTACCGACGGAATTCCTATTCAGACAGCTTTTAAATAAATTTTAGCTGAGGGTTGAATGCCAAGACCCTCAGCCTATCTCCCTATTTGAATTTTATTTGATGCAATTTGATCATAATTTGATTAAAATAATAGCTCTTCACCATCTCATTAGGGAAAATTATTGTGAACAATCTTCTGCTCGAGCTTCACTTAAAAAATTTTAGTGACGATCCAACTCAAGAAAATTTCACAAGAGTATTGTCAATCATTGGCGAATATTCTCTTACACAACTTTCCTTATATTGCCTAAATCCAACCATTAGAAGCCTTTTGGACTTACCGGCTTTTGCCCCCTTTTGGCAAAATAAATTAGACGCTTTCAGGATAAAAAGCTCACCCGAGTTTAGATTTAAAAAAGCAGAAAATTTAAGCGAGCTAGAAGTCACCCTCGGCTTTTTTAATTTTATGCAAGCAATGGAAAATCCAGATAAAAGGGAAAACTACTTGAATATTTCTTTGTCATTTCGTTCTTTTCATGCGCTTAAAAAATCAGTAGCCACGCTTTGCGGATTGATAAAACAAAACCAATTTGACACCGCATTTGAAAAATTACCCCTATTGATAGAAAACGCCAAATGGCATGGTACCCCGGGTTATTTACTCATCGCTAACTTATACCTGCACTTTGCTACTTATCTAAGATCCGACGCGGTACGTGCTGAGGCAGCCATCAAATGTGTCTTTACTTATTTAGAAATGGCAAAGCGAGCGGAACCCCACTCGCAAAGCGCTATTCATAACGCTTACTATGGCAAGGGGCTTGTTGAAAGTAGCCAATTCAGATTAGCTACGATTGCGGAAATGCAGAAGGCTTGCCGCGGTTTATTATCGCGCTGGGTATCTGAAGAGATGCTCAGCAGCTCTACTAGTATTGCAGCAAGGCTCTATTCGCAAAATAAACCGCAACGAAGCACCTCTTCACAAACCGAATTTTCAGAATTTCACAAGGCGATTTTAGCTGACTCACCCGAGCTCATTCGTGCTCATTTTGATAAACGTCAACTTGAACAAAAAAATGGCTGGGGAGAAACACCTTTACTTTTTGCCGCACGGCACGGAAAAATAAATAGTGTTCGCTGCTTGTTATCATTAGGCGCAAACCCGCGGGCATCCGTATCCACCAAAGACAATATATTGTCCCCAACAATAGAAGACCAATCTTACGATGCATTACAAATTGCCTTATCTCTAGGAAATAAGGGGATCTGCCGAGTATTGCTTGACCATACCGCTGGGGCAAACAGCCAAACCGATGGATTGCATGCGGAGCAAGATGACACGGATCAACAAGCAAGACTCGAACAGCTCTTTCTCACTCCTGACTGCAAATATTCCCTCGAAAAAATACGCGAACTGTTAGATTTAGGTGCCAGTCCGAATCTCCTTCTCCCTTCAGGGAAAACAGCTTTATCGCATATGCTGTTGGCTGGCAATATTGCTGGCGTGGAGTTATTGATGAATTACGGAGCCTCAGTGAATCAACCCGATGCGGGAGGAGAAACGGTTTTATTTTGTCTTCTTGAAACTAACCTAACAAAAAAGACTCGGGAATGCCTAGAGGTTTATTTTCGACGATTTGCCCATCTTGGAGCAAATATCAATGCCCAAAATACAAAGGGAGAAACCTTACTTATCAAAGCAGTGAAAAATGACGATATCGAGACGGTCCACTTTCTACTCCAGCAAAAAGGAATCGATATCAATCTTGTCGATGATTTTGGCCATGATGCTTCTTTTTATGCATCCAAAAATCCCTGGATTTTTGAACTTATTGCAGCAGCTCGTCAACGGAACTCAATGGACCATCAAACTTCAGCGGGTTCGAAGTATCAATCGGGTAAAGCTCCTTTTTTCTTCTCGAAAGAAATCTCTTCTACGACATCAGGACCAGGACAATCATCCCGCGAAGTACCGATTTTTGGTTAGCCTATCAAATAGTTGACCTTCGCACTGGACGAAAAACCACTACCCCTTAAGAGCCCTTTAGCGTGCCGACTCGGCTCACTACCCATGTCATCCCGAGTATAGCGAGGGATCTCCCTGCAGTGGCACAATCTTTGAAAATAGATATAAATCACGTCTTGACCAGATAATGCTTCTTTACACGTAACCATTGTGTTTTCCTTGCCGAACTAACTTTTGTTTGATACAGGTTTTGTTGAGCAGCTGCCTTTCTGGGCACCGCTATTATGCTTTGCATAACCGTATAATTTTACATGTTTTTCTAATTAATTAGATTAGGTGCTGATTGCCGGAGATCCCTCGCTATGCTCGGGATGACATGGGAATTAAAACCGGGCATGGGTACGCTAACATGCTCTTAAGGATAAGTGGTTTTTCGTCCTGCATTACGATGATTGACATCACTCTGGGTTAATCAGTAACCTTATCATGATGAATAATACGCACCGCAAAGGAGTTGCTAATGCGTTCCTACATGAAGATTTTTTTACCTATCGCCATTCTTTTATTAATTATTTTCAGCAAAGCAATTCAGGCTGATGAGGCTTCTTTTAACACGCTTCAGCCTGGTAAACTCATCGTAGCGACTTATTTTACTAACCCTCCGTTTGAATTCCTCAAGCATGACAAGCAAGTGGGTTTTGAAGTTGATTTGATTAAAGAAATTGCTAAACGATTAAATTTACAACTTGAATTTAAAAATACACAGTGGGAAATAATCATCAATGATTTAAGAGCAAACCACTATGATCTTATCATGGGCGCAATTACTATCACCACCGAACGTGAAAAATTAATTTCCTTCTCCAACCCCTATATGACAACCACCTTGAGTCTTATTATCAATGCCCAAAAAAAACCTCAGGTCAAATCCCTAAATGATTTAAAAAACCTGATTGTCGGTGTTCAAGCAGCCACAACCGATTTTGATATTGCCAAACAAATGAAGGAAAAAGGGGCTATCCAAGGAATAAAAATTTACCCTTTTATTGATTTTAATTCAGCAATTTCTGATCTAGTCGCCGGAAAAATTGGTGCTGTCATGAAAGTCTTTCCAGTCGCTTATTATTATGTCCAGCAGCACCCTGAATTAAAAATTCTGGCTGCAATACCTAATGCTCCACAACCGTTGGGTTTTGGCATTAATAAAAAGAATACTGGATTGGTCTTTGCGGTTAATACCGCACAAGCTGCAATGAAAACCGACGGGACGTATAATAAAATCTATCAAAAATGGTTTGGTTAGAAGAAACACTCAGGTTGTGTCCCCGGATCCAGAAATCGCTCTCGATCATTGGACCCGCAGACCTAAGTATAAGCAAATATAATGCCGCTAAGGCATAACAAACCGCTATTGCACTTCGCGGGATGCCTCTAACATCCAACGGGATTTTTCATGTTCTTCGAGCCTATCGGCAAGTAAATTTGCAGTACCCTCATCATTATTTTTTTGCGCAAAAACAAGCGCCTGATTTAAGTCTTTCACCAAAGTATCATGATCTTGTGCTAACTCAGTGACCATTTGGTTGGAATTAAGGCTTGAATCACCATCTTTAATGCGCTTTAAGCTTTCAAATTCCTTAAAAGTGGCTGGTACCTTATGCCCAATCGTGCGGATACGCTCAGCGATCAAATCCACGGCTTCAGCTAACTGATGATATTGTTCATCGAACAATTGGTGCAATCCCTTAAATTGCGGACCTCTGACATGCCAATGATAATTTTGTGTTTTCAAGTATAAGGCATAGGTATCCGCCATGATGATTGCCAATTTTTTTGCTACCTCGCTCATATTAAACTCCTTATTATTTCTATAATTAACAATAGCCAAAAATAATCTTATTGAAAAATCAATTATTTAAATTGATGTAATTGATTTGACCTATCGTACCTTAAAATTGAAACGGGCTAAACTTGGATTCATTCCTTTAATAATAGATAGACTGGAAACAAATTTCCCCCCTATTTTCAAAATTTTGTTAGAATCATTTTTTTATCTATCCGATGATGAGACGCTAATGGACCAACAGCTACTTACCCTTGATGCAGAGGATCTCTATTCGCTGAGTAAAGACTGCAAAAATCTTGCACTTGCCTCGTTAGAATCAGGAAAAGTCATTTATCTACCCTCTTGCTCTTTTCCTTTATTGCCCAGTGAAAAGAATAAGATTTTTTCAGATACACTTCTTGATGGTAAGCATAAAAATGTCAGCTTTGATTACCGTACCAAGCGATTAGGTGGTTTTCATTTAAAAAATGATAATGGCAACTTAGCCGAACTACTAACAATTTTCATGTCTCGTTATGCTGAATTTGCTAAGCAACTTATAGATTTGGTCTTGCCGCATTATCAAGATAGTTTACATTGGGGTAGAACCAGTTATCGGCCTGCAGAAATAAAAGGACGGGCAAGCTCAAAGCGGAAAGATGATACTCGTCTACATGTCGACTCTTTCCCGGCCACGCCTGTGAATGGAAAACGAATATTACGTGTTTTTTCTAATATCAACCCTTTTAATGAACCTAGAATTTGGCATTTAGGCGAACCTTTTCCCCAGGTGCTTAAACGTTTCGCAGCGGATATCCCAAACTATAGCCGTACCCGAGCAAAATTGTTGCATATGATTAAAGCAACAAAAACATTGCGTTCCGCCTATGATCATTATCAGCTTAACTTACATGACAACATGAAGCTTTGTGATGAATATCAACAAACAGTGAGAAAGCAACGAATTGATTTTCCAGCACAAAGCACATGGATCGTGTTCACTGATCAGGTATCCCACGCGGCGTTGGGTGGGCAATTTTTGCTAGAACAAACCTTTTATTTGCCAACCGAAGCCATGGCTAACCCAGAGTTGTCCCCTCTTAAGCAGTGGGAACAAGAGAAAGCTATGGCTTGTGTTTGAACCTGAAGTGGATTAATGAATACTAAAGGTAAGATTCTCTGTGCTTGAGAAGTTGCGGATTAATTTGCTCCTACAGCGCCTTCTTGCGATGGGATCTATTAAAGGGTTAATTCCCTTTAATAGAGGATGCATTAAGTGATTTATCGCTTGAATTCAGTTTTTTTATTCATTTAGGGTATCCAACAATCCTTTTTCTAACTGATTCATCGTATTCTGATAACCAAATTCAGCAATTTTCTCTAAGCATTTAAAGTCAAATAACCCTACTCGTTTGATATTGTGATCTATACAATAATCAGCGCTGTTTGCCATTTGCTGCTGGTGGAACTGGCTACTTATTAGAAGAGACTTCATAAATATGAAATTTAAATTTGGCATATCGATTTTCTTAGCAAAGGGATTCAATTTGTTGATAAGTAATCGTGACCCTTTAATGCTGCCATCGGAGGACTCATACCTATGAATGCTACTGGTTTGTACAATCTGTGATGCAATGATTTTTCCACCATTGTTGATTAATTCCATTTGGTCTACAGGAAGGTTGTTCATCACACAACCATCCACCAAAATTTCCCCTTCTTCATTGATCAAAGGAGGAAAAATTGCAGGTATTGAGAAACTCGCTCTCACTGCACTCCATATTAATCCAGTATTGAATACTTTAAGATTCATGCGGGATAAATTGCACGCCACACAAAAATAGCGGCAACGTAAATTTTCAATATAGGAATTCTCGCCGAATACCTCCCTGAATCCATCGGTAATATTCTTTCCAGTAAAAATTGAAATAAAAGGGATAGTGTATTTATTAACTTTATAGTTTAAACAAAACTGTTTCATTACCTGCAGCATATCTTCATAATTTAAGTGTCTTGCGTATGCAGCAGCGATTACACTTCCCATGCTTGTTCCACCTATCATGTCGATGGATATTTTTTTCTCTTGCAATGCCTTGATTGTTCCTATATGAGCCAAACCACGGGCTCCACCACCGCTTAATACTAAGCAAGTACTTTTTCCGATAATACACCTTGCCAAACGACTATATTCACCTTTTTCATCAATTAATGTGTAATAACCATTTAAATCCCTTCTTGAAATAAAATTCTGTACCTCTGTGGTAATAATCGTGTTTGGATGCTTCACTAAAACGAGCTCTTTGCGATGGATATATTTTTTTTCTTTGAAAATGTACTGTTCTATTAAATTTGGGTGATAACTGCTATTTTCATTCGCTACAAAAATAAGATGATCAGTTTGGTTAATAAACCTGATTGATATATCAGTTAATTCATTATCCAACACATTAATGATGTATTCGTATTTACTTTCATTTTCAAAAAAATCTTCCATGAACTGTTCTCTAGTAACAGATGATTGCTTATCATTTACATGCTCGATTAAAGTTTTCCCATGTTCAGAAAGTGATAAAAATAATTTCTCTGAAAAATTTCTAATTTCTTTAAAATCACCCGAGGGAACCAAGGTAATTGTTTTAATTTTACGCTTATACAATGTAAAAGTTGAGCGATAACAAGCCAACCTTTTTGCATTAATTTTTCCTATATTTGTAATGAAATTTAAAAAAAGATTGTTCGTTAAAACCTTTGTTCTCGATAATCTTATCAGGAGGCTATCTCGCATTGAAATTACATTAGCATTCCGAGGATTTTTAGTAAAAAAAGAGGCCTCTCCAACAACATCAATCGGAGAAATTTCCGCCAAATATATCTCTTGATTTTCTTGTTCCCTTGTAACTACTAAATACCCTTGTAAAAGAATATAAAGATTATCATCGAGTTCGTTCTGTCTAATAAGATATTCATTGCTTTGTAAAACGATGGTATCTCCAACCATGAGTATATTATTAATTTGGTCCTCACTAATACCTTCAAAAGCCGGTATTAAAGCGAGCTTTTTTAATACCTCATCCCAATTTCTAAATCGCCTTTTAAGAACTTCGTCTGTAACTTGTTCAATGAACATAATTATGCCTAATCATAGACCCTAACTTTTAAAATTATAGGCCAGTGGACATTGAATGGATATTAAGCGGACCGCTTTACCCTTCCCATCAAACATCCATTATCTTAGGCTTCAATACCAATCGTAGTGACGCTCTTAGGAATATTGCCCTGCCGCAGATTTTGACAACCCCAAAATGCACCTCTACCAATCAAGCGGACATTTTCAGGAATATTGATTTGTTCCAAATTCGTGCAGTGCAAAAATGCATCCTAATCAATTGAAGTGACGCAAGGAGGGATAATAAAGGAGCCATCTTCGGTGAGATCGTTAATATTTACTTCAATTAAGGTGAAGCCATCATCGCTCAATAACATTGTTTATAAATTCAGGTACCTATATATCTAAGACATTTTCACTTGTAAAATGCTCCCATTTCCGAGAAGGACATCATCATACTATTTAAATCCCTTGCGCAGGAGAGGTGATTCAAAGGAAAATAAAAATTCTGCGCGTAATCTAAAATTGGGTAATGTGAAAAAACTCTAGAATGTTGCCTAATAAAAAATCGACTATCCTTAATCCCGATAGCTGAGCGAAGAGAAGCAAGACCCTCCTAATTTCGTATGAAACTTTATAATCGACAATTAAAAAATTGGATTGAAATTTACACAGATGAATCACCACCTGATTCTTCTTTACAACTCGAGATACCTAGTAAAAAGCCTCATCTGCTTATTGCTTTGCCAGCAAAACTATACACTCACGATTATTTTGCCCATAATTTTTCTAACTTAGAGGATCTTGGCTATACCAAAATTAAAGAGGGTAAATTAATTATTTGCATCACTGGTTCTCTAAAAATTGTTAATGCGATCGAAAAAATTCGTCTGCAACGAAGCTATAGGGGCGAGGAAAACAGAAAGCAAATTGCTCACTTTAGCGAATTACAGCAAACCTTGGAATCAGTGATAAAAAAATCACTACCCCCTAAGAGCAAAAATATTGCGAACTATGAATCAACAGTTGATGAAAATTTAAGACAAATTGCATTATCACGAGCAATTCATAAAGCGCAAAAAGTCAAAAAACAAGAAAGCGGTAAAGAAGAAATTTTCAAAGAAATTCCTTCTGGCCGAAGAATTACAGAAATTGAAGCATTTAATGGATTGTGTTATCGCTTATTATTAAATAGTCAAACGCCGAAAGTGAGAAGTGTACACGATGAAAAAGGAAAGAGGATTGGTGTTTTTTCCCGGGTCATCAAAAACTTCAAATCGCTCCATGATTATTATCGGGAATACGGCTGCTCCCCCTCTCAGGATGAACTTATTCAATCTGGCATTGGCAGGATATTAGCAGCAGCCTATTGTGAAGAAGAGAATGATTTGCACGGCGGGAATATCGGCTTTGATCCAACCCTTCTTCGGTCCTACAAAATCGATCATGATGAAGCAACTTGGCCTTTCACCTCCAAATACCGAAATCTTAACCCCCATTTATCTGATTTTAAGGAAGGTAGAAGGGCTTATGGCATAAAACCCATCGATGCTTTTCCGATTACTCAAAGGGATATTACCAATTTTCCTTATTTAACTGACGCGAAACCAAGAAACTTTCCGGATAAAACTGATTCAGGACGCTTAGATTTGGCAGGCATAGACGAAAATGAAGATTTTATTCGCGATACATTTACAATTTTTCTTAAACGAACCCTTTTTAATGCCCAAATTTATCGCCATATTGCTGAAGCAACCATCGGTAGCGAAAAATTACGTCATGAGTTAGTCGCCCATAAAGCTGCACGCACGAATTTGCTTAAAGCCGAACTAATTAAAAACGAAAAATTTTCACGCTTTATCATAGGTAATCCTCAACTAAAATGGCAAATATTGGCTGAGATTAATGAATATAATCAAGATTACAAACTATCGAGTCCATTGCGCATTGATACCGAGGAAATTTCGAACAAATTTGACGAAGTTATACAGGCCAGTGAGTCATTTTTTTTTGCTAAATTTGATAAGGATATTTCCGAAATATTCTACAAACATTATCGGCCAGAAAATGACTATAAATCTCCCTATCTTTTCAATTCCGAAGAAAGAAAATTCAAAACAGTGGCAAGACTAAGCACCCAACTAAGGGTTAACCGACTTACTGCGGAAAGACTTTTTAATCAGGCACGTATGCGATGGCTTAAGAACCCAGATAATTCTTGGGCACTGGCGCAAGAGACCACAATCAACGAGACTTTGGATAATATTCTAAATAAGCTAATTAATCTCGATGGGAAACTTGGACTTTTAGGTGGGCAAAAACGTCGTTTACAGGATGGTAGGATTATTAAGATTGCCAATGGTGCAGCAGCTATTTTCGATCAAGTAATGAAGTATAAACAAGGAGAAACCCCCTGTATTCAAGAGACATTGAATTCAGTTATTCTTCAAGCAAACGCCTCAAATCAATTTAAAGGACACTCTTTTTTTAATAGGCGACAAAAAGAGACATCCGACTTTTATGAATACATCATGAAATTGGACTATGCTGTTGCCAGCGAAACCGATGATAGTTACCCCCAAGTTACTTGCCTGCCCTCTTTTTCCTAATAAGCCCCCAAATGCAGATTCAAAAATTCTGTCTGTTTTTATTAATCCCGAATAGGATATAATCCGTCCAACTAAAATTTATGCAATATGAACCAGAATACAATGACAGAAAAAACAAAACATGCGAAAACAGAAAGAATACCAAACCAGCCCTCTGCACCAATTGGAATAGCTCTTCAGGAATCTTCTAATCAAGAAGATGATCAAGAGGAGATCACCTCCACTACGGAAACTGAATCACTTCCACAATTAGGGCGAATCGTCGTTAATCAACAAGACGAATTTTTCATTGCTCTGGGAAAAAAGACTTCAGGGAATATCAACGAACGAAATCATGCTTTTATCATGGTAGGGGTAATGAAAGAAGGTAAACCCATTTTATTAGGAAGGTTAGGTAAAACAAACCGGGTTGACCCAGATATTCAGACTCTCATAAGGCTTGGGCAAGAAGTGGAAACACTCGGTAAAACCAATCTCACACGGCGCATTCAACTAAAAGGAAAAATCCTTAAAACAGAGATTAAAACATGTTTTAAAAATTGTTTTTTTGGCACTGAATCAGAGCTTGAAGAGGAATCCCTCCGTCTTTATGGCTCTATCAGTTACGCCGCTTATGCCATTACATTTGAACAATACAAACAATTTTTGCGAATTATCCCTTTCGTGCAAAAATCCCAAGAAATTAGTTGTTTTCAACCTGTTGACACACAAGATGACAAAATCATCCTGGAAAAAAAAGGATTCCCGTATGCAGAAAACCTCAATGATGCAAATACCCAGGAACGAGATATTGTAGCAAGAGCCTGTTATCTTCATCCTAACAATACTTGTCGGCATACAGGCATCGACCTCATTGAATATACGTTGGGGATTCCTCATTTAACTGACAATATCTCCAGACAGTTCTTTGTTAACCTTCCAGTATCAGCGAATTTTTCATGGGGAGTACCTGATAGATATTTTTATGTTTTCCCCCTTCCGCCAGATGGCTATCCAGCAGACGAAACCAAAAAGGCCATATTGACTAAAATATTTCGACGCATGGAGAACCTTCTCAAAAAAGATCCCTACAGTGAGAATACCATTCAAAAATTTGAGGCATTAAAAAATCTTTATAACGAACAAGCAGGTATTCCCGATAATGATATTGAACAAGCACTTAAAAGCATCAGAATATGGAAGAGCACTAATCATGATGTGATTTGCCAATTAAGGGCCCAAAGCTTCTTGGGAAAACTATTTGTGTCAACCTCATCAACTAAAGCCATGGCTGATGATATCGAAGATGCTTTAGAAAGGGATCTAGTATTATAAGAATAAGCCTACAAGCCAGCAACGGTTAGTCCAGTTATCAAGTTTATTCTCAATCAACTAGTTGCTGCGAACAACCCCAATACGTAGGCTTTTTAAACACAAGACTAAGAATAGCATTTTAGCGTTTCTTAGGTATATAATCGCCTTCCTATGCTTGTGCTGGAATTTAGGATATGTCATTAACTGAGCAACTAGTTCAATTTGGCTTTTCAATTAGCCTGTTAGCTAATGCCGCTCTTTTTATTCCGCAAATTATAACTTTATTAAAAACTAAAACAGCGAAAGGCGTATCGCTCATCACTTTTGCAGGCTTTAATGTTATCCAGCTTTTCACGATGCTGCATGGGTTACTCACCGAAGATTATTTACTCGCGGGTGGATATCTTTTAAGTATTATCACCTGTGGCACAGTTTCACTATTGATTATTTATTATCGGTATATGAAAAGGAATTTTAGGGAATAAATAAACATGCACAACAAACCCTCACTGTTTGATATACCCTGCAATATCCTATTCCTCCTTCCTTATTCCGACAACGCAGCACTGGCTAACAAACATCAAAAAATAAATGACCTCTATTTAATTCGAGCAGTAGTTGATTTTGCGGTAAAAGCCCTAGAACTTTTTGTCGCTGGAAATTTACCTGCATTTGATCCGCAAGTAGGTGAAAATCTTTGCCAAATCAGGGCCTACAAAATTATTCATCTTAGCAAGAAATGGCTCTGCTCAGCGGCAACAACTGCTGAATTTATGCAAGAAATTGAGCATATTAAATCTTATAAACATCAAATTGAAAATGTGATCAATGACTGGGAGAATACCCTTAAACATGCAGCTACTTATAACTGTAATCTTGATGCTGTTGAAAAAACGAGTGAATTTCTCAGTCGACACCAACTCTTGTTTCCCCTGCAAAGAGAATACGCTTTTATCATTGCCTGTTGCTTTCTAACCCATTTTAGTATTCGTAAAGACCACATTCCGATTGCGGTAAACTTAGAACATATTGCGCGAGAATTTCATATTTCTAAATACCGAGCCAAGCGCCTTAGCCACCGATATCAACAACTTATTTGCGAATTAGGGTGTGATTTTATCCAAGAAATCGCGCAAGAGTTACCTGCCCAATTCGGTTATCCAGACATTTTACCTAAACTTTGTCAAATAGCAGACGAAGACAGAATGGTTTTACCTTGCTACACTGTGAGTGAAATCATTTTTTACCACAGTATCCAACAAAAAATACCGGTTTTATTAATTGTGAAGCGCTTAAACCAATCCTCAGCAACCACACCAGACGTTATTTATTTCTTACTTCTTGGTAAAGAAGAATCAACAGATTATGACCTGGTAAGCTGTAATTCCTATTTGGAGGAACATTGCCTGATCGTTGCAGGGGAAATGCTTTATGAAGAGGAATCGATTAAAAATTATATCAACCGCGTCTTAACAGAAAATCCGTTAAAAATAATTTTAGCTAATACAGCCAGTCATCCGCAGTATTCAGGAAAACGGTTGGAAGCATTAAGGGATGACCCTTTTTCATGGCTCCAGAATAATGCTTTGATAGCTCGGCATGCAAAAAACTTAACAAATCTGAGGCGTTTTGCTTTAGAGGCTGGTTGCTCAAAAGAAAATCAAACTATGTTTTTCTTAAAACACATTTATGTTAATAAACTAAAGGATGAGATAAAGCAATTGCACACTCAGTATCCTGGCGAGGCTTTTGAAGCTCATGCAATGCTGAATCCATAAAATAGACTTCTATCCAGGAGAATTTATGGCTTTGAATTACGATAGTCTTCTTAAGCAGTTTGATTTGTACAGGCAAATTATTGAGCGGATGCCCGTACATATCTATTGGAAAGATAATCAATTTCGCTACTTAGCTTGTAATGAACTGCAAGCCAGAAGCGCGGGACTTTCTTCGCCAACAGAAATCGTCGGCAAAACTGACTTTGAGCTTTATCCGAAAAGGCAAGCCTATGAAATTAGAAAAAACGATATGGAAGTCATTGCTACAGGCTTACCTTGTATCTTTGAAGAAGAGGGTTTAGAACTTGGTAATATACATTCTATCTATTTGACGCAGAAAATCCCCTTATTCAATAACGAAGGTGAAATCATTGGTTTGGCAGGAATTTCCATCAACATTACCGAAAGGAAGGCACAAGAAGAAAAAAACCGAATTGAAAAAGAAGAAGCTGAGCTTACTTTGGCCAGTATCCTCGACAATTTGCCAGGTCATGTCTACTGGAAAAATACAGATTCGGTCTATCAAGGTTGTAATTTTGCCCAAGCAAAATCAGCAGGCTTTTCTCACCCAAAATTGATGATAGGGAAAACTGACTATGAAATGCCTTGGAGTCATGATGCCCACTCGCTCAGGGAATCTGACTTAGCAGTAATGAATAGCCGGCAAACGTTGACCCGTGAAGAAGCATCTCAGCTTGCTAATTCCGACGAGGTGTCTATTTTCTTATCCAAGAAATCCCCTTTATTTAATAAAAATGGTGAAGTTGTTGGGATTTTAGGGATTTCTTTTGATATCACCGAACGCAAAAAGATAGAAGAAGCGCTGAGTAAATCGCAAATTGCTGCCGAGGCAGCCAATCAAGCCAAAACAGAATTTTTACGCAACATGGAGCATCAACTTAGAACACCGTTTAGCGGCATCTATAGTATGGTTGAGTTTTTGGCTGAGACAGAAGCTGATCTTGAGAGAAAAGAACAGCTTGAAATTACTTACCTTTCAGCCAAAGAATTTATAGAATTCCTTGACGATATATTAGATTTTACCCGTAATCCTTCAGAAAATTTACCCATACTTGCTAAGAAATTCGACCTAAAAAAAATCATTGAAAAGATTATTTGCATGGAAAGGGCAGCTGCAACCATTAAACAACTCGATCTAAATAGTGATTATCCAAACGATATACCCACTGTTTTTATTGGTGATCCACCCCGGATTCAACGCATCATCATGAACTTATTAAGCAACGCGATTAAATTTACGGATAAAGGCAGCATTCAAGTGAGTGTGAGGATGGGGAAACAAATTGACGAACGAAATTTTATACTGCAATTATTAGTTGCAGATACCGGTATCGGTATATCCCCAGATAAGCAAAATCTCATCTATGAAAAATTCTACCGCCTACATCCAGCGAATCAAAACAAATACAAAGGAGCAGGTTTAGGTTTGCATATTGTTAAGCAGCTTGTCGAAGAGTTGGAGGGAGAAATTGATGTTATCAGCAGCCCTGAAACAGGAACGACTTTCATCTGTACACTGCCTTTTAAACGACCTTTACTTGACGAGATAGTTGACTGACAGCTTATTGGATACTCAACACTGTCACCAGTTCTATCAGGGAGATTCTTCGCTATGCCCAGGACGACATAACCGTTACAATTCTTTTCAACTTAAAAATTGTCAAGTTCAGCCAACAATTGTATAAATAACGTTTTAGTACTGATGGAATTGATGTTAGATTAATCTTAATCCCAAAGGATAGCGTTAATTGAAAGGAAAATGAATGACTCATCCTATCCACGTGCTTGTAGTAGAAGATACTCTCATTGCCCAGATGGTTGCTAAAGCACAATTAGCAAAACTTGGCTGCCTTGTGGATATCGCATCAAATGGAAAAATTGCCTTGGAAAAAACAATGACCTTTTCTTATGATCTCATTTTAATGGACATCGGACTAGGCGAAGGGCCGGATGGTTTTGAAGTCGCTACTTTAATTAAAAAACAAAGCACTATCAATAAAAACACACCAATCATTGCTGTTACCGCGCATGGCGAACCTGATTATGCTAAAAAAGCGCTCGCTGTCGGGATAGAAAGATATTTTAACAAACCATTTACCCCGGCCAGTGCTAAGGCAATTCTTTATCATCTTGAAAACAAGTCACTAGAGGCATGTGAATAAGAGCGGTTGCTTATATCCGCTCCTATACCACGGCTCGGATATTTAACTTAAACCTTGCACCCGATTACCTGATTAGATTTGAATAAGAGCTGTCTATTTCCAACTGCGGGTTACCTACTCAGTTAGATTGGCTGCTTGCAGCACGTTCGCGAATGTACTTCAAAGCAAAATCCAAACGTGATAGTGTGCGTTGCTTGCCCAGTAAATTGAGCGTCATTGCTATAGCCGGCGACACGCTGCTGCCGGTTACAGCTACGCGAAGTGGTTGAGCAATTTTACTCATATTAACATCAAATTCAGCACTTACATCATTGATGCACTGCTGCAATGATTCACTATCCCAATGCTCAAGCTGATGCAGTAACTTATAGAGCGCTTCCAATGGTTCTAATACGACAGGGCGTAAGTGTTTTTTCACTGCATCGTTATCATATTCAATCGCATCCTCATAAAAATAACGGCTTCCATTACATATCTCAGCTAAAGTCTTATAACGCTCTGCTTGGATAGAAACCAATTCAGTCAAGGATGGGCCATTTCCTGTATCAATACCTTGACTTTGAAAATGCCATTGCAGAGCTTGGGCAACCGTCTCAGGCGGATCATTTTTTTGATAATGTTGGTTTAACCAATACAGTTTATCGTAATTAAAGCTTGATACCCCTCGGCTAACATTTCTCAGATCAAAATATTCAATCATTTCGTCAATGCTGAAAATTTCCTGGTCTTTGTAGGACCAGCCCAGGCGCACAAGATAATTCAATAAAGCATGAGGTAATACCCCTAATTCTTTAAATTGCAAAACGCTTACCGCACCATGCCTTTTGGATAGGCGTTTACCGTCATCACCCAGAATCATTGGTAAATGGGCAAAAACCGGTATGGGTGCATTAAGCGCATTGAATAAGTTAATTTGCCGGGGAGTATTATTAATATGGTCATCGCCACGGATTACATGGGTAATTTGCATATCCCAATCATCAATGACCACAGCAAAATTGTAAGTTGGATGGCCATCCGAGCGAATGAGTATCAAATCATCCAGCTCACTATTTTCAACATTGATATTACCGTAAACCACATCACTGAATGAAACAACGCCCGTCTGCGGATTTCTAAATCGTATGACATAAGGTTCATTACCCACGGGTAAATTCTTGTCACGGCAATGGCCGTCATAGCGGGGCTTCTGCTTCGCAGCAAGCTGTGATTCCCGCAAAGCATCCAAACGCTCTTTGCTGCACACGCAACGATAGGCCTTACCTTCATTAAGCAATTGTTCTGCGATTTTTTGATAGCGGGAATAACGTTCAGTTTGGTAATAAGGTCCTTCATCATGATCAAGGCCTAGCCATGCCATGCCATCAAGAATGGCTTGGACAGATTCCTGTGTGGAACGCTCTTGATCTGTGTCTTCAATGCGCAACACAAATTGACCTTTATGATGTTTTGCATATAACCAAGAAAATAAAGCAGTGCGTACACCGCCAACATGTAAAAACCCGGTAGGGCTTGGGGCAAACCGTGTTCTAACTACCATCAGGTGCTCCGTTGTAAGCAATAAGCAGAAATAGCATTTTGAAGTATCTTGAGTATATAATATCTAACTTTCTGAGCAACGCAAAATAAATGAATGCACCTTAATTCCTTACATCAATTAACAACAAATCTGCTAATCAGATAATTTTGCCATCACTATGAAAAGACTCGGCATCAAATACCAGCTGCGCATCACTACGTTAATACCAGTACTTTTGGTCGCCCTCCTCTTTGCCGTATTCTTTAATGGCCAATTTAATAAAGATTTAAATCAGCACATGTCACGTTTAGGTGAAGCATATATTCGCCAATTATTACCCGCTGCCCAATTCGCAATGTTGCGCAACGATAGTCGAACATTGCAAGGTTTAATCAATGCGTCAACAGTGAATCCCGAGGTCAAGGCCTTGGCCTTTTACAACGCCCAGGGACAATTGCTTGCGTATCGGGGGGGCAAACATTCCATTCATAAGCCTTTTAAACCACCGGAATTCACTGGTGATTATATTGAGAGCAAGCAAATCAAACCTTACACAATTAATTTCACTGCTCCTATCACCATTCCTAAGTTTAATCTTTATTCAACCACGCCCTTTAAAGCACTAACTAACCCTATTGCCTTGCAAGCCGATGATATTTTAGGTTGGCTTTCCCTTGATATTGACACGCAATCAATGCTTATCATGCAATATCGCATGTATATCGTGACCATTTTCATTATTTTGCTTGGCTTGCTAATGAGTTTAACCATCCATTATTTCTTATCCAAGCGAATCTACCTGCCTATTTCTCGTCTTAGACGCAGTATGAAACAAATCTTAAGTAATGAATTTGAAACGCACATTAATGTCTCAAGCCCAGGTGAATTAGGCATTATTGAGCGGGGTTGCGCCCATTTACAAAGACAGTACTTAAATATTGTTAATGATTTAAATCATCACATCGAAGTTGCAACCGCAGACTTGCAGCAAAGCTTAGAATTATTGGAAGAGAAAAATATTGAACTCTCATTAGAGAAGAAAAAAGCAGAGGAAAAAAGCAGGCAAAAATCAGAGTTTATTGCCAACATGAGTCATGAAATTCGCACCCCAATGAATGGGGTAATCGGATTTACTAACGTCTTACTCGAATCAAAATTAGATAGTCTGCAGCTTGATTACGTCAAAACAATTAAATCCTCTGCGCAAGATTTATTGGCCATCATTAACGATATTCTCGATTACTCTAAAATGGATGCCGGCAAATTGCATTTGGATTGTATACCCCTCGACATTCGTGCCTGCATCGATGAGGTATTAGCCCTCACTGCGCCTAATGCCCACAAAAAAGGAGTCGATTTAATCCCTTCAACGGCCGTAAATGTACCTAAAACAGTACCGGGCGATCCTTTGCGTATTAAACAGATTATTACCAATCTAGTCAGCAATGCCGTTAAGTTTACCGATCGAGGCTACGTGCTTATCCGTACTACGATTGAACAAGAGACGGAAAAGGATTATACGCTCTGTATCTCGGTTACCGACACTGGGATTGGCATTTCCGGTGAAGATCAAACCAAATTATTTAATGCATTTAACCAAGCAGACACAACAATCACCCGTCGCTACGGCGGGTCTGGCTTAGGCTTAGTCATCTGCAAAAAATTAGTTGAAACCATGCAGGGACGAATAACCCTAACAAGTGAAGTGAATAAAGGATCAACTTTTGCGGTACGAATCAAACTTGAAAAATTAGCTGCTTATGAAGTTGAAAAGCATCAAAGCCAGCGTTTCGATAATCTAAAAGCCCTTTGTTATGATGACAATCCCCTATATTTAGAGGCCCTGTGTAATGGATTAGGTTACTGGGGTATTGAAACTGTCCCTGTCAGTTCCTTTAATCAACTTGAAGCAGCCTTTGCTAAACACAGCGATTGCACGCTTGCCTTCATTAACGTGAATGAAGGTTGTGAAAAACAAATAGCTCAGACATTACGCAAACAGTCCATTTCTTGCGTGCTGATTTCTAAATGGCTTATCCATGATCCTCAAGCACTTGGCGCCCAGGCCTTCTTGTTCAAACCAATTAGTATTCAAAAACTGCATGAGACCATTGAATTTTTACTCAACCAAGCCTCGCAAACCCCTGCAACAGATCATGAACTAGACAACCTGCGGTCTCAACTTCGTATCGCCCATCCTGAATTGTTAATTGCAGAAGATAATCCAGTCAATCGCATGTTACTCAATTCGCTACTCAGCGAACACACAAATATTGAAACCGTGGATAATGGGGAGGAAGCAGTAAAAGCCTGTCAGAGTAAACGGTACAATGTCATTTTGCTTGATTTACAAATGCCCAAAATCAATGGACTCGATGCAGCACGCTTGATTCGCCAGGAATCCATGTTGAATAAGCAAACTCCAATTGTCGTCATCAGTGCAAATAGTTCGGATTTAAATAAAGAGCGGTTAGAAAAATCAGGTGTTGATCTCTGCTTGCAAAAGCCCATTGATGAAAAACAACTTCTTAACCATCTTTTGCTCTTTCTAAAAAAATCAAAACCAGCAGCCATTGATTGGCAGCTCTGCGTGCAAAAAGTTTCAGGAAATCAAGCTCTAGCTGAGGAATTTCTTGCTCGTTTCGTTGATGAATTACACAAAAATCGAGAAGAGTTCCTGCAATTATTACATGATAAAAACATCAAAGGATTGGAAAGTGCCGCCCATAAATTACATGGTGCTTGTTGTTTCTGTGGTGTACCCCATTTACAAACCCAAGTTATCCAGCTTGAAAAACTAGCTAAGCGCGCAAAAAATATCGAAGAATTAAAACCAGCGTTTACCGAACTTATTAAAAGTATTGATGAGGTTATTGATGAATTTAATGATCTCTATCAAACTAATTCCTCTGACTAACGAAGTGGTTCACGGAGATTTTATGTCAATTAAAAATGCAATTTATGCTCAATCCGGTGGAGTAACCGCTGTGATTAACGCTTCTGCTTGTGGCGTTATTCAAACAGCAAGATTACACCCAGAAAAAATAGGGAAAGTTTTTGCAGCGCAAAACGGTATCATTGGCGCTCTTAATGAGCAATTAATTGATACCTCGCTTGAATCTGACGCAGATATTGCCGCACTCATGCACACCCCCTCTGGCGCTTTTGGCTCATGCCGCTACAAATTAAAAGATGATGGTGCCGAATACGAGCGGTTGCTTGATGTTTTTAAAGCGCACAATATTGGCTATTTTTTCTACAACGGCGGGGGCGACTCACAAGATACCGCGCATAAGGTTTCCAAATTGAGCAGTAAAATGGGTTACCCCATTACCTGCATCGGAATTCCCAAAACGGTGGATAATGATTTACCCTTTACCGATAATTGCCCTGGTTTTGGATCTGTCGCCAAATATGTGGCCGTATCCACACTGGAAGCAGGATTTGATGTTGCATCAATGGCCGCCTCTTCAACAAAAGTGTTTATCCTTGAAGTGATGGGGCGCCATGCCGGTTGGATTGCTGCCGCAAGTGGTTTAGCAGGACATCGTGTAGAAGAACCGCCCCATATTATTTTATTCCCCGAAATTCCTTTCGAATCTCAACGCTTTCTCAATAAAGTTAAAGAATGCGTGAAAAATTACGGCTATTGCGTCGTTGTTGTTTCAGAAGGTATCCGTAATGCGGAGGGTAAATTTTTAAGCGAAGCTGGATTACGCGATGCTTTTGGGCATGCACAACTCGGTGGAGTAGCACCCGTGTTAGCCCAACTGGTTAAAGACGAGTTGGGATATAAATACCATTGGGCAGTCGCTGATTATTTACAACGTGCTGCCCGCCATATCGCCTCACAAGTCGATGTTGAACAAGCTTACGCCTTAGGCAAAGCAGCAGTTGAATTAGCGATCAGCGGCCATAATGCGATTATGCCTATTATTAAACGGGAACAGGATTCACCTTACCGCTGGTCAATAGGCCATGTTCCATTAGCTGATGTAGCTAACCAAGAGAGGGCGATGCCTCCAGAATTTATTGCCCCAGATGGCATGGGTATTACCGAATCTTGTCGACGTTATTTAGCCCCCTTGATTCAGGGAGAAGCTTATCCGCCTTATAAAGAAGGGGTACCCGTTTATATCAGGCTGAAAAACAAGTTAGCCGAGCAGAAGTTATAAAAAGAATCACGCCGTATGAATTTACTTCATACGGCGTGTTTAGCAATCCTTGCAAAAAGGATCGACCTTCATTCAAACGCGGTATTAAAATTATTGATTTGGGCAACCGGACTGGTGATACAAGACAAGTGCATTATAAATGCCTTGATAATCTGCAAACGCGGTTTTATTTGCTTTAATATCATCAAAAACAGTATTTGTGCGCTTACAATCTCCTATGTCGGTGATATTTGTGTGATCGCCATTGGCTTTTTTGTAAGCCATAAAGCTCTTGCCACAATGAAGATGAGGGCGTTTTGACGATGCATTCCCTAAATACTCCATGTTTCCGCAAAATTCTTTCTTAAAGTCAACATTGACCAAGTTTATGTGGGCACTCGAAGCAATGGGAGCTAATGCAATTAAGCAAGCTGCCACAATAGAAATTTTTCTCATTTTGTTTCCTAAAAAGATTTTAAGATGAAAAAAATATCATGTTCTTACCACATTTCCAAGATTAGTGTTCAACAGGGGTGCCCAACCTCGCAGCGAATGGCCAAATTTGTCGCATCTGGTAAAAACATCTGCGTTCAAATACGGCCACTCGAGGAATCATTGGCTTGTGTAATCTGTTCGATGACGATTCAAATGATTGCTTTAGAATTTAACCATGTAAGACTCAAGCTTTTCTTGTTGTATTTTTTTAATCAGGTCTTTGCTTAATCCTGTAGCACCTGCCATTGTACCTAAATTAAAGTGCTGTACCCCATTCATCAAGGTTATTTCATTAATTCCGTCAGTTCGATTGAAACCTTCATAAATTTCCAAATCTTCATTACCAATGTTTAAGAAACTATGAAAATTTCCGACAGGAATGGAGATCAAATCACCCCGATGAATAAGCGAGTGATACACTTTCCCATCATTGTCCATCATCGTAAAGAAAGCGTCACCGCGTAATACAAATAAAAGGACATCACCTGAGGTGTACCAATGAGGGACGCGTAACACGTTTGGCTTCATGATCGTCCTTTGCAGAGCCATTCCATCAATGTGTGGATTAACTTTGGAATCCACTCGTGTGATCGATCCTAACTCTGATTGATAGAGCGGCTTTGTAGTCATAAAGTTATTCGACAAATCACTATACATATCACCTTTCTCAGGCGAAGCTGCTGGATCAAACGCACTTAATCGGTTAACCGTTGTCTTTTTAATACTGGCGATATCGCTTTCAGAAAGGCCAACAGCACGTGCCAGTATGGCATCAGGTAATGAGGCCCAAGCAGTTAGAAAATCCCTGTCAGCAGCGATAGGCGAATCATAAACGACAAGAAACTTCATCTTTTCCTGTCCCACATTTTCTAGCGAGTGCAGTTTGGCCTTAGGAATAATCCATGTCCCATTCTTCTCCACAGTGTATATCTTGGTGTTTCCAGCACCCTCCCAAATTGTCACCCGCATCTTCCCACTAAGGACCGTACCAATTTCTGTGGCATTAGCATGCCAATGTGGAACCCTCATGGCATCCGTAACCACCTCATAATAAAAAAGTAGGCCTGAATTATTAGAAAGTAGTTGATTTGCTGTTTCCGCAATTCTTACTCCTGCGCTATTCTTATCAACCTGCCCTTGCTTAAATAGGTTAATGCGATAAGGAAATTCTGCTGCTAAATTTGCTGATTCGTCCTGCAATAGTTTCTGAATTTTAGGATTAGCATTAACAACGGTGGTTTCAGGCCCTGATGAGGGAGTTGCGTCCGCTGCTTGGGCATGTGGAATCACAAACCCAACAAGAAAAGCAATCTTAATGGCTGCTGTTCGATATTTCCTTATCATCTTTAAATTCCTAATTTAGTTTAAGGGGAACACTGCATATAACCATTCTCTCAGAGTCACCTAAAAAATGGTAGATGGCTCATTTAGGTTAAGTAATGCTGCAAAAGAAGGCTACATTCTCTTGGTTATTTCGCTTACAACCAATAGTATCTGCGATGCTGGGACCTTCCGTTCTAAGACTCATTTAGCCTCGAGATGAGTGTCAGATGGAACTAACCAGCGGGTAAAATCCTCAGTACCGACCTCATCAGGCATTCTTAGCAGCGCATTGAAATCATGGTTTTTAAAGAAAGTTACTTCTTTAATAAACGAAAAATAATGCTCGATGCTTATCTCTTCGTTATGAAGACGCGCATCGGCAAATTCAATGACTTGTTCAGTTAATAAGAACGCTTGTTTCATCTGGGTTAAAAATTCCTTGATTGCAACTCTGTCTATGTTCAATTCACTTGTTGCGGCGGAATAAATTTCTTCTAAACCGTATTCCGCAGGAATGACTTTTAAGTTGTGCTTCAATTGAGTTAAAAGAGAGACAGTTCTATCTAGGTTTTCCACTTTAGATTGGTCTGTACGTCTAAACCACTTCTTCTCCTTTTTAATTGCGGTATTCAATAAATCCATTTTCTTCTCGATCTCCGCAATAAAAAAATCCACTACAAAATTTCTTAATATGCTGTTTAAGTTATCTACTTTAGATAACGCTTCTGCATCATGCCAACTTGCTGCCTGTTCAGCAGGTAAGGAGTAAAACTTTGGATCAAAACTCAATTCATTGGCATACAGGTAAGAAAAGTATAAATCTTTAAGCAAATGGGCTAAGGCTTGAGGCCCACTTGTTTGTGAAGTTGTGTCGACGCGGTAGTCGCCAGAGCCAAAAAAAGAAATGAACCGCCCTAATTTTGAATTACGATGTTTTGCGGTGAGATCAGGATCCTGGTAAAGGGCTTGATAATTTTGCACAATCGCTTCACGGAATGCAGAGATAATGCTACCGTTAGCCACACTCGCGAGAAAATCGTTATTATAAGTACCATTGGCTTGATTAAATAAAAAACCATGCGGTGCATCTATATCGCCCAAAGGGAATTCTCCTGGATGCACATCTTGTGCATCAGCGTAAAAGCCCCCTCGTTGAAATAAAATTTCGACACGTAACATATCTGATGCTGCTGCATAATTTCGATATAAACCTTCAATTTCGTCATTAAAAAAATCCCTGGCAGGCATTTCCTGATACAGGGCATGTTCATGTTGAATAACTGGATGGGAGATAAGTGGTTTTCTGGCAATATCAGCAATAATAATTTGGTTTTCTCTTGCCCATCGAACGAGCTCCATATAATCGTCATAACTTGAGAGAGAGGTTTCATCCCCAGGTAATGCTGATTGCCTTGGATCAAGAAAAAGTTCGGAATCAATCCAAATTCTTACGGTATAATCAGGATTTCTATTTTTCCAAGCCATGATATTCTCACGCGCTTGTTTATCGGGAACTTTGCCCAACCAGACAAAATGTAAGTCTTTCGGCAAAACAGCCATACGACCCTCTCACTTTTTAAGTATTATTCTAATAATAGATGATATGAACAATCAGATTTCTACATATCCAACAAGGAAATTAATTTTTGGAGTTAAACCATTTACCTAAGGTACAATTTCTTGCGCGAGGACGTCGCGGGATAATTCGTGCGGATAGGTAGTTACTAAGGATCTAAGGACTCAAGATGGCAAAAAAATTTATTGACCTTTCCATTTACTTGGAAAATGAAGTGAAATCAGACCCTGCTGGTTATCAGCCTGAGATTGAATATTTGACCCATCAACAAACTGTAGGAGAGTTGATGCATTTTTTCCCAGGCCTGACTCCTGCAGATTTACCTGATAGTGAGGCATGGGCTTACGAAAGGGTTAATTTGATCACCCACAATGGAACCCATCTAGATGCCCCTTATCATTTCTCCACACTGATGGATAAAACTAAGCGTGCCATCACCGTTGATGAAATTCCCCTGGAATGGTGTTTTCAAGCTGGCGTAAAACTGGATTTCCGCCATTTTCCTGACGGTTATGTGGTCACTAAAAACGATGTTCAGGAAGAGCTTGGGCGCATTCAATATGAGTTGAAACCCTTAGACATCGTGTTAATCAATACCCGTGCTGGCTCACGGTATGGCCATGATGATTATATCCACGCAGGTTGCGGCATGGGCCGGGAAGCCACACTCTATTTACTTGAGCAAGGGGTAAAAATTACGGGAACTGACGGCTGGAGCTGGGATGCCCCCTTTTCCCATACCCGAGAAAAATACTTAGCCAATAAAGATGCCTCTTTGATTTGGGAAGGGCATAAAGCCAGCCGCGAAATCAGTTATTGCCATTTGGAAAAACTCCATAATTTAGAAACCCTGCCTCCACACGGGTTTATGGTTTGTTGTTTTCCTGTCAAAATTAAAAATGCCTCAGCAGGTTGGACTCGTGCCGTCGCCATTTTGCAGGATTAAGTGTTCAATGAAGTCAGACTCGATGGAATAGAAAATCGAGTCTCATCCCATTGAATGAAAATTCACTTCCCCTTTCCTTAATTTAAGGCTAAATTGTCTGCTCCCTGTTTCGATTTAAGGATGAATTGTGCAAAAAGACCAACAAAGATTGTTAATTCTTTCAAGCTTGGGCGGAACTTTAGAATTTTATGATTTCATTATTTTCGCCCTATTTGCCAGCTATATTTCTAACGCATTTTTCCCAGCAACGGACGAGCTTGTCAGCTTACTTATTACCTTTGCAACTTTCGCTATAGGTTATTTGGTGAGGCCGCTAGGAGGAATTATCTTCGGGCATTTTGGCGATAAAATTGGCCGCAAAACAACATTCACGGTCTCGATATTAATCATGGCACTTGCCACAATAGGCATAGGCGTTATACCCACTTACTCCACAATCGGGATAGCCGCCCCCCTTATTGTTATTAGTTTGCGAATTTTACAAGGCATTTCTATTGGCGGCGAAATTCCTGGTGCAATCACATACGTCACTGAATCGTTACCCCATCGTAAAGGCCTTGCCTGCGGGGTTATCTTCTGCGCCCTCCTTTTTGGGATTGTGTTAGGGTCAATCGTCCATGCAGCGATCTTAACATTTCTTCCTGCAGAACAAATGCAAGCTTACGGCTGGCGAATTCCGTTCATTGTCGGAGGAATTTTTGGATTGCTGAGTTATTTGCTGCGTAAAGAGTTGCACGAATCTTCCCAATTTTTAGCAATTGAAAAATCCGTTGAAAAATTTCCAATAGTCACCGTTTTTAAACAAGAATTAAGCTGTGTGATTGCAGGGGGACTCATTGTAGCGCTTTGTGCGGCTATTGTGACTGGGCTCTTCTTATTTAATCCGGCTTACTTCACCAAAGTTTTGCACTTACCAATGGATGCCTATATCTGGGAACGTACAGCCGCCATTGCTTTTGGCTCCATTTTGAGCATATTCTTCGGCCATTTAACTGACCTCTTCAATCTAAAAAAATTAGTCAGGCTCCTGACAATGCTGACTGCTTGTCTCGCATACCCTATCTTTACGATTTATGTGTATCATCCAAATCTCTACCCCCTTGCCTTTATTGCCAGCTCCTTATTACTTGGCCTGTCTGCGGGTATTATCCCACCTCTTCTTAGCGAATTATTTCCTACAAAAATCCGTTATAGTGGAATTGCTGTCAGTTATAATTTAGGCTTCGCTATTTTTGGAGGCTTGACTCCGTTTGTATCTTTATCCCTTATTTACTATACAGGTTGGGTCACTACCCCAGCGCTTTATTTAATCCTTGTTTCATTGCTGGCAATTCTTTCAGTAGCCTTTCTTAACCGAAGGCATCAACTATTTAATTCCGAAGAGAGTTGTCATCCCGCACGAAACGAGGGACTTCCCGGCTAGATTAGTGCGTTTGCTCCAACAACCACTTGAAATGCGCTAAATGTTGGGTCAACGACCCAACATTTAGACAAAAAGAAGGATGTGTTTTTTAAGCTTCTTTAGAATATAACGCAATTGCATTGCCTTCTGTATCCAAAACAATAGCCCTATGCCCATATGGCCCTATTTGTTCTTTTGCTTGAAGTACCTTTGCACCAAGCTTTTTTGCTTCCCCGATCGCCCTATCCAATTGGCCTTCGACATTGAGATAAACCAGTGGTCCATCCAAAGACGGCTTTCTATTGTTCATAACGACTAGACAACCTGAAACATTGTCCTCTGTATGGGGCAACAATCCAAATTCAAATCCATGTTCAGCAATCTTTTGTACGGGTTCACCTAAAATTGCTGTATAGAAATGGATTGCCCTATCCAAATCAACCACCGGGATGTCTGTCCAACAAAATGTATTTTTAGCACTCATGCTTTTTCTCATTGTCATTAATGTGTGAACGATTCTAGCATAGATAAATTATGATGGTTAAGGTCGCTAAACAATCTGGGACTAGCGGAAAATAAGTTGGAAAATTGCATCATTTGCCGCATCACCACCATTAATGACATTTCGATAAGCATTATAGAGATCAGCTTCAACAGAGGGAGCAAAAAAACTGGAAACGTTATGCATGAGATTTCCACCAGGCCGCCTACTTTTGCCTAACTCATGAAAATAACAAAGTACCATGGCGGTGAGAACCAGCGATAACTTTAATCCCGTTTTTACATCCATCACGTAAAGGGGTAAGAGAGCTAAATTCAGGAACAATAGTAGATTTACTGTCTTCTTGGCTTTTTCCTGATGGCGTGGATCACCTAGCATGATATCCTCCTTCTTTTTGGCAACAAAAATTAAAGCAATTAGCTAAGAATGACAAGTTTTTTTATATTCGGGTGATTAATTAGACATGCAACGTCATTAAACGTTTGCGACAATAAGAAATCATATATAATTCGTGGAAGCGATGTGAAAAAGTTGTTGGATGTATGATGAGTAAGCTAGGGCAAGTTTCTTCAAAGGATAATATAAGATCTTCTGATGAAGCAGAAAAAAAGCAGCTGGGAACTGATTTACCAAGCAGTGAAGAAGAACTCTTTCTTCTCGATCCTTACCCTTTGCTGGATATTGATGCAGGACTTGCTAACCTCGGTGATGCCTCAATTCTACATGAGCTGCTTAACATCATGACAAAACAAGAGTTGCCAACAGAATTAAGCGAAATTCAAGCAGCTTATACCGAGCTAGATTGGGATAAAATTGAAAAACTAGCTCATAAAATGAAAAGCGGAGCATTATATTGTGGCACGATCAGGCTTAAACTTGCTTGCCAATATTTGGAGCGTTATCGAAAAGCAGGCTACACTAAGCTATTAAACGAACTCTATTTCCAGTTAATTCGAGTAGCAAATGAGACTAAGCAATCGATTAATAACTGGATTTCGACCAATCTAGAGAGCCCTAATTAATATGAGAAAATTATACCCTAACCCAGCTCTGCTCTTCTTACTGCTCACATTATCCGCACCAAGTATTGCTGAAACAGTTCCTCAATCTGAATCTGATGCTGCGCGCATTTCCATGTTGGAAAGAGCTTTAGCCCCTAAAACGCCAACTGCAGTTGCCTCTTTATTTGCAGAGGCGAATAAAACTCGAAATGGTGCAGTGCAATTTATGCTATTTTCGGCTCCATTAAAAAATAAATATAAAGATTCTTGGCCTTATTGGGTTTCAGGAACTTCGAGCCCTTGGATTACCTCTTATCGTATTAAACAAATCGCTCACCATAAAAACAGCTGGCAATTCCAAATCACTTATCAATGGGCAACCTCTTCAGGGCCTTTTTACCCTGCATTAGTCCAAACCATTATTGTTGAACCGATTCCTAAAAACATAGACTCCTCGCAACACTTCTGGATAAGTGAATTTAAAGATAATGAAACTAAATTGTAGACGATAAATTTTTGAACAAGCCCTTAATTGGTTTATCTACCACTCAGGCAAACCATGGGGCCAGCGTAGCCAATTTGTTGTTGGGTAGGGATAAACTGCATCAACCGCATGTAAAGTATACGCATGGCGGGATTGGTTGGACTGATTTGCATTGCTTTTATGAGGCAAGCGGCCGTGCAAAATGATCATGCTGCCTTGCTTGACCTCTAGAGGGATGCACTGGTCTTCTTTCCATTTTGTCGTGCGGTATTCCTCAAAAAAGACTGTATCATCCTCACGAATCATGCGCTTTTCTAAAGGCGTTGACGCCGGGCTAGGAATCACTTGTAAGCATCCGTTATCCAAAGTCGCGTCTTCAAGCGCGAACCAAAACCCTAACACCTCATCATTGTGGGCATGAAGATAAGTACCGTCCTGATGACAATTGACTTCCGCTCCGATATTAGGTTGTTTAAAAATGTACATCGACTGCAATAAGCTTGGTTTTCGAAAACCAAGTTGCTGGCAGATTGCTTTAATCCGTAAGTCTCTTGAGTATTGGCGAAAAACTGGATCAAGTTCATGCAGAGCATGGCCTATTTTGTTTAAAGATTTTTCAATTGGCCGAATCATTTGCCCTTGTTCATCAAAAGCATCGGGCTCAAAAAAGAAGCGGATTTTATCACCTGAGTCCAAAAAATAAGCATTTTGCGCATGTTCATTGGATTTCGTGGAAAAAATAGTAATAGGAATTTCCTGATGATGATGGGCAATGATAGCGTGAATACGGTTTCTCAAGGTTTCGCAAATTGATTCAGGAAAAAAGCCGTTAATTACTAAGTAGCCATGGGTAAAAAAGAAATCGATCTCTGATGTAGATAAATCCATTTGTTATTCGCTCTTTCAAAAATAATTATCATAGTGAGCAAAACCTGTTTTGACAATGGTAGATTTGTCAAATTTTAATCAATAATAAGCGAACAACTCCTTACTCACCTTGACCACATCAAGTTGATGCGCATGGTAATCATATGATGCTGGCTGCAGTAAATTTTGGTGTAATAAATGATGATAGGACTTATATGCCTGTTTGAGTTTAATAAATTGCTCCCGAGTAAGGATCTTTTCGCTGTATAATTTTTGCAACAGACTGAGGGTATTGGTATAGCGTATTAAGCCCTGTCTTGGATTGGCCAACACTAGAAATTGCACTAAGAATTCAAGATCAAGCAAGCCGCCGGCAGCAAATTTCACTTGCTCGGCGTCAGAATGCCGACTAATTTTTGTTCTCATTGCTAACACTTCATCCCGAAGAACATTCCTATCTCTCGGCAAAAATAACACATCTGCTTTGAGCTGCTTGAAGAGGTGATGGATGCGTTTGTTGGCTACTAGGATTCGGGCACGCAGTAAAGCTTGATGCTCCCATGTCCAGGCTTGGGTACGCTGGTATTCAATGAACGCGTCAATATGGCTGACAAGTAAACCAGCTGCACCTGAGGGGCGCAAACGGGTATCAACAGAATATAAAATTCCTGCTTGCGACCGCGTTGTTAGCATATGCAAAATTTTTTGCGTCAACCGCGTGACTAATCCTTCTTCTTCATCAAGCGCTGCGTGGATAAAAACCAAATCAAGATCGGAATTATAATTCATTTCCCTACTACCTAACTTGCCGTAAGCGATGATGGCAAAGCGTGATTTAATCTGCATCATTTGTGGATATCGCCTTGTTAATTGCTGACAAGCGATGACCAAAACTTCTTCAACAATAACCTCGGCAACATCGGCTAAAAAGCGGCCAATACGCACCGCATCGTACTGCCCGTGCATCTCTGCACGCGCTGCACAAAGCCAATTATTCAATTTAAATTGACGTAAAATTTCGCCTTCTAATTCATTTTCTGTGCAATGCGCCAATTGATTTTTTAAGGTTTGTTCAAGCTGCTGACGCGAGGGCAATCGCCAATTTTCTTCCTGATCGAGAAGAATCTCGAGTAAAAAAGGCTGGCTTACAAGCAAAGAAGTAATAAAAGGGCTATGGGCAAACCAATGCAATAATTCTTTTAGGACTTGTGGATTTTCAGTTATCAAAGCCAAATAGGCACTGCGGCCAACGATATTTTCGAGCAAGTGCAAAACTTGCGATAAAACGGTATCTGTCTCAGCCACCTGAGTTAACTCAGTTAACAACAGCAACATAAAACGATCAAGACGCATTCGAGCAGCTTGCGATAAACGTCGGCATCGTGGTGAATGGCGAAAGGCATGCAGCATCTGATAACACCGCTCAGGTTCACGAAATCCAAGACTGGCTAATAAATTAATTGCCATGCTGTTTTCAACATGGCCTTGCCATAAGCTAGCTAATTGGTTAGCAATAAGCCGATTTTCGTCTTCATAAGGGTCGCCTTTGCGCAAAATGGAGCGGAAAAGGGTACTCACAATCCGTTGATATTGTTGCAGCCTTGTCAAAAGCACATTCCAATTTTCAAAACCCATCGCAAAAGCGATTTGTGTTTGCTTGATTTCATCTTTAGGCAAGGTATGCGTTTGCTGATCGTTTAAGCTTTGCAGCGCATTTTCCAATTTCCTTAAAAAAAGATAAGCTTGCTTTAAAGCCGCAGTGCGTGTGAGCAACCCCTCTTCTTTTATTGCATCAAGCGCTGTTATCAGATTTTGCTGTCTTAAATAAGGAAAACGACCACCTCGAATCAACTGAATGCTCTGGATAATGAATTCAATTTCGCGAATTCCTCCAAGCCCGCGCTTAATGTCATCGAGCATGGGGTTCAATTGCACTTCCCGCGCTATCATCGCTTTCATGCTGCGCAAGGATTCAATCACGCTGAAATCGACATAGCGGCGGTAGACAAAAGGAGTAATCAAGCGATGAAACCAATGGTTTTGATCTTTAGTATGCTCACCAATTAGACGCGCTTTGACCATCGCATAACGCTCCCAGTCCCGTCCTTGCTCTTGGTAATAGGTTTCCATGGCAGCTAAAGTGCAGACTAAAGCACCGCTATCGCCATTAGGGCGCAAACGTAAATCGACACGAAAAACAAAACCCTCTGCAGTCGGATTTTGCAAAAGCTGCATAAAATTCTGCACGACTTTACTGTAATATTGCTGGTTACTTACCTGGTCTTGCCCATTGGTATAACCGGCTGCTGAAAAAGCGAAAATTAGATCAACATCAGAAGAGTAATTGAGTTCTTGTCCGCCAAGTTTGCCCATTGCAAGCACATAAAGTTGCGTTGGTTTACCCATCTCATCGCAGGGTTGGCCATAGCGATTCGTTAGTTCTTGCTGACAAAATTGCAGTGAACGTAAAATAATCGCATCGGCACAGTCTGACCAAGCAGCCATTGTTTGTTCCGTATCCGCTAACCCAGCAAGCTCACGTAGCATCAAACGTAAAAAATGGCGATGACGAAAATACCGCAACTCACGGCCAAAATGAGGGCCTTGCTCAGGCAATTGGCTCAATAATCGTTGATAATCGTCATAGCCCAGAGGTTGCAAACCATCATCTTCCGCGAGTAACCTTTTTAAAATTTCAATGTGGCGACAAGCGTAATCGCTTACCAATAGTAAGGACTTCAGCGCGTGATTAAGCGGATGCACTAACTCAGAAAAATGTTTCCGATAAAAATGCAGTTTCGATTGTAACTGTTGTTGCATTGGATTATTTCTTAAAAGTAAAAGGCTCCCCTACGCTATCCTGAGTCAGCAGGGATCCCCTTATAATGGCACGATCTTTAACATGGATAAAATAGCCCCATTCGATTGAATGCATTAATCGAATCGTTTCCACAGGGAGATTACCAGAAAAAATGGATTGGGTGGAACTGACGCGGAGAGTTATAGTAAACAAGTAAATTAAGTCTCCGAGCTGCGGCCGTTAGGGAGTGGATAAACCGAAAGCACTTTTATCCACTCACACCCTAACGGTCATGGGTTCCGATTATCGAATTTCTAAAAATTTTTCTCAATTTTTAAAAAATCCATCTATATTTAAAGAAGTTATCTAACAAGGAGATATCTATGGGATATGTACAAGTTGATGCCTGTACTCGCGTTTTCGTACAGGATTGGGGATCTGGTAAACCTATTGTCTTTATTTCTGGCTGGCCTTTTGACCATCGTTGCTATGAATATCAATTCACACAAATACCTAAGCATGGTTATCGTTGCGTTGGGATTGATATGCGAGGCTATGGAAAATCAGATAAGCCCTGGGGCGATTATAATTACAATGTTTTTGCCGATGATATTCTGAAGGTTTTACGCCATCTCGACTTAGACAATGTCACCCTAGTAGGCCATTCCATGGGTGGTGCAATTGCCATTAACTACTGCGTCCGCCACCACAATGAGCGCGTTTCAGGCCTTGTACTCTTAGGCGCTGCCGCACCCATCTGGACACAACGTCCCGATTTCCCGCATGGTTTGACGATTGATCAATGCAATGAGTTACTTGAATTATGCTATTCTGACAGAGCTCAATTGTTGGAAAATTTCGGCAAGATTTTCTTCCACAAAGAAGACGCAGTAAGCCCTAAATTTGCTGATTGGATGCAAAACATGGGTATGGAAGCTTCTCCTTATGCCACTGCCGAATGCATTATCGCCCTTAGGGATACTGATCAACGTAAAAACTTAGAAAAAGTGAAAGTGCCTACAGCCATTTTCCACGCCCCTGGCGATAAAGTATGTCCTTTTGGCTTAGCTGAAGCAATGAACAAAGGCATTAAAAATTCGAAGATCATCCGCTTTGAAAACAGCGGGCATGGGCTGTTTTATGACGAGTGGAAAAAATGCAATGAAGAATTGATGAAATTTGTGGATGAGCTTCATAAATAAACAACCAAAATGGATGCTGTCAAACAGCATCCATTTTTAAACCATTTTTAAATTGGTTCCTTTATCAAGCGGTATATCTGGAATAACCGTTTTTGCTGATTCTTTTAGGAATTGTTTAAAATCAGTATCCGTCACTCGCCCCCCGAGTTTCTGAATGTCGCTAACTTTACTAATTAAATTATCAAGTTGCTTTTCACCTAAATTCATTAGCGGTTGGCGATTTCCCTTTATTCCAATTTTATTATTTCCCATCAACTCAAAGAGCTTATCAATTTTCTCAACTTTAGAAGGAGGGAACTTTGATGCATGATCGACAAGATAGTCAAGGGTTCGCTTGTCTAATGCCCCGTGTTTATTAAGTGTCGCCATCAGCGTTTCCACTTTTTGTAGATCAGCCTTGCCGAGCTGCATCAGGTTAGCCAGCCTGTCTGAGCCAATCATTTGCGTGAGTGGAATACCACTGTCATTCATTGCCTGGATGCAACGCCTAAGTGTTTGTGCGTGTTCTTTATCTTGAATTTTATCTGCATTTTTACGGATTACCTTAAAAGCATCTCCAGTCAACGATAATTTGTCTTCGGGCGTATTTGTTAAAACATCTTTGACTCGTACCAATTGTTTATCAGTTAAATCCATGACTGCCCGTCGATGGCCTTTGAGCTCGGTAATACCTGCCTCTTTCATTGCGCTGAAAACATCTACAACTCGTTGTGCTTTGGTTTTCGGTTCCCCGTCAACCTTAGTTTTCTGAGTCAGTTTACCATTGGCCACATTATCCACGACATAATCAAAGACATCCCCATCGAGTTCTTTTCCTAACGCCTGAAAGATATTATTAACCGTTTCTAGTTTATTTACTTCGGGATCTTGATATTTTGAGTCTTCCCCCATCTCTTTCATTTCGACTTCTTTTGTTTCTTTCTTGGTAGCCAATGCCATTAAACGGCCAAGCCTATCGTTAAGGATGCCAGGTGTAAGAGGAATTTTATTGGCATTCATAGCAGCAACACATTGGCCAAATTGTGTAATATCTTCAGGCTTCCAGCCTTGTAGCTTGCTGACATTTTTTCGAAGCGCTTTAAAATCATCTTTGCTCATCTCGACTTTTCTACCTTTGAATTCCCCGAGAACATCAGCAAGGATACGTAATTCTTCGTTGCTCATGTTCATCACAGGCTGTCTGTTGCCTTTTATGGGAATTTTAAGCTCATCCATAGCCTTAAATACTTTCAGTACCCTGTCCACTTTTTTCTCACCCTCAGGGTTTTCTGGGTCAACTGGAGCATTTAATTTATCCGCATGGTCTACGATATAATCAAAAGTGGCTTTATTCAGGTTTGAACCTTTAGCTAATTCAGTCATTGACCTGTTTACTGTATTCAATTCACCAGGGGTACGCGCTAAAAGTTTGGCAAGGCGATCTTCTTTAAACGGTAGAGTTTCGGTTAGTGGAATACGATTGGTACGCATTGCATTAATACATCCAGCAAAATCTTCGACTTTGTCCTTATCGAGATTATCTACATGCTTTCGTAGCGCTTTGAATTCTTCCTTGCCTAAAGGCTCTTTAATTTTCTCAGGTGGAGCTTTCAGTTTAGTTAGAAACTCCGTAAGTTTCTGAAGTTTTTCTATACCATTTTTCTCTTTTGCAAGCTCCATTAAAGGTTGCCTATGCCCTGCAATTTCAATCTTGGCGGTTCTCATTGCGTTGAATGCTTGAGCTATTTTTTTTGCTTTTTCTCCTGCCAAATCCGGGGCATTTTTTACAACATAATCAAAAGTACTATCATCCAAGGCACTCTTTTCTCCCTCTTTCCCTGCCAAGCTCTGTAAAATCTTAGCTACCCCAGCCAAATGATCAGGATTCTTTCCTACTTTCATTAAATCTTCAATCCTGTTGCCCATGACTTGATGTTGGACCGGAACGTTACCATTCATTGCCGCAATACATTTGGCAAGATCATTGACTGCATTTTCATCAAAGTCTTTTAAGCCTTTACGGAGCATCTTAAATGTATCATTGTTAAGAAGTAATTTCTGCTCGCCTTCCGCTCTTACTTTACCAGGATCAGCTGCCGCCAAAATAACCCCTAGTTTTTTTAAATCACCTTCCCCCATTTTCATCACAGGCTGCCTATTTCCCTTCAAATCGATTCCTGCTGCTGTCATGAGGCCAAACACATTGGCGATTTCGGTTGCTTTAGTGGTTGTTAAATCATTGGCATTCTTGACGAGGTATTCGAAGGTTTTTTCATTCAGGCTTTTACCAAGGCTGTTCACAATTGTGGCGAGCGCCTTAAGTTTAGTCCCCTGGCCTTGCGGATCCCCCAGTTTTAACAACTTAGCAAGATTGCCATCCTTTAATGGCACAGAGCTAGTCAGTGGAATTTTTTGTTGATTCATCGCTCTTAGACAGGCCATGAAGTCATTCACTTGCCCAGCAGCCAAATTGTGGATGTTGTCCCGTAAATCTTTAAAAGCCCCAGAATCCGCAGCAAAAGCAGCAATTTTGGGTGGCTTGTTTGATTCAGTTAAGACAGAGTGTAGGACACTTAAATCGCGACTTAATCCAGATTCACCAACGGCAGATTTAGGCATGGCCAATTTCATAATTGGCTGTCTATTTCCTGTTATGGGAATACCCAAATTCTTCATCTCATCAAAGACGGCAACGACTTGCCCAGCCCTCGTCTTTCTATCCGCTCCCTCACCGATTCCCATAGCCAAGCTTTCTGCATTGTCTACAATGTAATCAAAGGTCTTCTTATCCAAATTTTTGTCCTTCGCTAACCGGGTTAGCAGGGTATTTACTGCTGCTAATTCGTCAGGATTTAAGCTCATGAGACGGCTGGGGTTTTCTGCTCTTAAAAATGGGGTTAATGAAATATTGCTTGCTTGCATTGCTTTAAAGCATCCGCCTAAATCTCGAGCCCGCTCAGGAGTCCAATCTTTCTTCTCGGCTTTATCTTTTACCATCTTGTCGATTAGATTCTTACACGCACTCTTATCCAATAGGGGGGGCTCGCCTTCATTTCTTTTCAGCTCACCCAAGACTGCTGTTAAGGCTTCTAATACTCCAGGCTCTTTGATTTCCATTACAGGTTGGCGAAGCCCTTCAAGCTCCATTTTGGCGTCTTTCATCGCCTCAAAGACCCCGGCAATCTTGTCCGCTTTAGGTGCTAAGGTAGGACTATTCTTAAGAACATAATCAAAAGTTTTGTCATCCAGTCGATTACCAAGACTCTTCAAGATAGTGGCGATCCCCTTTAAGTCCGCTCCCTTACCCATCAATTCATTAAATCGGTTATGACCTGTTGCTGAAACTAAGGGAACTTTGCCATTCATCGCTTTGACACATTCACCAAAATGAGGTATTTGATCTAACTCCAACTTACCCACATTCTTACAAAGCCAATTAAATTGAGTTGACGATAATCGTTGTTTTGGTTTTAAAAAATCGAATTGCGGTAAAACACGGGAAAGTTTTACTAAATCTTTACCTTCCATGTTCATGACAGCTTGCCTGTTCCCAACGATGGGAATATTCGCGTTTTCCATTGCCGTAAAAGCACTGACAACCGCATCAGCTTTAGGCGTTTTAAATGATCCACCGTTTTCGGCAAGGACTACTTCTCCTTCAAAACGCTGAGGATTTTCGACAATAAAGTTGAATGTGCGTTCATCCAATGCTTTACGGGGAGGGGTCGTAAGGCCTTTTAAAACTGCTGAAACCCCCACTAACTGACCTTCATCAAGTTTGGCAATACGGACTATACGGGCTACATTATGCTCCTTCCAAAATCGTTTCATTGGAATGTTGGCATTCTGCATGGCCTGGATGCAGTTACCTAACGCACCGACGCTGTCTTCTGTGGAGTGGTCATTGAAACCACCAAGAATGTGGTCAAATGCTTTTTCATCAACAGGCTTGCCTTCTGGAATCTTCTCTAAAATAGTTTTTACTTGCCCCAATCCTTTTGGGCTCGTTGACAAAAATTTATCAATGTCGACCCCTTTTACTTTCTCTTTTAATAGCGGCAGCATTTCGGCTAATTGAGCCAATCGCCCAGGTTCTTTTGCTAACCCTAAGAGTTGCACTAAATTGCCGGGAGTGAGCTTGCCTGCTTTAGACAGTGCCTGCGCAATAGGAGCAATCTTGTCCGCATTTGTTTGAATTTGATCTAAATCAGCCTCTAGTTCTACGGTTTCACCACGAAGCTTGGTTAGGTATGGTTCTATTTTTTTAAGTGCCTTTAACTCACTCATCTTAACTTTTGGCATACGCATCTCCAAGAATTGCCCCACTTTGCGGGAATTGAAATGACAATTAACTGGTGATTAAAAAAAGCAAAGTGGTAATCAATTGAAATATTTGTGTAAATTATAGCAATTTTTGAAGGATTTTGTTCCAACCTGTTTCGTAAAAATTTGGAAAAAGATTGGCTTTCCGTCTAACTAACTTAATGATATTGCTTTTAAAAATAGAAGCTTCTTGTTAACACACTTTAATTAGTCTCTTTTTAATGCCAAACTTTTTAGACAATCTCTAACTTCACTACCTCTGATATGGGATATACTCATAGAATATTGATTAATTAAGGGTTCGACTGCTCATGAGTTTAATGAGAATAGCATGCTTTATCTGTGGAATTTTATTCGCAACCTTCGCTCATCCCCAGAATGAACCTCTCAAAATTGCCGTGAATGGCTTTGCACCCCCTTTTGTTATGCAGTCCGGCAATAAACAACTTTATGGTTTTGATATCAGCATGATGACCAGTATTTGTAAAATATTAAAACGATCTTGCCAATTTCAGGCTATGCGCTTTCAAGATTTAATTCCAGCAGTCGAATCAAAAAAAGTTGATGTCGCTGTCGGCTCTATCATTATTACTCCTGAACGCTCTACCCATGTTAATTTTTCCTTGCCTTATTTAATTAGTCATTCTCGTTTTCTTGGGCCAAAAAATTTAGCCGGCCAGCCTTTCAGTTTCCAAATGCTCAATAACAAAACAATAGGCGTTGAAAAAGGTAGCATTTTTACTGATGAAATCAGTGACATGGGTGTCCGCAACCCGAGTATTATCAGCTATAGCCGCAACGTTGATGTGGTTGACGCGTTAAATAATGGCGACGTAGACATTGCCTTAATGGATGACCCGACGGCTAAATACTGGGAAATAGAATCATCTGGATCGCTTATTGCCTTAGGCCAGCCTTTTGTTTACGGTTTTGGCATCGGCATCGCGGTCAATAGAGAACAAATTACGTTATTAGAGCAAATTAACAAAGCCCTTATTCAATATCAAAACAGCAACGATTTTAAACAAAATTATGATCGGTATTTAAAACAGTTTTAATGGGGTCAGCAAACCGTAACTTTTATAACGGTAATTTTGAATTCTCTGAAGAGGGCGGCGGAGCCGTGCTGAATAAACTGAAAATCACTAAGAGCAAGAAAACAAATAAAAAAGAAACAAACAATAATTTTGCGATGTAAGAAGAGGTGGAATCAGACTTCGTATAACCATACGCTGCGGCAATAGCGGCAATTAGTAATACAACAAAGGCCCATTCCAACATTCCCTGTCCTTAGGTTAAATAAGTGATTCTATCGTCGCTGCAACTTTCGTACCGACAATGTCTTAGTAAAGTTAGTTAGGCATCAATCCATAGCCTCAGGCTAAGGAATTTTTACTTTCGAGGAGTTAATCTTATTTTCCTATCCGTAATACAGTAGATTGAATACAATTTCAGAGCTGATTTATGAAGTAACCCGACACAGAGGATCAAATAACACTGATCCTCTTGGGTCAAAAGTAAGATTCTTGATTAGTGAACGGTTTCACCTTTAATGATGCAGGAGCTAATCACTTGGCGGGTAATGAAATCACCTCTGCTTTCTCCATATAAGGATTTAAAATGTTCAGCCAGCATTAAAACCCAAGAGGATAAACGAAAATCCATCCGCTTTTCTTCCTGATTGACCACTACTTCAAATAATCCCAAAGAATCAGTCTCTTGCTCATTAGCATATTCCTCCATAATACGCTGAGCAGTACTCATGTCCTTATCCTTTGTTGGCCAATTTTTATTCATACACACCCCCTCTACTTCATGAATACGGGTAATTTAAAATTGTACATCCGATAAATTGGGTCAGATACAAAAATTGCAAGGGCTTGTTCATTTCTATTATGATGCCATAAATTGAATATATTTTCAATATATTGATCATTTTTTAGCTATTATTGGTACCCTGCCAGTACCCTGCGACTCTTGCCAAAGCGTTATAAACAACACCATGATGATAGGGCCAACAAACAATCCAAGCAACCCAAGGGTCTCAACCCCCCCTAATATGCCAAAGAGCACAGCAAGAAAAGGCAGCTTAATCGCACCGCCTATCAACACAGGCTTAATAAAGTGATCCGCCACAAACATGACAAATGTACCCCAGACGATCACGACAAGTGCACTAACCATGCTCCCGCTGGCAAGCAAGATTAAGGCAACTGCTGTAAACACAATGGGAACAACAAAAGGGATCATTGCTGCAAATGCCGTGATAAACCCTACCAAAGTGGGTGCTGGAAAGCCGACAAAAAAATAACAAACTCCCATCAAAATACCCACTCCTAAACCAACCACAATCGTACCATTTACCGTACCGCGTAAAGCAGACGGTAATCGATCGGCATAGCGGAACCAACGATCACTTAAACAGTATTCTCCTATATGGTTGATTTGCTGAAATAATT
This sequence comes from Legionella micdadei, assembly GCF_000953635.1. NCBI lineage: Bacteria > Pseudomonadati > Pseudomonadota > Gammaproteobacteria > Legionellales > Legionellaceae > Legionella > Legionella micdadei. The sequence continues at coordinate 2,544,061 of NZ_LN614830.1, forward strand.
CATCCCCATCTCGATAAAAGAAAAATAAGGTTAGCAAAGTAAAACCCAGTTGAAATCCACGGTGCGCAAGATTAACCCCTACTTGCTTAATGTAATAGCTCGCTGGTGTTAATGAGATATGCAAATTGGTAAGTAGCTCACGAAGATTACCGGGGTGGCTAAAATGAGTATTCCAATAATTCACCAGATCATTCCCAATTACTGGAAACTTTCCAATAAAATCAGGAGCCGGGCCGCCCACTTTGTTGATGACTTGTAGGTAATTAATAAACAATTGAATTTCGGTGATCAGAATGGAAATCAACCAACTTAACGGCAATAGGAGGATGAGTCCGACAATCGTGGTAAATAATAAAGCGGCCAGATTATCGCGGCCCCCGAATAACCGCCGCCAATGTTTATAGAGTGGATAAGTAGCTATCACAATAATAGCAGCCCATATCATTGACGGAATGAATCGATGAACAATGAAGATAGCCAGAGCCACAATACCAATGGTCAGGCTTATACTGATTAACTCTTTATGGTTTTCATTCATTTCGCAAAGCCCCAAACAAGCAATTGCAAGATCAACCAGGCAGGTACTGCAGCTAACAAATCATCTAACATGATCCCTAACCCACCTTTTATGCGTTCATCAATAAACCGTATTGGCTGCGGCTTCCAAACATCAAAAAGGCGGAACAGCAGGAATCCTAGAATCATCCACACCAGTCCAACCGGCACCATTGTCATCGTAAGCAAGTAGCCAACCACTTCATCCCAAACTATACCGGAATAGTCATGCTCACCTAAATCCTGAGATATCTTATCACATACCCATACACCAAGGGCAAAAGCGGCAAGAGTGCAAAGCAAATAAATTCCCAAGGAATGCCCCGCCAGTAATAAATACAAAGGCACTGCCGCTAAACTTCCCCATGTTCCGGGCGCTATCGGCATTAATCCACTTCCGAACCCAAAGCCAATAAAATATATCGGGTCCTGCCAGACTTTTTGCGATAAATTGATAGGATTCATTTAAAACTCCTCGTTACTTCGGGTGGTATTAAACCCTAGTTAGGTTGCCCAGAGATAGGATATAGTCTTTCAAGAAGATCCGAGCCGCAACGGTGAAGAGCGGATAAAAGCACCCTTCTATCTGCTTGCCTCATGCGTACTGCCCGGATTATCGCGTTACGCTTTAACTGCCCAACTTACTGAATGGGTACCAAGCACTCCCTTTTATTGTCATTCCAGCTTCAGCTAAAAATGACTATATCCCCGTGGGGCAAAATTTTTAATCTCAGTATTTGCCATTTCTATACGAAAACCTAGGGTTTCTTCAATAACGCCGATGGGGTAACATCTTAATCCAGCCTTGTGCAAGGCAGATAAGAATTTTGTTTCTTTTGCAGCAGGTACCGTAAAACATAACTCATAGTCATCACCACCAATAAGGGCAAAATCCACTGCATCATTTTGCTTGTATTTTCTCACCAAGGGATGCACAGGAATCGCGGTAGAGTTAAGGCAAACCCCTACCTTGCTTGCAACACAGATGTGATTCAAATCAGCACTTAAACCGTCCGAAATATCAATGGCCGATGAAGCATGTTCCTGTAGAATTTCTGCTAAATCAATACGAGGATTAGGATGTTTAAGCTTTTGCATTAACACGTTATTATCCTGCTCATCGATATCATTATTTTTTAAAAATTCAACAGCTAAAGCTGCGGCTCCTAACTCACCGCTCACATAAATCTTATCCCCTGGCTTAGCACCATTACGCCGTACCGCTTTCCCCGCGGGGATTAAGCCATGAATAGTGATGGTTATGCTTAAAGGCCCGTGGGTTGTATCACCACCGATTAAAGCAATATTAAATTGTCGCAATGAATCATGTAGACCTTGAGCAAAACGATCCAACCAAATCTTATCAAATTCGGGCATAGTCAGAGCTAAACTGAGCCAACAGGGTTTTGCTGCCATTGCCGCAATGTCGCTAATATTAACCATAACTGCTTTATAGGCAATATCGTAAGGATCCCAACTCGATAAGAAATGAACTTCTGCGACCAAGGTATCTGTGGAAACGAGCAATTGCTGACCCGCAGGCACTGCAAGGCAAGCCGCATCGTCGCCTATTCCAAAAATTACATCATCCCGGCTAAGTGCCGGCGCTTTGAAATAAGTATCGATTAACGAAAACTCATTCATTATGAAGGCTTATTTCAACTGCTCTGACTTTTCTAGCCAGATTATTCAGCACACCATTGACGTAACGGTGACCATCTTGGGAACCAAATTCCTTAGCTAAAGAAATAGCTTCATCGAGCACAACCCGATAGGGGATTTCTGGACAATAACATAATTCAAAAGCGCCGAGTCGCAATACCGTTAACTCAATTGGATTTAAATTTTCAATGGGTCTGTCGAGAAAAGGGGCCAAGTTGTCTTCTAAGGTTTTGACGTATTTGGGTACACCGTGAAGCAAACGGCAAAAATATTCCGCATCAACCTTGGTCATATCATTGATAACCCGAAACTGAGCCTCAATTTCATATAATTCATAGCCTGACATCAGCCATTGATAAAGAGCCTGTAAGGCCAGCTTTCGAGCACGCCTTTTGCCCTTAATTGATTGTTTTTCCACAATTACCTCATGAAGTTTTTATCCCTTCGTTCTACGTCCTGCGATTCGTTCGCGGGATCTAAAAGCCTCTCACCATTGATAGTTCCTGCAAACAAGCCTCAAGACATGGGATAGGCAATATAAAATTTAAACTTTGACTGGCTTGTTTTTAATCAGAAGATCCCGATGTTCGATCATCTTTCATTTGATCGATAGTTTGCCTGAAGTCACTCACATCTTTAAAGCGTTTATAAACCGAGGCAAATCGCACATAAGCAACATGATCAAGACGAAACAGTTGTTTCATCACCAATTCCCCAACTAACCGTGAGTCAACTTCACGCTCCCCACTGCGTCGGATTTCTTGCATGATCGCGATAATGGCTTCTTCAAGTGCATCAAGGCTTACCGGTCTTTTTTCCAGAGCACGCAACATGCCTGCGCGCAAGTTGTTCACATTAAATGGCTCACGCCGACCATCACGCTTGATGATGGAGGGCATGATTAATTCTGCTGATTCGAAAGTAGTGAACCGTTCGTGGCAAAGAAGACACTGGCGTCTTCTGCGTACTTGTGCGCCTTCCGCAACTAAACGCGAATCAACTACCTTGGTATCTTCAGCATGGCAAAATGGACAATGCATAATTATCGATATACCGGAAATTCACGACATAATTGCAATACTTGTGACTTAACGCGCGCAATAATTGCTTCATTATTCATATCATCGAGCACATCCGCTATCCATCCAGTCAACTGACTGACTTCTTTTTCCTTAAATCCGCGAGTCGTAATTGCGGGTGTCCCTAAGCGCAATCCACTAGTGACAAAAGGAGAGCGCGGATCATTAGGTACTGAATTCTTATTCACGGTAATGTTAGCCCGTCCTAAAGCGGCATCAGCATCTTTACCAGTAATATTTTTCTCAATTAAGTTAACCAAAAGAAGATGGTTTTCTGTACCACCTGATACAATGGGATAGCCACGGCTTTTTAAGACCTCAGCCATAATTTTAGCATTTAACAAAACCTGCTGCTGATAAAGCTTAAATTCAGGCTGTAGTGCTTCAGCAAAAGCAACAGCTTTGGCTGCAATCACATGCATCAGAGGACCACCCTGCATCCCAGGAAAAACAGCAGAATTGAGTTTCTTCTCAATTTCTTCATTAGCGCGCGCCATAATCATCCCACCACGCGGTCCACGCAAGGTTTTATGAGTGGTTGTGGTAACAACGTCCGCATAACGTAAGGGTGAGGGATAAAGGCCAACCGCAACCAGACCAGCGACATGCGCTATATCAGCCATTAAATAGGCACCGACTTTATCTGCAATAGCTCGAAATCTTGGCCAATCGAGCACTTGTGAATAGGCAGAAAATCCAGCAATGATCATTTTTGGCTTATGATCCACAGCAAGCCTTTCTAGCTCATCGTAATCAATCAGACCCGTTTGAACGTCCAAGCCGTACTCGACAGATTGGTATAACTTTCCTGAAAAATTAACCTTTGAGCCATGAGTTAGATGCCCCCCGTGAGGTAAAGCCATACCCAAAACCACATCGCCAGGAGAAAGGAGCGCCATCATCACCGCGGCATTCGCTTGTGAGCCTGAATGAGGTTGTACGTTGACATAATCTGCTGCGAATAATTTTTTAGCACGCTCAACTGCGAGCGATTCGGCAATATCGACGTATTCACAACCGCCATAATAACGTTTGCCAGGATAGCCTTCAGCATATTTATTGGTAAGGACAGAGCCTTGCGCCTCTAAAACCCGGGGGCTCGCATAGTTTTCTGAGGCAATTAGCTCAATGTGATCCTCTTGACGCACGCGTTCGGCTTCGATTGCCCGCGCTAGTTCCTCATCAAAACCTGCAATCGTGTAATTTCGATTATACATAGCAATCAGTCCTCACCTATAAACAATGATACAATTATAGAATGCATAAGCTGCATTAGCAGAAATTGGCTGACCTGAGATCCATTCAGGCCTAAGCCTTCGGTGTAAGTTTTACAAGATTACCACAGTGCCACGAACTAGTCATGACCATGAGCATGAAGATCTGCACGATTACTTTGGTGAGAAGGTTTCGTTTTCTTGACGTACGCAGGCTTACGAGTCGTATTTGGCACAGCAAACTGATGGCCATGATGGTGCGGTGTGACTGGTACCGTGACTGCTTGGTGTTCATGGTGGTGGTTGTGGGAAGAAGCGTTTCGCTTGTGATGATGGACGGAAGGTGAAGAGGGACTTACTACCGCCTGTGCTGCCCAAGAACCTAATGAGAAAAGCAAACTTGATAATAGGACTATGCGTTTCATAAAATACCTCGCTTAGAGCATAAAAGAAAGGCACGTAAACACGTGCCCTTTTTAACCGATTCTGCCGATTACTTCTTTTTGGTTTCAACTTGGAGTTGATTATTGAAATAAGGTCGGACTTCAAGTGGAGTACCTGGAGTCGTCCATCTTGAATACAGGGTACGTCCCCTATAATCCTCAATGGTAATGTACATGCCTGGATGGCAAAAGACATAACCATAGCGGCTATCATAGTAATCTAAATGGATATAATGTGGGATATCACGGGGCGGAATATAGAATGACTCCATACGGGTGCCATCATCAAATGTGCCGTAAACCCATACGCCATCATAACTATTATTATAGATTTCAATTGTACAGTAATCTTCAGGATAGGCTGCGCCCTTTTTTGCAGCTGATTTTGCTGCCGCTTCTTTACTAGTCTGAGGATAAGTATGGCTGTGATCAGCATAAGCTGAGGAAAATACACTTAAGCAACCCGCTAAAAGCAACGTCTTAAACTTCATTATTATTATTCCCCTATGAGTAGTGGAGACCTGATGTTATCAAAGACCTTAATTTAGTCAACAGGTTTTTTTTGTAAGCATATTATAGGAATAGTTAACCTTTTGAGAGTGAACAAATTCTTGTTTTAATTAAGAAGCAGGTAGCTTGAGAAAAATCAGCCAACCATCCCATTTTTGTGTTTTTTTTAAACAAAAACACAGGGTGGCGGTAATAGATTGAAGACAATTGGTTCTTCTAGCCATAACTTATGCTATATTTACGCCTCATTTATGCTCAAATCTTAGGTACATACCCCTTTCTGAGGAAACAAATGAAAAAACGCATGATTATCATGATAAGCGCCTTGGGTGTAGTCTTCGGGGGAATTATTGGCTTTAATCTATTTAAGAGTTTTATGATAAAACGCTTTTTTGCAAGTTATGAGCCACCACCTGTCAGCGTCTCTTCTGTCACTGCTGTGCGGAAAAATTGGCAACCGCATCTTGCTGCTGTGGGAAATTTCGTAGCAATGAATGGTGTGGATATTAACGCCGAAACCTCGGGTAAAGTGGTTAAGATTCACTTTGAATCAGGGCAATACCTCGAGAAAGGCAATCCTCTCATTGACATTGACGATCAAGTTGACCAGGCTACCCTGAAATCTAACCAAGCCGAATTGGCGTTAAGGCAACTCAATTTTAGACGTCAAACCGATTTATTCAAACGAGGTGCTACTTCGAGTTCCGTTGTCGATGAAGCAACCGCCAGTCTGCAACAAGCACAAGCCAATGTGGAGCGGACCGAAGCAGAAATTCGGAAAAAACACATTGTTGCTCCCTTTTCTGGGCAATTAGGCATTCGCCAAGTTAATCTTGGACAATACATCACCCCTGGACAAACGACCATTGTCACCCTGCAATCCCTAGATCCCCTTTACCTGGAATTCTATTTGCCAGAACATTTACTTAAACATTTGCATATCAATCAAGGTACCCAATTTAGCGTGGAGGGATTTCCAAACTTATTATTTAAAGGAAAAATTACTGCAATTAATGCCAAGGTAGATACCAATACACACAATATCCTTGTCCAAGCCACTCTGCCTAATTGCCCTGTAGAGGCAATGGCTTCATTAGATAGGTCTAATCTAATCACCGCAAAAAAACAACCGGACGGAGAAAAAACGATTGTTAACTGCAATAGCCAGTTAAATGCTGCCAATCATGTAACCCAATTTACCTTTATCCCCGGAATGTTTGCATCAATTGAAATCGAGCAACCTCCTATTCCTGATGTGGTGGTTCTGCCTTCCACAGCGGTATCTTACAGCCTCTATGGCAATTCCGTTTTTGTCATTGAGAAGGATAAAAACAAAGATAAGGATGGAAAAGACATACTGCGCGTGAAGCGTGTTTTTGTAAGTACCGGAGAGCAAGAAGGTAACTACACCATTATCAGAAAAGGGGTAGAAGATGGTCAACAGGTTGTCAGTTCAGGTGAGCTAAAATTGCAAAATGGTACTCGCGTCGTCATTAATAATAGCGTGAAGCTTAATGAGGTGAGTAAACTGAATGCTTTGGGTCAGTAGTTGAGGTAATAGATTAGCCCTTACCGGGAAACGGGCACATTTGGCCCATTTTACCGCTTGTGCCAGAGCCCACGTGGGGATCTTGTCTGTTGCTAGTTGAGACGTATTACCAGGATAATTCATGAAATTTACAGATTTGTTTATCAAACGACCGGTCCTCGCAACAGTGGTCAGTTTGTTGATTTTTTTATTCGGTCTAAATTCAATTTTATCCATGCAAATACGTCAATACCCACGCATGGATAACACGGTCATTACAGTAACAACAAGTTATCCTGGCGCCGACGCTAAATTAATTGCAGGATTTATTACTACCCCTTTAGAAGCTGCTGTTGCCAGTGCAGAAGGGGTGGATTATATGACGTCCTCAAGTGTGCAGGGCTTAAGTACTATTACCCTTACTATTAAATTAAATTTTGACCCACAAGTTGCTTTTACCGATGTCATGTCCAAGGTTCAACAAACCCTCAATAAGTTACCTCATGAATCCCAACAGCCTGTCATTATCAAAAGCTCAGATACCTCTACCCCCCTTATGTACATCAGTCTTGATAGCCAAGATATGACACCGCAACAAATCACAGACTATGCAACACGAGTAGTCCAGCCGCAAATCGAGACAGTTGACGGGGTAGCAAAAGCAGAAATTTTAGGCGGCGCTACCTATTCGATGCGCATTTTTCTTGATCCTGTGAAGATGGCTGCCCTTAACGTTGCTCCTTCAGATGTCTCAAACGTACTAGCACGGAATAATTTCCTGACTGCGGCGGGAAGCACTAAGGGCGAATACGTGGCACTTAATATGACAGCCAAAACAGATTTAAACAGTGCAGAAGAATTTAGCCAACTCATCGTTCGCGCCAATCATAATTCCATTATTCGATTACGGGACATCGGCAGGGTAGAACTTGGTTCGCAGGACTACAATACCACGGTGCGTTTCAATGGTAAAAAGGCCGTTTTCATTGCCATTACCCCAACCCCAACCGCTAACCCGCTGACAGTCATTACCAATGTGCGCAAAATGATGCCAACAATTCAACACGAATTTCCGCCTTCATTAACTGGCACAATCGTTTATGATGCTACTGATTTTATTCGCGCATCTATCGATGAAGTGATTCACACTATTGTGGAATCAGCGGCTATTGTCATTTTAGTTATCTTTTTATTCCTGGGCTCCCTGCGTTCGGTCATTATTCCTGTTGTGACCATTCCTTTATCACTTATTGGGGTCTGTACGTTAATGCTCTTTCTAGGGTACTCCATCAACCTGCTGACACTACTTGCTTTTGTTTTGGCAATTGGTTTGGTGGTGGATGATGCCATTGTTGTAGTTGAAAATGTGCACCGGCATATTGAAGAAGGCCGTACCCCTTTTCAAGCAGCCCTCATGGGCGCGCGAGAAATAGCCATTCCAGTCATCGCCATGACAATCACTCTGGCAGCCGTTTATGCACCAATCGGATTCATGGGCGGATTGACTGGTGCTCTATTCAAAGAATTTGCTTTTACCCTTGCTTGTGCGGTCATTATTTCCGGTATTATTGCCTTGACGCTTACCCCGATGATGTGCTCTAAGGTTCTGTCAGCCGATATTTCCAATGGCCGCCTGGTTCATTTTCTTGATCAAAAATTCAATAAATTGAAGGAACGATATCAGCGCGCTTTGCACAGCCTATTGGATACACGCGCTATTATGCTGGTCTTTGCTGCTGTGGTCTTGTTGATGCTGCCCTATTTATACACGCATACCCCACAAGAAACTGCCCCAGAAGAAGATCAGGGATTTTTCTTTGTAGCAAGCCAAGCACCTCAATATGCCACGATTAATTACTTAGAAACCTTCACTAAACCGTTTGATGAAATTTATAAAAGCTTCCCAGAAACCGAACACTATTTTACCGTCAACTTGGGCTCCCCTATTTCAGGTATGGTATTAAAACCTTGGAATAAACGTGAACGCAGTCAATTTGAATTAAAAGAACCATTGCAACAAAAATTGGATCAAGTGACTGGGCTTAAATCGTTCGCAGTGATACCGCCTCCCCTTCCAGGAGGCGGCAGTGGCACACCTATCCAATTTGTGATTAAAACGACTAATGATTTCCAAACCTTGTTTGATCTTTCTAACCAGCTGATTGAAAAAGCCCAAAAAAGCGGTCTTTTTATTTACATGGATAATAGCCTTAAATTCAACCAGCCTGAAATTGAGTTCCAAATCAATCGTTCCAAAGCGGCAGATTTGGGCGTCGACATGCAAACATTAGGCAGCAGTTTAACCAGTGCCTTATCCGGGAATTACATTAATTACTTCAATCTTCAGGGTCGAAGCTATCAGGTTATTCCGCAATTGGAGAGAAAATACCGCTTAACTCCCGAACAATTAGGACAGATCTTCGTCCACACCGCTACCGGAACGATGGTACCTATTTCCACCGTGGTAACCGCAAAAGAAAAAATTCAACCCAATGCGGTATCCCATTTCCAACAACTTAATTCTGCCACCATCCAGGGTGTTATGATGCCGGGTACAACTTTAGGACAAGGATTAGCTTATTTGAAAGAACAAGCCGATATGCTACTGCCTAAAGGATTTACTTATGATTACGGTGGCCAATCGAGGCAATTTATCCAGGAAGGCAATGCGCTCATTTTTGCATTTTTCTTAGCTATCATTGTTATTTTTCTTGTCTTATCAGCGCAATATGAGAGCTTTAGGGATCCGTTAATTGTGCTTATTAGTGTCCCCATGTCGATATGTGGCGCACTTATCCCACTGAATTTAGGCGCAGCTTCAATCAATATTTACACCCAAGTGGGTTTAATTACCCTGATTGGCTTGATTAGTAAACACGGTATTCTTATTGTTGATTTTGCGAATCAATTGCAACGGGAGAAAAAACTTGACCGAAGAGCTGCTGTCGAAGAAGCAGCCGCTATCCGCTTACGGCCCATTTTAATGACGACAGCCGCTATGGTTTTCGGCGTACTGCCCTTATTGATTGCCAACGGCGCAGGGGCAGTGAGCCGTTTCGATATTGGTTTGGTTATTTCTTCCGGTCTATTAGTGGGTACTGGTTTTACCCTCTTCGTGGTTCCCACAATGTACACTTATCTAGCAGCGGATCACCGTCATGATGACGATGAGGATACAACCGAGAAAAATAAAGGCAAAAAAAATAAATTCGCCTCTTTTATGAAAAAGCTTAAATCAGAACGCAGCTTAGAAGCTTAGCATCGTCCCGCCTGTCGCACTGGTTTGGGCATTCTGCTCAAGCCAGTGCTACCCAGCTACCTTTAACTTAAAGAAATCCGAAACCGTAAGGGAGCAGATGAAAAGCTTCCTTGTATTTGCTTGCCCACGCGGACTCGGATTATCGGGCAAGGGTAGATACAAAGGCTGTTTTATCCAGCAATCAGGTTATGCTAAAATTCGCGACTTTCATCAGTACAGGTTAAGCCCCCATGGATAAAACTTATTCTCCGCACGACATCGAGCAAGCATGGTATAATAAATGGGAAAGTCATCACTATTTTGCTCCCCGCGGTGAAGGCAACAGCTATTGCATTATGCTGCCCCCGCCGAATGTTACTGGCAGTTTACACATGGGCCACGGATTCCAACATACGTTAATGGATGCACTCATTCGTTATCAACGCATGCAAGGATTAAAAACACTCTGGCAGCCTGGAACAGATCACGCAGGGATATCCACCCAACTCGTGGTAGAGCGAAAATTAGAGGGCGAAGGACTCACCCGTAAGAACATGACTCGGGAAGAATTTTTAGAGCGGGTCTGGCAATGGAAAGAAGAATCAGGGAACACAATTACTAGCCAAATGCGCCGTATCGGTTCCTCTGTGGACTGGTCAAGGGAACGGTTTACCATGGATGAAGGTTTATCCGCGGCTGTGCAAAGGGTTTTTGTGCAACTTTATGATGAAGGACTAATTTATCGTGGTACTCGTTTGGTTAATTGGGATCCTAAACTAGGTACAGCGGTTTCTGATCTTGAAGTCATTTCTGAAGAGGAAGAAGGTTTTCTTTGGCATATACGCTATCCGTTGGTTGACTCTAAGGAATCGGTTATCATCGCAACAACCCGTCCTGAAACCCTTTTAGGGGATACTGCCGTCGCAGTCCACCCTGACGATCCCCGCTATCAGCATTTAATTGGTAAACATCTACAACTTCCTTTATGTAACCGAATTATCCCTATTATTGCTGATGACTATGTTGATAAGGATTTTGGCAGTGGATGCGTAAAAATAACACCTGCACATGATTTTAATGACCATGAAATCGGCAAGCGGCATAACTTGCCCGTAATCAACATTTTAACTAAGAAAGCCACCATCAATAAAAACGCGCCCGTTGTATACCAAGGCATGGATCGTTTTATTGCGCGTGATCAAATTGTCCAGGATTTGGAAAAAGCCGGCTTACTCGTCAAAATAGAACCCCACAAATTAAAAGTTCCTCGTGGCGAAAAATCGAATGTGGTCATCGAACCGCTGCTCACTGATCAATGGTACGTCAAAACAAAGCCTCTGGCCGAACCTGCTATTGAAGCAGTAAAAAAAGGGGAAATACGGTTCATCCCGGAAAATTGGACAAAAACTTATTTTCAATGGATGGAGAACATCGAAGATTGGTGTATTAGTCGACAACTATGGTGGGGGCATCGTATCCCTGCTTGGTATGATAACCAAGGCCATGTCTATGTAGGCTACAGTGAAAATGATATCCGCTTTAAATATAAACTGGATGATTCCATTTCCCTGAAACAAGATGAAGATGTTCTTGATACTTGGTTTTCCTCCGCTCTTTGGCCTTTTTCGACCTTAGGCTGGCCAGAACGGACAAAAGAACTAGAAGATTTTTACCCTACTTCGGCATTAATCACCGGGTTCGATATTATTTTCTTCTGGGTTGCACGCATGATCATGATGGGCTTGAAATTTACTGGAAAAATCCCGTTTAGGGATGTGGTAATCACTGGTCTCATCCGGGATAGCGAAGGCCAAAAAATGTCTAAATCAAAAGGAAATGTCCTCGATCCAATTGACATCATCGATGGTATCGACCTTGAAAGCCTTGTTGAAAAACGCACTTCTAACCTAATGCTTCCTTCTGTACGTGATCGAATTGCCAAGGCTACCCGTAAAGAATTTCCTGAAGGAATCCCTGCTTTTGGTACTGATGCGCTTCGTTTTACTTTTTGCTCGCTCGCTTCCACAGGGCGTAATGTGCGTTTTGACATAGGGCGTGTAGAAGGGTATAGGAATTTTTGTAACAAATTATGGAATGCATCCCGTTATGTTCTCCTTAATACCGATGAAGAACAAGTTGATTTTGGAGATGGTGCTTTCCAGTACAGCCCTGCCGATCAATGGATTCTTTCGCGCTTACAGCATACCATTGCTCAATGCCATCATTATTTTGAGACTTATCGGTTTGATTTGCTAGCCAACACACTTTATGAGTTTGTCTGGCATGAGTATTGTGACTGGTATCTTGAATTGTCTAAGCCTGTGCTTTATGACCCCCAAGCCTTAGGGGCGATGAAGCGGGGGACGCGCCGGACTTTAATTCATGTGCTTGATCAAATCCTCAAGTTACTGCATCCAATCATGCCTTTTATTACGGAGGAAATCTGGCAACGCACGAGCAAGTTCACTAGCCAAAACGGGGAAAGTATCATGCTAAGCCCCTATCCCCAAGTCAATCAAGAATTCATCAATCCTGAAATTGAAGACGAGCTAACTTGGTTAAAAACAGTCATTCAATCGATTCGTACCATCCGCAGCGAGATGACTATTTCTCCAGCGAAATTAATTCCTTTGTCCTTGCGCCATGTTACGCCCCTAATAAAAGAGCGAATTGAAAAATATCACTCAACGTTGATCGCCTTAAGCAAACTTACTCACATCCATTTCATGCAAGAAGACGAGCCAATCCCAGTCTCGGCCACAGCTGTTGTCGGCGAATTAGAGCTGCTAATCCCCATGGCTGGTCTGATTGATAAAGAAGCTGAATTGTCTCGGCTTAGTAAGGAAATAGCAAAATTGGATAAAGACATCGCCCTTGCTGAGGGTAAACTTAATAATCCTAAGTTCACTGATAAAGCCCCAGCAGAAATCATTGCAAAAGAACAGGAAAAGCTAATGCAAGCAAAGCTCACTAAAGATAAATTATTACAGCATAAGCAGACGATTGAAACGCTTTAGAAAGTAAAACCTGGGTGATGTGCAAAGCGACAGCCCAGGTTTTCTGATTCAAATAACGGTCATGATTTTCCAACCCATATTCCGCAGTAGAGTTTATTTTTTATCTAGACGAGGCAAAAGTCATTCGAGCAACGCAGTTTATACGCTAATAAATGAGTAGCGGAGAATCACTTTTAACGAAGTATAAACACAAATACAACTACAGCAGTAATGGTTCCAAGAAACCCTCCCATTGTTCCCTTGCACCAAGCAGGATACACTCATTTCTGGGTACGGAGTTATCATTTAGCCGCCGGCCCAAAATAATGGATTATAGGAGTTATTAATGAATAATATGATCGTGTCAAAGTATATTCAAAAAGCATTAGAGAAAGCGGAAGTAACCATCAATGGCGATAAGCCTTATGACATTAGACTGCTCGACGAAAGGGCCTTGAAACGCATTATTACTGACGGTACTTTAGGGTTAGGAGAAACGTATATGGAGGGATGGTGGGAATGCGATAGTCTAGATGCCCTTTCTTATCAACTTTGTAAAGGCGAAGTCTATAAAGCAGTCAAGCCCAACTTTTTTCATTTACTCTATATACTCTCAACAAAATTCATTAATTATCAGACCCCAAAAAGGTCAACGCAAGTTGCGCAGCAGCATTATAATTTAGACAACAATTTATTCGAGCTCATGCTAGGTAAAAGCATGGCCTACAGTTGCGGCTATTGGCGCAACGCAACTGATTTAGACTCAGCTCAAAGGGCAAAATACGAGCTAGTCTGCAAAAAACTGTACCTTACTCCAGAAGACACTCTTTTAGATATCGGTTGCGGTTGGGGAGGCTTCGCTGGGTATGCTGCCGAACACTATGGTTGCAAAGTAGTGGGCATTAGTATTTCATCTAATCAAATTTCTTATGCTAAAACACATTACGGGCATTTACCAATCGAATTTTATATTGCAGATTATCGAAATCCTTCTGTCTATAATCCCAAAAAAAAGCAATTTTCTAAGATCGTAAGCATTGGTGCTTTTGAACACTTTGGCTATAAAAATTATGCTGATTTCTTTGAGTTAATGAGGGAACAGCTAAGCGATGACGGATTATTTCTACTTCACACCATCGGCAATAATGAAACAACAATTGCCACCGATCGCTGGATTAACAAATACATTTTTCCTAACGGATATTTACCTTCAATGGTACAAATTTCACATGCTTTGGAGTCTATTTTTTTGGTTGAAGATTGGCATAATTTTGGCGCTTATTACGACAATACTCTATTAGCCTGGAATCAAAATTTTGAAAACAACTGGGATTCCCTGAAATCACGTTTCGATACCCGTTTTTACCGCATGTGGCAATATTATCTATTAATGTGCGCCGGTATGTTTAGAGCGCGGGCAGCACAACTCTGGCAAATTGTCCTGTCTAAATCAGGTCTTAAAGGAGGGTATGAGAGTATTCGCTGACGAAAGGGTGGAGTAGATCTGGGGGGTGTCCCAACCTATCTACTCAACCCTGATTATTCTGTCCTACAAACACGGTGCCCTATCCAAACTGCCAAAGCCAAAGTGGATAATACAGAAAGAATAACGCTGTAGCCATACCAGCCCGGGCCCACCAACGTTAACGCATCTGGTGAGTGCAAAATAGAAAAAGGAATAGCGAGCAACACATCAATTAATGCAGAACCAGCGACGAGTCCGCATGCAACTAAGACGCCTTTTTGCTTACTAGTATGCTTTTCCCCATTCGAAATGCGACGCTTATTGATGCGCCGATGGACGACTAAAGCAATCATACCCCCCAAAAACAAAGGCACAGATGACGCAATAGGCAAATACATACCAATAGCAACACCCAAGATTGACAATCTAAAATAGCGTCCTATTTTAAACAAATAATTAATGATTAAGAGTAACAAAATAACTGACGCACCAATGAACATCATTGTCCAAGGCAAGGTATTGCGAAAAACGGCTTCAGTAATAGCCGCCATTAAAGCGGCGGTAGGAGCAGGCAATGATTGACTGACATCCATTCCTTCGTGGGGCATTACCCCTGCTATCCCATAGACTTCGAACAACAACTGCATGACTGGAGGGATAACTAAAGAAGAAACCACCACCCCAAGTAAAAGCATAACTTGCTGCCGCCATGGGGTTGCTCCTACTAATTGCCCAACTTTTAAATCTTGCGTGTTATCGTTGGCAATAGCAGCAATTCCGGTAACAACAGAACCAATAATGATAGTAATTGCCTCAGCTGCTTTAATTTGACTGTCAGTAAGCGGCAAAGGTAACGCATGGTTAATCGCAGTCAGGAGCATCCACGCAGCGAAAAGCATTCCGGCAATCACGACTGAACTGCCAGGACTTGCTGTCACCCCAACCATGCCGGAAAAATAGCCGGTGATCACTGAAAATAAGAAACCGATGACCAACACATAAAGCACTGCCCCGAAGACAATAGTCGGTTGAAACAGTTCATCTAACCCAACTTCTGCCAAAGGGAAAATGAATTGGAAGAACAAAAATAATATAGCGGCCATAATAGCCACCCCTATGAAAATAAAAGGCAGGGGGATGTCTCTATCTGTTCGTGGCAACTGTTTGTCAGTACGGCTTTTTGCAATAAAGGCACTAAAGGAGACACTCATACTCTTCGCTAATGGCTTAATTAATCTAAAAAAAGTCCAAATGCCAGCAAAGAGCATTGCTCCGATACCTAAATAGCGCATTTCGCTATTCCACAAAAATGTTGCAGCTTTATCAGCGGGATAGTGTAAGACGAAGTGGGGATAAAATTGACTGACAATCGGCATTGCAATGAGCCAAGAAATAATAGCGCCTAAGAAAATACTTATAGCCATTTCATGGCCAACTAAATAACCTGCCCCAATCATCGTGGCTGAAAAACCAATCCCAAAACCAAACAAAGAGCGCTTTGCGACAAACCAAAAAGACCAACTGCTGGCAATAATCTTAAAGCCCGCTTGAAATAATTCGATTAATCCACCAACAACCCCACCCAGGAAAATATCACGAATACCCACTTTCTCGGCTGAGGATTTTAAGACTTCTGCTATAGCTCGCCCTTCAGGAAATTTGAGTATAGGCTCGTTAACTAAAACACGCCGTAAGGGTATAGAAAATAAAACACCTAGAACACCACCGCATACTGCGATGAAAAAATTGGTTAAGTAGTCAAAACTGTGCCAATACTGAATAATAATTAATGCGGGTATCGTGTAAACAATTCCCCCAGCAACAGCTTCCCCGGCGGAAGCGGCTGTTTGTACAGCATTATTTTCAAGAATTGTTGCATTCTTAAATAAACGTAAAATCCCCATTGAGATAATCGCTGCAGGTATTGAAGCTGAGGTCAAAATACCTAATTTAAGTGCTAAGTAGGCATTTGATAACGCCAACAACACAGTAAGCGCAATCGCTAAAACGACACTGCGTACTGTTAATTCAGCAATTTTTTGATCCGCGGCAATAAACGGACTTGGTGTATTCATCGGTTACCCCAAACAGAGTTAACTATTTCGGGGCGCAAAAGACCGTTAAGTTCTGCCTTCGAAATCTCAACTTTTTGTGGACCGTAAACATAAGCAGCTACCTGATAGGTATCAAAAACGATGGTTATACCTTGTTGATTGAATAACCAGTTCCTATAATTTTCTGACGTTGGCTCGGTACCTTTTTTGATCCAATCGTTATCCGAAATTTTTTTCTTTGTAAGTGTTGCGCGACTTATCTCAGCAATTTTGGATAAGAAATTACTCTTTGGCTTAAATAATTGCTCCATTGCTATTTCTTGTCCATTTAAAAAATTTAACGTGCGTACACTGTTCGCAGGATGGGCAGCACCGCGGCTGTAAGCAGAAATCGAGAACAGGAGGCTTACCGCATGTGCATGGTGAAATACCGTTTTATAGTCGATGTATAAACTGCTTTTTCCCGGAGTGTCGTCTGGTAACTTTGCATCACTGCTTGGGGTATCTCCCTTCTGCAAAACAGTAACTAGGTTTAAAACTGCAGCGTCAATGCTTTTTTCTGCAAAACCTTGAGGGTATTTAATTTGCAGATCCATTTCAGGTGTCTCTTTTTTAATCGTGACAGTCTGTAAGTTCGAAGCCCAAGTGCATATCGAAAAAAATATTAGGGCGGTCACACAAATTGACCTTCTCATCAACAACTCCTTTAAATTACTTAATTCTCTATCCACTCACCCGCCACCATTGTATTATGAGGCAGAGGATAACCAAAATGATAACAAAGTGATGCACTGTCATTCACCGACCAGCGTACCAAGTCAGCAACCATCCCCATAGCGATAGTGCCGATTTGTGTTTCCATACCCAATGCTCTTGCTGCTTGATAAGTTACTCCTGATAAAACTTCTGCTACTGTGAGCGAAAAGAATTGGCAAGCCATGTTTAACATGAGCAGTAAGGAGGCTGTGGGAGATGTGCCCGGGTTCGCATCAGTAGCCACTGCTATTCCTATGCCCATCTCACGGAGAAGTGATATAGGAGGCTTAATGGTTTCACGTAAAAAATAATAAGCTCCAGGTAAAAGTACTGCAACAGTTCCGCTGCGTGCCATAGCAGCAGCACCTTGTTCATTTAAATACTCTAAATGATCACAAGATAAAGCCCCAAAGTTTGCAGCTAATTCACTTGCGCCTAGATTAGACAATTGCTCTGCATGGCATTTAATGGGTAAAGAAAGCTCCTTTGATCTAACAAACAATTGCTCAGTTTGATCAAGTGTAAAACCTATCGATTCACAGAATACATCCACTGCATCAGCCAAACCTGTCTGTGCTACTGCAGGGAGCATATCTGAACAGAGAAAATCCACATAGCCTTGCTTATTGCTTTGATATTCAGGAGGTACTGCATGCGCACCAAGAAAAGTTGTTTTAACCCTTAAGCCGCTTAATTCCCCTAAACGTCTCGCCGCACGAAGCATTTTAAGCTCTGTTTCTAAATCAAGACCATAACCCGATTTAATTTCGACAGTAGTAACCCCTTCTGCCCGCAAAGCTAAAATCCTGGGTAAGGATTGTTCAATTAATTCCTCTTCTGAAATTGCCCGTGTCAGCCTTACTGTCGATAGAATGCCTCCCCCAGCTTTGGCAATCTCAGTGTAACTTTTGCCTTCAAGACGCTGTTTAAATTCATTAGCGCGATTGCCTGCATAGACAAGATGAGTGTGGCAATCGATTAATCCTGGAGTAATTAAATTACCATTGCAATCGTTAACCTCACCCGCTTGCTGCAGATATTCAGAGGGCAAATCAGCCTGATTACCGCACCAAAGAATACAGCCATTTGCAATAGCTATAGCCTGCTTTTCTAACTGCACTCCTTTGGCATCGATTATCGCCGCATTCAACAGCAATCGTTCGCAGGCGTGCATGGTTCACTCCCAATCAGGGACTTGATGTGGTGCAGCAAGCCAAAACTGATGGTGACTTTTATCATAAATATCCCATTCTTTAGACGTATATGTTGTTTTATCTAAGTCTAATAACAACCAACTTAAGAAAAGAGCTACGGTTTCTGCTGAAACGAGTCTATTTTCTTTTTTCAGAGTCTGAAAGAAATTGCGTTTTTCAGCCTCCATGAATTCTGCATGACGAATAGTACCTTGCATGTCGGTATCGATGATACCGGGCATAACACTCGCTAACGCCAGATGTGGGTTTTCCAATTGCCAACATCGCGTCAGCATAGATAGACCTGCCTTTGAAACACAGTAACCAGACCAACCGGTCACAGGGAAATAAGCCACTCCTGAACCGATATGCAAAATACGGCCTTCCTGCAATTTATCCAGTAGGGATTGGGTTAAAAATAAAGGCGCAGAGAGGTTAGTGGCCATTATTTTCTGCCAAGAAGGTTCATCAATCGAAGCAAGTGGCACAATTGGCTCAATAATGCCAGCATTATGAATTAATCCCGCAAGGGAAGAAAATTTTTGCACATGGGATGTAATCTCCTTGCGTCCCTCGGCGGTTGACACATCAGCACAAATGTAACGGATTAACGGAGAGAACGCTGCAGTCTCGACAAGTGCGTGCTCACGCCGCCCTATAATCATCACTTCTTTATCACGAGAAGCTAATGCATGTGCTAAAGCACGCCCTATCCCTGATCCTCCCCCAGTGATTAGAAACATGTTCCCCCCTGTAACTGGTTGTTTACGCTGAATGTATTCCAGTTTAAATTGCTGATTGACCTAATTAAAATTGTGGCGATAATATCAGACATGAGCCTAATTCGCACGATTTTAGCAGAAACTCCCGTTGCAAAACTAAACAGCCTAAATTTTGAGGAGGAAACCCTGTTGAAATAAACACCACAACCTGGCAAAGTGGTATGTCTTGTGGCGGAATTAGATTACATTTAATGCAAGGAGTGTTATCAATGAAGAAATCCATGCTGTGTGCAGGATTAATGACTGTTTTGACTACAACGGTGTATGCTGAAAGCAATGACGGTACAGTGAGTATACATGCAGAGCAAGTGGCACCTATGGCTGCGAACGTGCAATTAGCGCAGAATTCAGCCTCGACTGGATCACCCGCTACAGCACAAGCAAGAGAGCAAATCATTGCCTCAGATGAAGTAAAAACACCTCCAACACAAGGACTGCAATTACCTACTGATAAAGGGACTCAAACCCCGTCAACTACTGATCAACTTCCAACAGGCAAGCCGACCCCAGCTACAGAGACTCCGAATAATTCAGGCACCCCATCCTCTGGAACACCAACATCCAGCCTTAATACAGGAAGCTCCCAATCTTCTGCTGTATCTACAGGCACAAATAAAGCAACCACTGTAAGTTCCACTGCTACGTCTAACAACAAAGCTACCGGAGGGGTGACAACACCTAACAGCACATCCACTTCCACTACAGCACCAACCTCAAATACTACGTCTTCTACTCCAAGCGCAACACCACCTGCTCCAGGAGCAACAACAAATACAACACCAGCTACAACAGGAACTTCAAACACCGCTGCTCCAACTGCCGCGCCCCCTCAGCCACTTAACTGCAACTACCGTATACCTGCAGAAACAACGCATATTGAGCAAACTATTGTGATGAAATGGGCCGAAAAAGCAGCAGAGCAATCGTTCGATTTTGATTACAATACTATGGATAGCCAATTAGCGGCCCTAAAATCATGCTACACCGAACAAGGCTGGCAAGGGTTCAATGATGCTTTACAAAAATCCGGGAACCTTAATGCAATTAAATCCCAGCAACTTACGGTCAGCTCCATGGTTAACGGCGAGAGCAAAATCACAGAGCTTAAGGATAATCAATGGAAGGTCATCATCCCTATGCAGGTGGTTTATCAAAATGACAAAGAAAAATTGACGCAACCACTTACCGTTAATTTAGTTGTTGGTCGAAAAATTTCAGGTGATTTAGGCATTATGCAAATGATTGCTATACCAAGTCAGACAACAAGCACAGGTAACGAAGCGCCAACCACCGGATCAACTGCTACCCCAACAACGCAGCAACCTATTCAGCCTTAAATACCAGTCGTAGGTTGGGTCAAACGACTCAACCTACCTGCTACGTCAAGTGTAGTAGATCAACGGCTAGCATTCTCACAAAACGCCCAACTTAGGCTAATTTATTTAAAATGAATTACGTAACGAAGTATAAAATTCGTACCTTGAGGACGATTTCTTGCATCAGCCTCGAAATACAGATTAAAGAATAAAAATTGATCCTTAGTGAAACCATAAAGCATTCCAGGCCCAAGCGCCCAAACGCTCTCACGTCGGCCAGGCACGTTCACATCGTTAACGCGGGTATCGGTAATTTGGGAAAAGAAATAGCCGTTTATACCTAGGTGAAACTTTTCAGTGATTGCATAATCTGTCGCAACGTCTGCGAATATCGCTTGGCCTGCTTGCGTTGAATAGGTTGAAGCTCCAAAAGAAGCATTGGGATCATGATTTTTTGCGTTCCACAAATAATGAAGGCGGTATGAAATATCCCATTTTGGTGTAAACCAGTAGGTAACAGCCCAATAAGGGTTCAATGACCAAAAATTAGAACTCGCATTTACAGCAAATGCTTCATCATAGTGTCCGATAGGAAATACAATATCTAAATCAAATCGCTGTACAAAACGAGGCCCCTTTCCATCCTTACGCATGATTGGATCAAACTGCAAGGCAGGGCCAATAAAAAGATCCCCTGCCCCATCAGACGCTTTCAACACTGGCTTTGGCAAACCATCATGAACGCTCGCATGAATCAACCAAGGTAAAAGGGCTGAGAGACCTAAGTTAGCTCCGAGTACTTTTTTTGTGGAAACATAGATCAGTTGCACTATATCAGCCGTTGCATTTAAGTCAGTGCGGGGAAAAGGTAATTTCCGACCATTCTTATCTGTCAATTTATCAACGGTATAGTATTGCGCATAATTTTGCAGATAAAGCCCTGGTCCTGAAGGCGGGCCGCCATCCAAAAAGCTGGTGTAGCCTAAATTGACGACGGGTTCATCGTAAGCGAAACTGGTTGATGCAAAAACAATGCAGGCCAATCCCCAAAAGCCAAACAATGTCCTGGTCCATTTCATAAAATCTATCCTTCAGATAATCTGGTGCCATACTACCGCCAAGTCAACAGGTTGGTCATTTGCAGCAAAAAAGAGACTAATTGCCTAAAGCTTAGATCTCTACCAATGTTAACGGTCGCGACTTTTTCGCGACATCCAGAGGTACGTCACTCTTGACAGTGAACGGTTGGATATTGCGGGCAAACCGCAGTCCGTCGACTTTCAATAATAGGTAAAGCTCACGGCTATATAGTCCCCGCTTTTGCGGGGGATGACAACCTTCTGAGCAGAGGAGCTTAACTTAACGGCACTCCTACATAGTTAAATTTAATACCAGCCCACTGTAGAATAACGAGTTTTGCATTGCCTGGGAATACGAAAACCAAAATCTTGTTACCCCGCAGTAGTCTCATCAGGATAAGGTAAAATGGTCACCTGCGTTCCTACTGTAATAAACTGCTCATTCAGCCACTTAGCAGCACTAGGAAGTACGCGAACACAACCATGGCTTGTATTGGCGTAAGGCACTTCATAGGCAGCATGAATAGTAAATCCTCTAAAGAAATACATGCAATAAGGCATCTTAGCCCCGCCCGTCGTTTCTACTGGATATTCACCGGAGCGGCAATCAATTCCACGTTTATTGTAAACATGGAATGTTCCTGTGACTGTACGGCATGACTCGTTGGGATTTTCATCGCAAACATCTTTTCCTCCCGAAGCGCTGCCTGTCATTACACGATTGCCTTCTTCGTCATAGGCAGCCCAAGCATATGCTCTAGGATCAAAAATAAATTGTTTTTTCCCCGTTGCAGGAGCTTTCATGGGAAAGTGTTCCCGTCCGCGTTTATCACGAAGATAGTGAGTCGTGCGATGCACATAGCCTGCATCGTCAGTAATGAGGGTTGATTCATCATAATATTCCATACATCCAGCTAGCCCAAGGCACAGCACACTAGCCCACAACAACTTTTTCATGGTAGAACTTTCTCTCTCTTATTATTATTAAACTAAATCAATTCTTTAGTCGGCGATACTTAATACGTGAGGGCCTGTCTGCCTCATCCCCTAAACGTTTTCTTCTATCGGCTTCATAGTCACTGTAATTACCCTCAAAAAAAACAACTTGGGAATCACCTTCAAAAGCCATTAAATGAGTACAAATACGATCGAGGAACCAACGATCATGTGATACGACAATCGCACAACCGGGGAAATTTAATAATGCCTCTTCTAACGCCCTAAGTGTTTCCACATCGAGATCGTTACTCGGCTCGTCAAGTAACAACACGTTACCACCCCGCTTTAGCAATTTAGCTAAATGCACGCGGTTGCGCTCCCCACCTGATAACTGGGCAACATTTTTTTGTTGATCAGCCCCTTTAAAATTGAATCGTCCTACATAGGCACGCGATGGCATTTGGAATGAACCAACTTGCATAATATCATGGCCATCAGAAATTTCCTGCCATACTGTTTTACTATCATCCAAATGATCACGCATTTGATTAACATACGCTAAATGAACAGTCTCTCCAACGCGGATTTCACCGCTATCTGGTGATTCGCGGCCAGTAATCATCTTCAAGAAAGTGGATTTACCTGCACCGTTTGGACCAATTATGCCAAGTATGCCTCCTTTGGGTAATTGGAAACTTAAGTCATCAATGAGCAATCGATCGCCAAAGGATTTACGGATGTGTTTCCCTTCGATGACTAAATCGCCCAAACGCTCACCCGGAGGGATATAGAGTTCATTCGTTTCATTACGTTTTTGGAATTCCTTAGAATTCAGCTCTTCAAAACGCGCCAATCTTGCCTTATTCTTAGCATGACGACCTTTTGGTGAAGTGCGAACCCACTCCAATTCGGCTTTAATGGCTCGTTGATGTGCTGCTTGCTGCTTTTCTTCTAGTGCCAAACGGGCCTCTTTCTGCTCAAGCCAAGCGGTGTAATTGCCTTTGTAGGGGATTCCCTCACCTCGATCAAGCTCTAATATCCATTCTGCTGCATTATCCAAAAAGTAGCGATCGTGAGTAATGGCAACCACAGTACCCGGAAATTCTTCTAAATAACGCTCAAGCCAAGCCACACTTTCCGCATCTAAATGGTTTGTGGGCTCATCCAACAACAACATGTCTGGGCTTGATAACAATAGGCGGCAAAGCGCTACACGACGACGTTCCCCACCAGATAAGACGCCAACTTTTGTATCCCAATCAGGCAGGCGCAAAGCATCAGCAGCAATATCTAAGCGACGATCGAGATCCCAACCTCCGTGTGTTTCAATGTCATTTTGTAATTCACCTTGTTTTTCCAATAATGCATTCATTTCCTCATCGCTCATTGGCTCAGCAAACCGCATGCTGATTTCATCAAATTCTGCCAATTTAGCTTTTATTTCTGCCACACCTTCTTCAACAACTTCGCGCACTGTTTTATTCATATCAAGCTGGGGTTCTTGTTCTAAGTAACCCACTTTAATACCTGGTTGTGGCCTTGCTTCGCCTTCATATTGCTTATCCACCCCAGCCATAATGCGCAATAAAGTCGATTTACCGGAGCCATTTAACCCTAAAACGCCTATTTTTGCGCCTGGAAGAAAACTTAAGGAAATATCCTTTAAAATAAATCGTTGGTTATCGACAATTTTCGATACCCGGTTCATAGTGAAAATGTATTGCGACATAAATACCCCAACTTACTTCACAAAGACGTAGCGAAAAACGTTCTCCTCTCTACAAGGGAAGTCTCTCGCTTCGTCCGGGTGACATTATTTAAGACCAATCCAGAATTACTTTTCCTGATTGACCCGATGCCATAATTTGGAATGCATTCTGGTATTCATCAACGGGAAAATGATGGGTGAGCACTGGGTCTAAATTCAAACCGCTTTGCAGCATAGCAATCATTTTATACCAAGTTTCGAACATTTCACGCCCATAAATGCCCTTAATCACTAATCCTTTAAAAATCACGTGGTTCCAATCAATGCTTGTTTCTTTCGGAGGAATGCCTAGCATAGCGATATGACCACCATGATTCATGACTTGAACCATGTCATTTAATGCCATGGGATTTCCAGACATTTCCAAACCAACATCAAAACCTTCAAGCATACCTAATTCACTCATCACTTCTTTGAGATTTTGATATTTAATATTTACAGCACGGGTAGCGCCCATTTTACGAGCTAACTCAAGACGGTAATCATTGACATCAGAGATGACAACATGACGGGCACCGATATGGCGAGCGATGGCTACAGCCATAATCCCTATAGGTCCTGCACCAGTAATCAACACATCCTCGCCAACAACATCAAAGGCTAGCGCACAATGGGTTGCATTACCAAAGGGATCGAAGATCGCGGCCTGTTCATCACGAATATTATCGGGTAAAACGATAACATTCGTAGCCGGTAATGAGAGATATTCCGCAAAACAGCCTGGACGATTGACCCCCACCCCTAATGTATTGCGGCACAGGTGCCTTTTGCCGGCACGGCAATTGCGGCACATGCCACAAGTAATATGTCCTTCACCAGAAACGCGTTGTCCAACCTTTAATCCGGTCACCTCCCGACCAATTTCAACAATTTCCCCATAAAACTCATGGCCTACTGTCATTGGAACTGGTATGGTGGCTTGTGCCCAGTCATCCCAGGAATAAATATGGATATCAGTCCCGCAAATGGCCGTTTTATGAATTTTAATAAGGACATCGTTAACGCCGTACTCAGGTACCGGGACCTCTTCCATCCAAATTCCTGGCTCACGCTTCGCTTTTACTAGTGATTTCATGTACCCCCTCCGAAATCTTCCACATTAGTAATAAACTGTGTCATTCCCGTTTTACCGAGGAATGACAAACTCATATCGATTTAGGCAAATGTTTATCTCACGACACCAAGCTCTTTGCCTACTTTTGCAAATGCGTTGATCGCTTTGTCTAAGTGATCTAATTCATGTGCCGCTGACATTTGTGTACGAATTCTGGCTTTTCCTTTAGGAACCACTGGGTAAGAAAAACCGACGACATAAATACCTTCTTTTAATAAAAGCTCAGCCATACGGCCTGCTAACGCGGCATCACCCAGCATAACTGGTATAATTGGGTGTTCACCAGGAACTAAATTAAAGCCGAGTTCTGTCATCCCTTGACGAAAATATTGGGCATTACGCTTAAGTTTTTGTGCCAACTCATTACTATTTTCCAGTAGATCCAAAACAGCAATTGAGCTATGGGCTATAACCGGGGCTAATGTATTTGAAAAAAGATAGGGTCGTGACCGTTGGCGTAACCAGTCGACAATGACAGCATTGGCGGCAGTATAACCTCCAGATGCACCGCCAAGTGCCTTTCCTAGGGTTCCGGTGAGGATATCAATGCGATCGGCTACACCACAATATTCAGGTGTACCCCGGCCTGTTTCTCCCATAAACCCAACAGCGTGGGAATCATCCACCATGACCATCGCATCATAGCGATCGGCCAATTCACAGATTGCAGGCAAATTGGCAATGATGCCATCCATCGAAAACACCCCATCGGTCGCAATAAGGCGAAAACGGGCATCTTTAGCCGCGATAAGCTGTGCCTCTAAATCTTTCATATCATTGTTGGCATAACGAAAGCGCTGGGCTTTGCATAGACGTATACCATCAATAATGCTGGCATGGTTCAAAGCATCACTAATAATTGCATCCTCAGGACCTAAAAGGGTTTCGAATAAACCGGTATTGGCATCGAAACAAGAAGAATAAAGAATAGTATCTTCAGTGCCAAGAAAATGGCTTATTTTGCGTTCGAGCTCCTTATGCACAGTTTGCGTACCGCAAATAAAACGCACCGAAGCCATACCATAGCCATATTTTTCAAGGGCTTTTTGCCCCTCTGCTATCAACTTTGGGTGATTCGCAAGCCCCAAATAGTTGTTTGCACAAAGATTGATGACCTCTCCTTCTTTCACTTGCACTGCAGCTTGCTGCTGACTCGCTATGATACGCTCTGATTTATATAAGCCCTCTTCCTTAAGAGTATTCAGCTCCGCTTGTAAAAACTCAGTAAATCGCTCGCGCACATTCCCCTCCTTTCGGGTCTTAATAAAATGGGGGGATGATATCAAATTTTACACAAGTCCACACGTAAATAATTTATTTTTGTGGAACTAATTTTAAAACCAACTTTAAATGAACGAATTGATATGAATCGATCGCACCTTTTATCAATTCTTGCTAAAATCTTCTCAACGTTTTAACCTAAGCTTTGCTTTTAATTCGCGAACTGACAACCAGGTTGGCTGAATTATCAGCACAAGCGGATTCTTAATGTGATGGTGAACCAATGACTACAAGTCAAAACGCACGAATTAATATGCTCAAACAGCAACTTCGCACTGGTAATGTTCTCGATGAAACTATCCTCGCTCTTTTCGATGACATTCCACGTCATAAATTTGTACCAAGTGCAATGCAAGATTTTGCTTACTCAGACATGCAAATTCCATTAGCACACAATCAAAAAATGATGACCCCTTTAGAAGAAGGCATTTTATTGCAAGCCCTTGCGCTCCAAGGCCATGAAACTGTTTTAGAAGTGGGCACTGGAACGGGTTTTTTAACAGCCTTACTCAGCCGTTTAAGTAAAAAGGTGATAAGTGTCGACTATTATGCAGATTTTACAAATTATGCACGCCAAAAACTCAACGAGCATCGCTGCACCAATGTTGAACTATTTACTGGCGATGCTTCCCGCGGCTGGTTAGATAAAGCACCCTATGATGTTGTCCTGTTTACAGGTTCCCTTGAAACGATTACTGACACACATCGCCTACAAGTCTTACCCGGCGGAAAATTATTCGCTATCGTCGGTAAAGAACCTATTATGCAAGGTCAACTGCATCATCTGGATCATCATGGTGTCTGGCATGGTCGTGTACTATTTGAAACATGTATCCCGCCTTTAATTGATAAGTTGAAACCTAAAGAATTCGTTTTCTAGGAACAAGTTGTATGAAAAAAACGCTATTGTGCTTGCTGTTTGCTCTCAGCGCATCTTCTATGTCGCATGCAACAGACTTGATGGATATTTACCAGCAAGCGCTGGAAAATGATCCTATTTTCAAGCAAGCCTATAGTGCCTATATGTCCAATACCGAGGCGATACCTCAAGCAAGGGCGGCTTTGTATCCAAAACTTACTGTCAGTGGCCAAGTAGCCCGCAATTACGAAAATGTGGTCACTGCCGACGGCACTTTAATCAGTACCTACAATAGTAACCAATGGACGATTAACTCCTCTCAAGCACTTTTTAACTTTCAAGCCTGGTCTCAAGTCCAACAAGCGAAGGCTTCCGCTAAAGCTGCACAAGCAACTTTCAACGATGCTGCGCAAAACCTGATTTTACGTACTGCCAGTGCTTATTTCCAAACTTTGCTGGCTAAAGATACACTGAATTTTGCAGAAGCCAAAAAACGCGCCAATAAGCGCCAACTTGATCAAGCAGAGCAAAGGTTTAAAGTCGGTCTTGATGCAATCACTTCAGTCTATGAAGCCAAAGCAGCGTACGATCAATCAGTAGCGCAAGTTATTCAGGCAAGAAACAATCAAATCAACCAAAATGAAAACTTACGCAAATTAACCAATCATGTTTATGAACACTTGGCTCCGCTACGCGACAGCCGCATCCCGTTAATTAAACCTGAACCAGACAATATTAACGAGTGGGTTAATACCGGGCTTAGGCAAAATTATAAACTTTTTTCAGCGAAATATAGCTTGCTTGCTGCACGTCAAAACATCAAAATACAATCAGCAGCCAGTTGGCCTACCTTCGCACTACAAGGTAATGCGACGCAAACCCATAACCAGGCTAATGTGAATTCAAACAGCACCACAGCCTTTTTTGTCCCATCGAAACAAAGTAATGCCAATTTGGCCATCGCTATGAATTTTCCGGTGTTCCAAGGGGGGTTGGTCGAAGCAAAAACTAGGCAGGCGCAATATGATTTTCAAACAAGTAGCCAAAAATTAGAACAAGTATACCGAGATGTTGAAGTAAACAGCCGCATTGCCTTTAATACAATTATTGACGGCATTTCTAAAGTAAAGGCGGATAGGCAAACCATTATCTCCCAACAGAATTCATTAGAAAGTACAGAAGCACAATTCCAAGTAGGCACACGTACGATGGTTGATGTAGTTAATGCCCAGCAAAGACTGTTTGAAGCACAAGAGCAACTTGCTAGCGACCAGTACAATTTAATCAATGCCTTTTTAAATTTAAAATACCTCGCTGGTACTTTGAACGTGAATGATCTCGAAGAGGTCAATTCATGGCTAGAGACGACTCGCATAAATGACTTTCCGCCACAAATTTCGGCCGATGCGAGCAAAAAATGACAGTCATTTAACCATTTCCATCCATTCTTTTTAACTTAGGTTGTTGCCGCTATGTCCACTAATCTCACTACTATTGAAAAAAAATTACTTCATTACACCGGTAAAGCGATTGCTGATTTCAACATGATTCAGCGCGGTGACCGCGTAATGGTGTGTTTATCCGGAGGAAAGGATTCTTTTAGCTTACTCACTTTGTTGCATCATCTGCAGCGGCGCTCGAACAATAAGTTTGAGCTATTTGCTTTTACCCTTGATCAAGCCCAACCAGGTTGGGACGATAGTAAATTACGCGGTTGGCTTAAAGAAAGAAGCATTCCCCATGAAATATTAACCCGAGATACCTACAGTATCGTTAAAGAAAAAATACCCGAAGGCAAAACTTATTGTTCTCTTTGTTCTCGATTAAGACGAGGTATTATCTATCGTTATGCAGAAGAGCATGGTTACACAAAGATTGCTTTAGGCCATCATCGAGATGATTTAATCCGCACACTCATGATGTCCATTCTTTACAATGGCGATATCCGATCAATGCCTCCCAAATTACTCAGTGATAACAAGAAGCATATTGTTATTCGGCCTCTTTGTTATGTCCAAG
Organism: Legionella micdadei; assembly: GCF_000953635.1. NCBI lineage: Bacteria > Pseudomonadati > Pseudomonadota > Gammaproteobacteria > Legionellales > Legionellaceae > Legionella > Legionella micdadei. The sequence continues at coordinate 2,573,911 of NZ_LN614830.1, forward strand.
AACGCGATATTATTCAATTCGCCCAAGAACAAGCCTTTCCGATTATTCCTTGCAATTTATGCGGCTCTCAAGAAAATCTCGCCCGCAAACGGATTGGAAAGCTTATTGATCAGCTCGCTGAAGAAAACCCCAAAGTTCCTAGTAACATTTTACATGCACTACAAAGTATCAAACCCAGTCAGTTGATGGATCAAGATCTTTGGCAATTTAAAAATTTAGAGAAGCAGTTAATCAATGCTGTTCCAGATGGTCAAGCCCTGATTTTTGAAGAAGAAAATGACATTTTGGAGGTGGAAACGGAAATATTGGAATAATTTTACCTAAAAAGCCCCATCTTCCCAGTTAGTGGATGCTATGATATTTACAAACAAGTTAAGAAATATATCTTTCTTGTAAAGATGATACGACTTAAGTTATATTACTGCCACCGAAGAAAGGGGGTATACGAATTATGGCTGAGACAATGAGTACGGGTTTTCGTAAGTTACGCATCTACCAGCATCGCAACCTGAAGTTCGATTTTGTTGCAGGTATAGTGGTTTTTTTAGTAGCAATTCCTCTGTGTTTAGGCATTGCGTTAGCCTCAGGGGCTCCCTTATTCTCAGGAATAATCAGCGGAATAATTGGCGGCATTATTGTTGGACTCTTAAGTGGTTCACAAGTCAGCGTAAGCGGCCCGGCAGCAGGTATGGTTGCTGTTGTTCTCGCAGCACTAGCGCAATTAGGTGACTTTAATACTTTTCTTCTAGCCTTATTGCTCGCTGGGGTTATCCAAATCATTGTTGGAGCCCTTCGTGCAGGTTTTGTTGCCGATTATATTCCGTCTAATGTGGTTCAAGGCCTTTTATGCGCCATCGGTATATTATTAATTATTAAACAACTCCCTTTGGCTTTTACCCTCTCAACTGATCTTAAAGAATTAGAGGGCCATCTCTTAGAATCCACGGAAGGCCTAGCGCTTAATCCACTGTATGAATTGTCCCACCATATCAACAACGGTGCCTCTATCATTTCGCTTATTTCATTTGCAATACTGATTTATTTTGAAAAAACGAATGTGAAATGGCTTAAAGGTATTCCAGCAGCTATTGTCGTAGTCCTTACCGGTATTTTGCTTAATGAAGCCTTTCTTGCCACCCATTCATCCTTCGCACAAAATTATCCGCATTTAGTGAATATTCCAACTCATAATGGCTTTACGGATTTGTTAAGCCAGTTGCAATATCCAACTTGGTCAGCATGGTCGAATCCTAAAGTCTATCTTTATGCACTTATCATCGCTGTTGTTGCGTCTATGGAAAGTTTGCTCAACGTCAAGGCATCTGAAAAGTTAGATAAAAAGCATCGTTATTGCTCGAAAGATCAAGAGCTCGTTGCACAAGGCTTTGGTAACCTTGCAGCTGGTTTAATTGGCGGTATCCCGGTGACCTCCGTCATTGTACGAACCACAGTAAACATCCAAGCCGGTTCCAAAACCAAAATGTCTTGTATATTTCACGGGATATTTTTATTTTTATCCGTTTTACTCCTTGAAGAATGGCTTAACAAAATACCTCTTTCGTCTTTAGCAGCCATTTTAATTTACACAGGTTACAAGCTCACTAAACCATCGATCTATCGTTCCATTTACCAACAAGGCATGGATCGATTTGTTCCGTTCATTGCAACGGTTGTTAGCATCGTCATTTTTAATCTTTTAGCAGGTATCCTCATTGGTTTGGCTATCAGCTTATTCTTCATTTTAAAATCCAACTCCACTGCCCGTTTGGATATAATTAAAGAAATCTATCCGACAGGAGAGATTAACCGCCTGGTTCTACCCCAGCAAATCACTTTTTTAAACAAGGCTTCTTTAGTTGCCGAACTGAGTTCAATACCTAGAAACTCCCAGCTTATTATCGATGCTCGTTACTCAAACTACATCGACAAGGAAATTATTGAGCTTATTAAAGAGTTCCAACGCGAGCAAGCTCCTTTAAAGCAAATTTCTTTAAACCTGATTGGTTTCCAAGACAAATATGACATCCATAACTTTATCGATTTCATTAATGTCACCACTTACGATGTGCAATCCAACTTGAAACCGCATCAAGTGCTTGATATTTTGCGCGAAGGTAACCAACGTTTTCTGAACGATACGCGTATCCACCGTGTCAACAGACTCGATATTCAATACACCGCTAAAACCCAACATCCCATCGAGGTTGTCCTTGGATGCATCGACTCACGCGTGCCGGTGGAAACTATTTTTGACATGAGTTTTGGCGACTTATTCTGCGTACGAGTTGCTGGGAATGTTGTCAATGAAGATATCTTGGCCAGCATCGAATATGCTTGCCACGTAGTGGGGGCAAAATTAATTGTCGTTTTAGGCCATACACGCTGCGGAGCTATCCAAGCAGCATGCGATCATGTTGAGAAAGGCCATATTACCCAATTACTAGCTAAAATTCAGCCGGCCGTTTCTGCAGAAACCCAGACAAAATCAGATCGGACTTCCAAGAATAACGACTTTGTAAATAGAGTAACCGAGCTTAATATTGCCAACACCCTGCAACAAATTTACCGCGATAGTGAAATCTTAAGGTTGATGATTGAGCAGGAAAATATTGGCTTAGTGGGTGCTATTTATGATGTCAATACCGGCAAAGTGACCTTCAAAGATTACTCCTCAACTTTAAAAGATTTAAGTAACGCAAAGGCAGATAACCATTTGGCTGAAAAAGTTCAGAAGGTATTTAGTTCGGCAGGGGTGATGGCTATTGCGGAATAACTTTAGTAATGATGCTCGTCTCGATAATACGAGGCGGGCGCATCAGCAAGAGGATACAAGAGTACTTGCTTCTTATCCGCTCCCTCATGATCGCGCCCAGATCTTCCTTAACCCAGCCCCGTGCACAGCTAACTGGCTTGGTGTTTAAAACAACACACCTGATCAAATGACCTAATTATAAGCAAGCACCCGCAAATCCTCCCTAAAACAAGCTTCAAGACCTGGCGGCACTGCAATATTTATTCGCTCACAGAGATCAAGAAAATCTGTAATAATCTCTTGATTATTAAATAATCCTACCTCTTTTAACCGTGTTTCTATGATGCGCTTCAATTGGCTCCCATTTCCATGCTCTTCCATTCGAATTTTGAAACGCACCAAATTTAACGCACTAAGTTTCAGCTTCTCTTTATTCTCTGTAGAAAGTACAGCGCCCTCACCTTGTAGGAAAAAATCAATGTCTTCAAGAAAGTTTAACTCTTCTTCGCGAGAATCTTGCCTAAAGTAACGCTTAATTGGTAATTTAAAAAAACCAAATAGGCCGCGGCCATGTTTAAAGACATAAGCTTTTTCATAATCTACTCGGAGCCCAGCTAATTGGAGAGGAAAAACTTTTTCCCTTCGCGGCATGAGGATGTCGAGTGTTGAGTCAAGAAGATGCTGAAATTGAAGAACAGTGAGCAAAGTTGCTTCTCTTAATACTCTGTTATTGGCAAAGGATCTGTTATTTTCAATATACGTTAAACTACTGTTTAATGCTTCGGGTACTCTGACCAAAAATAGATAAAGCATCCCCTGATACTCGTGACGTTTAGTCGGCGTGAGATTGGTATTTTTTAAACACCGAACGTAGAATTCAATATGCAGCCTAAATTGCTCGAGACGGTTTTGATGGGCAAACCATTGGGAACTTGAACCCAAGGTACTAAGTTGTCTTACCAACTCAGCTTGGTCTTGTCGAAAATTTAAAAATAATCTATTCCTTGCTATTTCATTTTTCCATCTTTCGATAAATTGATTGAGCTTATTCTGATTCTCTCTAACAGTCTCAAATGTGAGTGCCATACCAAGCCATCAAGGATTAAAAATGTACAACTTTAACATAAAAAGGATAATATAAACAAATTAAATTATCATACTGCCTTAAGCTACAACAGTTCCCAAATCGTATTAAATAAAACACGATGCATTGAAGAAACATGAATGTTCTCAATCAAAATGGCAAGAAATGGCTCAACAATTTGAACAAAAATAACATAATGCCCATAGATAACCATATTGATATTGAGTTGCATATGCGCGGGCAGTAATTTTATGCTTTCTTGACACCAGGATTGCTCACGAAAGAGATTGGGGCTATTTTGGTTATCTTGCAGAATCAGTTTGATTTTAACCTCTAACAAAGCACGTCTCTGAGTAAAATCCTGGAAATATTCAGGATCTAGGGCGTACCATTTATCTTGATTGGAAATGACCAAATACTCATCCCCAGGTTTTAATGTCGTCAGGATATTATCATAAAGTAATTTAATTCCTGGTAAGCCTTGGTATGTTTTTATGGTATTCGCAGCAGGTGAACAACGCAGATAATCTTGCACTAACGATGGCATGATAGCGTTTAAAGTTTGCTTTTTCTTCTCAAGTAATAAGGCAAGCTTTTCAGGGGGTTCCGCCACATATAATTTTCTGACGCCGTTAATTTCAACATGCATTAAACCTTGTGCAATCAACGTTTCAATTAATCCATACACTGTTGCACGTTTAAGACCACTTTCAAGCGATAAATTTTGTACGGTGGCTGGACCCATTTTTAATGCAGAGATATACAATATCGCTTCTTTTTCACTGAGTCCTAAAGAAATAAGTCCTGCAAATACTTGATTACTCATTCGATTCCTTGTTGTCGGTTTTAACGACAAAATACGATTTTTCTATAAAAATACCTTAATTTATAATCGTTTCATATTCTTAAATTATTGACACTAAGAGACAATGATGACTTCGATAGCCAATTTAACAAAGCAATACATCAATGGAATTTATCAAACCAAAGCTTTAGTGATTAAAGAAAACCCATTTACCTTACAATCCGGCAAGCGAAGCCATGTTTATTTAAATCATCGCCATTTTTTAACCGACTCTTACTATCTCTCTTTAATTGCACAACTTTATTGTGAACTTATTCAGCATAAAACCAATGATTATTGTTTAGGGGTAGTAGATTCCATCATGAGCCCAATTATAGTCGGCGCAATGAGTGCGTTGTTTAAGAACGATTATGTTGTCATTCAGAAAAAAGCCATGACACATGGTACACAAGAAGCGCTATTTGGCACATTTAAGAAACCCGTCGTACTCATTGATGACATGACCTCAACGGGCGCAACATTGATTGATGCGGGTCTTAAAATTCGTGCCCAAGGTGGTATTGTTAATTTCGCTGTCATCAGTGCTTACCGTGAAACAAGTACCCTAGAACACTTACAGAAACATCACATTACACCCTTGGCTATTGCCAGTTTTACAGAAATTATTAATGGATTGCTGAATTCTTTAACAGCTAAAGAGAAAATGATCGTACAAAAATATCCTCTGATTATGGATTGAGATCGCTTATGTTATCGCTATTAATCATTTGTTTCTTAGCGGGTAGTCTTGGTGCAATCTTGCAAGGGATGCTCGGAATAGGTACGGGTATCATCATTGTTCCAGTATTGACGTTTATTCTCCCTTATTATCATTTTCACCCTGAGCAAACCATACATATTGCCATTGCCACATCGATGGCAGCCATAACAATCAATTCTGTAACCGCGTTAATGAATCATTATCGCTATCAGACTATCGATTGGAAAATGTTTCGTCATCTTGTTGTATTTTGCACAACAGGCTCAGGTATAGGCGCACTCTTAGCGACTTTCTTAAACGGGCATTTTTTAAAAATCATTTTTTCGATATTTCTAATCAGCCTTGCCAGTTGGCTTTTATTTAAAAAGAATGCCCACGAAACATCCGAATCAATGCCTTCCATTGAGGAGTTAACGATCAACATCAAATGGAATGGTCTTAGAATAGGTTGTCTTGCAAGCTTGGTCGGATCAGCTGGCGGTATTTTAATGGTTCCTTTCTTGCGAAAATTGCAATATCCAATGCGTTATGCCGTAGGAACATCAACACTCATTGGTTTACCCATTGCCCTAACTGGATCGCTTATTTACATCGTATTGGGTATGGTAAAAATACCAGTTTCTCCGTTTACTATCGGTTATATCCATTGGCCTGCCCTCTTGGCGATCACAACAGCCGGCCTTTTTGGAGCACCTTTAGGGGTTAAACTCTCAACAAGAGTCCCAGCTGTCGTTTTACAGCGTCTATTTGCGCTTATCATGCTCGCTATCAGTTTAAACATGTTACGAATCAAATAGAGCAGCCTTTTTTAGCAAACAATTGCACTAAGAAATAATACACTTTTCTGCATCAATAGGTTCCACGCCAGATAATAGGGTGTTCAAAGGATTTTCACCGGTAGCACTCATAAAATGCATTTGTCTTTGCCGCCTGTATTCTTGTGCCATCATTCCTTCCGAATCCTTTTGGAAACTATTAGCTCCCTTGCCGACTAAGAGATAGTAGACGGGCCAATTTGAAGCAAGAGCCGCTTGATGTAAAGGGGTTTGCCTTTTTTCATTCAGCATTTTATTAACATCGAGCGATAATTCATTTTGAAACTCAAATAAATAATCTAATAGCTGGCTTGCTTTATGTTGATCTTTACAAGATATTACAAACCGGATCGCTTCTTCGTAATTTGCCTCTTTACAAAGCTCTACAAAAGGTTTGAAAGCCAAATCATTATCCATTTTTTCTTCAAGACCAGGAATGAGAGCACCCAGTGATAGCGTACTAGCGGTACTTGTGGAATCCGCCTTTTTCTCCGGTACAACTTGAGATATTAATCTTGATGTCGCTTGTCGAACCCTTCTTTCCGCTTCTTCTGGAGGGAGGCTGAATATATCCATCAAACCCGGTAATTCTTCCAAAAGGGAAGAAGCTGTTTTGTCCGCAGTCGTATCTAAAAATTCTTTTTGCTTGCGGGTAAGTGATGGGGTACTCGTTGGTTGGAAAAAGCGATTTGGCTGAACGGGTATGTACTGTGGCAATTGTTCTGCTAACTTGGAAGCACCTTGATTAATCAATCCATTGTATTCACTCAAATGATGTTTTTTAAGCAATGCTAAAGCCTCTTGATTGAATTTTTCAGCGTAGTCAAAAGCAGACAATCCTTCTTTATTTGTCTCAGTAAGCGAGATGTTAAGGACCAAACGATGAGGTAATATTTCTTCTAAGAGTAATATTACTTTTGGGTGGCTAGAGGTACATAATCGCCGAATAGCTCGATTATAGTGAGATGAGTCGTCCAACCCTAAATCAAACTCCTCAATTTTAGCTTTAAATAACTCATAATCAGAATCACCTACAATTTCCCTGAGTTTAGCCATTACGTCGCGATGCGTCCTTTTTTTACCCATTATATTCTCCAAAAATTAACTCTGGCGGAATATAGCACAATAGTATTTTTGGAAACAGGCTAGGTCTCTTGGCAATTGGTTTCGCCTAACTAAAGAGCCATAAAGCGATGTAAGGAATGATATTGATGTGACCCGCCTTATAAGGCTAATAATTCCACCAATTACATAAATGAAGCCAAATCCGAAGTCATTGCTTCTATCCAAATTCTCACTTTAGGCTGGATAAATCGTGCTGGATGATAAAAAAGATAAACAGGGATAACAGGCATACGGTATTTAGGCAATACCTCGACTAGTTTTCCGCACTCCAATGCTTCGGCAACCTGATAATGATGAAGTGCGGTAATTCCAAGCCCCCGGCATGCTGAATCACAAAGTGCTGCTGCATCATTCAAATAGAGAGTGGGTTCAAGGTTGACTACCTCACCGGAAGCAAAAACCCATTGATTATTAGGATTACGCATACTATGGGTTAGGTAACGATGCCGCTGCAAATCACTGGGTTTCTGCGGGTTACCAAAACGAGCCAAGTAATCGGGAGAAGCGCAGAACACATAACGCGTGGTGGTTATTTTCTTTTGAATAGAATTTGAAGCAACCTGCGTTGACATACCAAAAACCACATCGAGCCCCTCATCAAGTAAATGCGGGATTTCTTCAGCAATTTGTAAATCTAAACAAACTTGCGCATAACGGGTAGAAAAGGCGAGCATCCGCGGCAGGATAACGGTTTCGGCGAAATATCGCGAGCTTTTTACTTTTAATAGGCCTTTTGGTTCAATCTGAGAAGCAGCGACAACACTGTTGGCTTGCTCTAAAGCGTGTAGAACAGCTTGAACTTCTTGGTAATAGGCTTCTCCTACGGACGTTAAAAAAACCTTTCGGGTCGTTCGCTCAAGTAAAGAAACCCCTAACTCTGCCTCAAGCAAGCTCACTTGCTTGCTCACCGCAGCGGGGGAAACCCCCAGTTCTTTGGCAGCCCCCGTAAAACTTCGACATTGCGCTACTTTACAGAAAGTTTGAATGAGGGCAATCGTATTCATTAAGCGATCTCCGACTTAAGAATTCCAAAATACAGGAATCCTTTTATTTGCTCAATGAGCAAGTATATAATTCTCTTCTTAATTTATCTTCAGGAGCTTGCATGCGTGCATCCGAATGGCTATTAGCGACCCTCAAAGAAACACCTAATGATGCGGAAATTGTCTCGCATCAGCTGATGTTAAGAGCGGGTATGATCCGCAAATTAGGTTCTGGACTTTACACCTGGTTGCCCTTAGGGCTTAAAGTATTGCGTAAAGTTGAACAAATTGTTCGCGAAGAAATGAATCGCGCTAAAGCCATGGAGGTGCTCATGCCTGCAGTACAGCCCGCTGAGCTTTGGCAAGAAACAGGCCGATGGGACACCTTCGGCGGACAACTGTTAACGATGCGTGACAGTAATGAACGGGAATACTGTTTTGGCCCCACGCATGAAGAAGTGGTAACTGACTTAATGCGTAATGAATTGCAATCTTACAAACAATTACCGGTTAATCTATATCAAATCCAAACCAAGTTCCGCGATGAAATCAGGCCTCGTTTCGGGGTCATGCGCGCACGTGAATTCATTATGAAAGACGCATACTCGTTTCATCTAACGCAAGAGAGCTTGCAACAAACCTACAATGACATGTACCAAGCCTATTGCCGTATTTTTGACCGTCTTGGTTTGCGTTATCGTGCGGTTGAAGCGGACACAGGCGCCATCGGCGGATCCGCCTCTCATGAGTTTCAGGTGCTTGCTGATTCAGGCGAAGACTTAATTTTCTACAGCGATGGTAGTAATTACGCCGCTAACATTGAACAAGCCACCTGCTTGCTTCCTGAAAAAGCCGCCTCTTTCCCTGAAGAAAAAATGACAATGGTTGACACCCCAGGGCAAAAAACCATTGCAGAAGTAGCCAAATTTTTACAAGTAGGCACAGAGCAAACGGTAAAGACTTTAATTGTCGAAGGCAAAGAAACGCCTTTAATAGCCCTTGTTTTATGTGGGAATGATGAGTTAAATGAAGTCAAAGCAAGCAAGCATCCGCTCGTCAAATCCCCATTACGTTTGGCTGATGATGAGACAATTCAGCAGATTCTGAAAGTCCCACCAGGCTATATCGGTCCTGTCGGTCTAAATATTCCCGTTATTGCTGATCACCATGCCCTGGCTTTAGCTTCTTTTATCTGTGGGGCAAATCAAGCTGATAAACATTATCAGCATGTTGCTTGGGGACGGGATGCGCAATACCAAGAAGCTTATGATTTACGCAATGTCAAAGAAGGCGACATCAGTCCAGATAATCAAGGACGCTTACACTCATGCCGTGGTATTGAAGTTGGCCATGTGTTCCAGTTGGGGGATAAATATGCGCGTGCTATGAATGCTGCTGTTATCAATGAAGAAGGTCAATTGCAAACCATGATCATGGGCTGCTATGGCTTAGGTATTACCCGCGTTGTGGCTGCAGCAATTGAGCAGCATCATGATGAACACGGCATTGTTTGGCCGCAAAGCATTGCTCCATTTCAATTAGTCATTGTACCTATCAATGCTCACCGCTCGGCGTTGGTGAAAGACACTGCTGAATCGCTTTACCAAAAGCTTACCCAACAAGGTTACGATGTCTTGCTTGATGATCGAAATGAACGTCCTGGCGTTTTATTCGCGGACAGTGACTTAATCGGCATTCCCCACCGTTTGGTGGTCAGTGAGCGTAATTTGGAGCAAAACGCCATCGAATACAAGGCAAGAAACCGTGATGAAATTATCCGCGTTGCTTTGTCCGATTTAACAGATTTTCTGAATAATCAGCTAAGTTATCACAATTAGAATATCGGCACTTCATCAAGGGGTGTCGACAACCCAACAAAGGCATTAAAGCTAATTTTAGCTATGACCCATGTCTAACTCACCAGTACGCCGCCCCAAAAGTGGCGTCGCCCCTTCAAGAAACCTCTTGATTGGGTTACCCAATAAAAGTCTTGAAAACGGATGCCCGAATGAAAGACTACAGACAAATCATATCAACTCATTTAATAAAGATTCCTGAATTAGAGAAAGCCATCAAACATCAAGCTGCAAGAATTGCGGAACTAGAAAAGCACCTGAATAAAAATAGCAGCAACAGCTCAAACCTTATTCGAGTGATATTTTGAAGGAACCACCACACACAGGCTCACTTTGTGGAATTAGTAAATATAAAAAGTGATGACCAACCAGGCCATTAAGGAGAAACGTTAAAGGACTGTGCCACATTCAAGAGATCCTGCAACGGCCACCTCCTTTGAGGATGACCTATTGGGGAGTTACCCATTTTTACAATGGTGGAAAGAGTTTGATTTTTAATTATTCAAATAGATATCAAAATAACATTTAATTATATGTTAATACTTATTGTATATAATAAATCCCATAATGATGAACAAATTGAATTCCGTATGACCATATATAGAAAATTGTTTGGTAACTATGTCGAAGTGATGAAGCAACTCGGCATCCCTAAGGCGCTCTTTGATTTATTATCTTCAGAAAAACAATATAGAAAGCAGGCACTATTAGATCTTCACCGAACATGTTACCTAAGCTATTCATTGACCGCAGAACAAATAAAAGACAAATTACTACACCCCATAAATAACAGTAACTATACTCAAGGGGATTGGGATGGTGCTATTTTCGTTGATCCAATATTATCAGCCATCCGAGCAAACTCATTTGCGACCCGTCTAGTGACGGAAGAACACAAGGAGAGCCTAAAGGAATTTGATAAACAAAATCTAAGGATGTGTTACTTGGATGACCAGGGGCAGCTTTGTGCTTTATCATTTGGGTACATAAGAGATGACTCGAACGCAGAGATTCCCGAAAGCAAACGCAAGCATTGGCTTACCGCTGCTATCATAAAAAATGTTAACCATCCTTTCGGTGAAAGAGAAGTTACTTTCCTTGGCGATACTGAGTTATTGGACGATCCTGCAATATCAGCATCGGGGCACATTGTCAGAAAAAGAATGCCCGAAAGAGAAAGCAGCATAAATGAGAAAGGCTTGCTGGCCGAGATTCAAAAGGCAACAAATTCTGCTGACTTAAATCAATTAATCGCTAGTGTTTTCCAACCTGATGGTACTTTTTCTCCCCTTGGATTTAGGGAATTAGCTGGCCGTCTCCATGAAAATCACAACATAGATAATCGAGATGAGCGAAAAACTCGATTAATAAAATACATCGAATTTGCCCGGAGTTTGCCTGCCAACGAAGCCCTTGAGGCTACCCTAAAAGAAATAGAGGGATCCGTTGATACAGACCTTAACTTTTTTACAAATTCTCGCTTTGAACAAGTTTTAAAAAAGCTTTCTGAAGCGATCACCACTTCTCTTCAAGCAAATGAAGATATGAATAATAATGTACGTGAAAGATTTCAAGTTGCTAATAATTTAATCTTTTTAGCTACTAATCTTCAAACTTACACTGATTTCACTAATAATTCAGAGAACACAGCTGATTATAGTGTTTATATTCAATTTACGAAAACAGAGAAAAAACTACGTGAGTTGATTAGCGCTACTCTCTCTTCTTCAGAAAACCCACCTGAGGATGCAACATTATATGCCAACAAATCCCTTGAAACTTTAGTTAAAGAGGAAAATTCAAAAGCTGAGAAAATCAAAAAATTCCTTGAGCTCCTTCAATCCTATAAACCGCAGACCAACAATAATAGTGCATTTAAAGAGTTTGTTGAACGACAACGAACTCGGCATACGGATCCAGATTTTTATGATCAAAATGAAAAATTTATGGCTCGTTTAAAAATAGAGCTTGAGGCCTTTCTTGGTAATCAAAAGGCTCAACAGCCGAGACTTTTTGATCAACTCGATAGTCATATACAGCAACTCGAGCGCTACATTAACGACACTAAAGCTTTAAATCCCGATTACTTGCAAAAATTACTTTCAAGTAGACTTAACGACCTGAAAGCAATCCAGAAAAACCCCTCTGCTGACGATGTTGATAAATACATAGATAAAACTTTTGAAGAATTTAGGGATCTTTTTTTAGATGAAATATTTTCCAACGACAAAACTTTGTTTAGAAAAGGCATAGATTATTTGTTGCCTCCTAGTTCAGAAGAAGAGGGATTTGATTCAATAGAGTTAAGTGAACCTAGTCAAAAGTCAGGAGCGAAAGTCTTACTATCTAAAGAATCCGAGGAATTTCAAAATAAAATTTTGCAAAGAGCTGAAGCCCTTGTTAAGCATAATAATGAACGAATAGATAAATTCTATCGGCGATTGGCTAAGCTAGATGAGCTTCTTGATAAAACTGAAGGAATCAGCCCTATTTTCAAAGATAAGCTAAAAAGTAAAATTACGGATTTTCTTGGCAAAAAAGATTCTTCTCCAATACCATCAGCCGATTACCTTAGATGTGGGAACTTTCGTCAATTAGTCGAAACACTAGCACATGATGCTCATCACCTTGAAAAACAGATAATATACAAAGAGACAGCACAACTTATTGAATTATGCAATATTCCTGCTCAAGAACCTCACGCACCAGAAGACAAAGGTTTTTTCGTAAGAAATCGTAATACCCTGATTTCTGTAGGTATTTTATCCGCGATAGCTGGCGGCTGTATAGCCTCTGGTTTTCTAGCACCAGTAGGTTTTGCCATTGCTCTTGGACTTTTTATAGCAGGTGGTGTTTCGGGGATTGCGGTTTTAGTTGGACTGATAAAAACTGCCTATGATGAAAGCAAATTTATAGACGTAATAGAAGACTATGAGTCCGAAGCAAAAGAATATGACCGAATCACTCAACAAATTGAAGATTTAAATAGAGCTGCGGATAAGCGGATAGTCAATCTAGAAAATGATTTTGATCATTCTGTAGAGTTGATCTTAGAGAATAAAGAGGAGATTAGCGAATTATTTGTTCGATTAGGAGAAAGTCTTGAGAACGCTGAGATGCATACACAGGAAGGATTAAACCACCCCGTAAAACCGATAGTACTCCCACCAGAATCTTCTGGAAAGAGTCCTAGAAAACCTGTTCCAGAAATAGATGCTCCAGGAGATGAAGAGGCCAATATTTTTGGTACTAAGCAATAAACAGGGTAATCTAAGGAGTTGATGTATGTCTGGTCCTAGTTTTTTTAATTTGACATTAGCAAATCAAATTCACAAAGAAAGTTTGAAAAACTTCACTAAGCAACTCGCTGCTAAAAAAAACCATCTAGTTGACGCACAGCAAAAATATCAAAAAAGCTTGGAAATTGTTGATGAAATCCAGCACTATTTGGCGGATAAATCTAAACACCTCACTGATTTACAAGAAAAACTTGAAAAATACCAGGACAAAACAGAGCAAAAAGAATTACACCATCAAATAGAGAGTCTAGAACACTTTATTAAAAAATATACTGCTAAATTAGGGCATTACATTGAGCGGATTGAGCAGTTAACACCAAAGATAAGTACTTTAGAAGACCAAGTCACTGAATTGGAAAGAGTGAATGAAGTGCGAAAAAATAATCCCGTGGCTCCAAGGGCATAATATTTAAATCAAATTTGTAAAACGCTTGCAAGTAGCTGCCGGGTATAGTCGTGTTGTGGATACTTTAAAATCGTTTCACAAGTCCCTGTTTCAACCATTTTTCCATTATGCATCACCAACACCTCATCAGCAATATAGGAAACCACAGCCATGTTGTGGGTGATAAACAAAAAGGATAACCCTGTTTCTTGTTGCAAGTCTTTCAGTAAATTGAGTATTTGTGCCTGTACCGAAATATCAAGGGCACTGGTAGGTTCATCACAAATGAGTACTTCAGGTTCTGTTGCCAAGGCCCGTGCAATGCAAATTCGCTGACGTTGACCACCCGAAAATTGATGGGGGTAACGATGCAGGCTATTGCGGGGTAAATTCACTTGTTCTAAAAGAAGTTGCTGTCTTTTATGAATAACACCTGCACTTAAACCTTGAGCATGCATGCCTTCTGCTAGAATTTCTCCTACTGTCATTCGTGGGTTCATCGAGGAAAAAGGATCCTGAAAAATAATTTGTACCTTTTTACGGTATTCACGCAGAGCCCGACCTTTTAATGTCCTAACATTTTGGCCACGATAAAGCATCTCTCCACCACTAATATGCTGCAACCGCAGTAAAGCTCGGCTTGCGGTTGTCTTTCCACACCCCGATTCCCCGACTAAGGCGAGGGTTTTTCCTTTGTATAAGTTAAAAGATAACCCATCGACAGCCCTGATAGGATCAACGTTGCGCTGAAATAACCTTCTCTTTACAGAAAAATGTACGGCTAACGCTTTCACCTGCAATAAAATTTCATCGCTTCCCGCTTTTTCCGCGTGATTTGATTCGTCTAATGCCAGTGCAGGTGGCTGTTCATAATCAGGATATAAATGACAGCGGACCTCCCGCCCCTGAATCACTTGAAGTTGCGGTTCTATTAAGGGGCAAATTGAAAAAGCGTGCGCACATCGCGGATGAAATCGACATCCATCAGGTAGCGCATCTAATGTCGGGACAGCACCAGGGATAGCCTGTAAGCGCTGGCTGCGTTTATTAAAGCCCGGAAGCGATGCAAGCAACTGCTGCGAGTATGGATGCAACACTTGGGTAAAAAAATCCACTACAGCAGCTTGCTCTACAATCTGGCCAGCATACATGACGCAGACCCGATCAGCCACTGCTTTGACCACACCAAGATCGTGGGTGATGAGCAACATACTCATTCGATATTGCTGCTGTAATTTTTTCAGTAAAGCTAAAATTTGCGCTTGAATAGTCACATCTAACGCAGTGGTCGGTTCATCTGCAATGAGTATTTCCGGATTTGCAGCCAAAGCCATCGCAATCACAACGCGCTGTTTTTGTCCGCCTGATAATTGATGTGGATACTGTCGAAGGCGAAGCTCAGGCTTAGGCATTTCTACTTTTTCAAGAAGCTCGACTAACCGCGCTTTTACTCGCTGACCAGCAACGTGATGCTTGGTTACAATTTCAACCAGTTGTTCGCCTATGGTTAAAACAGGGTTGAGCGCTGTCATTGGTTCTTGGAAAATCATAGCGATTCGCTTTCCGCGCAAAGTACGCATGAGGTATTCGGGAAGATTTAATATATCTTGATTATCAATTCGAATTTCGCTATTCCAACCATAAACTGCATTGCGTGGTAATAGGCGCATTAATGCAAGCGAGGTAATCGATTTACCACAGCCTGACTCTCCTAATAGGGCTAAGGTTTCACCTGGGCTAAGTCTAAAATTTAAATGGTCAACAGCCGTAATCAGCTTGCCCCGGTTTTGAAATGAAACACTGAGCTGTTTAATTTCTGCAGATTTTTTCATGAATCCTATTGATACAAATGAGCATTATCACTCTAACAAGAGATAAGAGCAGGAACAATAACTAGCTGACACCTTTCTTACTCTTCGGTATAATTTTTTGAATTTTAGCTGAGTAGGTGCTGTTTTACCCAACTGAGATTTGAATAAAATTCAAACGGGTCTCAACCCAACCCACTCCGCTGCAGCCTATTATCTAAGAAGAACAATAAATGTTAAAAAAAATTATTTTCATGGGGCTCGCGTTCTTTTCTTGCTTTTCACAAGCGAAAGACACTCGTTCGCTCTATCAAATTGATCTGATTATTTTCACTCATCCACAACCTACCCATCTTCCTCCAGAGTTATCTCTGTCTTCAACCTTATCCTCGGAATGCAAGCAGGCCGCCCCATTACAAACAGAAATCCATAAAGATTTGATCCCCTTCCACCTTCTCCCTTCTTCCTCTTCACAATTGAGGGAGGAATATTGGGCACTCCATCGCAACCCAGAATATCGGGTTCTCTTGCATTACACTTGGCTGCAACCTTTTAATAGCCAGCGTGCCGTTGCCCTGCCTATTATCAATCGTGATGGTTGGCAACTGGAAGGATCGCTACGCATTCAGCGTTCAAGCTATTACTTATTGAATACGGAATTATTGTTTTCACCTTCTGACAGCAGTCATCCCCCTTTTGTATTTGCCCAAAAGCAACGATTAAAAGGCGGAGATACTTACTATTTTGATCACCCACAAGTAGGAATGCTTATTAAGATTCATCAATTGGGGTAATCCAACAGTTCCTTCTCATGAAACGACCCTATTTGGCACATCTTGCGGAAGTGAATTGTTAGGGGGTAATAACCTTTTACCCCCTATCTCACCGGTAGTTTCCGGTTGTGGTCGGAGTTTAGAATAAGGGAAAGGAGTCTAGAACAATTGTAGCGATGCTTGATCCCAATCATCTTCTTCCCACTTTGTATCTTTTCTGTCTTTATCTAAATTGCCTTCTTCCCATTTTATGTCTTCTCTCTCCTCCCATTCTACTTCCTCAATACGGCTTAACTGGGGTAAAAACTGAAAAAAGGATTGGTTCACTTTGGGTGTTCGTGACTGGATAAGATTTGCTTTAGAAACAGTAAGTTGTTGTACTGGAATTAAAGGTGCAGGTGTTGATCCAGCTAGAGCCTTGGGGTTACCTGTGCCCAATTGCCCTAAATCATTACAACCCATACCATGCAATCTGTTGGAAGTATCGAGATAAATGGTATGAGAATCATTAGCATCAAAATCGCTAACGTCAGTTGCAATTTCTTCAAAACCAGCGATCATCTCTACTGCTTTACCAAACTGCCTGTTCGCATTAAAGCCAGAAACCATTAGTTTATGGGCTGCCGTTAAAATAATACTGCCTAAAGAGGTCGCTTTAATTTTACTTACTTGATGATCACATAACTTAGTCCAAGTTGGGCAATCCTCGGTTTTTTCTAATCCTAATTGACCCAGTTCGTTATTGCCTATTCCATAAAGTTCCCCCTTTGTAGTAAGAAGAAGGGCATGGGGAGAGTTTGCAAAGGAAACATCGGCTATGTCCAAATCCTTAGGTAGAGAAATCCAATCAGGTAATAGTCTTAATTGATTATTGATGAGGTGGGGTTTCAATTTATCATTACCATAAGAATGAACCGTTCCGTCTGTAGTTAACACGGCAGTTGTAAAATCAACTGTGGTAATCGCTTGAATTTTATCGAGTCCAGAAATTTTTTGCAGAGGGACTGGCTTAGGTGAATTTTCTGCTTCTGTCCGAGGCTCTTCTGGACTATTTTCTTTACCCTCTGCTGCAATTTTTTCAAGAAATAACAGTTGATTCTTGCTGTTATCACCCATTACCCAAACTTCCTTTTCTTTGCTTAGCATCATTGAGTGATTGAAACCAGCGCTTATTGCTTGAATTCGGTCAATTCCGGTAATCTCTGTGAGGTAAAAACAATTGGTATCCGAAACACCTAATTGCCCATACTTATTGGAACCGGTGGCAAAGACCCGTCCATTTTTTAATAAAATGAGTGTATGATTTTGGCCACAGGCAATTTGCTTTATTTGGAGTTCATTTTTGAGATACTCTCCAACAATGTTTTTTAATGCTCGATCAACTCGATATAAATTAGTCAAAGAGCTTAAAGGGATGCCATCAAATTGTTGATATAGTATTTCCAAAGGCAGAGTCAGAAAGATATTAGCTGCATTGTTTTCAGTTTTTTCATGCATATTTAGCCCCTACTACTCCTTATAAGTTTCCACATTCGGCAATACGCAATTATAAACTATTTGTTAAAAAATGATCAAAGAGTCTTACCTAATGTATTTTCTTGGCTAAATTCATGCTCAATATTGGTATCTAATGACTTAACTATTTTGTTAATTAGCGGGGAATCGATTTTATCAACATCTCCTACACCACTTATGTTTTTGGAAACATATTTTTTCCAATAACCTGCAGCGGATTTATTAAAAATGGCCACAAAGGATTCGTCAGGAATAGAAGCCGTCCCTCGCCATTTATAACGTTCGCCATCTTTTTCTATTGCACGGGCATGCATCGCAAGTGTTGCGAGTTGGATTGCCGTTCCCGGCTCTATCTCTTTTGACTTAACAGAGTCAATGAGGGTTTTTGCTAATTCCTTTTTAGTTTGATTGTGCAAAGAATTATCAGCATAGTCCATTAGATCAGTGAGAAATTCAATGACTATTCGCTGTGGTTTAGATAATTTTTCTTCACTTTGTGCTCTTGAGCCAGAGAAAAAGCCCCTTGCTAAAGCACTGCTTAACTCTTGACTAAGTGATTGGCTTGCTGAGCTCGCCTTTTTAATTGATACAACCGGGGCTTCACTGTCATAGCAACATTCTAAATTAGTTGTCATTCCAGGATAGGGGTAGTTTTCTTCAGTAAAAATCCCATAGGTCTGCCCATATCCCATTGCTACAGCCCAAGGATCCACAATAAGACAATTAGACAAATCAGTTAAATCATCTGATTTATGGCCAACTAAAAGGAACGTGTGCGATCCTAAACTTTGATTATGACTTACTATTTTTATTCCCATCTTTGGCAATTTACCTTCATCCATTAAGGTTAGAAGATGATCAGCAGCTAATTGTGCAAAAGTATGGCATGCCCCCATCTTCATTGTTTTTACTTTAGACGCAGTCTCTGCAATTGAACTTCGATCATAATTTTCTTGAGCGCCCATGCCGCCCATCACTTTAGGGCCGTAATATTCTTTCTTTGATTTTTCAATAACTAGCTCTTTCATATCTGGATTTATACATTGCGGAAATCGCAAAGCATCCATTGAACCATAGGTATCGGCCCGCAATTGGTACATATAAGAAGTGAGCGGAGTGTAAATCAAGCCAAGATTAACAGTGTCTTCATGAACTGAGGGTAGATTTTTAAATTTTGGATCATTGATAACGATCGCTAAAATTTGACGATCGTGAGCTGAAAGATCAGGGTTATTAAAAATATAATCTTGGGGATCTTTCAGAAATAAATTTAACTTCGAATTATTATTGATGATACCAAAGAACTTACCCATGTGGCCTATAAAGGTTTGCGATGGAATTTCTTCATTCTTAGCTAAAAAAATTGCTAATTTTTTCAGTTTTTCTTCAAGAGAATAATCTTGGTTATTCCAAGTATCTTTTACCCATTTTTTATCATCTTCCGATGTTAGCTTTCCATAAAGAGTTTTGAACAATTCTCGAACTGAATCTCTATCAATAACCGATTCATTTGAACAAGATTCAACAATTTTAGTAAAATATTTATTGATTATTTCTTGCTTTTCAAGCTGCATTAATTGGTGGACTTCTTTAATTAGATCATCCAATTTTTCACTTGATATTTGCGGTTTTCCTTCAGTTCTGGTTTTCATTTACACGGCTCTTTCGATAAACTTTATTAGTTTCAGTATATCGAAAGAAAATTAAGGTAAACTTACTTGATTATTAAGGAAATATTAACAAAATTAACTCATGAAAATTTCGATGCGATTATATATGGAAAATGATCTAAAAAGGATTGATAGGGTTCGTTATCTATCTTGCTGAATTCACGGCAATAATGCGCCTAATCCTCTTAAAAAACTAAGCAACCTCTTTCTAAGCCAATCATGAAGAGAGCCATTCCCGATTAAAGCCCATTGTAAAATTGCACCTTGCCATAACGCTTCCATATCCCAAACAAGGTTACCCGTTGAAATTATCTTTGGCAGTTCGCCATTTTTGATTGCTAAATCAAGTAGAGATTTAATTTTTTTTCTGCGAATTTCAAAATATTCCCTTGTTATTTGATTGAGTTTTTTTTCAATAATATCCAACTTTAGAATATCCAGACCATTTGCAACGTCTTCAGGCTTAACAAAAACAAGACTTAGATCGAGATACGTGGTGATGATTTGTTGGATTGATGTCTCTGCTAAAGCATTATTACTATCCAATTTTTCAGCCAACTTTTTATTCGCTAATTCCAATGCCTTATTTAAAATTTCTTTTTTTGACCCAAACCGTTGTATTAAAGTAGCGGGGGAAAGTTTTGTTTGACGGCTTAAATCTTCAAGGCTAAATTGTGCAGCTCCGATCCTCGTTATGATGTCTAAGATAATGGTTAATACTGCTTCGTCCGAAATTTTTTTTATCCTCGCCATTTAACCCCCAACTTCTGACAGCTTTTTAATTAGTTTATCTTTATCGATAGGCGCTAGTTGTCTACTGATCCCTTCCCAAGCTATATTAAATTTTTCTGGCTCAAATTCTTTAATATCCCTTAAGAAAACCAACTTATCATCAAAATTCATATGCGGAAATAACACTTCCATCATGTGAATCATGTGCTCTGGGAGCATCTCGCAATAACTTCGGGCATCAATTGCCCTAATTTCATTATCTGTTAGCCATTTTTGCAACTCCGGCATAAGTACACGCTCTTCATAATCAAAATGCTGGAGATTCTCGCTAAAAAAATTCCTTAGACTTAAATAGATTTCGTACCCTTGATAATTTATTTCATTTTCATCATTTAAACTGCATTCAATGACAGCAAATTTTTCCTCAATCCGCTCAAAAAACTCATGCTGATGACAATGATCCTCTGCCGCCTTTTGGTAAAGCGCCGAACCTTTCTCTTGCAAAATCAAATGAATTCTACTCTCTTCATAGTCAGCGTGAGAAATTAAGAGCAATTTTAATTCATTAATTTCTATTTTGATTCTGAGCAACTCTTGATGGGAACAGAAGTTAGCTTTTGCTACTTTTTGCAAGAGATTAGTGAACACATAAAAAATATATTTATGTTCTCGGAATAATCGATAACGTTTACCCATAGAAAGTACTTCACAATATAAATAAACGTTCATTTATATATTAATTTCTTTTTTTGTCAACACACCTTAATCGGAATTTTATTGGTTATCGTCAGATAATTAGCTATAGTTGATGCGATGTACAACAAGTGCTAAGGGATTTAAACTGTGACTAAAAGGATTATATTCATTCCAGGCAACAGCGGGGGCTCCCCAAGGGATAATTGGTTCCCAAGCGTGAAGAAAGAATTAGAAGGCTTTGGGCTAAACGTTATTGCGGAAGAATTCCCTGATAATGATCTTGCACGCGCTTCCTTCTGGATCCCTTTTTTACTAAATGAATTACAAGCCGATGAAAATACCCTACTTGTTGGCCACTCATCAGGGGCAATTGCAGCCATGAGGTTTGCCGAAAAATATCCCTTACTAGGTTCAGTATTAGTCGGCGCTTATTATACTGATTTAAACATGGAGAAAGAAAAGTTATCTGGTTATTTTGATTCCCCGTGGAATTGGAACAATATCCGAAATAATCAGCAATGGATTACTTTATTTGCCTCACAAGATGATCCCTGGATTTCAATCGATGAACCGCGATTTATCCATAAACAGCTTAATTGTGAATACCATGAATACACCAACCAAGGTCATTTTGGTGGTGATTATGAGAAGCTTACTTTTCCGGAATTATCGCTAGCTATTAGGCGGAATTTGGGTATGGCCCTGTAACCAATCCACTAAACTGCCGCCTCCCATTAATTTTCTCTGTGCTGGAAAAATAAAGCCGATAAAAATAACAACTTTCTCTCGGTCACTAGATTCCCCCTCTCACCTGCCATCTCCCCCTACTTCGAGAACGGGAGATGGCAGGTGAGGCATTTATACAACAATCCCAAATAAACCGAATGTCGACCTTTGATGCAAAAAAGTAGTTTTGATTTTTTGTCCTGTACAGAAATTAATTTTTTTTTCTATTTTGCATTTAAGCAATTGTTAATGTTCTATGCTTTAAACTAATAAAAAATTAAAGGAGGTGGGTTATGAGTAACAAACAATTATCTGAACGCTTAAATAAAGAGCTAGACGCGATTGGGGTACCTGGCTTAATGGATGAACGTATTCAAATTTGCTCCAAACTATTCAGGCTACCTAAATTTAAAGCTGAAGCTTTATTGAATGGTGTTGCCGTTGATCCTATATCCATGGAAAAAGTCGCTGAGGAACTTGAAGTAAGTGTGGATTGGCTATTAGGTCAAAAGAAAGATAAGAAGGAAAGGCATTAGGCAAAGATAACCCTTTGCCTAATGCAGGATATCAAAGTTGCATACCTTGTTTAAATACATCTCAAGAACTTCTGTAGGCTCATAAAAGCCGGATTGTGGCGCAATGTGATTTCCATTAGAGCATTTATTTTCCTTAGGATATTGGGGTCTGATTCCAGATATCTGTTAATTTGCTGATAACTAACTCTTTTTATAACCCGCAATCAAGAAATAGTAAATCCGCGTGGAAACACGCGGATTGTGCAGGGGTTCATACAGAATTACTCAGTTTTGCTACGCTCATTATAGACTAAAGACAGCGAAGAAGATTGTTGGTTTAATTGCTCATATGCCCTTTTTGCAGGCGTGTACTGTGGAAAACGGGTCATCAAGCGTTTTAAGATTCTCCTTGATAAATCTTCATCCCCACGGTTCCATTCACTTAAGGCATCGAAGTACATTAAATCAGCAGGTTGTTGCCCGGCCAAAACAGGTGTTTGATTGACGGGAATTGATTCAATAAAGCTGATTCTTTCTTGTTGTTGGGCATCAAGCCATTGCAACATTTTACGTGCCTGTAAGCTGCCATTTTCACTTGCTTGTTGCAATAAACGCTTGCCCTCTTCTGACTTGCGCTCTGGTGCATTATTAAATGACATCAGGGCCAGTTGGTATTGGGCATACGCATTATTGTTTGCTGCCAACTCACCATAGAGTTGTTTTGCTTGCTCACCGTCTTGGTTTACCCCTAATCCATATTGATACATCCTTGCAAGGGCAAGCTTGGCTTTCTCATTCCCTTTTTCTGCAGCTTGATGGTAATAACTCACGGCATTGCCAAAATCAAGCTTCGTTGCTACCCCCGTCTCAGACAACAAGCCAAGTTGATACAGCGCGTCAGGATCACCCAAATCGGCTGCTTTCTTATAGAGTTGCAATGCCTTTTGATCGTTTCGAGCAACCCCTTGACCAGTAAAATACATGTCAGCGAGTTGTGTCATTGCATCGCCATACCCTTGATCAGCAGCTTGAGTAAAAAGCACTTGGGCTTTTGCATAATCAACTGGTAGACCTTTCCCTTTCTCATAGATTAAGGCTAAGTCATATTCGCCTACAGCATCATTTTTTTGGGCGGCCAGTTGATAGCTCTCAAAGGCTTTTAAATAATCATCTTCGACCGTGTCGTAGATAAAACCTAGCGCAACAGCCGCTTTTGGATAAGCTTTTTGGGCTTGTGCGTACCACTTTTTAGCTTCATCATAATTTGGCTCTTTACCGATTCGGCCTAATTGGTAAAGTTGCCCTAACAAATACTGGGCAACTGGTTGGCCTTGTTCCGCTGAGGCCAAATACCATTTCGCAGCCTCTTCCCGATCGAGCTTTCCGGATAATCCCGTGTCGTAAAGATAACCGAGTTTTAACTGGGCATCTTTATCACCCTTGTCGGCTAGATTTTGATAAATATCTTGGGCCAGTTGCATGTTTGTCGGGTCATTCGCTTGAGCGAGGTAATAGTCAGCAAGTAGCAAACTAGCGATGCTATTTCCTGCATCACGCGCTTTATTCAAGTCATCAACGAAGGGTTCATTCTCCTCGTGTTTTAATATGGCCAAATTGAGGCTTGCATAAGAAAAACCAGCATCGGCTGCTTGTTGCAATAATGCCCTGCCTTTTTCCATGTCTTTACCCAACCCTTTTCCTTGGCTGTAGTAGGTGCCCAGAATGAATGAATTCACAGGGTTTAAAGCCGCTTGTTGATACCAATATAATGCTTCAACTTGATTTGCAGGTACCGAAATTCCCCTTTCATACATCATACCCAACAACAAGGCAGCCTCAGCATTGCCGTCTTTAGCTGATTTTTTTGCTACATTAAACGCTTGCAATTGTTTTTCTGGATTAGCAGAATCCATTGCATTGTAATAAGCCAAAGGTAATTCTGCTTCCACTACACCTTGATTCACTGCCCCTTGGTATAAGCGTCTGATTAATTTCGTACGATTTTGCTTGGCAACAACGCTCAATCCCGCTTGTTTTTGTTTCACCAGGTACTCAGCTAAGCGATATTGTGCTGGACCATACCCATTGGATGAGGCTAGGTAGTACATTGCCAATGCTTGCTGCTCATCAGGTTCAACTATCATAGTGCCATTTGCATCGGTAAATCCTTTGTCATAAATGTTCGCCAACACATATTGGGCATAAACATTTCCTTTGAAAGCAGCATCGGTCATCCAGCTAATACCTTGCTTGTAGTCGACCGGGTTTGTTTGCCCTTCTAAGTACAAAATGCCTAAATTGTATTCTGCACGAACCTCTTGCTGAGCCGCAGCTAATTGATAGTAAATCATGGCTTGTTGAGGGCTTTTATTGACAGCAATACCGTATTGATAGAGCTGGCCAATTTCAAATTGGGCAGATGAATCACCTAAAATTGCTTGCCCATAAAGGTGATTTAAAACTGCTTGATAATTTGCCTTATTTTCCCAACCCACCGTTTTTTCTTTGAAATAGTTGAAGTTTTGCGGATCTGATTTCTCTGGATAAGGAGAACCTTCATCAACCATAGATTGTCTCGGCTTATGCTTAAGTGCTAGCGATTCGTTGGCCTGTAAAGCCTCGATTTGTTTATCGAGTGGATAACGTGGGAATGTCCATGTGGCCGCCTGATTCGCATTAAGCATTGGGGCAATTAAATCGAAATAATCATTGATAGGAATTTCGCTAGGCTCGACCATTGTAAAATTAGGTTTATAAATTTCTGCACGTGTTACCGTTTCCATTTGAGGTGCGGGATTATAATTATTTTCTTTTAAAGCATGTGGATTTTGCCAAGCACTGTAAATTCCGCCTAAACTGTAGCTGTTATCCTTAAAACTGCTTGTCTTACCATTACTTAACCAACGCGCAGCTTCAATTTCAGGAGCAATGTTACTGCCTTTTTTTGCTGAAGTGTTTTTGGCTTTTAGTTCCCATTGCTCAGCCAATTGCGGATTCGCCGCAACTCCTTTACCTTCTTTATACAGGAGGGCTAGCGATTGCTGTGCTTCACCCGAACCATTTTGAGCCGCTTGGAGAGTCCACATGAATCCTGTTTTAGGATCATATAGTGGGGATTTCGGATCAAGGTATAGCCGGGCTAAAATCATTTCTGCGCGCACATCCTGAGCATTGGCCGCTTTAGTTAGCCATTCTTTGCCCTTTTCAATTTCATTTTGTTTTATAGCCAATTCCCCAAGCGTAGCCATTGCTGACGATGAATTTTGTGCAGCCGCTTTAGTCAGTAAATCTATCGCCTTGGCGTTATCACGAGCAACCACAGTACCATTCGCGTAGAGTTCACCTAATTTCGCTTGAGCCTCAGTAAAACCTTGATCAGCTGCTTTTGATAACCAAACTGCCCCTAATTTTTTATTTCGTTGATCACGGCTTTCAAGAAAATTCATGCCCAAAGTATATTGAGCGAGAGCATTGCCTGCTTTAGCTGCATCAATATAATATTTTCTTGCTGTATCCGAATTTTCTTTGGTACCCAAGCCAAACAAATAGGCAGCTGCACAATACATTTGTGCTTGAATATCACCTGCAGCAGCTGCTTTTTTAAACCAATATAAAGCCTTTTCTGGGTTTTTTTCTTCAATGAGATTATAACGGGCCAAAAATTGCTGCGCGGGCAGCATGCCTTTTTCTGCGGCCTGGGTAAAATAACGTAAGGCTAAATTATTATTTTTTAATTGACCATAACCATACAAACGCATCCGTCCCATATAATAATCAGCAACTGGATCTTTCCCTGACTCACTAAGAAGTGCTTGTGCAGCGAGTGGATAATTTCCTTGACGATAAGCATCCAATCCATTTGCGGCAAACGCAAATTGGCTTCCAGTGGCTGCAACCAAGTAAAACCATGGTACGAATGATTTCATGGTACTCCCCTCATTTTATTGTTTACCGCAAGTCTCTCTAGGTAATTCTTAATATTTAAACAATCAATCCAAGCATAATTCCCTGCTGCTACATTCCAGGAATAATGCCATAATGCACCACTGCACTTACTGCGCCATTTCGGGTACTGCTATTGGCCAACCAATAGTTGCCTCGATTATTTAAGCCGTAACGCACATTGGTATACTCACAAACCCTCAGCGTCTGCGCACAATCAACCACTTGGCCATAGGGGGATTTTTTGTTGGGGACTGAGCAAATGAATTTAACCTTCTTCTCATTTGTGGATAGAATCCCCCACTCATGCGGACCAATAACATGGTTTAAATACATACTGCGTGAACTCTCTTCATCACGCATTTGGAAGAGGTTAACAGGCTGACCCAATGTATTAAATAAGAAGTACATGGATTGATTCTGACCGTTTCCACCAGGAAGTAAATGCAACGCCTCCAATTCAAACTGGTAACCGGAGTTATAACATCCTATTGGTGGTCTACCATCCTCTTTTTCTGCTTTTTCCTCTTTTCCAGCCTTAGCGTTGGCTACCCCGACAGACAATAGCGTCAGCAAAAGGCTTAAACTTAAATTCTTGGTGATCGTGTTCATTGCTGTGGCTCCTCTTTTGTCAAAACAGGACGAATCACTACTTTAGTACCCAAGTAATGATTGCTTTCATTGGATAATTCGACGAAATTGTGATTGAGCCATTCAGCATCGCGGGTAAACATTCTCACACAACCATGGCTTGCCCGGTATCCGGGAATATCAGGCGAACCATGCAAGGCAAATCCCTTGTGGAAATACATGCAGAAAGGCATTTTTGCCCCTCCACGTCCAATTGGGTACACGTTGGATCGGCATTTCTCATTTTCTTTACTAAAGAAACGGAATATACCTGTCATCGTTCGGCAGGATCGGGCTGCATCAGGACACCTGTCCCTTCCTGAAGAAATTGGTCCCCATTTGACAAGTTGTCCATCCCTGTCGTAAGCGCCCCAAGCCAACTTATCTTGATCAACAATGACCTGTTTCTCACCTTTTTCGTTAATCGTTAATGGAAAAGGTGAAAAATCCAGGAGTGTTTTTTGTGATAAATTACGAGGGACAACGATGACTTTACCTGCCCATAAACTGTTATAGGTGCGGTTTAAGCGTTGAACAATATCTCGCTGTTGCTCATCGGGAAATAATCTTTCCCAAGATTGTCCTGAACCCACCTTAATGCATTGATAATTCGGGTAGGCACAGAGAGCAGGACCGTAGTAACTCGCAGCATTAACTGCAGCTGCTTGTATCATCAGTGCAATCACTCCTGTTATTTTTTTCATGTCGTGATTCCCCTAATCTACTTTTCAATATTTGTGATGCAAGAAGTGTGCTTAAAATGCAAAATTCTTATTTTTTTGTTGCAAATTTTAGTTTTTGACAACTTAAAAATAAGCTTTAAAAGGTATGTCGGTTGGTTGGTTAAAAAGTTTAGGGTTTGATTAAAATTTATAATGATAAATAATTTATGTCCTTCCTCGATTGGCAGTGGACTAATACTGTGAAGCTGCTAGGAATGGAAATGCGCGAATATACGTTCAGCCAGCTCACTGTTTATGCCATTCACTTTGGCAATTTCACTGAGAGGCGCCTTAGCCAATTCACGTAAACCGCCAAAACGCCGTAGCAAAGCTTGACGCCTTTTAGGACCGACACCCTCAATGGTTTCTAAAGAGGAATCCATTCCGGCATGTTGCCGTTTTTTCCTATGGGAGGTAATCGCAAAACGATGAGCCTCGTCGCGAATATGCTGTAATAAGTGCAAAGCAGGTGAATCTGAGGGTAAACTGATCTCTTTGTCATCA
Organism: Legionella micdadei; assembly: GCF_000953635.1. NCBI lineage: Bacteria > Pseudomonadati > Pseudomonadota > Gammaproteobacteria > Legionellales > Legionellaceae > Legionella > Legionella micdadei. Next base: position 2,602,008 of record NZ_LN614830.1, read on the forward strand.
GCAACCAAAATGAGGCGCTCCCATCCTGCTTTCCGATCCGGACCTTTTGCGATACCTAACAGGATAACCCCTTCTATCTGTAAATCCGCCAAAACCCGTTCAGCTACAGCGACTTGACCTTTCCCGCCATCGATAATAAGCAAATCGGGCAACCGTTGCTCTTGCTTAAGGCGTTTAAAGCGACGGGTAATTGCCTGCTCCATTGCTGCATAATCATCACCCGGAGTAATTCCACTGATATTAAAGCGGCGATAATCTGCTTTGCGGGGGCCTTCTTCGTCAAAAACCACACATGAGGCCACCGTTGCTTCGCCTTGAGTGTGGCTGATGTCAAAACATTCCATGCGTACAATGGCTTCTTGCCGGTGAAGTAAATGGGCTAGCGCTTGGTACCTCATTTTCATCGTGGAAGATGATGCCCGATAATCTGCCACAGACAGACGCAAATTATTAAGGGCAAAGTCTAACCACCGGGCCTTCACACCGCGTGGTTTAATTTGAATTTGGCAAGTCTTGCCGCGTAATTCGCTAAGCAATGCTTGCAGTGCTTCACGCTCTGGAATGGCCTCATGAGTAATGATCAATGCCGGTATTCGTTCGGGCGTATCAATATAGTAGAAAGAAAGGAATGCGGTAAAAACTTCTTGCCATAACGCATTCCCTTCACTCCCCTCATCGGTAAACATTTGCTTAGGTACGGAAGGGAAAAAGCTATGGCTGGCTAATACATGACCCTCGCGAACAGTCACATACTGAATGCAAGCAAAGCCAGGCTGCGCCTCAATCGCTATCACATCCGCATCCCCTCTTAGCTGCACTACTCCCTGCTGCTCTTGCACTAAACGCAGACTTTTAATTTGGTCGCGAAAAATAGCCGCTTCCTCAAAGGCGAGATGTTTCACCGCTTGTTCCATGCGTTTTTCTAATTCATCAATAAGCAACTGCGATTTTCCTTGTAGGAATCGTCTAGCGTCATTAACCGATCGTTGATAATCCTCTGCAGATATATAACCTGTACAAGGCGCTGTACAGCGCTTGATCTGGTATTGTAAACAAGGGCGGGAACGTGCGCTGAAGTAGCTGTCGCTGCAATTACGGATTTTAAATACTTTTTGAATTGTTCCTAACGTCTCGCGCACGGCGGCTGCACTTGGATAAGGGCCGTAAAACTCCCCCTTGTTTGGTTTTTTCTTAGAACGATAAAGCTCCATCCGAGGAAAAGAATGACTAGAAGTGACATGGATATAAGGATAGGTTTTATCGTCACGCAGTAGGACATTGTATTTAGGCCGAAGCGATTTGATTAAATTGGACTCAAGTAAGAGTGCTTCAGTCTCACTGCGAGTGACGCTTACCTCAATTGTAGCAACTTGACTAATGAGCGAGCGCGTTTTCGCACCCACATTTTGCTTGTTAAAATAACTACTGACCCGCTTTTTTAAATTTCTCGCTTTACCCACATAAAGAACATCGCCTTTCGCATCTAACATACGGTAGATGCCAGGCTCGGTTGTGAGGTTTGTGAGGACATGGGTTATGTCGGTTGGCATTTGGTCGTTCATTTATCAAAAGTCATGTGAAACAATATCAGAAGATCGATTAAATTATAGACGTTAGAGTTAGGCGTAACCGCGCTGTCGGTAAATGAATGATATCCGAGCCGCGACCGTGAGGGAGCGGATAATCGCTTGCTCACGCACGCGGCTCGGATTGAGCCGAACTTGGGCTACCCAACGAATTAGAAATTAACCCTCATCATGCAAAGCATCATCATTAGGCTGTTCGATGACCCGATGTTTCATTGCTAAGAAGGTAAGTTCAACATCATTCTTGATTCCTAATTTCTCAAACATGCGGTAGCGATAACCGTTAATGGTTTTGGAGCTTAAGAATAGACGGTCAGCAATATCCTGTACTGTCATACCTCTCGTGATCATCAGCATCACTTGCATTTCCCGCTCTGACAGCAAGTCAAATGGGGAATCTTGCACAGCCTCTAGACTATTAATTGCCATTTTTTGGGCAATTTCGGCACTTAGGTATTTTTCACCTTTAGAGACCTTGCGAATTGCCGCTGCCATTTCTTCAGCACCCGACTCTTTTGTTAGATAACCCATAGCGCCTAACTGCAAAACTCGAGTAGGTAATGGTTCGGCACACATGGCGGTTACAGCAATGACTTTGACTTGCGGATGGGATTTTTTAAGTCGCCTCGTTACCTCCCAGCCATCTATTCCTGGCATCTTCATATCGAGCAGCACAACGTCAGGCTTATGGCTTTTAACCAAAGCCAACGCCTGTTCGCCACTCTCAGCATCCGCAACTACCTCCATGTCAGGCAGGTCATCTAATAATCGTCGAATTCCCATTCGCACAAGAGCGTGGTCATCAACAATTAGCACTTTTATCAAGCGTTGCTCCTTGACTACCTAGTCAATGAACAGAAAACATGCATCGATATTAGCAAGACTGACTAAGCATTACAATTAGATCTGTTTTTTATCTGTGATTTTTATTATCTATTTGTTGAAATATTATCTTAATCACAAAAAACAGTGCTAACAAGCCAAAATATGAATATTTGGATTATTCGGATCAACAGGGAATAAAGGCGGATATTCACCGAGTTCCTTGGCCCGTTCGATGTAACGCTTAATGTCTGACTCGACAAAGTCATAGAGTTGTTGGTAATCGTCAATGACAAAATAAACTGGCTGCAGCATATCGATTCGGTAAGGCATACGAAAAGCAACAACAGGATCAAACAATATCCGCATTGCTTCATCACTCTCAACACTATAAGCCGTTTCGCTAATTGAAGAAAGGATACCTCCTCCGTAAGCTCGCAACCCTTTTGGTGTCTTAATTAAACCAAACTCAACAGTAAACCAAAAAAGCCGCTGCAACAAAGGCCACTTTTCTTCGGGTAGACTTAGCACTTTACGGGCATAATTACAGACAAAATCCGCGTACACGGGATCAGTCAGCATTGGGCAATGGCCAAAAAGCTCATGAAAAATATCAGGCTCTTTAACGTAATCGATTTCCTCTTCACAACGAATAAAGGTGGCTGCTGGAAAACGCCGCTTTGCCAGTAATTCAAAAAAAGCACGTGCCGAAATTAGGGCTTCCACAGGCTCAACCTGCCATCCAGTGAGAGCATTGAGACGGCGGCTAAGCTCAGGCAACTGGGGAATATGCCCAGCAGACAAACCAAGACTTTCTAAACCTTGTAAAAACTCATCGCAAGCCCTTCCTGGTATAATTCTCATCTGACGCTCATAAAGTATTTGCCAGATGCGATGCTCTTCATTCGAATACTCTACCATCCCTTCTGCATCAGGTTGGTGAGCAACATAGCGGCTGACAAATTCCATGGTAACTCCTAAAAGCGAACAAAATAAAATTATAATATTCTTATGATTAAATTATAGTGCTTTACTGATCGCACAAAAACTGGTTAAGACTCAATCATAACTTTGCATAGTTTATCTTCCAACGCCTTATATTTAGCAGCTGGATCAACAAATCCATTGATCATGATTGAAAAAATCAGGGTCTGCTTTTTGTTAGTCTCAAGATAACCCGACAAAGATGTCACTGCGGTTTCAGAACCTGTCTTTGCATGTACTTTCCCTAAAGCTACAGAATCGTTCATTCTATCCTTAAGTGTGCCATCTACGCCTGATATGGCAAGAGAAGAAATAAAATCAGATGCCCCTGGAGATAAAAAGATTTTCTGTAGTAGGGTAACTATTTGTGCTGGGGTTAAAAAATTATAGCGAGAACTGCCTGCACCATCAATAAGCGTGGTTTTAGGAAAATTCAGCTGTACCGATTGGGCCAAAATATCGCGCACCGCACTATTCCCATTAGCAAAACTTCCTGCTTCGTGAGCATAGTTTGCTCCCATTGTCTTAAACAAAGCATCGGCAATCGTGTTATCCGATTCTTTTAACATCGTTGCCACTAAGTTTTTTAACGGTGGAGAATCTTGACGAGCAAACGGTTTGGCTGGAGTCTCAAAATTTTTAAACTCCACTTCCCCAGTGACACCTATGTGATTTTTTTCTAAAAAATGCTTTAACAATAGTTTTACATTATCTCGCGGATTACTGATTGCCATTTCGACGGGGTAAGGGCTAGCGGAAGCACTAAGACACCCGCTCATCACATAAGTTGTCTCATCACTGCGCTTCACTTTCACTCTACAGTTCTTCGTTGAAGCAGGACTGGTCATAACTTGATTAATAAAATGCATGGATTGTGGGTAGTTAGGCAGTTCAAGTTTGGCAAGTTGCCCAGGTTCAGGAGCAGGAATTAAGGTTGCTTTGACACAATTATGATTAATAATTAAAGCACTTATCGGCGAACCCCAGCAAAAATCTTGATCATCCCAAGAAGTTCCCGGACTCATACCCATTTGATCAAAGGCAGTATCATCAATAATGATTTTACCCTTGATACGGAGGATGCCTACTTCTGCTAATGAATTGATGAGTGATTCCAGTTGTTCCACAGTGAATACGGGATCACCTGAAAATTGTAGGTATAGGTTATCCCTCAAAACCCCTTTACGGATTTTAGTATAATCAAGAAAAAGTTGGGTTCGATAAGTAAAATCAGGACCAAGCGAGTGAAGTGCTGCAAACGCTGTGAATAATTTTTGATTGCTCGCCGGCATAAAATAGCGATTCACATTCTTTTTAAAAAGGACTTTACCAGTTTTTGCATCTTGCACATAAATACCGATATTAATATCCTCTTTAATATCACTTAAGACATCCTGTATTTTCGTATCAAGAAAGGTAGCTTCAACGGTTTCCTCTGCAAAGGAGGCAATTGAAAAGCACGATACAAACAGCGTAAAAGCTAAGAGATATGTTCTCATATTGATATTCCATTTAAATTCACAGTGATCGCTTCTCAGTCTACAACCGTGCATCTGTTTCGGGCGTGTATTAGGAGAACAGGCTTACATTACCCTTCCCTTCGTCGAATCTGTGAAATGGGTATAAATGTTTCCGTACCCTTTTCTATTCGGTGCTGGCTCCCTTTCCAGGCATGCCCGTAAACTACCTCATAGGTCAGTGGGTATTTGCCCTGCGGGGTAGACAAAGCCTGGTACGCCGACTCAAATGTTTGCCACGAATTTTTGCCTGTTAGCCCTTCATTGCGTGCTTGATTGATATTGCGCACCCCTTGCGCCTTCAAATTCTGCAATAACTGCTTAAGGCTAGAATAGTGTACTGTTAATAACTCCATATCGACAACAGGATCGAGAAAATGTTCAGCCAACAAACAATCACCAATATCATGCATGTCGATAAAGTCATTTGTATGAGCATAATTATCAACTACTGACCAGGCCTGTTTTAACTCTTTAAACGTATCTGGGCCGAGGGTTGAAAACATCAAGCAACCATTCAAATTCATCACACGATTCAACTCCCTTATTACTGCAGAAAGCGGCGAAGACCAATGGATGGTTTGATTCGCAAAAACTAAATCAAACACACCATCATTGAAAGGTAACGATGTCATATCCGCATTAATCAACGGCCACTTGCACCGCCATTTTTGTTTTCTCCGGGACTGCTTAAGCATCGCATACGATAAATCCAAGCCGATTACTTGTGCTTGGGGATAAAGTTTTTTAAGCTGAGAGGTAAAGATTCCTGTGCCACAGCCTAAATCAAGCACATAACGTGGTGTGATTTTTAAATAATGTAAGCGTTCAAATAAGCGCTCACCGATTTCATTTTGCACTTTGGCCGCTTTTTCATACTCCGTAGCCTGTTTATCAAAAGCATTGCAGATTTCAGTTATTCGATTCATCATTAGGTCAACAATAATTAAGGCGTGATACACATTTGTAATTGCTCAGCTTCCCCACGTTAATCTTTACTCGAACGGTCTGATTTTCTCGCAAGATGCGCCAAATACGCCCGTTGCTTTATAGGAACTTAGCACTTTCTAATTTTCCACACGCCATAAGGGAATCCAACGTCGTGCGCCAGAAAATCACCAGTATAACACAGTTGTTGCGTTTGCCTTCGGTCTGTGTCCTTTGTAACCAATACCATGATCAACCCTTTCCTGTTTGTCATCCATGCACACGCTTGTTTAAGAAAATCGGACCTGCATGCCGTTATTGCGCCCATCCTTTGCCGGATGAAAAATATTTAGTTTGCGGGATTTGTGTAAAAGAAAAACCAACCATTGATAATACAATCACAGCTTATCGGTTCGAAGAACCTTTACGCACTTTATTGCATGGATTTAAATATCATGAAGCATTTTACCTGGGTGGGTTTTTGGCCAAATTAATATTAGAAGCATTGGCAAATCGACCGATCACCACAGAATGCCTCATTCCTGTCCCCTTGCATCCTAAGCGCCTTAGGCAGAGAGGCTTCAATCAGGCAGTTGAACTCTCTAGAATTCTATCTAAAAAATTACAGATACCTTGTGAGCCCAATCTTTGTAAACGCATTGTCCATACCGATCCGCAAGTTAATTTAGATAGAAAACAACGAAAACAAAACGTGCGCGGTGCTTTTCAAAGTAAATTGACTCACTATCAACACATTACTTTGGTGGATGATTTATTGACAACTGGGAGCACAGCTAATGAATTGGCACGTGTTCTTAAACAACAAGGCGCCACTCGAATTGATCTTTGGTGTTGTGCGCGGGCTTTTTAACGAGTTAAATACCGCTGTAAGTCATTCATCAAAAGCTGAATGAGCAAGACAGCAAATACAATGAATGCCAAACGGTATAATAACACCTCGACTGCGATAGACATCGGCTTCCCACGAATTTTTTCCACTAATGAATAAACAATTGAGCCTCCATCAAGGCCTGGAATAGGAAATAAATTCACAAAGCCAACGGCTAAACTTAAGCTAGCAATAAAAGATAAAAATACTGCAGTTCCTTGCAAAAAAGAGGTTATTGACACGGAAAACAATCCTAAAGGCCCAAGTAAAACCGAGAAGGGGATCATCCCGGTAATTAGCTGCTTCAACATCACTAGAAAAAAAACAAGCAAATACAGAATTTGTTCAAAGGCATGGCGAATTGAGTCCATAAAAGATTGGCCAACAACAAAGGAATTAGAAACATTAGCAGGAACCGCTTCAATGCCAAGCGCACTTAATAAGGTATCCTTTTTTTTGTAGTGCCATTGGCTTAGATCCAAATTGACTTTTCGTAAACCCCCTTCTTCATTGCTAACCCAAACCGGTACATTTTTTTTACCGAGAGTCATGACCAGGCTCATGCCTACATCTTGCCATGAACTGGTTTTCCAACCTGAAATTTCAACAAAGCGATCATGAGCCTTTAAGCCTGCCAATGCGGCGATGCTTTGCGGTAACACGTTTTGAATCAATGGTTGCTGTTGTTGATAACCCAGCATAAATAGCATTGTAAAGGCCAACCAGGCCATGATTAAGTTAGCTAGGGCACCAGAAAGCAAAATAATACAACGCTGCCAAATGGGTTTTTTATCAAAACATAAGGAGTAATGTTCTTTTTCTAAAACTGGTTCTATTCTTGAATTGAGCAAATGCACATAGCCTCCTAGAGGCCACAAAGCCCAAACCCATTCTCGTCCAGATTTATCTTTATAAGATAGTAGTGGTTTGCCAAAGCCGATGGCGATTCGCTTGATCTTAACGCCGAATAGCTTTGCTGCCAGGGCGTGTCCTGTCTCATGTATTCCAACGACTAAAATCAGGGTTATTACAATGGCAAGTAAAGCCAATATCATGAATGACCTCCGGTGCGCATCTGACACTTTCATTAAGCTATTTTACGGAAAGCCCAATTTACGCATTATTCTTTGTGTTATTGACAACTAATCGTAGCGAAGGTTGTCCTTTTCGACCTTCTAATTCATACCCTTTGCGATAGACTTCAAAAGTTCGATAAGCTTGGCTTGTTTCACTGTCCACTAACTCAACGTCATCGCCTTGATCATCGACCAGGGTAACGCTCAGATGCATCTCTCGGAAATTGCCAATTTTATATCGCTCTTTGAACAAACGTAGCACACTCAATAAACTTTCTGCGGCCTCTTCACTGTTGTGTTCACCTCGAAAAATGATGTCCATTGCCACCCCTTATCAGGATTCTGCCTGTTCAAGAAAGCCTACTATTGTTAGCGGCGATAAATAAAATGACTTGAGATTAATATGCAATAATTTTATCAAATTTAACTTTTTTTAGTCATATTGACTATGCTTTTCATTCCCAATGTGCTTAATTCAGTGAGTCACTTACGTGCGTATAAAGAACGACGAAAGAAGAATAAGGAATCCCTCTTATCCAATGTAATCGCCAATTCCCAGCCGATGGAACTATCCTCCTTATCTTGCACAGCTTAAAAATGGGACAGCAGTGCCTTAACTTGATTAAACGCTATAAATTTATTGGCTAATGGTTTACAATTCCAAGATTATTCTGTGGCTCTATATTCCTATGGTGTTTGTCGCGTGTGGGCTAAATCATAAAACTGCTCCAATTAATGTGCGGGAGAAGATCGCATTACCGCTTGCTATGCAAGGAACATTGCTTAATAGCCTGGTAAATCTGCCTGCTGTCAATGAAGCTGCGATTTTATCTACCTGTAATCGCACTGAAATTTACTGCGATACAGAGGAGCCAGAAAGCCTTGCCCCCTGGCTTGCCTATCAACATCAACTTGCACCTGAGTCTTTATCCCCATACTTCTATATTCATCACGGGCATCACGGCATTCGCCATACTTTGCGCGTAGCCAGCGGCTTAGATTCAATGATGTTGGGCGAACCCCAGATTCTTGGCCAGATGAAACAAGCCTACCAATATGCTTGTGAATTAGGTACCATCAAGACCAATTTACGCCAAGTATTCGAATACGTTTTCAGCGCGAGTAAACGCATCAGAAACCGCAGCGGTATTGGTACAAACCCTGTATCAGTAGCTTATGCAGCTGTACAGCTGGTCAGCCAATTCTTTTCCGATTTTCAGTCATTAAACGCTTTTTTAATCGGTTCAGGAGAAACAGCGACACTTGTTGCAAAATATTTGCACAAACAAGGTGTAAGAAATTTCTTCGTCGCAAGCCGCACCAACGAGAATGCAAAGCAACTTTCTGCAGCATTTAATGGGAAAGCATTAACTATTGGGGATATTCCACAATACCTTGCCCAAGCTGATGTAGTCATCTCTGCAACTGCTTGTCCTTTACCATTTATTAATAAAAGCCTAGTGGAACATGCATTAGGTAAACGTGCTCATGCACCTATGTTTTTTCTTGACTTAGCCGTCCCCCGCGATATTGAACCGGATGTTGCCGAAATAGAAGCAGTTCGTCTCTATAATATCGATGATCTGCAATCCATGATTGTAAAAGGTATGGATGAACGGCGCTCTGCCGCACTTCAAGCAGAGCAACTCATCGAATCTGAATTAGACAATTATATTCGTTGGCATCGCTCATTGCGGGCTAAAGATGCTATTTGTAATTACCGCAACCGCATGCACGATTTAGCACAACAAGAATTAAAACGAGCCCAAGAAAAATTACGGGCTGGCCATTGCCAAATTGGGGTGTTACAGGAATTGTGTGATCGGTTAGTTAATAAATTAACACATCCTCCCTCTGTTGGCCTTCGCCAAGCAGCGCAGGATGGACGTGAAGAACTTCTTGATTTAGTCCATTATTTATATAATTTCACAACGATTCAATCCCCCTATGAAGAAATCTCTTGAATCCAAACTTGAGCAAATGCTTGAACGATTTCAGGAAGTAGGCCGCCTGCTTTCGGAAGCCTCAGTAATCGCTGATCAGAACAAATTTAAGAATTTGTCCAAAGAATATGCACAATTAGAACCAGTCGCAAACTGCTTTAACACCTATGTACAAGCACGCGATAACCTTGCTTCGCTACAAGAATTGCTTGAAGGTGACGACAAAGAACTCGCTGAGATGGCAGCTGATGAAATCGACGCAGCCAAGAAAAAACTAGAAGGACTCGACGAAGAGCTGCAATGGCATCTCCTCCCCAAGGATCCTGATGATGAACGTAATGTTTACCTTGAAATCAGAGCTGGGACTGGTGGCGACGAAGCAGCAATTTTTGCCGGCGACTTATTTCGGATGTACAGCCGCTATGCTGAAACCCAAGGCTGGCAAGTTGAAGTGATCAGCGCCAGCCATGGTGAACACGGCGGATATAAAGAAATTATTGCGAGAGTCAGCGGTCATGATGTTTATTCGCAGCTAAAATTTGAATCAGGTGCGCATCGTGTTCAGCGTGTTCCAGAAACAGAATCGCAAGGACGTGTCCATACTTCAGCTTGTACTGTTGCAATTCTTCCTGAAGTTGAAGAAATCGATGAGATTGAAATTAATAACGATGAAATACGCATTGATACTTATCGCGCTTCGGGAGCTGGAGGCCAGCATGTCAATAAAACTGATTCTGCAATACGGATTACCCATCTTCCAACTGGACTCGTTGTTGAATGCCAAGACGAACGCTCGCAACATAAAAATCGAGCAAAAGCAATGGCACTACTCCGGACACGGTTACTGGATGCAGAACAGACCAAACAGCGCCAACAACAAGCGCAAACTCGCAAATCCCTCGTGGGCACAGGGGATCGTTCCGAACGTATCCGAACCTATAATTTTCCCCAGGGCCGATTAACTGATCATCGCATTAATTTGACGCTTTACCAGCTACCTGACATCATTTCTGGCGATTTAGCGCCGATAATTGATGCGCTTAAACGCGAATATCATGCAGAATTACTTGCCGAGCTTGGACGCCATGATTGACATAAAAGGGGCGCTATCACAAGCGACAACCCAACTTGAAGCAGAAAGTGATAGCCCCCGTTTAGATGGCGAAATTCTTCTTGCGCATGTCTTGATGAAGACCCGTACCTACCTTTATACCCATATGGATAAAACCCTGACAAAAGCCCAATGGCAAACCTTTCAACAGCTGGTTGACAAGCGTGCTCATGGTATGCCCATTCCCTATTTAACTGGTACAAGGGAATTCTGGTCACTTCCTCTTAAAGTTTGTGAGGACACACTTATACCAAGACCAGAAACTGAGTTACTGGTGGAACTCACTTTAAAGTTACTGGCCGATAAACCTCATGCCCAAATCCTGGATTTGGGCACGGGAAGCGGGGCTATCGCCCTAGCTTGTGCCCATGAGCGACCCGATTGGCAAATTATTGCTTGTGATTGCAGTCTGTCAGCTTTGCAAATCGCAGAAGAAAATGCTGCCCGCCTTCGGGTAACGAATATTTGCTTCTACCATTCGGATTGGTTTGAAAAAATTAGCCTTACGCAAAAATTCGATGCTATTGTTACCAATCCACCTTATATTGCAGCTAATGATCCTCATCTTATCCAGGGCGATGTTCGCTTTGAACCCACTCTGGCATTAGTTGGAGGCACCGATGGTTTGGAAGCAATAAGGCATATCATTCAGCATAGTCTTGCTAGACTTAAACCTGACGGGCTATTATTGATTGAGCACGGTTTTGATCAAAAATCTGCAGTAGGGTCTATGCTTAATGATTATGGGTATAGGCAAGTTCAGTGCTGGCAAGACTTGCAAGGGAATGACCGAGTGAGTGGTGGTAAACGATAATAGGGAATAGTTGATGACCAGCCTGTTTTTTGATATATCTAGCGGTTTTCTAGCGCATGCCGTAAGGGCTTGTTGGAAAGACACCAGAGCAGGAGGCATTGATGCCGGAACAACTAATTGATAAAAATAGTGAGAGTAAAAGAAACGTGAAAAATGACGCCGTTAGCAACATGGGAATAGCCCCCTATCAGGAAACTGAAGGCGAAGAATACATGAATGAAAAGCAGCTTGCGCATATTGAAAAAATATTGCTTGCTTGGCGCCAATCACTAATGGAAGAAGTCGACAGAACAGTAACCCATATGAAGGATGAGGCGGCTAACTTTCCCGATCCTTCTGATCGTGCCAGTCAAGAGGAAGAGTTTAGTCTTGAACTGAGAACTCGCGATCGGGAGCGAAAACTAATTAAAAAGATTGAAGATGCTCTTGAACGATTGCGCGATCAAGATTTTGGTTACTGTGAAGCCTGCGGCATCGAAATAGGCCTCCGTCGCCTTGAGGCACGTCCTACTGCTACTCTGTGCATCGATTGTAAAACGCTTTCCGAGATTAAAGAGCGGCAAAATCAAGGAAGCTAGAATTTAGCAATCTGCTCATCTAGGATTTAGGCCTAGCCTAGGTTGAGTCGCGACCAATATTGAATCTTATTCAAATCGATGTTGGTCAGCAACCCAACCTACACACCCACTACATTGCATAAAGCAATATTTTGACTGTAATGGATAAGTCCCTATCATTAAGCAACATATTTGGCACATTTGTCAGAAAAACATGCCAAAACTCGTCACAAACCAGGAGCCCTGCTGATCCACAGCGTAAAAGAACTTAGTTAGCTATAAAATCGCCCAGCTTCGGCGAATGGGGGAACGCTTACCCCAAAACAGCCTCGGCTTGAGCCGCATAACGCTGGACAGCGCCTTTATTTGCCTCAAGCACAGAGGTTGCATTATCAACCAGTCTTCTTTTCTTATTTTCATCTTGATGCAGGGCAATAATTCGGTCAATCAAATCATCCGCATTTTCCGCAAGCTCAATGGCTTGAGCTACCTGCAAATCGCGACAAATTGTTTTAAAGTTATGGACTTCTGGCCCGCTAAACACAGGAACCCGCATTGCGATGGGTTCAAGTACGTTATGCCCGCCTACAGGAACTAAACTGCCGCCTACAAAAGCATAATCACTGATCTGGTAGAAACCTAAAAGTTCACCTAATGAATCCAAGATGATTACTTCGTTATTGGGATTTATAGTTTCAATTTGACTTCGAAGCCCTGTATTAAACCCTTGATCCATACTTAATTGATAAACCTTTTGGAAACGCTCAGGATGTCTTGGCGCAATTAATAGAACCATGTTCGCCAATCCCGCTTGGAGCTTTTTCAAACGAGATAATATTTGCTGCTCCTCATCGTCATGGGTACTTGCAACCATAACAACGGTACGCTCCCTCCCCCAGCAATTTTTTAATTCTAAAAACATTTCAGAATTAATATTCTGGGTTTGTAAATCAAATTTCATGTTCCCTAATACGACCACTCTTTCTTCATCCGCACCCAATGTTTTAAATCGTTTTGCATCATCCTCACTTTGGGCAAAAATAGCCTTAAACTGGTTTAACACCGGCTTAAATAAGAAATCAACTTTTTTATATCCCTGACATGAGCGATCAGATAATCTTGCATTAATTAGGAAAAGCGGTACCTGGGCCTTTGTCGCATAGTGGATTAAATTTGGCCAAAGCTCTGTTTCAACAATCAATCCCAATCGGGGTTTTGTCTTCTTGAAAAAACGATTAACCACAACGGGTAAATCATAAGGAACATAACGATGGCTCACTTTGTCACCAAAACGAACTTTGACTCGTTCCGCCCCTGTAGGGGTCATCGTAGTCATTAAAATTCGCCATTTTTTATCAAGTAAAGCGTCTATCAGAGGAGTGACTGCAATCACTTCACCAAGAGAAACGGCATGCACCCATATATCAATTTCCTGCTGTTTTTGGGGATCAAGCGAAAACCTTTCGGCAATTCGCTGACGGTAAGCTGGTAAACGGCGTCCTTTCCACCAAAGCCGAAGGATCAAATAAGGTGTCAATAGATACATTAAAAAAGAATAAACCTGACGCATAACAAGTCTCAGTGCAAAAAAGTGTAATTATATAGTGATTTTATTAGTTGAAGGTAATTTAAAGTGATTTAATTGACTTTAATACCGATAAAAGAACAAAATATTAACATGTTTATTATAATTTAATCTTGATGCTCGCTCGTTTAGTGTCACCTAAGCAATTTTAAAGCTAAAATTACTATATACCTAAAAAGGTATAACTAAATTGGAATGTGATAATGAATTTACGCCAATTCTTTGCCAATAATCAGTGGTGGGGTAAATTAATTTGTGCCTTTCTTGGCTATCTGATAGGAGGTTCTGCCGGAGCCCTCTTTGGACTTCTTATTGGTAATTTTTTCGATCGTGCCCTTATGGAGCATTATCGCCGACCAGACTGGTATTATTACTCAGAGAAGCAAGAATATGTGCAGAAAATTTTTTTTGATGCCACTTTCTCTATTATGGGTCATATCGCCAAATCAGACGGCCGTGTATCCGAACAGGAAATTGAGATGGCCAAAGCGCTAATGCATGAAATGCGCTTAAACCGTAAGCAAAAATTAGAAGCGCAGCGGCTTTTTAATGAAGGAAAAAAGATCACGTTCGATCTTGTGGACATGCTGAATGCCTTAGAAAGTGCTTGTCGAGATAATCCTGATCTATTGAAATTATTTATGGACATCCAATATCGTGCTGCAATGACAGACGGGCTATCTGAAAGAAAAATTCAAGCTGTTGATGTTGTATTTAGGCGATTGGGATTTGCCCCTCTACGCGATCAATTTCGTTTTTACGAAGATTTCGGCTTTCAAAAAGCGAATCAATCAAGCAACCAACGCACTTATTCCTATAATCGCAGCCGTGCCTATCAAAACAGCAGCAGTTATCAAAGGCCACAAGATAGCTTAGCTCATGCTTACGCGATCCTAGAACTGAATCAAAACGCAAATAAACAAGAAGTGAAACGGGCTTACCGACGATTAATCAGTCGCAATCATCCGGACAAATTAATAGCTCAAGGCTTACCTGAGGAAGTGATTAAGAAGGCCAATGATAAAACCCAAAAAATTACTAAAGCCTACGAGCAGATTTGCATGAGTAAGGGCTGGTAATCTTTGCGGTCGCTCAATTAAGCAAAACCGGCGGTTTTGAACGAGTCACAGGCCGTAAATGCTTCATCCAGCCATGAAGGTACCCAACCAGCATGTTGCGCGTATAGAGGTAATCGTGTGTCGCTCCTGGAAATTGCAATGCGATATATTGGTTACTATGATTATTCTCTCGGCGGAGTGTCGCCTGCCTTAAGACAGTTGAATAATCAAATTGCCCTACAACATCAAATACAGGAAAAGGGATCTTTTTTAGCATATCCAAAGTCTCATTCGATGAAGATTCATCAAAAGCAGAAAGCAAAATTAATCCATTAACCTGTTTAGATTGCAATTTAGAGAAATAGCCCAATAAACTCTTTAATTGGGCTCCATAATAGAGCACGACTATACGCTGGTTGTTTTTTTGACGAAGATTAGATAGGGCCTCTGGCAACACATCAATCCATGTTAGCTTGTCTTGTTGCTGATTTGTATCCAAAATAGCAACTGACCACCCTAACTTGGCAAACCGTTTAGCTAAGTTAGGCGATAGGGCGAATCCTTCCCAAAAAGGATCGCCTTTAATAATCAAAATCCCTCCGTGCGCTTTTTTATTCTGTGCTGACCAATAAGTTAGGCTTATTTTTAGTCCATTCACCTGAATTTCAAGATTTTCAGCCTTGCTTTCAGTAATGATGAAAATGACTAATATACACATCCGAATCAATAATTTCATTGTGGATTAGTCTTGTTGAGGATGGATTGAAGGAAGCAAAAACCTTGCCTTGATTCTAACGGGTTAAGGGGCATGTATTTGTGTTATTTCTTGCGAGCGAGAAAGCACAAATAAGCCCCCTAGTAAACCTACTCCCCAAACTGAACGCCTTCAGAATCTAAAATCGCTTTGGCATTTTCAGCGAGCATACTATGGGCCGGTGCCGTAGGATGAACAGGATCGAAGAATAAATATCCCTTACAGATATCATCATTGGCTTTTAATTTTACATCAGCAGCAATGTGTAAAATGGAATTCCCTAAAGATTTATCAATTTGGGCAGCATAGCAAGTATCGACAATATTGGTAAATCCATAGCTTTCGGGTGATTCCAACAATTCGTTCATTCTCGATCTAACATCGTAATACATCCACTTTACATCGGGATAAGATTGCTGAAGCTCACCGACTGAATCGAGTAGAATAGCATTATGGCGTTTACTAAAGTTTGAAAGTGTTTTCCTAGCTTCAAGGTCAGATGCAATAGGAGTTTTGCCTAGATCGGGTATGTTAACCACCATGATGTATTTTGCTCCAGCATTAACCAGCCGTTTTAATCCTGCCACAATCCCTTTGTTCACTTGCGTAACGGTTTCTTCGGCATTGCTCGGCAAACCAATATAGTTATTGGCACCAATCCAAACGATATACAAATTATTTTCGCTGGCCTTGCCTTGATGTGCGTTCAGGTAGATATCAAGCTCACGCTTTAGGGTCATCAAAACATCACTCTCTTCATCGGATATACCTGCACCTCCGAAAGCATAATCGAGAAGATGGGAGTTGGGATTTGTCGAAAAATAATATTCGACTAGACGTTCAACCCAAATAGGACCATTCGAAAAACGCCCTGAAAAATAAGGGGGAGATTGTGGGATCTTATGTCCCATGTATTCGTAAAGATTGCCGTTGTCAGACAAACTATCACCAAAAACAACAATGTTATTTAAGGGTAGGCTCTGAGCTTGAGCAAAGCCTGAAAAAAGCAGAACGAACGAAATAAATAGGGCTTTCATCTGTAACCTTATGCGTGGTTATTAACTGACTCAATGAACAAGGAATATAATATATACAAAATCCAAAACCCTAAAGCAATCAATTTTTTTTACAGTGTGAGTATCTGAACAGCTCTTGTTCACTGATAGAGGATACAACTCCAATGTCATTCAAAGCAAGCAGCCCAACCCTCGGTTTCTCTCAAATCTAGGTTGGGCCCATACGCCAAACCTCAGCCCATTTATTCAGAATACAAGCTATTGTTTTGTTGGAAATGAATTTCCGTCTCCATTTCTGTAATCCGGAAAAGAAGCATGCATATGTGCTATTTTCCAGTTTCCGTTTTCTTTTTCGACAATTATAGTGCCGCGGAAATGCTCAAAAACATATTCCTGGCCGGCAATCGTGACTTTTGCCTTACACACCGCAGCAGCCCATAAAGCCTCATTCGATGTGGGGATAAACGAAATGATTTCAATTGCACCTGCATCAGTTTGACTCCAGTCACGCTGCAACTGTGCTTCAATTTGCTCCAATCCTACACGATATTCATCAAGTCCTGAACCCCAGACATTTGAATTATTCGTGAATAAAGTAAGTAACCTGGGTAAATCTCGTGCTTTGTATCCTTCACAAAAATCCAAAAATAATTGCTGAGCATGCGATTCTCGAATCTTCATAGCAACCTCTTTTGATATTAAAGACAGGAAGCGAATTATAGCTATTTCATTTCAACTTAATTGTCAGCGATTATTACGGACAAAGAGCAAGTGCTTGCTCGATTTCAAAACGAGAGGCGAATCCTGTTCGCTGTTTAATCCTATCGATGTAAGTTTCAACTGTGCGCGGAGAAAGCTCGAGCAATCGAGCAATTTCTTTATATGAAGCGTCTTGAAGCCAGATGCGTAAACAAGCTAATTCTTGGGCTGTAACATAGGTCATGCTGTGTTTACCATAAAGATTAACCCGACCGTTAGTCAGACAAAGCTTTTCATAATTGACATCTCGATAGGCTTGGGGAAGTAAGATTCTATTTTCATTCATCAACGTGATCAGCTCTCGATGATTGCGATCAAAACTATTAATGTATTGCTCAATGATTTTAAGTTTATTTAGATAAAATAACGCCGCATTTGGGTGCTGTTTTGGCAAAGCCACAGCAATCATATCGTAATAATTTTTAGCACGTCTCACCAAAGTGATGCCGTTGTGGATATTAAACTTTTCTCTCGCGAGTTGCACAGGAGACTCAGGTAAAGATTCATCCCACAAAAACCAGTAAGAATGCGTATTTTCATATTCCTGGGAATAGGAAGAAAAGACAACCGGTGAATGATCAATGTGCTGAAAATATTCAAAAAGGCCGGTATTATTGGTCAACAACCCAATCGCTCCATCGTCATAACATCTTAAATACTGAAAATAGCTGAAACCAAAATTTTTGAGGAAATGATCACTTAACTCCTGAATTTTTTCTCGGAGGGTAAACACCGTGTGATCTAAAGAAATTTGAACAGCCACAATAAAATTTCCTTCTGCAATTATCCATTAACCCGAGGTTTCAATCCTAGCCCTCATCCGCAATCCTTTTGCCTTAATTGATTTTAAGATTATGCAAAATATACTTTGTCCATAAATGGTAAAGCAACCCTGGTTATCTTACTACTTTATTTGGGAACCAGGCTTCCATGATTATAAAAAATACGGTATAGTTTTTTTATAAGCATCTTTAATCAATGAACAATGCATTTTAATCCTTTCACCATCATTGCTATTATCACTTTTCCAATCGGCTGAATAGCCGATTCTTATACGCCCACATTTAAAATTAATTGTAAAAACCCCTTAAATCCCCAAGCAATGAGGTGACTGATGCCTTACTCTAGAAAAAATTATATGTCCTATTTAATGTGGCTTTTCCCCCTGCTTTTTTTTGCTTACCAATTCATCTTGCGCCTCTGGCCTGGCCTAATGATGCAACAGATTATGGGTCAATTTTCCATTGACGCGAGTCATTTCGGTTTTCTTGCGGCGCTTTATTATTATGGCTATTCTGGAATACAAATTCCTGTTGCCATTTTGCTTGAACGCTACAGTGCCCGTTCTGTTATTTGTCTTTTTGCCCTTATCTGTGGCTTGGCTACTTTAGTTTTCACCTATACCAATAACTGGTATCTCGCTTGTCTAAGCCGCTTTTTAGTGGGTGCTGGATCAGCGGTGGGTTTTCTTGGGGTATCAAAAGTTGTGTCTCAATGGTTTCCTAAAAATCGTTATGGCAAAATGATTGGCTTTTCGTTTACCTTTGGCCTACTTGGGGCGATTTACGGAGGAAAACCAGTCAGCCTCCTGATTACCAACTACAGCTGGCAAACTGTCGCTTCCGTCTTGGCTGTGGCGGCGCTCCTAATCGGCCTTACAATCTATTTTTTCTTATCCACACCCCAAAGGGTGTCAGTAGAAGCTGAGAATCAATTCAAACTCAGTTATTTTAAAACTCTTCTCTCTTCACCACTCATATGGCTGTTAGCGATTGCTAATTTCCTTATGGTAGGTTCCCTGGAAGGTTTTGCTGATGTCTGGGGCGTTTCTTACCTTTCGACCGCATTTAGTTTGCCTAAAGAAGAGGCTGCTCAGTTAGTTTCGTTTATTTTTGTCGGCATGTTATGCGGCGGTCCGCTGCTTGCCTTTTTTAGCCATCGTTTGGGTAATTATTTCGTCATAACTGGTGCAGGGCTTTGCATGGCGCTTGCCTTTTTGATACTACTTTCAATCACTGAATACAATTGGTATTGCTTCGTTGGTTTATTCTTCGTGATAGGCAACATGTGTTGTTACCAAGTCATTGTTTTTGCTGCCGGCGCCGAACTGGTTAGCCCTAAGCTATTAGGTGTGGCGGTCGCGCTTCTTAATTGCATTAATATGCTTGGAGGCTCTTTTTTCCATACGTTAATCGGCCATTTGATGGATTCAACTTGGGCAGGAGAAATAAGTCAAGAAGGCTTAAGGCTTTATTCTCTGGATTCTTATCATGGATCACTTGTGATGATTCCTTATTGCGCAATAATCGGAGCTTGTATGACCGGATTTATTGGGATCTTTTTACGTTATAAGCAAAAAACGGCAGTTTCCCCTCTCATGGGCGAGGAATCTTCTCAATCTTGGCAATAACCCAATTAAGAAAATAAATACTCTGGCTTAATCCACACTACAGGGAGCATTCTCTGTAGTGCCGATCTGAATTTAAGCATTATTGAATCCTAAATCATGATCAATTTGCTCGGTTTCCACCCTATCCTCAGCAGAGGCGGTTGCAGGAACAGTTGAAGGAGAAAATTGGCTGTACCTATTGCTGCCAGCACCGGTTAACCCCCTAAAAGGTAAATTTAGGCCTAAAGCAGATTGGTTATCTTTAAAATGCATTATATTGTATACAAGTTTATCTGATAGAAGAGTCAGATTAAAATTTTCCGCGGATTTATGAATATAACGTTTTAAATAATCAAAATCTTTTGGAAAATCAATGTATGCAGGTGTGGATGCCAAACCGTTATGCAAAGCAGTTAAATAAAATTTCTGTAAATTATTTGCGTAGCTTTTGACAATATGCAGCAATAATGCCGCTTGTTGTAAATCCCCTTTTACAATTAAATCATTGCATCTCGCCAGTAAATGGTAGGATTGTGCAAAATAGACCTTATTTATCAAATCACAATAATCATGTATTGCCGAATCTAATCGTACAGCAAATTGCTGATCACCATGCAAATGGTTAAATTCAATTTCGCCTGAATAATAATTTTGTTGTGTTAATAATCCGAATACATCCTTTAGAGCGAAGTTAGCCCGTTTATGCCTTCCTAATGAAAATTCCCTTCGAGCATATTCAAGAACGCTTTCGATCTCCCGTATATAGTGCAAAAACATAGCCTTTCTCTTATGAAATGAAAAAAAGGGCTATGATAGTAAACAAAGCTTAAGGAAAAATTAAATCAATAAGTGCATTATTTGAGAAATCTCATTGCAAGACAAAAAATCAAAATGACATTTTGCATCTAAGGTCACCGTTCCTGGGTTTATCCAGAATTGTTGAACAAGAGGGGAATCAGGTAAAACCGAGAAAGTTGTAATTTATCCGTGTTATTTTTTTGTTCTGCATTGAGACGAGACATTTTCCATGGACAAAATCAAAAGTTGTATTGCGTCCTAATGTATGGCTTCAAGGCGGTGTCAATCCTTTCTCAGTTCGAGCCCGTCAAAATGGTTTGTATTTTTCCATATCGATTCGGCAGAAGGGTAGATGCGCTGTCTCGAAGTTTTGCCAAAGCGTCTACGACACCAAGCTTTCACCCCTCTCCAGGCCGAACGTATCCAAGCGATCCGGATCTTCACAGCCTCAATTTTTGTGAAGATGCTCAGGATGGATCGTTATTTAATTTAGGGTTATTGTTAACTACCGTTAGCGGTACCCAATGAAGTCAACTTTAATTGTCTCCCACAAACCCATGCCTTATTGAGTTCTTGAAAGACCTCTTTTGGCATCCCTTTTGGTAACCGAACAGTTGAATGATCATCATGAATTTTCAACCCGGTAATATAACGACTTTGCAGCCCTGCTTCATTCGCAATAGCTCCCACGATATTACCTGGCTTTACCCCATGTACTCGGCCGACATCGATGCGAAACAGTTCTTGGGGATAATCATCGCGAAACTTTCTTTCCCCTTTACGATCGCTTGCACCACGTCCAACAACCGCACCACGGCTTGGTTTCCCTTCATCTCGAATAATACGTGCTTCTTTAGCCGCAGAGCGGGGTTTAGGTAAGTCTTGTTGCCAAGGTTTATCTTGATTTAGCATTAACGCGAGGACAGCCGCAACATCAATCGCTGAAGTTTGGTGTTGCTTGATAAACTCTTCGATAATACGGCGATAAGCAGGTAAATTTTCATGCTGTAACCGTGAGCTAATATTCGCCATAAATCGCTGCTGGCGTGCAACCTGGATCATATGGTCATTAGGTACAGCTATTTTTTCTATGCGCTGACGGGTATGGCGTTCAATAAGATTTAAAATGCGCGATTCTTTGGGGGTTACAAATAAAACAGTCACCCCACTGCGCCCAGCCCGGCCAGTACGGCCTATACGGTGCACATAGGTTTCGCAATCATGAGGAATATCATAATTGATAACATGAGTCACACGCTCGACATCCAAACCACGTGCCGCTACGTCGGTTGCTACCAAGATATCAATTGCTCCCTGTCTAAATTGCGCAATGATTCGTTCGCGTAAGGCTTGAGTTATATCACCATGAATAGCCATAGCACGATAGCCTTGTTGCTGCAATGTTTCCGCAACCTCTTCAGTACTGCTTTTAGTACGAACAAAGACAATTACCCCTTGATAATCTTCTGCAGCTAATACTCGCAATAAAGCATCTGGTTTCTGGGCAACGGATGCAAATAAAAAGCGTTGCTCAATGCTTTTTACTGTTGCGGTTTCAGCACGAATTTCTATCGAAACTGGCTCATTCAAATAACTGTTAGCAATTTGACGGATCCGATGAGGCATCGTTGCAGAAAATAAGGCCATTTGCTTTGCCGTAGGTAACTTCGCAAGAATCGCTTCGACATCCTCGATAAATCCCATGCGCAACATCTCATCCGCTTCATCAAGGACAAAAGTGGATAATTGATCCAATTGCAAAGTTCCTCGATCAATGTGATCCAAAATTCGCCCAGGGGTTCCCACCACAATCTGAGCTCCATCACGGAGCTGCTTTAACTGTCGACGGTAATCTTGGCCACCACATAGAACAGAAACGGTAATGTTTTGGCGAGCACTCAGCATTTCAAATTGTTCAGCAACTTGAATAGCTAACTCGCGGGTTGGGGCTAAAATAAGCGCTTGGGTGGCGGACGATTTGAGGGATAACCGCTGCAAAATAGGCAAGGCAAAAGCAGCTGTCTTCCCAGTTCCTGTTTGCGCTTGGGCTATCACATCACGGCCTTGCAACAATAGCGGAATCGTTTTTGCTTGAATAGGAGATGGGTTCTTAAACTTCATATCCTCAAGCGCTTTTAATAATGTATCTGATAAATTGAGGTCAGCGAAGTTCGCTAATTCTTGTGTCATAAAAAATCCAAATAACTAAGGGAATATCTGAAAACGGGTTTAAGTAATGTAAAATTTGCTCAGTATAATAACAAAATAAGCATACTGATGCACGAAATTTATTTTTCTGCAAATAGCATGATGAGAAATAGATGGTCTGAATTTTAGTACAAAATCACAAAAAAACTTATTATTATTTACTACTTTTCAATATTTTTACCTTAGAAACCCTTTTTTATGCTTCTCCCTAGAAAACCCTACTAAATCAAGGCAGCCAAACGACAAGCCTGATCAATTGCATGGCGGGCATCAAGCTCCAGTGCCTTAAATGCACCACCAATGAGATGTACTAATAGGCTTGCCTCTTTTAGAGGCTCATATAAATCCCGTAACTCATTTTGTCCTGTGCAAATCACTACGGAATCTACAGCTAATAGCTGTGGTTTATCATCGATGAGAATGTGTAAACCTTCATCATCAATGCGCTCATAATGTACCCCCGCAAGCATTTTAACTTGTTTGTGTTTTAAACTTAAACGATGAATCCAACCGGTAGTTTTACCTAATCTTTTACCATGCTTTTCTTTTTTGCGCTGCAATAAATAGACTTCCCGAAGGCTTGGGGGGATTTCTGCTTTCTTTATTCCGCCACGATGCTCCATTTTAATATCAATACCCCATTCGTCGTAGAATTGTTGTTGAGATTCATGAGCCCCATGAGTTAGTAATTCAGCAACGTCAAATCCAATCCCACCTGCGCCAATTACCGCCACGCGATTTCCTGGGATTTTATGCCCTTGGATGAGTTCAACATAGGTCATAACCTTTTCATGGTTGAGGCCTTCAATTTCAGGAATACGGGGGGTGATTCCCGTTGCTAAAACAATTTCGTCGAATCCTTTTAAAATATCAAAAGTGGCAGCTGTGTTTAAACGAATATCAACCTGGTATTTTTGCAGCTGATAGGTGAAATAGTTGATAGTATTTTGAAACTCTTCTTTACCTGGAATATTTTTTGCCAAATTAAATTGTCCGCCTAAAACACCTGATTTTTCAAATAAGGTGACTTGATGCCCCCGTTCGGCTGCAACTGCGGCGAATGCAAGCCCGGCAGGGCCTGCGCCAACAACCGCAATTTGCTTTGGATGATGCACCGTTTGATAAACAAGCTCTGTTTCATTACAGGCACGAGGATTAACAAGACAAGATGCAGGTTTATTGACAAAAACACGATCGAGGCAAGCTTGGTTACAGGCAATACAGATATTAATGGCTTCGCTCTCCCCCAATCTTGCTTTTTCCACAAAGCGGGGATCGGCTAAGAATGGCCTGGCCATGGACACCATGTCTGCAACCCCCTCTTCGAGAAGCGCATTAGCCAGCTTAGGCGTATTAATACGGTTTGAAGTGATCAAAGGAATCGTGATTTCTGGTTTAAGGCGCTTTGTAATAGGTGTGAATGCAGCGGGAGGAACCATTGTCGCAATTGTGGGTATACGCGCCTCATGCCAACCGATGCCCGTATTGATCAATGTCGCCCCAGCCTCTTCAATCGCTTTGGCAAGAAGCACAACTTCCTCCCAACTTGAGCCCTCAGCAATTAAATCGAGCATTGATAAACGATAAATAATAATAAAATCCTTGCCCGCCGCTTCACGAACCGAACGCACGACCTCCACTGGAAACCGCATGCGGTTGGTAAAACTGCCCCCCCATTCATCATTTCGCTGATTCGTGTGTGCTACGATAAATTGATTAATAAGATACCCTTCACTGCCCATGATTTCCACGCCATCATAGCCCACCTCTTTGGCTAAGCGAGCGCAACGGGCAAAATGCTTAATGGTTTTTACCACCCGCCGCTTGCTCATCGCCCAAGGTTTAAACGGGCTGATAGGCGATTTTATAGCGCTAGGCGCTACAATAAAGGGATGATAACCATAACGGCCTGCGTGCAAGATTTGCAAAGCAATTTTTCCCCCTGCCTCATGCACGGTATGGGTAACTACCTCATGATGATGTTGTTCTTTGCTTGAAGTGAGCTTCGCTGCGAAAGGAGCTAAACGGCCCGCCCGATTAGGTGCAAACCCGCCTGTAACGATGAGTGCAGCCCCCCCTTGAGCTCTCTCGCGATAAAAGGCAGCTAAACGATGCAGCCCCTCTTTCTCTTCCTCCAAGCCAGTATGCATCGATCCCATTAATATGCGATTTTTTAGCTGGGTAAATCCTAAATCGAGAGGCTGAAAAATTGCCTTATAGGGAGTATTATCAATTCTAAGTTCCATGAACACTCACATTAAAAGACCTCGAAATTTCAGTATAAAGCTTTTGAGGAATATCATGAATAACTTCTTCATTTTATTGCTCACTTTTCTATCTCTAGCAAGGTAAATGAGATGTTAAACTAATCACTTTTTTGGCCTAAGGCAATTTTATATACCATACTAATATTAGACATAGTACCTCTGTTAGCACAAAAAAACCTCGTTTATGGAGAAATTATGGAAGTGCAAGCCTTTCAATATTTGCTAAAAACAGGCTGGAGTCTAGAACATTTTCCTGATTTAGATTCAGAACAAACTTTAGTTCTAATCTTTGCTGCACCTGAATTTCTTCATAATCCCCAACCTATAAAAGAAATAGCAAGCGCCTATAAAAAAGCAAAAATATTAGGCTGTTCCAGTGCTGGAGAAATATTTGGGGCACATATTTACGACCATAGCCTATCCGTTGTCGTCGCTAAGTTCGATAAGACAAAAATCAAAATTGCTAAGGCAAAGGTAAAGAATAACGAGGACTCATTTAGTGCAGGTGAGTCGATCACACAACAATTATTAAGTGATGATCTCAACGGCATTTTCGTATTATCGGACGGTTTAAACATCAACGGCTCGGAATTAGTCAAGGGATTGAATTCCTTAGCACCAGATTCTCTTGTGATTACTGGCGGATTAGCTGGGGATGGCAGTGATTTCAAGCATACTTGGACCATTTTTAATGGTGAAATACTTACTGACCATGTCATTGCAGCAGGACTTTATGGCGACCACATCCAAATCGGACACGGATCTAGAGGAGGCTGGGATATTTTTGGCCCCCTACGGCGGATTACACGCTCCTCCAAGAACGTTCTTTACGAATTAGACCATCGGCCAGCTTTGCAGCTTTACAAAGAATACCTTGGTGATAGAGCAGATCAATTACCTGCATCGGGTTTGTTGTATCCCTTAGCCATCCGAGACATGAGTTCAAATGATCAGACCCCGCTTGTGCGAACTATTTTAGGGATCGATGAGAAATCGCACTCCCTTATTTTCGCTGGCGATATGCCTACAGGATACCATGCACAATTAATGCGGGCCAATTTCGATCGCCTGATAACAAGTGCCAATGAAGCGGGAGAAACGGCTAGAAAAAAAATGCAAGGTGAAAATAAATCCGAGAAGCCTGCGCTTATCATCAGTATAAGCTGTGTAGGCCGTCGATTATTGTTAGGTGAGAGGACAGAAGAAGAAACCGAATCAACCTTAGAATCTTTCCCATCCGGATCGACACAAATTGGATTTTACTCCTATGGTGAATTATCGCCGCTCGCAACACCTGATTGTAAGTTACATAATCAAACCATGACGTTAACTACCTATGCTGAGGTTGAATAGTCGAGAAATTGAGGAGAGCTCTGTGGAACTTCACAAATTACTAAAAAGACAACTCAATCGCATTGAAGTTAGCGTTAATGAATTACCTAACGATTTAGGGAAATGGCAAGAGTTTATTTCTTACATTAATAAAACTTATCAAGAAAACGACCAAGATAGGTATTTATTAGATCGTTCAATGGAAATTTCCTCTCGTGAAATGATGATTTTGAATGAAAAACTCGAACATGCAGAACATATAGGCCATCTCTGCTATTGGCAATATGATGATAATTCCGATTATATTTTTGGATCAAAAGAACTCTATAATATTTTCAATCCAAATAAAACCGCATTTACCCTTAAAGAATTTTTGCGTAATATTTACAAAGATGATCGCGAAAGATTTCAATTACTAATGCATAAATCTTTATTTGAAAAAATAAATTTTGAGTGCGAAATAAGGATAAAAAATCGTGAAAACAATTATGGTTGGTATCGAGTCATTTCTCATTATCAAGAGCAGGATAACCAGCTAACAGGGGTTATTATAGATATCAATAAAGATAAAGAAACTGAAGCAAAAATTAAAGAATTAAATCAGAAATTATTAGTCACTGCGCGATGTGCCGGTATGTCAGAAGTCGCTACTACGATTTTGCATAATATTGGCAACGTACTTAATAGCTCAAATATTTCCCTCAATATATTAAAAGAGAATATGTCAAAACCCTATTACGATAAACTTTTTAAAATCGCCCATATGGTCAAAGAAAATATTCAAGATCTCTGCTTGTATCTAACCCAAGATAGCAAAGGAAAATTAATTCCTGAATATCTGATAGCATTATCTGAATTAATCGCATATAAACAACAAGAAAACATGAGGGAAATAGAAAGCCTAGAGAAAGATTTGCATCATATTAAGGATATTGTATCCATTCAGAAATCTGTCGGCGGAAAATCAAGCATTCCAGAGAATATTTTCCTCCCAGATTTGATAGAAACCGCTTTACATATGACCTCTAAGCCTTCGCAAGATAAGTTCATTAAAATGGAAATAAAAAATATCGAGGCACTTAACATTGTTGCAGACAAATCAAAGTTATTACAAATCCTTGTCAATATCATCCAAAATGCCAAAGATGCTGTACTAGAAAATCAAGAGAAAAAAGAAAAGAAAATAGAATTTATTGTTAATGGCAAAAAACCTCAAGTTAATATCCAAATCATCGATAATGGCATAGGCATTTCTCCTGAACATCTTGAACGCATTTTTTCATTCGGTTTTACTACCAAAGAAAATGGTCACGGCTTTGGCTTACATAGTAGCGCTTTGTCAGCGCAAGATATGGGCGGTTCACTCAGAGCAGAAAGTGAAGGGATTGGCAAAGGTGCTAAGTTTATTTTGACTTTGCCAATCAAAGAAACTCAGGGTAAGGAAGGGATAGTCCAATGAGTGATGAACTTCGCATTATAATTATTGATGACAATCCTGCAATTCATCAGGATTTTAGAAAAGTATTGACTGACAATGAAAACTCTCAGGTTTTTGATCAGCTCGATGAAGAATTATTTGGAAAAAATAATTCAGCTAACCATGGTAATTTGCTGCCCTATTTTGAAATTGATACTGCCGAACAAGGACGTGAAGGTGTTGAAAAAATAAAAAACGCTTTAGAACAAGGAAGACCTTACGCTCTTGCCTTTGTTGATATAAGGATGCCCCCAGGCTGGGACGGGCTTGAGACCATTATGCGGATCTGGCAAATTGATAAGGACATTCAAATCGTTATCTGTACGGCTTATTCGGACTATTCTTGGGAAGAAACTGTACAAAAATTAGGAGTCAGTGATAACTTACTTATCTTAAAAAAACCCTTTGATAAGATTGCGGTAAGACAGCTTGCTTGTGCATTGACACGCAAATGGTTATTGGCTAAGGAATCAAAAAATCACACCCTATCCCTTCAACAAATTGTGAATGAACGCACCGAATCATTGCAACACTCCCTCTCTTTACTCAGGGCAACCATTGAATCATCATCAAATGGCATTTTAGTTGTGGATTTGTCAGGAAAAATAGTGGATTACAACCAACAATTCATCAACCTTTGGGATGCCCCTAAATCGGTTTTAGAATCAAAAGACGCTAATTTATTGTTCGAGTTTATGTTGGGAAGATTACAAAAATCCAAAGAGTATCTCGAGAAAATAAATCATCTTAACAAACATATTGATGACACCAGTCTCAATCTACTTAAATTTAAAAAGAGAGAAAAAATCATTGAATGTTACTCACAACCCCATCGAGTCCACACGACGATCGTAGGAAGGGTATGGAGTTTTCGCGACATCACAGAACGCGCTTTTCTTGAGCAGAAATTAGAGCATCAAGCCACCCATGATTCATTAACTGATTTGCCTAACCGCGTGTTACTTATCGATCGTATCCAACAAACAATCGCATCGGCTATCCGGCGAAAAGAACATTTTGCAATCTTTTTTCTCGACCTAGATCGATTCAAATTGATTAATGACAGCTTGAGTCACAAAGTAGGAGATGAGTTATTGTTCGCGGTGGCAAAACGGCTTTCAACTGTGTTACGCAAAGAAGATACCCTCGCTCGTTTAGGCGGCGATGAGTTTGTAATGATTATCCCCGAGCTGGCAAAAAATGAAAATGTGGTGAATGTTGCCCAAAAAGTCCTTACGTCGTTCGATCAGCCCTTCCATGTTGCCGGCCGTGAAATTTCCATTTCCACCAGTATCGGCATCAGTCTATATCCCAACGATGGCAAAAAGGTAAGTACGCTTTTGAAAAATGCGGACTTAGCCATGTATAATGCAAAAGAACATGGCGGCAACCAATTTAAATTTTATATACCTAAACTGAATCAAGAACTTAGCAAGCGATTGCAGCAAGAATCTGAGTTAAGGAAGGCCCTAGCTAATCACGAATTTTTCTTACTTTATCAACCTCAATTTGATATAAAGAAAAATAATTTGATTGGCGTGGAAGCCCTTCTTCGCTGGAGACATCCCCAAAAGGGGATCATTTTACCCCTGGATTTTATCCCTGTAGCAGAAGAATCAGGTCTTATTATTCCTATTGGCGAATGGGTAATACACGAGGTATGCAATCAACTGAAAACTTGGCAAAAAAATAATCTTCCTCTAGTACGCGTTTCAATAAACGTAACCACACAGCAACTTAAACAAGTCAATTTTGCGACAACATTAGAAAAAATTTTGAAGCAGCATGGTGTAAACCCGAAATACCTCGAAATCGAAATCACAGAAAATGTCATCATTACCCATGTAGAGATTCAGCAAATGATCCAAGAAATTAAAAAAATTGGCGTAAAAATTGTTCTTGATGATTTTGGTACTGGAAACTCAAGTTTAAATTACCTTAAAAAACTCCATTTTGATCGCCTAAAAATTGACCAATCCTTTGTGCAAAATATTGCAAAATCAAGAAGTGATGAAGTGATCATTGAAGCAATTATTGCCATGGCGCGTAGTTTTAACTTTAAAGTCCTAGCTGAAGGTGTTGAAAATCAAAAACAAATTAATTTTTTAAAAGAAAAAAATTGTGACGGCATCCAAGGCTTTCTTTTTAGTGGACCTGTTCCACCTGACAAGATTACCAGAATTCTCGATAAGAAAGCTGCTGAAAATAGGAGTCAGCTGGAGTGAACACGAATATTACGATCCAGTATGCGGACACAACTTTTCAAAGAGCGTGCGATAGCGCGCTCTTTGCAGATTTTGGGTAAACTCCCAAGATATAATTCATAAATTAAGACACACATGCGCTGCATGAATCACTGCGGCGATACGGCCAATTCGTGCCAGGCCTTGGGATGATACGCCGTTCCCTCGTAATTGCCGAGTATGGGAACTAATGCAAGCACCGCAACCATTTAAAATCGACACCGCAAGGGAGAGGATTTCAAAAGTTAAGCGATCAATTCCCGGGTTCATCATTCCTTGCATGCGAAGGCCTGCTGGTACTTGGGTAAGTTCCTCATGCTCGCTCAAATGGATAAATCGATAATAAATATTCGTCATTGCCATCAAACTAGCCGCCAACTTCGCCGTACCTTGAATCTTTTCTTCCTTACATAGCTCAAGTAGATCGGCTACGATTAATTTATCCCCCAAATGATAGGCCACCGCTAAAGCTGAGCCGATAATTTGCTGTTCAGTTAAACCATCCGTTTGAGTTAAATCCAATACCTTTATCAAATTCAAACGCACATCCTTAGCAAATTCCGGTAATTGTTGTTGAGTGATTTCTAGCATGATTTTTCCCCTCTTAAGAAACGTGAAGGGTTTCTTCACCTTTCTTCCAGCTACATGGGCAAAGCTCATCTGTCTGTAATGCATCAAGAACCCGCAAAACTTCTTGTGGATTACGTCCAACATTCAAATCAGTAACCATCACAAAACGAGTGACACCTTCCGGGTCGACAATGAAAGTCGCCCGCTGGGCAACGCCTTCATTTTCATCAAGAATACCTAAAGCTTGTGTCAATTCCCGTTTAATGTCGGCGAGCATAGGAAAAGGAAGTTCATACAAGTCTGGATGCTGGTTTCGCCATGCTAAATGGACAAATTCGCTATCAATACTTGCTCCTAAAATTTGTGCATCTCGGTCACTAAATTCGCCATTTAATTTACCAAATTCGGCAATTTCAGTTGGACAAACAAACGTGAAATCCTTCGGCCAGAAAAACACCACCAACCACTTCCCTTGATAAGTCTGGTTTGACACAACAGCAAAAGCATCTGCCATTTTATTGCTCACAGTTGCTTTTAGATGGAATTCCGGAAATTTATCGCCTACTTTAATCATTTTTCTCTCCTAAAGTTTGTCTAATTTAACTTTAGGAGAAGTGTGTCGATAAGTAAAATCGAATATATCGATTGTATCAATCAATATTAACTATTGTTCTCTCGCTTTCTTTATAGACTAAGAGAAGCACGCTAATACCGATTAAGCTAAATAAAACAGCAGGTATGGCTAAAGGCAAGGTAGAACTTACCGTTTTGCTAATCAAAAAATACCCGACGATACCTGCAAATAAGAAACGCAAAGCCCCTCCAGCAGCTGCAGCAGCGCCTTTGGCCTCTTCAAAAGGGGCCATAGCTCCGCCCGACCCAGCACCCATGCAAAACGTACCGCCAATCCCAATGAATAGCATTGGATAAATAAAATTATGAATACTTAAGCCCTGCGCTAGATACCAAATCAACATCCATAATCCACCGATTAAACTAAGAAGATATCCCAAAAGACAGGTCTTAAAAATACCTAAACGCTCAACAATCGAACCACCAATGAAACTACCAATAAGCAACGATATGCCCATAAAACAAAAATAAAACCCATATTGAGTTTGTGGAATTTCTAAAGTCCGAATAATCAAATACGGTGATAAAGCACAAAACAAATAAAAATAACAATGCCCAAATGCCGAAGCTAAAGTATAAATTGCAAACTCCTGATTACGGACGACATGAAGGTATTGCGCTAATACTTGGGTTGTTAACGCTGTTCGCCTATTGGCTGGCAGGCTTTCATCGAGCCAACACCCAACCGTCACTATCGCCGGGAAAGCAACTAATAACAACGCCCAAAATGTAGACGGCCATCCCAAATACAAGTCAAGATAACTACCGATAAACGTCGCAAAAATGGGGGAAAAAGAAATCATGCCATTTAGGAAGCTGTATGCTTTAGCACTTTTATCACCTGCATAATGATCACGAACGATAGCAAAACCAAGCACCATCATCCCACAAGAACCCAGGGCTTGAATGATGCGATAGGCCACCAATTCGTTTACATTGGTTGCCAGGCCGCAACATAAGGAACCCAGGGCAAAACAAAATGCCATGAGGACACTTATTCTCCTGCGACCAAAATGATCTGAAATTGGACCAATCACCAACTGCATCAATCCGGCGCTTAGCATGAATAAATTCAATGTCATCAGCATTTGCGTATCGCTAGCGTGGAACTCTTTGGTGAGATGAGGGATAGCTGGCACATAAATATCCATCGCTAAAGGAAGTGCCAAGACCATTGGTGTTAAGGCAATAATTAATTTTGCAAACATCAAATTTGACTCAGGGCTTTAAGAGCGCCCTATTTTAACCCATAATATCCTCTCAAAGAACTCCTCTTTCTCGTTTTTGTCTTCTAACGAAGCATTATTTAACAGGTTTGCCCCTTTAAAAATGTGACGTCGTTCCGAGCGTAGGGAAATAAATTATTAAACTTCTCATATACATGGCGTATTGTGAGGTTTGAAGATACGGCTCTCCCATTAAAATGTGATGTCGTTCCGGGCGTTAGCGAGGAATCTCCTGGAAGGTAACTCGATCCCATTAAAATGCCGCCATTAAAAATCATATCGAGAGTCGGGTCACCAGGCTGCTTTTTTCTGAAGTCGCCTAATGCTCATGTCTTTAAATTTCATTTTGGTATTTTGAAGCCTATTCAAAAATAATATGCCAAACCATCGCCATATTTTCAGGGTCATGATCTTTTGCCTCGAAATGGCATAAAAATCCGGGTGTACCTTCCTCTGACATCATTAAACTCCTTGGGAAAGACAACGAGTGTAAAAGCTAATGGTAGTCAATGCACTGATACAGAACGTGCCACTTTGCTGGAGATTCCTCGCTACGCCCGGAGCGACATCACATTTTTAATGGGACAGACGTGCATTATTTAATTTCCCTTATCGACAAGGCAATATAGATGACGTATTATCAAGTGAATCTTTATGTCTTTACCGTAAGTTTTTCTCGCAAGATGCGCCAAATATGGCCGTTCTCTGGTAAGGGCTAAGCATGTATACTTTGATACCACTTGGAGTGAAAGCCATGGCTGCCGAGCAAATTGCGGCTTCTTTTGTCAGCCGTCTGTCATTACCTGGCACCCACAAAATGCCACAAGGGTATTATCGTTCGAAATTATTCATTGCCCCTTTTACGACTAACCCTTTAGTTGCTGCAGCAGGCCCCATCCTGTCCTTGCTCGAGCGTTTGTATGTGACACCGTCGTTACCTCCTATTCATAGTATCCGTGACAACATTGAGCACGAATTGCGCGCGTTTCATAGCCGTTTAAACAGTAAAGCCTATACTGAGGAGTTTGATGCGATTGCCCATTACCTGCTTTGCGCTACCATAGACGAATTAATTGGTAAAAACTACTTAAGACTTTACGGGAAAGCGGCCGAGTTCCAAGCCTTTACACCGTCCTCACACGACGGAAAAGGCCCAGAATGCCGTTTTTTTGACATTGTGAACTACATCAAACAAAGACCTAATCAGTACCTCGATTTACTGGAACTCGCTTATTATTGCCTCATTACAGGTTTTGAAGGGGAACAGCATGGGCGAGCTGATGGTAGGCAGATGTTAGACAATTTAATTGAAGAATTATATCAATTGATTAAACAACATCGGGTTAATAAATCGCATCACCTCTTCAATGAGCAAAAAGGGGTTGAAAGCTTTCCTAAAAATCGTAGACCCTTAATCGCAGTGAGCATCATTGCTTTGAGTGTGTTAACTTCGAGTTATATCGTAAGTCAAGTCCTTTTAGAAAAGCAGGCTAGGACAGTTCAGTTTGGACATACAGTAACAGCAAAACTGGATGATTGATGGATAGATCGTTAAGCGCGCTTTGTGACGCATTAAAAAAAATTTTTGGACATCTAAAACCGCAACACAATGCTGTCTCTTTTCTTTTAATGACCGGCAAAATAAATCAAGGTAAAACCTCCCTTCTACGCCAAAGCAATCTCACCCATTATCCTGCTGATAACGAAACAAGCGCCAACCTTTTTTATAATCAGCAAGGTGTTATTTTAGAGCTTGGTGAATCGTGGTTAAATCAGACAGAAAATTTGATTGGTTATACCTTAAAACAATTAAATCGCTGCCATCGAAATGTCCGAATTTCGGGAATAATACTCTGTGTGGACTCAAGCGAATTATTACTCACTGAACCTGTGCATCTTCTAGATCTTTGTAAATCACATGCTCAATTGCTCGAACGTTTTGGCCAAGGTTTAGGCTACCCTGTTGATACAGCGCTTTTATTTACTAAATTGGATGCAGTCGCAGGATTTTGTGATTTCTTTCAATCCGACCATCCAAGTGATTTAACCAAACCTCTTGGGTTTTCTTTAGATAATGCAAAACTAAGAAAAAAATTACTTGAAAATTATCGGCATCAATTTGATCAAATGCTTGAGGTTTTAGGGCAGCAAATTATTAATAAATTGCATCCTGCCCGCTCAACGGTTAAACGAACCTTGATTAGGGAGTTTCCTCTTCAGCTCACCAGTTTACGCGTACCGATTCAGTCTTTAATTCAAAACCTGCCTTTGCAACTCTTTCGCCTGAAAGCCATTTACTTTACGAGCGCTGAACAAGGTGGGCTAAGTGTGGATCGTTTAAATAGAAAAATTCAGCATGAGTATGCTTTGACGGTACAAGATAAATTTCCCCAATCGAATAATTATCGCGCTTATTTCATTGAAGGGGCGCTAAAAGCCTTTCTAGAACAGACTAAGCGTTACATTCCACAAGTTAGTACTTCACAGAAGTGGTTAGCGGGTATTGCGGCAGGAAGTGTCGGATTATCGCTGCTCTGGCTTGCGTATCATCATTTTAAGGCCACACAGCTGCTCGATGAAGCAAGCAAAGAATTGCTTACTTATGAAGCATTACTTAGCCAATCCAATGAGAAAACTTCGGCGTTGTATCATTTATCTTTGGCGACAACTAAGCTTGAGCAAATTCCAACTAGTTTCTTTTCTGTGCCCACTATAGAGCAATTAAAAGCACAATTAAAAAACAATAATAAGCAGCGGTTATACGATAATTTCTTACCCGAATTAATTGCTGATATGGAACACATTATCTCTGATCCAGCACAAACACAAATAACCCGTTATGAAGCGTTAAAAATTTATCTTATGCTTGCTGAACCTGAGCATTATTCCGAATCAGAGGTCATTCACTGGTTTAAGGAATATTGGACTGGCAATAATCAACAGAAAAACATCGATAAGCAATTGGTACTGCTAAAATATGCTTTAAAGCAACCTATGCAACCTTTGGTGATTAACCGTCAAATTGTGATTGATGCGCGCAATTACCTCAATGCCTTGCCTGCTACATACTTATATTATTCACTTGCTAAAAATCATTTTACACAAGAAAAGCAGAAAATTACTGTAGAAGGTTTTGAGTTAGCCGCGCAAGATTTACCTCGGTTTTATACAAAAGAGGGATATAAAGAAGTCGTTGGCGAACTTCCGAAAATTGCAACACAACTACAACATGAAAATTGGGTTCTTGCTCGGCAAGATCTTGATAATCTACCCGCCTTATTGGAAGAAGCCTATAGCTATGAATACGTGACTTGGTGGCAAAATTTTATACGGCATACTAAACTTCGCCATTATCAAGATTACCAACAAGCACGCCAATTAACTTTAACCTTGCATCAATCCAACGCAATTGCCAAATTGATTGAGTTGATCCAACAGCAGACTGGGCCCGAACTCACTGATACCACTACCCGATTCAATGAAAAAGTAGCCAATCAATTTACAAATTTAAATTTAATGACTGCTTCTGCTACGAACGAATTGACCCAAAACATTAATGAACTTGAAAAATTCTTAACGACACTCTCTTTAGTCAATGATCAAGGCAGAACAGCTTTCGAATTAACCAAATCAAGATTTCAAGGGGCAACCCTCTCTGATCCGCTTAGCACTCTATATAACCGTTCCAGACAGCTTCCTGAGCCAGTATCAGCTTGGGCAAAACAGTTAGCCGATGATACTTGGTTTATTTTTATAAATGAAAGTAAGACCTACTTAAATAGACAATGGCAACAAATAGTTTATAGAGAATACCAAACAACCATAGCCAATCGTTATCCATTGGATTCTTCGCAAGCAAGTGAAGTCAATCTTGCAGACTTTGATCACTTCTTTTCGCCCCGCGGTACCCTTAATTCCTTTGTAAACAACTACATTAAACCTTTTTTAGACACCTCAATACCCCAATGGCAGCCTAAAGAATTAAATGGCTATGTGCTGCCCATATCAAGCGATATTACTAACGAGCTGATCCGAGCTAACGTGATCTCCAATATGTTCTTTCCAGACAACACGGAGAACAGCAAAATTGAATTCAGTTTACAAAAAATTAGCTTAGATCCTGTTGTCGCAAATTTGCAACTGAGTATAGGTCAAACCAAACTCACTGATAACCAAACTTCTGACTCTTATACGCAATTTAGCTGGCCGCAAAACGATGCAAAGTTGACGCTCTATTCTATCGAAGGTAATCACTATGAGCTCGAAGAAAATGGCCCCTGGGCTTTCTTTAAGATGCTGCAGAAGGTTAATGTTTTGGTGGATAACAATGACAGCTCAAGCCTGCAAATCCTGTTTGAAGTGAACGGTAACTCGGGCAGGTATGTACTAAAAACACAAAATCAAATTAATCCCTTTAGCCCAGGAATTTTAACCGGTTTTGTCCTTAAACCGGAAGTAACCTAAAGTGCAATATACCTTCTTCCTCGAAAGATCTAAAGGTGTATTAGCAAGCATTGCTGAGCATGAAGAAGAGCCAGTTCACAGCATAATTTTTCGAGTGTTTCTAATCCTGCACATTCGGGAGATCTTCGCGGCTAAAAATACGTTCAGGACGTACCTAGTGAGTTACTAAACCTTATTAGGCAGCATTTTGACATTTGGATCCTTCGCATAAGCGTTAAGAATATCACTGAGTAACTGCTCGATAATGCTTTCTTTTACATCGTCCTCAATCAATCCGGTTTCAGTCTTCAAAGCAGCTAAACGATTCTCGATTTCTTTTGCCACTGATCCATTAGGGAACAGCGCAGCAAGCACCCTTCGTGCTTCTGCAGGACCCAAATGACGATAGAGTTGATTACGCACCAACGCGTCTTCTGCGGTAGTACTAAACGCCCATACTTCGACTGGGCCTAATGTTAATGTCAATAACTGAACGTTCACTCCGTATTTAGTGGCATACTGAACTAAGAAAGTTGCCCCCCCTAAGCGTGGCCCATGAACTCGAGTGCGCAAGGCAACTTTAGCGGTATTGGA
The DNA here is from genome assembly GCF_000953635.1 of Legionella micdadei. Lineage (NCBI taxonomy): Bacteria > Pseudomonadati > Pseudomonadota > Gammaproteobacteria > Legionellales > Legionellaceae > Legionella > Legionella micdadei. The sequence continues at coordinate 2,639,586 of NZ_LN614830.1, forward strand.
TAAACCAAAGATTTGGGCGGTTTTCTCAACGGCTTGCGAAGGGCCTGCGTCCATAACATAAATTGCAGTACTGAAATCAATCATGATGGAATCAAAGTCCTCTACTGATTGAGAAAGTAAAGCGATTTGCACTTTCCATTTACGGCCTTCCCGCATATCAATAATCACTTGATCGCGCACCGCAGACGATTTTGCAGTTCGGTGGAACTCATCATAAACAATTCGTTTTGGATCTTCTCTTATCTCAGAAATACGTTGCCTGTGATATTCCCTGTATTGTTCAGGTATGCTGCTTAAACTTTCTTCAGTTAAGTAATAGTGACGCGCAAGCACATAGCGAGCTAGCATATACATAACTGATGTTTGTCGATCAGCTGCATCACCACCACTTTTAGCTACTTCGTCTAAATCGAGTGAAACCACACGGGCATCACCAATATCAAAGCTTGTTACTCGGGACAAAATTGGGTATTCGCGCACGGCTCCTGAAACCATACGGGAAAAGGCATTAATCAATGATTCACCGGTTGGTGCAGTCACTTTCTCATATAAATCCTCAATGGAAGGCGTACGACATATCGATGCTGCATCAGCTAATAGAGGCATTGCATAACGCTGGGCAAGCATGGCCTCGTGAGCGAACCCCGCTGAAAACAAGGCATCTGTAACTTCCCACCACGTTGATTTTGAATCCCTAACAAAACCGATTTCTTCCAAAATACTATCGATAAACTCCTCAACACCAGGAGAGTATGGCGTTGGGTTATACTCATCAGCCAAACTTTTATACAATTCATCAACAACCATACCTGCGAGGTCAGGCATGCCGTCATAAGGTTTTGCTGCACCAAGCGGGGTAGTCAATAATGTTAAAAAATTTACTAAAAATGAACGTTCAATCGCCGTAGGGTAACGACACCCTAATTGCGTATCGAAGGGATTAATCGAATAGTCAGGCGTCATTCTTAAACGATGGTAAGCAACTAAATGCCTTTTAGATGCGGGCATCGCTTCTTTTAGCAATGAAATCAAGCCACTGCTTGATGGTCCAATATCGATAATAGCAATACGTGGTAACCGAGTTAAACCACCGGAAAGGCAAAGTGCCAGGTTAAGCGCATTCGATAAAACTGATTTACCCGAACCCGGACGTGCATAAACCAGGTCAATCCAGGTTGTTTGCTGCGTTGAACCGGGTTGGAAAGGCCATGGCTTACCGTCAGGGGTACGGAATAATAAAGCCCCTTGTTGCCACGGAGACGCTGGTCTAGTGATTGGCAACATGGTGATGACATCTGACAAGGGCGCTACAGAGGGTACTGCAGTACTATTGAGCGTTGTAGCTAACATACTGGAAACGAAACCGCCAAAAGGATCACCACAAATTTCAGAAACGTCCGTAGATCCCCAACCCTCAATTGCTTTAACCAGCTCTGAACTACGGCGACGCAATAGAGGAAGTTCTCCCTCGGGCGCCCAAGTCGCAGCGACAACCCGTAGGCGGATGATAGGATCGTCGGTATTAAGCTGCAAATATTTTAGCAAATTAACAGAGTCGCTTATTAATCGGTTTTGCGCTGAAGAAAAGCTTAAAATAGCAGAAAGTAACCCTTTTAATTTAATGGTATTTAATCCTTCACTCTCCATTAAAAACGAAATTCGCCAAGGCACATGCGACGGTAAGATACGAGAGAATAAGGTAATAAAAGGCCGAATATCTTTAGGGAAGAGGTCAATATACACGCAAGAATAAATTTTATTCCCGACTCTAACCGTCCGCAGATCGAGAACTTCACCGTCTCTCGGAATCACTTGCTTTGCCAAAGAAGGCCATAGCAAATCTGAAGGATCCCCACTGAAACCATTGATTTCGCGTGGTATAAGTTTATCTCCCGGCAAAGCGGGGCGCCAATCGTCAGCGGTGAAATCAGGATCGGCAGTCATACGTACGGCATGGATAGCATCATGGACTTCCAGCAATTTCGCATGAATATTTAAGGCGTCTAAATCATTAAGGATTGTGCGGACATAAGCATCATGCGTATCACGTAATTCAGGGATAGCAGCATAGATAGTCTGGCTATTTTTAAATGCCGGCGCTTTTTTATCTTTGATCATCTTTAATTTTGCTTTATTTGCTGCTTTTAATTGATCTTGCGGCAAATTAAAGGGACGTGTATACAGCACAAAATAGAGACGTTCATCTGCGCAATACTGAGCAAGGTAAGCCACACGCTCATGGAATAAGTCATCTAAATTAAGTTCCAGTCTTTTCGCAGTCGCTTCTGCTGGCGCATAGATGTCTTGAATAACTTTTCTGATATTTTGTTTATCGTGACTAAAATGAACCTGTAGGGCGTGGCCAGGCCTGCCCATTGCCGCTTGAAAAGCGTTACTGAGCCCTTCGACAAGTCGTTCAAATTCCTCAGCGCCAGCAAGCGCTGTGATACCTTCAATTTTAATTATTGAAAGCAATGTACCATCGTGATTAACCAAGACTGTCGGGCTATCTGCGGTTTCTAACTCGCAATAAGACTCTGTTGTTTGTTTCAGAGAAGTACTTAGCCAGGCAAAAAAAGTATCAACGCCATCAAAAAATGAATCAGCCCATTTTCCCATACTGCTCCTCACTAATACCTAAAGCATTAAGTTAAGAGAAAAATTATTAATCTAGCTAAACCTTGTTTTCTGTTATTTCTTCCAATGCGCTTGCAGCCCATCGCTCGATTTGTTTTCTGAACTTTGCTCTTGAAGGTAATAAGCGAATATTCTTAAATAACTTTTCGGAAACCTCAGGCGAAGTCACCCCCGAATCAATAATCAGTTGGCCAAATATCGCAGGATCACTTGTTCCCTCACCAAATTTTTCCTCAACAATCTGCGAGCGAAATTTGAAGCTCCGATAAATATTTTGGGCACTATTTTTATAGCCCGTATCGTTAGTAATAGCACAAAAAAGTACATGGCATAAACTATTTAACTCTGGTTGGCTGAGCTCCGGGAGGTAAATCAAAGTACCCCCTCCATACCCTCCTACACCAACAGACTCAATAAAGAAGCATTGGGCACAAAAGCAACAAGCAGTTACTAAATTATTTAATTTATTGTTGGTGAAATCATGATCTAAATTCACGACCTCTTGAAATAATTTTGCTTGGAATCCGCAGAACTGACACGTATAGCGATCGCGCTGAAATACTTTAAGCTCAAAACCTTTAAAGCGCTCATCGGCCTTTCTTGCCGAATATAAACGCCAGGAACCCGGGCTAGCAACAAGCCTTAATTTATTATGCTGTTTAGCAGCCATCTACCATGCTCATAATAGCCAAAAACTTCAAATAGAAAGAGGCAATAACAACTAGTTAGTGCCTCCTCAATTACCCTTTATTAGCTTCCGAAAATTGTACCTGAAGGACCAGCAACAGAACCGCTTGTTCCCAATAAAGTTTGTCCAGCAACACCCAAGATTGAAGGCAGGAACAACAAAGCTGCTGCGATCAAAACCAAAGCAATTGGCGTACCAATTGGAATTTGGGTTGGGTTATCCTTATGTTGTTTAAATTTCATTATTGCGCCAATAGAAAAACCAAGACCCGCCACGTAGGATCCTGCTGTAATTAATTTAGCCAGAGCAGTAAATGACGAAGTAACACTGGAAGCCATACCTCCTAATGATGTTGACGCCGCCACCTCACCCGCTACGGCCATTAAACTCAAGCAAGCAGCCCATATGAGCAAGCGTTCCGTTTGGCGCTTTATTTTTAATGGCATTTTCACTATTCTCTCTCCTTTATAATAAAGACTATTAAGTTGTACCATATAATGTATTATTGATGATTTCTAGTGTGGCTACAATGTTCATTGCTAAAATTCCACCAAAAATATGTACCAATCCTTTTCCTGTCCCCCCAGGGGGTTGACCTTGTGAGGCTGAACGAGCAATAAGAATCCACCCCCTCACGAAGGCAATAAGTCCAATTGTTTGGATTATAATCGCTATTGGTCTTCCAACCACACTCCCAGTACCAAACAAGGCACTGATACCTGGATTATTACTATTTACAGGTGCATACTGCAAGATGCTCGAAGAGCCGAAAGTAGTCTGCAGCATAATCGCTAGGCCCGTAGGAAAATAGATGAAAATCGCTGCAACAACCATATAAATTATAGGCTCTTTGATGCTCGCACTATTCGACATCATTGACCGAGATTCACCATAGGCCTTTAAAGTATAGATCGCTTTAAACGCGAAAGCTAAACCAATTAAATAGGCAGCCCCTGTAATTAGGCGCTCAACTGGTAACAAGTTATTTGCGATATTGTTTAAAATATCAACTTGACTTGTTAACCATGATTGCCAAGAACCAGTTCCACCGGACATAACCCCCTCAACTATCTTGCTGACTAAACCTAATTACTCTTCCTGAACTAGTTAATACGCGCCCTTGATTCGGATCAATCAATTTGACTACACCATAACCAGCAATTTGGGTTCCCTCTCTAACGGTAAGTGTAGACCCATTTGGAGCAATTAACCAAGCCCGACCGGGTATTACTGCTTGAATATAATAGATTGGTAAACTAGCTGCCTTTGCCATACGGCGAACTGGCGGCGGCTTAGGTTTTGTCCTCTCAGTTAGGAGAGCAATTTGATTGGATTGCTGGTCAAGTTTAGTGACCAACAAGTTGATCATGCGGTTCAAATTAGCAATTTTTTCGGACAATTGATTTAGATTTGAATTGAGTCCATTGAGCTGGCTATTCAACGAACTCACCTCAGCCCGCACATTTTGTTGCCCCATTTCCAAAGCTGAGAGTTTCTGAGTAATCTGTGAATTATCTACAATAGGAGCCTGAGCTACAGGTGAAGGGGCAGTTTGAACCTGTGCTGTTGGTTGTGGTTGCGGGGTTGCCGGGGGCGGTGTTGTTTCAATTTGTTGAGGGGTAGCAGCTGTTATCGGTGGGACTGTGGTTTCCTCTGAAGATGGTTTACTTGTAAAAAACGAACCAAGAAATTTATACCCAAGCATAGCAAGAACAATGATTACTACCGCAATTAATGCGTTTCGTTTGATATTCTTACCTTGGGGTTTCTTTTGTGCAGGGGCTTCTCCCATCTCGTCGGAGGCGATAGGCTCTTCATCACCTAAGACATCCGAGCCAATTGTATCCAGATCAGAGAATTGATATTCATCATTATATTCATTATCTGCCATTTCTTACCCGCTCATCATGTTAAAGAGAGGTTACATCTTGAGTAAATAATATACCCAAAGGTGTTCCTGAATAGACTTCGACTGTCGTTGGCGTGCTAAATTGTTGTTGAGCAACCTGACCCCATGCTTTACCAAGGGTTGCCAAGCCAATCACCGCATTTTGCAATGCTGAACGACCAATACCATTTTGTACAGTGATATTCTGTCCTCCGCCAGTACCGCCAATCGTCACTGTTGTGTTCGCTGATTGGAATGCATTTCCAAACCCTTCGAGGAACGATGAAGCAAACAGAGAGCCATATCGCAGCAAGTAATGGTGATTTGTGTTACTTGACAACGCCGTACGCGCCGTATCGGGGTCAATCGCATAAGCATTAATTGAAGTCGATTTAGGTGCACCAGGTACAGACATCGTATTAAAACTAATTACCATCTTGTCGGCATTAGTAGGTAAATTGAAACTACCAATTAATTTAGCGCCTTTCAATTTGCCCGAAACAATCGTCGCAAGGATGGGACCTGGCTCATCACTATTCACTGACGTATCAAGTACAGCGAAGAGGATATCCCCTGTTTTAATTATAGCCCCCTGCGATTTTGCAGGGCCACCCATTTCCCCAGGGCTTAGGGAAGAAGAAGTTGTTTGTCCCATTCCTGCAGCGGTTGTGGTTTCTTTCTTTTCTTCAGACTCATTACCTGCAACATAGCTTTGGGAAGTTACCTTTTGCCAAGTACTAATTGACTGGTTTGCTGTACTCAGCATTTGGGATGTACGCTGTTGGATCTTCTGCTGGAATTTTTGATCAGCTAATTGTTGATTTTGTTTCTTCAAAATCTCCTGCAATTGTTTGGCATTCGCAGCTTGAGCTGCAGCTGCCGCTGTTTGGTTAGTTGCACCTGGTATGCCAGGAATCGGAGTTACACTAGACGGTTCTGCCCCAGGAACAGTAGCCGCTCCCAAACCTGCCACCTCCGTACTCAGCCCAGCATCTTGAATTTCTGCATCGCTAAAACCTGCATTTTTTAAATCCGCCGCAGAATATCCTGCGTCGGCCAGATCCTTAGCACCATACCCGGCTTGACGAAGATCGGTGGCACTAAAACCTGCACCTTTTAAATCCTTGGCACTAAATCCCGCTGCTTTAAGTTGGCTTGCTGAGAATCCTGCGTCTTTAAGATCAGCGGCACTAAACCCTGCGTCTTTTAGCTCACTTGCACTAAAGCCAGCATTTTTTAAATCAGCTGCGCTAAATCCAGCATCACGTAATTCCTTGGCAGAGAATCCAGCACTTTTAAGATCAGCTGCACTAAAACCTGCATTTTTCAATTCAGCTGCCGTAAACCCTGCGTCTCTTAATTCCTGTGCTGTATAACCGGCTGCTTTCATTGCGGCTGCACTGCATCCTAAAGTTTGTTTAATGGTGGCCGCCGACACGCCTGCTGCACGCGCTGCTTTTAGTGAAGCCACACTGCAGTCAGCTGTTCGTCCCGCAGAGATCACTGCGGCTCCACCCACACCTGACTGCCTCAATTGCTGCGGGGTAAATCCTGCATCCAAAAGATCTTGCGGTGTAAAACCAGCGTCAGATAATGCCTTCGCATCATAGCCTGCATTTTTTAACGCCTCTGCACTGCAACCATTCAGTTCACGAATACGTTTAGCAGATACCCCTAAATTAAATAGTTGCTTAAGTTTTGTTGGATCACACCCCGCTGCGCGTATGGCATCATCCGTGAGGGCTCCGCGAACCTGCTCAGGTGCGTAACCCGCAGCCAAAAGTTGCTGGGGTGTAAACCCTGCTGCAGCCAATTGCTTTGCATCAAAACCAGCGGCTTTCAGCTGGGCTGCATTACAGCCATTTAGAGTACGAATTCTTGCGGCTGTTACACCTCTGGCTAAAAGTAGTTTTAGTTTATTTGGATCGCAGTCAGCAGCTTTTATGTCATTATCATTAATAGGAGCTGCAGCACTGATTTCTGCGGGAGTAAATCCTGCTTGCTGTAAATCGCTATCGCTGAACCCAGCATCTTTTAACGCTTTGGCACTGCAACCTGCGTATTGCTTTATAAGCCTAGCGCTAACGCCTGCAAGACGTTGTTTCCTTAAAGCTTCAACATCACAACCAGCGCTTTTAATATCCGCAGGACTAATTCCGGGGGGTAATTCAGATTCTGCAGCTGATATTTCACCAGGAGTGAACCCAGCACCTGCTAAATCATCGGGGCTAAAACCTGCATTAAGCAAATCCCTTGCGGTATAACCCGCTTGCCTAAGTTCAGCTGGTGTAAACCCTGCGTTTTTTAAATCTGCAGCACTAAATCCAGCGTTTCTCAATTCAGCTGCAGTAAAACCCGCTGCTTTCAACTGAGCGGCGCTACAACCACTTATTCGACGAATAGCAGCCGCAGAGACTCCTGCTGCACGCAAACGCTTGAGGGCATCAACTTGACAACCCGCTTTACGCACATCCGCTTCACTAATCCCATTAGGCAATCCACCTGCTTTCGCTATCTCAGCATCGGAAAATCCAGCACCTTTAAGCTCTCCATCTGAAAAGCCACCGTCTTTCATCTGTTGAGCTGTAAAACCGGCGTTGCGTAACTCGCAGGCATCAAACCCACAAAGCCGTAAGCGGCCAGCGCTAAATCCTGCATCTTTTAATTGGCGGGCGTTAAATCCGGCTGCTCTTAGTTCTTTACAAGAACATATTTGCTGTAAATCAGAAAGCTGATAGCCGTTATCTTTCAATTGAGTACACGTACAGGCATTTTTCAAATCAGTCAGTGATGCCCCCTGATTGACTACATTAGTCACGGTTGCTTTACTGCAACTGCTATTTTGTAAAGCCTGTATCCATAAACTGCGCTGGGCACCAGCCTCGTTTTCGCGTGCTAACGTTGTAAATCCGACACCTCCCTCGCCGCTTGGTGGCTGGCCTATTGGCATCACACCGGCTCCTAAAGCTTGGGTACGCACAATAGTAGGAATTGCGCTGCCGCCTGTTTTTAAAGCCGAAACCGCTTGACTAACATTTTGTGATTCTTGCAATTTTGCATATTGTACAGTTGGATTAAGGGCTCCCGGGATAGATTGGATCCCTTGTGGAACATGGCCCACACCTGACGGCGTTTCTCCAATTTCTTGCGAGAACTTTAATTTAAACACGCCAATGGCAACAGCAGCGATTAACAATATTGCGGTAAATACAATAATGACCCGTGTACGGGTATTGGTAAATAGCGATTTTAGATTCTCTTTTCTACCTGCCATTTGATTATAACCCTTCTACCTTAAGCTGCATGACTTTTCCATGCCATGAAACCAGTAACACTGGGGATTTTTGCATCTCGTAAGCATGCATTCCGTCCGCACTCGTCATACTTCCTATCCAGCCTGGAGACAAAATAGTAAGGTTGGTCCTTACATACATTTTGTCGCCAATTATCCATGCTCTTGCATCACCACCGCTGACGGTTAATCGTTGGCTTCCTGCGGGAGGTACCCCATCCAAAACATGCAACAGGACATCATTTGCACTTGGGGGCAGCCCCTCTTCTGTAGGCATGGTTTTAGCATTTGGGCCAAATCCTTGGATTCGTAGATCCACCCGATAATCTACCGCTTTTTGTCCGGGAATGAGTGTTAACATAACAGGGGTATTCAAACCACGCAATCGTACGGCAAGGTTACCATAATTGTATAGCTTCAAAGCTTGAATCATTAGAGTATTACTTGTTTTATCCCATTGAATGTTAAACGAAGAAGGATCACCTAGGTCATAGGCACTGATAGGCCAGGGAGCTCCCGTAGAATCGAGAAACACTAACGAAGAAACAAATCCCTGCGATAAACGAATAACGGGGGGCGTAGATCCCGGTGATAGATTAACAATCTGCGAAGTTGCTGTGGGTTTTGGTGGAGTACCAGCAGTAGATGCTTCTGCAAATTCATTTGCTTGATACATCTGCTTTAAACGAATAATTTGTTCCGGAGAGAGTGGGAAAAGTTGTCTAGACACTCCTTCGAAAGCCTTAACATCGATTAATTCATTATCTTCTTGCGATAAAACATCGGAATTAGCTTGCTGCCCTCCGGCAGGAGGGGCGTTACCGGCAGCAAGTGGGGATTTATTTGCTTCTTTGCCTTGTTGGTTAGCTTGGTTTGGCTTATTTGTTCCTGCGGAAGGCTGCTGAGTGCCCCCTGATTGAGATAAACGTTGCTGCAAAAGTCGAAGCTGCTGGAGCGCTTGCTGGGCAGAGTCAGCTTCAGCAGCTGCATTCACTGGAAGAGGCATTGAATTAGTTACGAAAATCATAACCAATCCAAGTAAATGGAATAAATTTTTTTTCTTCTTATTGTTATTCATTAAATAATCCAAATTACACTATTCCACCACTCGCAGGACCCACAACAAATTGGGCTATTCCTATTCCACGTGGAGAATTTAATGTTGACACACGTGTTATCAACATTGTAACCACATTGTTTTGTTGAGAAAATTCACTGGCACTTTGATACGTTACCAAAATAGGCATTTGGACGCGCCAAGAATAAACCCCATTTAATAAGCCTTTTTGTAAAATAATTGGAGCACGAGTAGCCACTGCCGATACAATTAGTTTTTTCGCTTTAACCGCATCCAAGTTATTAGATTGTTGTAATGCAGTCAAAAATTGTGTCCATCCATCTGCAGTAAAGAACCCAGAGGACGCCTGTAACTCATCACGGTAATTCACAAAGTTATAAGTAAACGCAGCAATTGCTGCCTGATTTGCCCATTGTAATACTGCTGAGTCAGATTGGTTAGGCTCGTCCAAAGGATACAATGGAGTTATTCTACCATTTATACTCGTTGCAAAATATTTTGGTGCTGGAGGATGCGTTATCATATACACCAAAAGAGAGGCTAAAACAAAATTAATGAGAATGGAAAACAGTAAAGCAAGAATTGTCTTACGTTGACCGTCTCGATAAAACTCATTTCTCATTGTGACAGCAGTCAAAGCATCTTGAGCCATAGTTACCTCTTTTATTGCGGTATGACCTTTTCACTATTATCATCAATCGGATCGGGTGGAAGAAGTGGCGTTGATGAATAATTCGGTTCGTCCAAAGGTGTTAATGGAACTGGAGGAGTAATACCACTCGTTGCATAATAATCACGCTCAGGTTCATGAAAATAGAGATAATAGATACCGAGTATTAAGAGTAGATTAAGCATCAAAGAGATAAGAAGACTCGTTGCGCCTAATCGGTAAGTCCGAATATAAAAAGATTTAGACCGTTTAATTGTACCCCAAACCTCTTGACTCATTGCTGCCTCGTCTAAACAATCGCATCTCTGAAAGTGATTTCAATGCGTGAATTAGGTGATTTATCCCCACCGCGAGTGTAGCCCATCATTGGCTTATCACTCCCCATCCCCTCAGTAAAAATAAAACGGCTGTCGATACCTTGCGACCATAGATAATCTGCAACCGCCCTCGCTCTTGCCAATGTCAAAGCATGTTCTCGCCTCTGAGAAACATACTTACCGCTAAATGCAGTAATGTTTACAGCCACTTTACGGAATTGTTTTAAAAATCGCACTACATTATTTAGTAAACCGTAAGAGGCCCAGGTCAATTGGGGCGATTGGTTTGGAAATAATGAGGCGGAAGGTATACTGATTAAGTAATCTTGGCCAATAGTAATAACAGCCACACCACAACGTTTAAGACTTTTTTGCAATCCTATGATTGCTTCATCATCTGCACCTTCAACTTTGTAAGGCAGTTTTAACGCTTCATTGTCTTCAGGGTGGTATACCTTTGTCTTGCATCCAAGTAAAAGTAAAAATGCAAGCAAGGTTGCATGCCATGTTGAAAAAGCTAATAAACCAACACGCAATCGTCTCACCAAAACCCTCTCACGTTAATTAAAATTAGATTCTCCATATACACAATGTTCTAAAATTATTGGCAGTATGCAATATTGACAAATTGCCGAAAAATCGTGTTCGATCTCGCTAACAGCAGGCTACTAGCCTTGATCGAACGCCATTTTTGTCTCAATTTTGTTTTTTTGCTCCTGGCAAACTTTAAAGAACATTGCCTAATGAAATAAAAACATACAAATCATTGCGTTACAAGCAATTCTTAAAAAATCGAGCGATTCACCTAAGTTCGGTAGGAAAAGGCCTTATTATTTGAACTTTCTCATATCAATTAAACCTCTTCTTGCGCCTTAGTCTTCGCTTTTTCACGTTCGCTAACGATTTTGCTTGACAGGTCTCTCGTCATAAGCGCTAAATCTTCTGTGCTGATTACATCGCGATCGTGTGGCGGATAACAGGTTGCCATTTGAAAATCTTTGATTAACTCGTTTGCAACCGTTCCAGCATATTTATCCTTCGCCCCACTGGCTCGTTCGACAACAGAGAGATAATTCCTTGTTTCATTGATTCCAAGCAGCGGCATTGAAAACTGCTCAGTGTCTTTAGCCAATAGCGGTAAACTGCCAGCAGGATGACGGAGTTTGCTAAATATAGTCAGAGCACCTTCTTGCTCCTCTTCAATTAGCTCTTCTATCGGCTCAGGTTCATTATAACCATGGAAAGCTAATAAGGCAGCCACACCCCGCTCGATAGGCTCAGCGATATTCGATTCGTGCAGCGCCTTCGTTATCAGAGCGATTTCTTCAGTATCAACCTCTTTTTCAATGCTGAGATTACCGCTTTCAAGCACTTGTTGGAATCCCGAAAGCTGTTTCTGTAATTTAATTAAATAATCATCCGGTGGCGGCTCAACTTTTAAAAACTGATTAAGCTTTAACTGTTTAACCGGTGTCGGGTTGGCATAAAACATACGCGCCCGTACGATCTTGGATTTAAAAAAGATATGAGCCTCACCTTCAGTTTGATCTTTTAAATCGAGTAAATCAATCCGTGATCTTTTTTCAAAAGAAGAACTCTTCGTATCCATATAGCTATTGGCAATACTCGTATCTTTTGTTTGGAAAGAATCCACCTTTGTCACATAAGCTTCGCCAGCTGTTTTAGTAAAGAAGTCCCAGGTCTCTGTTGGGTCTTCAAGCTTCATACAAATTTTAATGTTAGTGTTAGCACCAATTGAAGCGGCTTCCTCTTTTGATGCCTTTTGGAAAGCCGGTAAATCTTGTCCGGCAAAAATTGCCGAGAATCCGAGAGAACGCGCCTGGGCAGGTACGACTGCGAAACCTTGTACAGCATAGTAACCATACTCATCCAAAATACACATATAAGGTGTAGGTGAATTAGTTGGCTTTCGTAAAATCACATCACGATAATCACCTTCAACTTGGTCTCCTAAACCTGCAGCCATCATGGCTTTTAATGAGGATACAATCACTTTACCTAAGTTCGATAATTCATCGGGTGATTTTTCCAAAGCAGGTAACAATACAACCAAAATTCTGCGATTGAGCACCACATCTTTGAAATCAACTTCTGCAAGATTGGTCCTAATGATGTGGCCATACGTATCTGCGAGGGATGAAAATACCCTAACCAACTGCATGGTAATAAATCCATGTTGCTCTAACACTTGAGAAACTTGCTTACCTTTTTTCTCCTTATTGTAACCTGGTAAGTTAAATACATAGTTTCGTAAAGGGTCTGTAACCAGTTTGGGAACTGATTCGATATTAATGCTTTCTTGTTCATCGCGTGGGAAAATTTTGTCAATTACGATTGATTCTAATCGCTGCAAATCAAAATAGTTTCTTATAGTATTTGCGTCAAGTAGTATTGCCCCCTCATCGCGCATGTAGACAAGAAGCTTCATCAACGCCTCAACGAAACTTATAGCCCGGCCTTTCCACATATCACCATCGGAAGACTGGCCTGAAGAGCCCATCAAGCTTACGACAAGCTGGGTTAGCATACTTGAAGAACCCTGACAGAACGGGTTAAGCGTATTGGACAGGCGTTTTTCTTGTGGACCAATAATATCACGGGCCCCTGTCATGAAATTGATCAGTAATAAATCATCTTCTCGCCCCATGCTCCGCACCATTGAAAATACTTTCGCATACAGCGAGTTATCCCCTTTTCCATCGACATAGATAAAACCGCTGGCTTGTACCAGTGCATTGTAGGCAAGCGAAACTAAAGTTTCCGTTTTACCACTACCGGTAGAACCAAAAATCAGTGCGTGAGTTCTTAAATCTTCGTTGGCAAACCACAACTCCTCACCTGTTTTTCGGTCATTACCAAAAAATGCAATGCCGCGTGCAATATTAGGCGTACCCACGCCAGGTTTTAAGTCATTGTAATCTTTAACACGAGCAATTTTCGGTAATCTGAAAGGCAATTTTTGTTTACGTGTATAGGTATAAAAGAAGAATAGAGCCCCAATAATAAGCATTAGACTTGAAATTTCGGAGATATAATAAGCGACAGCCGCCAAGGAAACTAAAACAATAGAAACATTGGTGGGATCAGAAAAAAAATCGCCCATCCGTTGGCCAAGGGTTCTTGTATCCCTTAACAGCAGTGTAGGGTCAATTTCATGTCGCGAATCTATACCACGCATTACGGTTGTAACTCCTGCATCTCTTTAGGCGATAACTTCACTTCTTTCACCGCAATCTCGAGGGCTTTAATTGCTTCATCGATCATCGGTACTAACGAGCGCCTTCCCATTTCCTTTTCAGCGCGCCAGTGGGCAAAAGGTCCTCCGACTTCAACGAAAGGAGTTTGCCTACCAATACTATTAAGCATATACCATAATCGACGATCGAGAGGTTTTAACCACAAAAATTCCGAACTAGGCACAACACCATCATCTCTCGCAGCTGCTAATAATGAAGCTAGCACAGTTAAAAGATAAGCATGTTTCGCGATAATCTCCTGGACATTTTCTGCATTTTGATATTTTTTTAATACCGGTCTTGCCACACTGAAATCCGGTTTTCCAGCAGTAAAAGTTCTATCCAATGTTTCTAAAATTAAATTAGCCGCATCCCTATCTCTGTTCATTCGCGCCATAAAAACTGCCGCTAAAGCATAAGCTTGGGGGGAGCATCGCTCAAATCCATCCCAATAAGGCCCTAATTGCAGGGTGAAAACCCTCTTGGCATCCCCTTTTCTAATTCCAGCAGTCATTTCCTGCCCGGGGACTGGATTATCCAACAGCGCATCTTCTTTTTTTAATAAGTGGTATTTACGCGCAAACTCCATAGGTGTTAAGGCCATAGCCCAAGGACCTTTGTTAATATCGGTGTTGACTAAATCTTCTTTTACAATAGGCATTATAGCGAGCCAGTTATGCTGCTCTTGGGCACGTAAGGTTTTCATATTATGTGCTTTACGAAATTTAAGAGTAATATCAGATTTGTAGAGAAACATTGCCAAAAAAACAAGAATTGCAACGACAGGATAACGGATATAATCACCAACTCCGCGGGTTAAATCGACTAGCTGATCCCACTCGACACTTGCAGGGTCGATGGTCTGCATCACATAAACATTGCTTTCTAATTGAGGATTGTTTACGAATAAAGTGACTAATTTTGCTTCCAGAACATTTAAATAAAAAACAAACGCAACAATATACTGATGCGACGTTTTCCAGATAATAAAGCCGATAATAAACACAAGCACCATGATCCACACAGGTGCCATCGAATTATCGCCACTACCGCCTGATTGTTGTGGTTGTTGAGCCATTCCTAATTCTAATAAACCCGTTATAATCTCAAGTATATACCAGTCTGCGTCAACTGTGGTGTGACTTCAGCTATTCAGTTTGAGTGTTTTTAACCAAACGTCCTTTGATGTAATGATAAGTGCCAGAAGTATGAACGAATCGCGTTATGTTGTCCAAGATTATTGCGCGATCTTTGAGGCTTAATAAAGGCTTCCCAAATTTATCCACAGGAATTTTGTCTGGCGGTATATTTAAAATATCTGCTTGATCGATGTAAATAGCGACATATGCTTCATTCTCTTTATTTTCTTTGGATTTAATGAATGCTCTTACTGCATCCTCATCGGAATAAATAGGACGCGAAATTATTTGCCGGGATAGATTAGCGAGAATACGCTCCCAAGATTGTATAATACTTCCTTCAGAAGAGTAGAGAGAAATAAATATTTCTTGATGATCAGGACGCTGCGAAACCCGATTGATATGAGTTTGTCTTTCAATTTTTGGCTTATTAGCCTCTACTTTGACATCGCTAAGATGTGACGCAAACTTATCGCGTATTTCCCGGAGGTTTTTTCCTATCACACGCAAAAAATTCGACTCATCCCAAGGCCCTGTTTCAATAGCCTCATCCAGCGCTTCTAAAATGGCATGGGCTTGTTGTTTAGTTAATTCGTCTTTCATAGTATATGAACTAGGGTAACATTAGAACAAAGCTGATTAAATTTAGTTTCTACAAAAATTATAACAGTATTCAGCGTAAAACGCTGAATACTGTTTTAGGGCCTTGAAAAGCTTACAGATGTAGTTTCTTCGGGGGACGAATCATGACTTGATTCTGCTTGAGCCATTTGAACTTCTTGAATCTCTTTAGGAAATTCATTATTGATAGCGCTTCCAGTCCTTTTAAGTGCTTTACCTAACGTTGCAGATGCAGTCATATTCCCTGGAGTCTTACTAATCGCCATCATTTTATCGGTCTGACTATTTAACCTTTGCAAACTATGTAATGTATCTATTCCGACAGCGATAGGCACACCGGAAGGTTCTCCTTCTGTCGGGGAAGAACTGGAAAGCAAATCTGTCGCTGAACTCTTGCTCTCACTTGTCAATTTAAAATGCGTATACGGATTGCGCAACATACAGTAGGTACTCCAATACCAAATTCTAATTTACTACCAACATTAACAGATATTTCCTTAAGATAAGCTTAAGGGAGGCTAAACTTTCACTTTTTTTACACTTTGTTTGATTAAAACAATCTGAGCTAGCTAAGAACTCACGGGATTGAGTTAAACGACCAACTTTTTGGGCATCACCATAGGCACTGAAGGATCGATGCTGCAAAGCACGGAAAAGCAAGTTTTGGCCAAGATTGTAGAATCGAAAAGGTACACTAGTCATACATTAACTCATCTAAGGGGGTGTAATCCTTACTCGGACCTCCTTGAATTAATTCATTTAATACGTCCGTCATACACAATAAACGCAAAGCATTAGGAGTCACTTCATCAAAGACAACCCGTATTCCTAGCAGAGCATTTTCTGCCTCATCAAAAGTAGCACCAAGTCCATAACCCAGACAGAGTGAGCAAAGTTGATCAGCACGACGGGCTATGGCCGGAAGTAAGCCCGTGTCAGAAAATACTTCTTCGTAGGTAACAAAACGATCGTTTAAATAGAATTTAGCATTTAAAGCCGCAGCAATTTTAGCCATGCATTTACGAATATCAGTTTCCATTATTTCCACCAAGGTTGTGACGAGCGCAAAGGGCCTGCCAAAAAGTTTCTAAGCCAACGCAAAAAAACTGGAACAGTAAATCCGTAATGTTCAATGATGCCAAAGAAAACTGTTGACACAAGAACTAAAATACCGGTCCAAACCCTAATATGCATCAGAAAAAGAAAAATTGGAAAAGCAGCTCTTGCATCAACCAGGAAAAAACGAGCGCTTCTAGCCGAATCGCGCCAGTGGGATGTTTCAGAAAACCCGGCCATAAAAATCCTCGGATAAAAACAGAACTATATAGGGTAAAGTATATACCCAAGAAACTTGAAAATGCTATTTTTCAGGGCAACATTGTAGAATTAAAAACTTGGGGGAATTGACCGACTTGAGCGATTTCGTTTCCGATTAAGGCACGTTAGGTCGCTTTGACTGGATTTAAATAGATGCAGATAGCCCCATCAGCGAATCACTAATTTCATCGGTAACACATCGGGTTTATTCAATGAGTAATTTAAAGCTTGTTTGAAGGACCACCTTTCGTCGGGGTTAGAGAGGCTTTTAATACATCAGCCATATTTGGTTTGAGTTCAGCCTGTTTCTTTTCTCTTTCTTTTTTCTGAGCGTCAGCAGCAACATCATGCACTCGATTTTTTTGCTGTACATTGGCACTGGCCTTTTTTGCACCAGGATTTAATGTCTTCAACATATTTTTAGTGCTTGTTGACATAGCTAGCTCCAAGGAGAATTGATAGTTTCATCATAACAGGGAAATATTAAGGTTTTCTTAAGGATTAAAAAAAAAATAAAAACCGTTTAAATAAAGCAGATAAACTAAAAAGCTCGCACCCATTCTAACTCCCGGGTTCTGGGGATAAACCGAGAAACCGTGGCTGTACCGGTAAATCCGTTACTAAGAAAGATTTGTTTCAGCTGATGAGGAATCAGGAAAAAAAGTAGTTAAATCACGTTCCAAAGACGGATAATCTATTTTCCCTGAAGCTAAAACTGGAATTTTAACATTAGGTAAAACTGTCTGAGGAACAAGTAGTTCTGGGTATTTTTGTGCATGCACATGATGGATAAAAGCCGATTTGCTTGCTTTAGCATATTCTGAAAAGAGTATAATTTGCTCCCCCTTACGAGGGCATTTTCTGCTGAGAGCCGCATGGAGTTGCTCCGGCCATAAAGTGGAGGCAATAGACTCAATGACAGATAAGGAAATCATTTCCCCCCCTAGCTTAGCAAACCGCTTTATTCTGCCTATAATAGATAAGAAACCTTCGTCATCTTCGACAACAATATCCCCCGTAGCATACCACCCGTCATTTTCAATTGGGTTTGCTTTATCAGGGGTTAAATAAGCAGACATGACATTCGGACCGCGAATAACCAATCTACCTCCCTCAGCTATTCCCTCAACAGGCTCAATTCGATATTCGATAGAAGGCAGAACCAATCCTACACTATCTGCCCTGGAGGCTAAGGGACAGTTCAGTGAAATCACAGGGGAGGCTTCTGTTGCCCCATAACCTTCATAGATTTGCACATTAAAGGTTTCCCGCCAGTAGTGCATCGTTTCAGATCTAACCTTCTCAGCTCCGGCAAAAATATACCTTAGCGAACTGAAATCCTTAGGTCCTGCCGCCCTGGCGTACCCTGTCAAAAAAGTATCCGTTGCAAAAAAAATCGTTGCTTTAGTTTCATGAACAAGACCTGAAATTATTTTAAAATGCAAAGGAGAGGGATAGAAAAAACAGGAGTTCCCGGCGACCAGCGGTACAATGGTCCCGGCAGTTAAGCCAAAAAAATGAAAAATCGGTAATGCATTAAAAAAGATATCCTGAAGAGCAAAATCCACACGCGACATCATTTGATAACAATTTGCCAAAATGTTTTTGTGAGTTAGCGCTACTCCTTTAGGCACACCTTCTGATCCAGAAGTAAACAGCACTAAAGCAGAGGTATCAGGCTTAACGACCCCACTTACTAAGCGATAGGTCAGGCTTGGCAAAGTACTTTTTAATAATCCAGCAAACTTACGCGCCAGATTAATTTTGGGCGCAAAATCCTCAAGAAATCTTACCATAAATCCAGCTTTGTCCAATTCTTCAACTAATGTCTCAAGTTTTGCTGTCTGGATAAATTGGCGGGAAGTATAAATGGTTTTAATGCCCGCTGCTTGACAGACAGAATAGAGATTATAAAAACCACTGCTAAAATTGAGCATGGCAGGAATTCGTCGATATGCCTGTAAAGCAAAAAAACTGACAGCGCCGGCAATAGTGGTCGGCATCATCACACCCACCATCTCCGATGGTTGAGTTTCACTTTTAAACTGCCTTCCCAAGATAAAACATCGAGCAATAAACTGACGAAAAGAGATAGGCTGCCGGTTGTAATCTTCAATCCATGAACCTTGACTGTAGGCGTGTTTTGCACCTTGAAGTATCGCAGCAAAAAGGGATTGCTCCGTATTAAAATTGAGGAAAGCCATTTCACTAAGTAACAAAAATAACCTTCTACCCCAGCTCTTTTCATCTTTGTGTTGGGCATTTAAGGAGAGGCTCTCCATAAGATGAAGGGTAATTTTTGGAAAGAAATAGATTGCATGTTTCTCTTTAGCAAGAGAGAAAAAACTATGCTGCGCCCCTTCTATACGAATAGGTCTTACTTCTCTCCCTAATTGCCGTAAGACAAAGCCGTAATCATCAAAACTTTTGACCTCATTTTTAAATTCTTGTGGAAATAACACCCATGATTTGTTTTCAGCTTCGATCGTTTTAATAAGTCTTTGCTTGGTTGATGATTGAGACAAATCCAGAAAAACCACTTCTGCAAATAATTTTAGAACCTTAACCCACAATTTATCATGCAACTGTGGTTCTAAAACAAAATTTAAGCGTTCAGGTAAAAATAAAGCGAGTAAGAGAGGATCAATCACAGAAGTACAATTGGCAATGATAATAGACGATTCTTTAAGCATCGTTCCCCTAATCTTTACCCGGAACCATTGGGCAAGAGTGAATTGAAACAACCACTGTACCGGTTTAACTAGGAGCTTCTGCCACTCTTTTCTTAACATGGTTTTAAAATCCCTTAGGGGGTTAAAAATTTTATACTCATTTAGAAGAATCATTGCAATACAGCCTCCCTGAAGCAATCCCTGCTTGCCCAAATTACCCTGGTGTAATAAAGTGTGAGCCATGTGCCTTAAAAACCAATTTCTAAAGACATTTTGCATCCTAGCGGTACTGATTGCTAGTGCAATTATTTTTCAAGAGAAAGCGCCGATTATTCTTAGTAGTATTAAAGGACTAGGTTGGTTAGCGCCTATCCTTTTTCTACTGATATATTGCTTGGCTACTATTCTCCTGTTACCCACCATGGTTTTGACACTCGCTGGAGGCGCCTTATTCGGCCCATTACTCGGAACCCTTTTCAATCTGATAGGGGCTACACTCGGGGCAGCTTGTGCCTTTTGCATTAGCCGTCATCTAGCCATTGATTGGTTAGCCGCTAAACGAGGGCCAAAACTAAATAAATTAATATCCGGGGTAGAGCGCGGAGGCTGGCAATTTGTTGCTTTACTGCGCCTCGTACCCATCGTGCCCTTTAACTTAGTTAACTATGGTTTAGGCATTACTCAAATTAAGTTTAGTCACTATATTCTGACTACGTTCATCTTTTTAACACCGGCTGAAATTATCTACACTTACTGCGGCCACGCAGGTATGGATGCGCTCACCCACCCCACCCCCCTTTATAAAAACACTAGCATTCTTGTTCTCTGCCTCTTAGCCTTAGCATTCTTAGGGTATAAATTTTTTAAACACTCCCAACGGAATAGCTCATTCCCTTTGGTTTCTCACGATTTGATTACGGGATCTAAGGATAACGATGGATTAGCGGATCCGTCTGACATGCTGCGCGAAACTGAAAAGGGGAGAGAACATACCCTATCCCCCCACAACAACTTCTGCAAAAAGGATTAGTCGTACTCTTCAAGCATTAAAAAACGGCTTAATGTCTCTAAAATTGGGTGTTTTACGGTGTAAGCATGATTATCAAAGGTACGAACAGGCCGGATACCTTGTAGGGCATTGCATGTGAACGCTGCCTCTGCTTCGATCAAATTATCCTTGCGTAATTCCAATTCAAGGCAAGGAATTCCCTGTTTTTTACTTAGAAACAATAGTCGCTCTCGTATGATTCCAGGTAAAACACCACTGTGTAAGGGAGGGGTAATCAATTGATTGTTTTTTATGATAAAAAAATTAGCAACTGTGGTTTCTGTCGCATGATTTTGAAAATTAAAAAATAAAACATCATCAAAACCAGCTGATTGTGCATACCGAAGCGCAATAATCGCTTCTAAGTAATTTATCGATTTCAATTGAAAAGTAGGATTTTTTGCATCGCGTTGCCAGGGCGCACTCATAAGAGAAAGTGGTTGAGGACTTCGAGTGTATGGGAATGCGGTAAGAATAAGGGTTGTTTCCTTACTACGCGCTGAAAGGCCGCGTGGAGCCCTACCGCTACTTAGAATGGCTTTAATCCCCCCTTCTTGAATGGCATGTAATTTAATGCATTCATTGAGCTTTTCAAACCATACTTCAAAAGAAATATCAAAAGTTAAACCTAAGAAAGAGGCAGATTTTTTCAACCGTTGCCAGTGAGCCTCTGGAAAGCAAGGCTTATTTTTAACCACTCGTAATGTTTCGAAAAGGCCTTCACCTAAAAAGATGCGATCATCAGCTGTAAAACACAGGTTGGCATCATGTTCCTGAACCATTACGAGCGTTGACATTTAGTTTAATAATCGTCAAAGTCGTCTTTAAGCTCGGCTTCCAAGCGCATATCATCTAGCTTGTTTTCGAGGCGTCGACGTGCATCCATCGTATAAATTTCATCAGGTATGTCAATATCAACATCCTCATCCAGAGAACCGGCAAATACATCACTTTCAACAAGATCGTCATCTTCTTCAAATATATCGCTCATTGTACTCTCTCAAGTCAAGGTTAGTTAATCACGCTTTAGGCCGGTCCCTAAAATCTTGCCAGGAGCGAAAAAGCGCAAAATAGGAGTAAGAATTGCGTTCGATCAAGGAATAGCCAACTCTATCAAACGCGATTTTTACCAAATTTGGCGCTTTGAAACCCGTCAAAAACTTTAGGGGCATTGCCCTAGACAAGCACCAATAATTTTGCCGTATATACCTTATTTTTTTTATTATGCCTAGATCTTTTAAAAAATTCTCCTCATCCAACTTGAACTTAGGTATTTATCTGGGCAATAATCGACGAAAAGTGAAAAAAATCAAACTATGCCCAACCGCTTTAAGCTTGCCCTCAGACGAAGTTGTCGACAAATTCGCGAAAATTTACCGCTTGAATATCAGCATACAGCCTCTGCTAGAGTGTGCACGCGAATTCGTGGTATGCATGAATATCGACATGCAAAACGAATTGCTCTTTATCAAGCAACACGAGGAGAAATTAGCCTAAACGCGTTATGGAATTCAGCACCCCTGCAAGGCAAATTTTGTTATTTCCCAGTTCTTAGAGAAAACAAAACCTTGTTATTTTTACCTGCCACACCAGCAACCCCTTTCGTAAAGAATCGCTATGGCATTGACGAACCTGATGTAGATACATCACAAGCCATAGAGCCTAAATCACTCGATATCATTTTCATGCCGCTCGTTGTTTTCGATCATTACGGTACGCGTCTTGGTATGGGAGCAGGCTATTATGATCGGACTTTGGCTAAAGAAGATCATCCCATGCTTGTTGGCGTTGCTTATGAGTTTCAACGCTACCCGTATATCGAACCCCATACCTGGGATATTCCGCTTACAGCGGTGGTGACTGAAAAGACAGTTCATTGGAGTAAAATAAAAAATGACTAAATATTGGTTAATGAAATCTGAGCCTTCTTGTTTTAGCATTGATGATTTACGTACCTCACCCCAGCAAACAACACATTGGGATGGTGTACGTAATTACCAAGCCCGTAATTTCATAAATAATATGACGGTGGGCGATCAGGTCTTATTTTATCATTCTAATTGTAATCCTCCGGGGATTATCGGCATCGCAGAAGTCGTCAGCAAACCCTACCCTGACTATACTGCCTTTGATCCAGATAGCGAGCACCCCGATCCCAAAAGCACTCCCGACAATCCAAGATGGTATATGGTAGACATCCGTTTTAAAGAGAAATTTAAAGAAATTATTCCGCTTGATACTTTAAAGCGATACCCTCAACTTGAAAAGATGCCTTTAGTTCGTAAAGGTAACCGTTTGTCTGTTCTGCCTGTTACTCAAGATGAATGGTTATTCATTACCCAAGAGCTTACTGTTGGGTAGCAATTCGCGCCACACATCGAAACACTCTCATCTAGATCTGAATTTTTGGGTAACGAAAAGTTACCCAAGAAATGTAGCACTTTTGTCTCAAAGCGCGTCGACCCCTACCTCTCCTGTTCTTATCCTCACTACTTGCTGCAACTCATAAACAAAAATCTTACCATCCCCAATTTTACCGGTATAAGCGGCTTTGCAGATAGCATCAATTGCTGCTTCGACCATATCATCTGACAAAGCAAGTTCAATCTTTATTTTTGGTAAAAAATCAACGACATACTCTGCCCCACGATAAAGCTCTGTGTGCCCTTTTTGCCTACCAAACCCCCGCGTTTCCGAGATGGTTATACCGGGTACACCAATTTCCATCAGTGCTTCGTGTACATCATCCAGCTTAAAAGGCTTAATAATGGCAGTAAGCATTTTCATAGTCATTCCTTCTCTCATTAGTTGGATGCAAAGCCATCAATAAAACCGATCAGGGCTAAATGGCAATGGATTCGTGATTGTGTCTTGCCCTGTCATCATTTCGGCAAGTAAACGACCCGTAACTGGCCCTAACGTCAATCCGTGATGAGCATGCCCAAATGCAAACCAAAGTCCATCATGGAGAGGTGCTTTACCAATAATAGGAAGCATATCGGGTGTGCATGGCCTACTTCCCATCCAAGGCAATTCTTCCAAGCGATGAGTGATGGGGAACAGTGTTCGGGCGATAGGCTCTACTGAGTCAAGTTGTACAGGCGTTTTTCTTGAATCACGTTTTGCAAATTCTGCTCCAGTAGTTAAACGAACACCTCGCGTCATCGGAGTTACCAAGTAGCCATTTTCAATATCGAGCACCGGATGGGTAAGTTGCGCATTCGGCTTTGTATTGTAATGCATGTGGTACCCACGCTTGACCGCAAATGGAAAACGATACCCAAATCGAGAGCTCAAAACATCAGACCAGGGACCTAATGAGATGACTGCCGAATCCGCTTGAATTTGGCCATCCCTTGTCTTAAGGCACCATTGATCCGTTAGAGTAAACGCGTCGCCAAAAAAGAACCGTCCCCCCATGCGCGTAAAGTGGTTTGCGTAGGCATTAACTAACGCTCCCGGATCACTGACAGACTCTGATTCCGTATAGCGAAGTGCACCTAATAAAGTTTGGTCAAGATCAGGTTCAATGCGGCGCAATGAAGCCGGATCCAAATTTTCAAACTGAATGCCGTAGTCTTTTTGGCATTGTTCAGCGAAACGTGTTTCTTTGTCTTGCGTTTTCGCTGTTCTAAATACTTTGAGCCATCCGTCTGACCGAAATAAATATTTAGCCCCAGCGACCTCAGCTAAAGCATGGTGTTCCCTAACACTATGCTGAATTAGCGTTGCATACGAACGGGCAATTTCAGCATGTCGCTGAGGATGCGAGTGAAACCAGTATTTCCACAGAAAGGGGGCGAGCTTTAATAGGGATCTTAGATGGTACCTCACTTCAGGTGAGCGGTTAAATGCATATTTAATTAAGGAAGTAACCTCTCTTGGGAACGGGTACGGGTACACTCCTTCCCGTTGAATTAATCCAGCGTTGCCAAATGAAGTTTCGCTTCCAGGTGCTTTTAAATCAATCAAAGCCACCGAACGCCCTCTCATTTGCAAATGGATGGCAACCGATACCCCAACGATTCCGCCCCCCAGTACCATGGCATCAAATTTCATCACTTGAAACTGCCTCCTTTTCATGAGAATGGCTTCATTCTATGTGAGATTGATTGCTATTGTAAATTCGATTTGTTTTTATTAATATCAATTAAAATATAACCTATTTGTTAATTAACCAACCTCAAAGGTGGAAATCATGGCAAAGGAACAACGTGACTCATCTTTACCTATCCCCATTCCTCGAAGAAAGGATTTTGATCTTTCGAAGGAAACTACTTTTTTCTCCTCGCCTAGACAAGAGTTTTTCTTTTCTCCTCGAGAAGAAAAGAGGGCAAAAGCCAGAAAGGATGCAGCAAGATTGATGGAAGAAGGCTTAGCTGACATGAAAAGCAGGGCAAATCAAACCACAGAAACTACACAACCAGTTAAAAGTGCAACAAAATTGTAACCCACTTTCCGCCGTAGAGTTTATTTTGTTTGGATGAGGCAAAAATGATTCAATCAGCTCGGTTTATACGCTAACAAACGAACAGAGGAAGATCTCTTTTAACGAAGTCTAAACAAAAATAAACTACTGCAGAATGTGGGTTGTAATTAACAGGCCAGTGAATTTAACAATTCTAGTAGAATTAATAGATAACCATTGCTAGACTGTCGCGATAGTCGCGCACAGGGAGACCCGTTATGTTTGACCCAAAACAATTTGATGATTTGGCTAAGAAGCTTTTTGCCAGTTTACCCGGAAGCTTCCAAAATTTCGAAAATGAGATTCAACAAAAATTTAAGGAAATTCTTCAGGCTACTTTCGCGCGTATGGATTTGGTCACTCGGGAGGAATTTGACGTACAAATGAAAGTATTGGCAAGAACCCGCGAAAAATTAGATGCATTACAAAAACAAGTTGATGCCTTACTGGTACAAAAATCAGCAAAGAAAACGGATGAGCGGCAGTAGAGGCTGAAAGTCATCCCAGTAAAATAGCCTTGTCCAATCTTAAAATCAGGAAGAAAAATGAATCTCGCATTTAGCAAAACGCGCTCTGCCGTCGGTATTCAGGCACAGCCCGTCTCAGTTGAAGTCCATTTATCAAACGGGTTACCCAGTTTTACTATCGTTGGACTGGCTGAAACCGCCGTAAAAGAAAGCAAGGATCGTGTACGCAGTGCAATCCTAAATAGCCAGTTTGATTTTCCCTGCCGTAAAATCACGGTCAATTTAGCACCCGCCGATTTACCTAAGTCAGGCAGCGGCTTCGATTTGCCTATAGCCATTGGTATTCTTGCCGCCTCTGGACAAATTTCTTCACAAAAACTCGCTTCACATGAATTTATTGGCGAGCTGGCATTAAGCGGTAATCTACGAGGCATATCAGCAATCATCCCCGTGGTTCTTGCTGCCCATCGGGATAAACAATTATTGGTCATCGCCGCGGCTAATGCAGAAGAAGCTTCTCTTGCCGGGCAGGACGGTGTCTATGTTGCCAATAATCTTCGCGAGGTCTGTAGTTATTTATGCCAGGATACGCCATTGCAACCCCTACCCCCCAAGCCAGATGCTTATCATTCTGGGAATGAATTGGATTGGTCCGATGTTAAGGGGCAACATCATGCTAAATTAGCCTTAGAAATAGCTGCCTGTGGAGGTCATAGCGTTTTATTATGCGGCCCCCCAGGCAGTGGTAAGACTATGCTAGCTAAACGTTTCAATACGCTATTACCCCAATTGACCGAAGAGGAGGCTCTGGAATGTGCAGCGATAAATTCAATTCATGGACGGCAACTTGATTTCCACAAATGGCGTTGCCCTCCTTTCCGCTCACCACATCACACTGCGTCACCCGTTGCGCTTGTGGGTGGCGGTAACCCCCCTAAACCCGGTGACATTTCCCTCGCCCATCACGGTGTTTTATTTCTCGATGAACTACCTGAGTTCCATAGACATGTTCTAGAAACCCTTCGCGAGCCCTTAGAATCAGGCCATATTTGCATCTCCAGAGCTGCAGTGCAGACGGATTTTCCGGCAAAATTCCAACTTATCGCAGCCATGAATCCTTGCCCTTGCGGTCAGTGGGGGAATCCTCAAGCCGACTGCTTATGTACACCTGAGCGAATTAACCGTTATTTGGCAAAATTATCTGCCCCTTTACTGGATAGAATCGATATGCAAATCAATGTTCAAGCGCTTCCTCAATCGGAGTTGATTAAGCCTCACGAACATGGAGGGACACAAAGTGATGAGATAAGGCAATTCGTTACAAAAACTCGGTTAATACAACTGGAACGCCAAAACTGCATCAATGCTCAATTAAGTGTGAAGGATTGTGAGCGTATTTGCGAATTAAAAGACGAAGAACGACAATTTCTAAGCTATGCACTAGATCGCCTTAAATTATCAGCTCGCGCCTATCACCGCCTTCTTAAAGTAGCGAGAACTATTGCAGATATGAATGGATTAGCACGAGTAGAACTTAGTTGCTTACAACAGTCACTATCGTTTAAGCAGACGATTAAGCAGCAAAGTAAAGAATAAATTCTAAAGCCTTCTTTGTAACGAAAGAGATTCATTACTGGGTTGGATGAATTTATATTCACATCAGTGAGTAACTTTAATTTATGATGATTTTAATGCCCTATCTAATTGGAATTGATCTGACGGAATAGCAGGACTCAAAAGTTGAGTATCGTCTTTCGATTTTGATAATAATTTTTTGGCAGGTTTAACACAAATAACAGCATCAAAATTATGGCTCCCGTAGAATCCTTCTAAGGCAATGTTCGGTAATTTGTTTTGTGGATTTTTATGTAGATGATTTCCCCCTTCATCATAGATAAAGATAGAAACAGTATCCCTTTGTTCATTTAAAGCGGTTTTTAATCCCATGATAGATTTAGGCCCATACTCCAGTTGACTATTGGGATGCAGGTCTACTATGTGTGCTGCTCCTCCTAGAAAAATAGCAACCACATTTTCTTGCTTAAAAATATCACCATCAAAAACATTTTCAAAAACAGGATTTGCTGTACGTATTCGGTTGATACAGGTTGAGATAATGATGGAGCTATAACCTGTAAGTTCGTTTTCAGCGGCTATTATTGGGATTCCAGAAATTATCGCTTTTTTAGCAAGCTCCGAATACATATTTATATTTAAATTTTGGGGTTCAACAAAAGGGCATTTTTTGAATATAGCCTCCAAATCAGATGTAAAGTTTTTATTTTTAACCCCTTCATCAATTTTAATCTGGTCTTTTATCGATATGTGCTCTAGTATGAGAATCACTTTCCTATCACAAATAAAAACCCCTTGTTCGATTTCCTCCAACAGGTCAATCAAGGCTTCCTTGGGTGTGTAATCAAAATGATCCTCTGCAATAAGAATTTTTTTAACGGCTGGATTTATTAAAAACGACTTTATCATCTCAACAACTTTAGACATCCCAATTTGTCCTTATATAAACTATTCTTAACTTTTTCCCATTGAGCTTTTGGGCTTTTATTTAGTAATAATTTATTGCTATTAAATAATATTTAAACCAGATATTCCACTCAAAGAAGTATTATCGTCTGTTGGAAGACAAGAGAACAACTTCAAAATAGAAAACAACGCAATGGAGATGGCAGCCGCCGAAGACATTTGGCTTTTAACAGGAAAGTTGTATCGAGATACAGAGAATTAGCATTTAGATATCTTATTTTCTATAACCCCGATAGAAATTGATTGAAATTTATAAAAAATGATTTATATTGGATCTGTTTTTGTAAAAAATTATACTTCTGCAATTTATTTAATAATGTCTTAAGACACATAAGGGCTCTTTTCGTAATTAAACAATGCAGAAACATGAATTTTGAGCGTGAGGAAGTCATAAAGGCATATTATTAGGGAAAAATTATGAATAGGGAAATGATTGAATTATTAATATCTTCCAAAAAAAATGACGAAAAAATAATAAAAAAACTTACGGTATGGTTCACAAATAATAGTTTACTAATCGATGAAAAATACCTATTTGATCGAAACGTTTTTCACCTTTTAATAAAAAAAAATAAACTCAATGTCATTGAAGCGCTTTGCTCGAATCCGAATTGGCGAAGAAAAGCGTTAGAGCCTGACAAATTCGGTAATACCATTTTGCATTATGCAATTAAAAGTTCTAAAGCAATCGACCTAGGCCGATTAATAAAATTATTCCCAGAACTGATCAATAAACCAAATAACTCTAAGAATACACCGCTGCATGAGGCTGTTTTAGCAGAAAAAATCGATGCAGTTAAGCTTCTTTTAGAACATCCTGCAGTTGATCGATCCATTAAAAATCATACAGAAAGTACAGCCTTAAGCTTGGCTCGTGATAGAAAAGAATTAGCACCTCTCTTTTTTTATGTTGATCCCTCCTTAATAACTTCACTGAACTTAAAATCCCGCATAACCCCTGAAACCGTTGATGGAAATTTTAGGGCTTTCTTCCCTTTAATGTGTTCAAAAAGCCGATCCAGCCCCCGCTCGGCACTATCATCATCGCCCAGAGCTAAGGAATCTACTTCCTCTACTCTCACTCTTTTCGCCTCTAGGGCTGCTGAAAATAACCAAAAGGCGATTGAGGAAGCTGTGATCAGGGCAAGGCAATTTTTAAAACTTATTGCCCGTGCGCATCAAGAGAAAGAGTCATCTATAAAATGTCAAAACTTTCAACACGAGTTCAATGTTTTATGTGTGAGTGATCCCTTTGTCGAACATCTAAAATTAAGCAGTGAAGAGCAAACTCTGGGCACTTACGAAGTGATAAGCAATTCCCTAAGAACATTACATCCTTTGGCTGATAAAAAATATTCTACCTATCAAAAAGAAGCTTATTACTTGCAAACATCACTCATTCCATTGCTACTTAATAATATTCAAAGAGTTGATCTCGAACCCCGAGGAAAACCTCAAATTGACATTTCTGAAGCGACTAATGAAGAGCTACTAAACCATTTATGGCTTTTAACTGCTGGTCAATCCGATTTTGATAAACAGCGGGAGATTAACTTTGCAGTCATAAATGAAAGCGCTATTAGTTTGCTAAGCAGCTTTCCATTAGAAAAAATATTGATTCAATTAAGAGTCTTATATTCATCTTTTGACTTTAACCAGAAATTAATTGCAAATTTCATTCTCGTCCAACTACTTCTTTATTCCGGAGTAAATGCTTTTCCTTTTGGGCCTGCATTTCACATGCAATTAAGGTTTTTCTGTAAGAAAAATGTGAATTTCAATACAGGGTTAGCCGAATTGGGTGAAGAATTAAACATTATTCTACAAATGGCAGCTAAACTATCTTCTGCATTATTAGATGAGCCGATAATCAGAAATTTTAGTAACTTAAATCGGCTCGTTCAATTCACTTTTGTGAGTAAATTACATTCTTTTGATCAATTAGTTGATTGTGCAATCGCATTTCCCCGTGAGGAAAGAGCAAAATACGTTCAATCTATAGCGAACGAATTAAGAATGTTGACTATGATGTTTTATCAGGAAGTGTCAATTTGTGAATTTAATAACTGTTATTGGTCGAAAGAAGAAACGAAACATCTTTCTCCATCAATTGTAAAATTCACAGACTATTTTAATAAATTAAGTTTCTATTTTATAGAAAAAATATTGAATCAACCAAGTGATAACACTAGAAACGCATTACAATTTCTAATTGAGCTATCGCAAGCCCTATGCGCTCTCGGCGAGGAGAAATACCCTGATCTTAATCATCTACAAGTTTTAGCAAGTGTGTTTAGCAGTAGTAATATTTCCAGACTAACTGTGGAGTTAGGAAAGCTATCTACAACAGATCGAAAAACAATTGAAGAAATTTGCACAATAGCTAGCAATTTGAAAAACTATCAATATATGAGAGAAATATGCACTACACACCGGACTGCCCTGCCCTTTTTAGGCCTCTTTCTCACTGATGTCACTTTCGCCCGGGATGGGAACGAGAATGCACTGCATCGAAGAGCTGTTGTGGGGGAGATCTTAAAGACTATTCTTGAAATAAAACTAAAAATTAATTCTGAATGTCTTATTTTTGTAACCGATTTACCGCAATTTATAAATACATATCCCTTGCCAGAAACGGGAAATTTGGAGGATAAACTCTATATTTTATCTCGCAGAATACAACCTAGAAAAACCGATCATATTGATTTTGATAAGTTGCGATCAGAAAATCCAGGGGTAGTTATTGATCAACTTTCTTCTTTTCTAAAAGAGGATATTTTGCCTAGTTCATTCTTCGATAAAAAATCACATCCTCCTAGCCAGTTTGCCGAGGTATTTATAAGCTTTTTTGAAAATTCCCTTAGTCACTTTCAAGCACAACATAATGATTCTGATGTTGCTAACTTGATGGATAAATTCCAAAATGCTGTCGAAAATATTTTTCGGATAAATAATACTTACTATTTTCCTAAAAAGCTTTCAAGCAACCTTAATCCCATATACTACTCCGGTAGAATACAAGAACTGAGAAAGCAGGTGCTAACTGATTCATCTCAAAATCAAAGAAAAATGACTCCAGCGAAAGTTGTTTTAACCTCAATTAAAAGAAAAAGCATGGATCCCTTAAAAGGGTATTCTTTATTTTCATCGAAAATGGGAGATGAAAAAGAGGATAAAGCCAATTCCGCAGTGCCAACAACTGAGATTCCTTAAATTTAAAGATATTATTACCACTTAGGGCTTTCCGAAATAGCCCCGCTATATTACTTTTATTTAAGACCGCAATATGACCTTTTGTGGTAAAACGAATAGGTGGACGTTACCTAGTTAGGCATTGATTTTTTTTAAAATTTCCTCGATAGGTAACCCCATTACATTGTAGTAGGACCCTTCTATTTCTTTAATAAAGGTTTCGTATACGTTCTGAATGCCATATCCTCCCGCTTTATCAAAAGGATCGCCCGAATCAATATAATTTTGTATTTGTTGCTCTGTCAGGGAGTGAAAAGTAATGGTTGTTGTCACACAATCAATCCACCACCGTTTTTCTGGTAGAAAAATAAGCGCATACCCCGTATAGACTTCATGGGAATTGCCGCTTAGCATACTTAGCATTCTGTATGCATCTTCGGGATCGCAGGGTTTTTCTAAAATATGGCTCTGATAATACACTGTAGTATCTGCTGCCAGGATTAAATCAGCTGTGTCTCCTACTACCTGCAGTAAAATAGTTTGCGCTTTTTCTTTTGCAAGTCGAGTGACATAGGCTTTAGCATCCTCGCCTTCTTGCTTGATTTCATCGATATTGGCGGGCTTAACCACAGCATCCAATCCGTGCTCTCGCAATATTTGCAAACGTCTTGGAGAG
Organism: Legionella micdadei; assembly: GCF_000953635.1. Taxonomy (NCBI): domain Bacteria; kingdom Pseudomonadati; phylum Pseudomonadota; class Gammaproteobacteria; order Legionellales; family Legionellaceae; genus Legionella; species Legionella micdadei. The sequence goes on from NZ_LN614830.1 coordinate 2,671,554, forward strand.
TTGCTAGCTAGAATTAGTCTTAAAGGATAAATAGGCTTCATAAAAATAGGTTGCCCTTCTGAACTCATTGTTTCTTTAGAGAAAACAGCTCGTCTGCTATTTCGATGAATGATCTCCCTAAATATGAGTTACGTGTTACAGATTCGTTTACAACCCACTTTTTAATGCATTGTATTGCAAATGTAAATTATTTTATCTTTTTCTTGCTGGTCCTATTGCAAATTTCTAATTCCCTAACCATTTCATTTACCATCGTTTGCAATTGTTCAATTTCAGTATCTTTGTATTTATTTACTTCTTCCATCTCTTTAAGGTTCATGAGAGCTGCATTATCAATTTCATTTTTTAATACTAGAATTGAAGAATTTAATTTATCTCTAAAGTCAGATCGTTTTTTCTGCATTTCTTTTTGGCAATCCAAACACATTTCTTCTAATTCCGAACTAAAATCAATAATGATTTTCCCTGATTTATTTTCTGGATTTTCCCTTTTTAGTAAAGACATCTTAATCTCCCGCATTAGTTATTTAATTAAAAAATGAATGAATTAATTTTTATGATATTTATAAAATATAGACCAATTTCATCAAGAGAAATGTAGATTGTTATAAGGATTTATTTAACTCAATTATATTTCAATATAAAAGCTATACTATTTTTATCAAGTGAGCTGATGCCGGAGGGCATTGATGGCTTATCATAAAGATCTGCATACCCCGACATCCAAGATTGATTATCAAGAGTTTGATCGGCATTTATTTAAAGAAACTAGCTTGCTTGAAGAGTGGTTTATTGAAGAATATTTCATGGAGAGGGAATTAGCAATTGGCGCTGAAATTGAATTTTTCCTTCTTGATAAAGAATATAACCCTCTACCAGAAAATTTAGCTTTCATTGATCGAGTGAATCAGCCCTTTTTAATACCTGAAATCGGTGCATGGCACTTGGAAATCAATACTTCACACTTTAGTCTGTATGGCGATTGCTTTAGTTCTTTGCATAAGAATATTTTGGAGTTATGGAATCATTGTTTAAGCATTGCTAACGATCGTAATGCTTATTTAGCTTTAATTGGAACCTTACCAACTGCTACTGAAAGATGCCATTTACCAGAATATATGACCAATAAACCAAGGTATCATATCCTCAATTCCTGCACAGCAGCCCTGTGTGGAGGACAGATATCCAAAATTCATATCGAAGGTCCTAAAGAAGCCTTGATAATGAGGCCTAAATCCTTAGTAATCAATGGCCTTATCTCAGCATTCCAAATGCACATTCAAATTGGGTTAAGCCAATCTGTGCAATACTATAATGTTGCCCAAGCACTTGCAGGGCCTATCTTGGCCATTTCTGCTAACAGCCCTTTTTTATTGGGGCATCAACTGTGGAGTGAAACGAGAATAGCTTCATTTGATCAATCCTTGACATTGCGCTTATTTGATCGTGATAGAGGATTTAAATGCTGTTTATTCGGAACTAATTATTTGCATAATTCTTTTTTCGAACTTTTCGACCAAAATTTCCAATATTTCCCTCGTCTTCTACCCGAGGTTTTTCCTGAGTTTCCACCAGAAAAGATGTTTCATGTGAGAAGGCAAAATGGTGTGGTTTATCGTTGGAATCGCCCTGTGATTGATTTTAACCCCAATTTAAAACCACATTTACGCATCGAACACCGTGGCCCCCCTTCTGGTCCAACCATTATTGATATGATGGCAAACGCTGCTTTCTTTTATGGGCTTCTTCATTATTTTGCAATCCAATCAGTACCCATCGATCACCTCTTGCCTTTTCATGATGCAAGACGGAATTTTTTTAATGCAGCACGCTTTGGTCTTCAAGCAAAATTTAAGTGGTTTGCCAATCGCGAAGTCAATGCTCTCACTCTTCTTGAAGAATTGCTTCCCCTAGCCTATAAAGGGCTAGAAGCACTCGGTATTACTTCAGACGATATCCAGGGTTATTTAGGAATTATCAAACACCGGATAAAATCGAAAATTAACGGAAGTCAGTGGCAAAGTAATTTTATCGAAAAATATGGGAAAAATTTCTATAATTTGATGACAAGTTATTTGGAAAATCAATACCAAGAGCGTCCTATCTCTGAATGGAAAGCATAAGGAATAATGATGAATACTTCTTCTGCTGCTAACCTTAAAAATCATCCTCTATTCATTGATTTTTCTCAAGAGGAATACTCTTTTATTCGCGAACACAGCCAAACTAAACACTTTCGAGCCGGTGAAACAATCATGTCTCAAGGCTCTTATGGGGACGAACTTTACCTACTCCAAAAAGGCAGAGTGCTCGTGTACGTTACTTTGCCCGGCGATACGCAAAAACTGGCAACGAAACTTGATAGCGGCCAAATTTTTGGGGAGGTTACCTTTCTAACACAAACACCGATTACCGCTTCAATTGTTGCTGAGAACGATTGCACTTGCTTAAGCTTTTCTCGAGAAATTTTAAATACACTTCATTTTTCCCATCCTGTCACTGCTTACAAATTCGAAACCAATATCATCCGGCAAACCCGAGAAAAAATTATCAATCAAATTCTTCTACTTATTTCGTTACTCGGAAAAATAGCTGGACAGGCAGATATTTCATCACAACACGCGCTTCGCCTCTTTAATCATAAAGCTCAGTGTAAAAAATTACCGAACGCTAATTTAGACTTTAATTACCTTAAACAAATCCATTTTTTTTCTGCCTTACAGGAGAAAGATTTTCTTTTCTTATTATCGTTCATGTCTTTTCGCCAATATGATCGTGGCTATCCGTTTCAATTTCTTAACTCAGTACACTCGCGGTTGTGCATTCCGTATTCAGGTGCGGTAATGATGTTTATTAAACAAGATGAAGTATTAAATAAATCTATCGCAGTTTCCGGCATAGGCGAAATCTTTTTAGAAAATCCAACGAGTCTCTTTCCTGAATTCCAGCAATACGTGGCTTATCTCACCAGCGAAAGATCTACAATTCTAGAATTGGATTTTGATGCGTATTACAAAATTCGTGATCTTAATCCAGGCCTTTTCTTTCATATTAGCCGAGAGATAAATCATCACATTGCCCGTTTAGTTTACATTGTAAATCGGCAATTTGTCAGAATTAATTGTGAATATGAAAACTTGATAGGATAAGACTATGTGCAGAGTATTAATTTATCTTGGTCAAAATGAATCAAGCATTTATGACTTACTTTACGGCCCAGACAATGGTTTAGTTCACCAAAGTTATGCTCCGCAGCTCATGAAGCACATTCAAAATCTTGCCGGACTTGGATTTTGTGCTTGGTCTAAGTCATCCCATTATCCTGAAGAGCCTTATCTTTATAAAACAACTTGCTTACCTTTTTTTGATAAAAATCTTTTTCGCTTATCAAAAAAATTAACGACCAATTGTATGGTTGCCCATGTGCGTGGAGTGGAATATAAAATAATAGAAACCGTCTCAGAACAAAATGTCCATCCATTCAAATTCGACGATGCTCATTTCGCTTTAGCCCACAATGGCAGTTTAGCGCACATGGACCGCCTGAAAGTGGCATTGGTCAAATACATCAAACCTCAATTAATGAGCATGATTAAGGGTACAACAGACAGTGAATGGGTTTATGTGTTGTTTTTATCTCAATTTAAAGATTTCAGAGAAAATGTGCCAATGGAAGAAGCGTTTCAGGCCATTATTAACACCTTTGAAATTCTAGGAAAAGCAAGGAAAGAATGCGGCATCGAAGAGGCTTCACCCGTTAATTTATTCATTACGAATGGCGAATATCTTTTTGTTACCCGTTTTGTTTTCGACTTTGGCTGCAACACGTCTAATGTACAAAAAGCATTCCTTGGATATCATAGTCTTTGGCTAACAGTAGGTGAGAGCTATAGTATAGTGGATGGTATTTATAAAATGCATGGAACAGGGATAAGGCGTAACATTCTTTTTGCTTCAGAACCATTGTCCACCGACCGTACAACCTGGATAGAGTTGCCTGAATATTCAATTACCCAAGCATGGATCCAAGATGAACAAGTGAAATTTAGAACGTTTGATTTAGTGGTAAATTAAAATGCACAATCTGTGGGCATGACCACTAAATCCCTAATGCATATTTTCTGCGGTAACTTCCAACAGAACATAATGATATCAGCTAATTCCTCTGGCATGATAAAAGTAGGATTACCTAATAGTTCGCAATATTCTTCAAAGCTAATACCCATATTGGCATGAATATTCGTCTTAATTAATCCCGGTGCAATATTCATAATTCTTACCCTATTCTTAGCTTCAGCCATCTGCAAACTCTCAGCCACACTACGAATAGCGTGTTTACTGGCATGGTAGCTGACTCCTAGAGGCCCCGGCTTTCGATCACCTATCGAGCTAATATTGATAATTGTTCCTGATTTTCTCTCAGACATATCTGACAGGACAACTTTTATACCATTAATGACACCATTGATTAGCACTGCAATTTCATTCTCAATTTTGTCGATTGGCATATCTTTAAATTCACCAATATTAATTAGACCAGCATTGTTAATAAGGCATTCTGTTTTCCCGTATTTTTTTTCAGCATTACGAATGGCTTCTTCTAATTGTAAATAATTGGTCACGTCCACCTGAGCATAACTAATTTCGCGTCCTTTTAATTCAGGCAATGGTTCAATATGACGACTGAGCAGCAAACAGGGGTGGCCTTCTTCTGAAAAAGTATTTGCCAAAGCCCTGCCAATGCCGGCACCAGCACCTGTGATCACAACGAGAGGTTTTTTATTACTCATACCAAAATCCTTGTAGAGTCAATTACATAATTAAAGATTCAAGAATCGCCATGCGCATGAATACACCGTTAGTAACTTGCTGTAAAATGCAAGATTGAGGTCCATCAGCGACATCGCTATCGATTTCCACACCACGATTCATCGGCCCCGGATGCATGATGATGGCATCAGGCTTCGCAAATCGAATTGTCTCCCGAGTCAAAGCGTATTCACGACGATACGTGGTTAAATCCATTTGTTCATTTTCTTGTAACCGCTCATGCTGAACGCGTAAGCAAATCACCACATCCGCATCAGCTAAGCCTTCTCTTAAAGAATGGGTCACTCTTCCGTAATGAATTTGCTGTGGTTGCCAGATAGGTGGGGCAACAAGTACTAATTCGCCTATACCCACCGTTGCACAAAGACACTGCAGTGAATTGGCTACTCGCGAATGCCGGATATTTCCAATGATAGCCAATTTGAGCTGAGTTAGATTAGGCTTTTTTTCAACTATCGTCATCAAATCCAACATCGCTTGGCTAGGATGGGCGTGCTGCCCATCACCAGCATTAACAATATGGATACCCTGTGTTAATTTTTCAGCTAGGGTATTTTGTAATCCATCTTGCCGATGTCTTATTACGAATAAATCAATCCCCATTGCGGACAAAGTTCTAATCGTATCCTCAATTGCCTCTCCCTTTGTCTCAGATGAACCTTGTAAATTAAGGTTAATTGCCATCATGGATAGCTTTTTAGCTGCAATCTCGAAACTTACACGTGTTCGCGTACTATTTTCATAAAAAAGATTGGCTACGGTGTGTTGGGGATAACTAGGATATTGGTGACTATTCTTAAAACTCAAAGCGCTTTGTAAAAGCGAATTAATTTGTTTGTCGGAAAGTTGACTGATTTCTAAAAAATGTTTCATGTTTCTCTTAGGAATGCTGCAGCCACTGCTCAAGAATAATACAGGCAGCAAAGCTGTCGATTTGAGATTGCTTGATTTTACGGTATCCGCCCTTAGCAAACAACTGAGCACGGGCTTCTACAGTAGATAATCGCTCATCAACTAAATGGACCGGTAAAGAAAATCGTTCTTCTAATTGACGGGCAAATTGTCGTGCAGCCTCAGTGGTATACAATTCACTATCATCAATACATGTGGGCAAACCTACAATCAATGCTTGTGGACGCCATTCGTTAATTATTTTCTGGACTTCAGCCCAATGAGGCATGCCTTGTTTTGCATCAAGGGTCGTTAACGGCCTAGCGCTGCAGGTGATTTGTTGGCCTACAGCCACACCAATACGCTTATAACCAAAATCAAATCCTAAATAAAAACCTTCTGGCATAATTTCTCATTTATTTCAAAGAATTAGGCATGGCCTGCTTGATTGGTTAATTGATTCATTTTGACGCCAATACTCAAACCCGCATACTCCCAACGCTCAGAAAAGGGTACCTCATAAAGGATCTCAGAAGAAAAAGGACAAATCAGCCAAACATTAGCAAGCACTTCTTGCTCTAACTGGCTCTCACCCCAACCGGTGTATCCTAACGTCACTAAAGCGTCTTTGGGTCCAATGTCAGCAGCAATTGCGCGAATAATATCATTCGAAGTCGTGACCGTCACGTCATCCCGCAAAGACAAGCTCGAGCGCCAGCCGCCGACAGGCCTGTGAATAACGAAGCCGCGCTCAGGCTGTACTGGCCCGCCAAAAAGGAGCGGCATTTGGTAGCGTTCAGTTGAAGCAGATTGGATTTGCATTTGATCAAAAACCACACCTAACGGGAATTGCATGGGCCGATTAATCATTAAACCAACCGTACCTTGCACATGATGCTCACAAATGTAAATAACTGATCGCTCGAAATTAGGATCAGTAAGAGAGGGCATGGCTATCAGAAGATGGTTGGCCAGTGAGGAATGCATGTCAGCCCCCTAAAATCTCACCAGATTTAATTTAAGTATATACTAAATAATTTGTCACAATTTGTTTAAGCAAGTTAATTTTCAACAAATAATTTCGATCAACACAAACTCCCGTTCACCACAAACAAAGTGTATACTCTGCAACTTTAAGGATAAATAAGGATATTTTGTTCGTGGAACCTATTGAGCTTAAAAAACGAGATGTATTCTTTCTACGTGCTTTGGAAACGGATGAACTGCTTATTCTCATTTTTACTGTCACCCTGTTCGTTTTGCTAGTGTCAGTCTATCTTTGGGATAGAAATCAAAAAAAACATACAGTCTTACGCAATTATCCCATTATTGGCCATTTTCGCTATTTCCTTGAGTACATCGGTGTATATCTTCGGCAATACCTTTTTGCGGATGATAGACAGGAATTACCCTTCAATAGGGCAAATCGCTCCTGGGTTTATCGGGCTGCTAAAAATGAGGATACCACTATCGGTTTTGGGTCCACACGCCCCTTACACAGCATAGGAACCGTTTATTTTGTAAGCGCTCCGTTCCCTCCTCTTGAAACGAATAAAGCCACTATTAGACCTGTTACTATAGGCCCCCACTGCCGACAGCCTTATACCTCTACCCACATTTTTAATATTTCTGCGATGAGTTATGGCGCCATATCAAAGCCAGCCATCCAAGCTTTAGCGAGAGGGGCAAAAAAAGCAGGTTGCTGGCTTAATACTGGGGAAGGCGGAGTTTCCCCCTATCATCTTGAAGTGGGCTGCGACATTGTTGCCCAAATTGGAACAGCAAAATATGGCTTCCGTGATGCGCAAGGCAATTTATCCGATGAGCGCTTACGTGAACTAGCCGCCCATGACTGCATTAAAATGTTTGAGATTAAACTGAGCCAAGGAGCAAAACCCGGTAAAGGTGGGCTTTTGCCTGCTGTAAAAGTAACGGAAGAAGTAGCTGAAATCCGCGGAATTCCCGCTTATCAAGACTCGATTAGCCCTAATCGGCATACTGATATTGCTAATGTGGATGAGCTTTTGGATAAAATCGAGCATATTCGCCAGATAACAGGTAAACCCGTTGGATGTAAATTTGTACTCGGTAGCTATGAATGGGTTAAAGACCTTTGTTTTACAATTCATCAGCGGGGCATACAATTTGCTCCGGATTTCATTAGTTTAGATAGTGCTGATGGCGGCACTGGCGCCTCACCACAAGGCCTTATGGATTATATGGGAATTCCTATCCAAGAATCGCTGCCTCGCCTCGTTGATATTCTGGTAACTTATAATTTGCGAGATCGAATTAAAGTCATCGCAAGCGGTAAACTCATTACCCCTGCTGAAGTGACTTGGGCGCTCTGTGCCGGAGCCGATTTTATCAATTCAGCAAGGGGATTTTTGTTTGCTTTGGGCTGTATCCAATCGATGAAATGCCACAAAAACACTTGTCCTACTGGGATTACCACCCACAACCCTAAATTACAACACGGCTTGGTTGTAGAAGATAAAGCTGAGCGTGTTTATCATTACGCAACGAACATGGCTCACGAAGTTGCCACGCTTTGCCATTCTTGCGGCGTTAATGAACCCAGGGAATTACAACGAAGTCATGCACGCATAGTAAGGGAAGATGGTTTCTCAGTATCTTTGGAAGAAATATTCCCCGATCAGAAACCGTTACCTGAGTATATGTTGTAAAAGCCAACGGCTTTGCGCTCGCTCCGCTAGCCCGTAAAAGGGCTAAACCATTATTCGCTCTCTTAAAGCTCTCACATGTTCATGAAGATCTTCCTCTGCATAAGCACAGGCAACCAAATCAGGCTGCCAAATACTATGTGGCCAGGCGCTATCATCTTTGAACCGTGCAACAACATGAATATGAAGCTGTGAAACGATATTACCTAAAGCACCAATATTTAATTTCTCGGGTTTGAAATAATCCTGCATTATTTGAGAAATGGCTGCTATTTCTTCAGTGAGGATCTGGCGCTGAGAAGGCAATAATTGATAAATTTCTTGAATATTTTCTTCTCTGGGTACCAAAATAATCCATGGAAAATTAGCATCTTTTTTAAAATAAAGACGCGATAGAGTCCAATCCGCTAGAAAAACTGAACTTGCCTCGATACGACTATCCACTGCAAAAACCATGAATCACCTGTTACTATTACTATCAATTTTTTACTTTAACTTGGCAGCATGAAACCGCAAATGATCATCAATGAAGCTGGCAATAAAATAATAATTGTGGTCATACCCTTTCTGCCACCTCAGGTTTAAATCCACATTTGCTTTTAAACACGCAGCTTGGAAAAGTTCCGGGTTTAATTCTGTGTCCAAAAAAGGATCTTGTGTGCCCTGATCAATTAAAATGGAACCATGTGGCCATCCGTTTTTTAGAACTAACTCGCAAGCATCATGGTTTTTCCAAGTTTCCTTTTCTTCACCCAAATAGCCTTTAAATGCTTTCTGCCCCCAAGGGCACTGCGCAGGGGCACAAATAGGGGCAAAGGCCGATAAAGAACGATATTGTTCAGGCCGTTTAAGGGCTAAAGTCAATGCGCCATGCCCCCCCATTGAATGCCCAAAAATACCAGTACGTTGCTCATCAAGAGGAAAAATTTGGTTAAGTAATTGAGGTAACTCTTCTGTGATATATGTAAACATTCGATAGTGTTTAGACCAAGGCGCTTTTATCGCATCGAGATAAAACCCTGCTCCTATACCAAAATCATCATCATCCCTGTCCCCCGGTAACTCAATGCCTCGTGGACTTGTATCAGGAACAACTAAAGCTAAACCTAATTCGGAGGCAGCTCTTTGTGAACCAGCCTTTGTAATAAAATTCTGTTCACTCGCAGTTAATCCTGACAACCAGTACAATACGGGTACTTTATGTTGTGTGGCTTGCGGGGGTAAAAATAAACCAAAGCGCATTGTACAATTTGTTATCGCAGAGGGATGTTCATAAACATATTGCGTTCCATCAAAACAACGATGCGCTTCAATAAGTTCAAACGCCATAAAATTAATTCCCTATTAAAACGTTACAATTGTCCGTATCGATTCTCCCCGATGCATTAAATCAAATGCCTCATTAATTCGCTCGATAGGCAACACGTGGGTAATTAAATCATCAATATTAATCTTTCCTTCCATATACCAATCAACTATTTTCGGCACATCCGTTCGTCCCCTAGCCCCTCCGAAAGCGCTTCCTTTCCAAACCCGGCCAGTCACTAATTGAAAAGGCCTGGTGGAAATCTCTTCACCGGCACCTGCCACACCAATGATAGTACAGACACCCCAGCCTTTATGACAACATTCCAACGCTTGCCGCATGAGGTCGACTTTTCCTACACATTCAAAGCTGTAATCCGCACCACCTTTAGTTAATTCAACGAGGTAATTGACAAGCTCGCTTCCTAATTCTTGAGGGTTAACAAAATCGGTCATACCCATTTTTTCAGCTAGGGCACGACGCTTCGGATTCACATCAACCCCGACAATCTGCTCGGCTCCCACCATACGCGCCGCTTGAATAACATTAAGGCCAATACCGCCTAAACCAAACACCACCACTTTCGACCCAACTTCTACCTTGGCAGTATAAATGACTGCCCCAATGCCAGTAGTCACTCCGCAACCGATATAACACACTTTTTCAAATGGAGCATCTTCACGGATTTTTGCCACAGCAATTTCCGGTAATACAGTGTAATTGGCGAAAGTCGACGTTCCCATGTAGTGAAAGAGAGGTTCACCATTTACACTAAAGCGGCTACTGCCATCAGGCATCAGTCCTTTACTTTGGGTTGTACGTATTGCTTGGCAAAGATTGGTTTTTTGTGAAAGGCAAAAGTTACATTCCCTGCATTCAGGAGTGTAAAGCGGTATAACATGATCACCAGGTTTAAGGGAAGTTACCCCAGGACCAACCTCAACAACTACACCAGCACCTTCATGCCCCAAAATCACTGGAAATAAACCTTCTGGATCGACACCCGACAAAGTGTAGGCATCCGTATGACAAACACCCGTCGCCTTTATCTCGATAAGTACTTCACCATCCCTTGGGCCAGCTAAATCAACCATTTCAACCGATAATGGCTCACCTACTTTATGTGCAACAGCTGCTTTAATTTGCATTGATAGTCCTCTTTAGATGATACATAGGATTATGATCAACATTATATAAAAAAGGAATCTTTAACTTTATGATTTTAATAATGCATTCCAAACAGGACTAGCCAGATTCCAAAAATTAACTGTAATATACTTAGGCATTATGGCTTAATATTTTTCCATTCAATAATCGAAGCAGAACCACAGTTGCTACAAGTAACTTTTAACCCTGCAGCAAAAACCCATTAGTTACAGTTATTAATAATTAATCAAATCCTATACGTTATACTTAAATTACAGCGAATCACTCATGCGTAATATAAATATGGACCTAAATCAAATTCGCGCATTTATTGCTGCCGCAGATTTTGGCTCCTTTACTTTGGCAGCTGATTTTCTTTACATCACACAATCAGCGATTAGTAAACGCATCGCTTCTCTTGAAGCAGAAATTAAAACGCCGCTATTTATCAGAGATCATAATCGCTTAATCCTCACAGAATCAGGAAAAATTTTCCTACCTCATGCCATAGAAGTACTACAAACAGTGCAAACCGGCATCTCATCTGTCAATCTTTTTTTAGAAAAGCAAAAAAAACCTTTAAAAGTGGGCTTGGATTTTTTAATTGGCAGCTTCATGCTTCCTGATTTTTTAGCCTCTTTTAGCCAAGGGAATCCCAATATCGACTTCTCGGTCAATTATTTATCTCCCTTAATGAGCCTAAGGGCACTGCGCAATCGAGAGATAGAGCTTTGTCTAAATTGCATTAGTAATAAAATTGTTCACGAGTTTGAATTAATCCCCCTATTTACATTACCCTTTGTTATTAAACTATCTCGGACGCATCCGCTGATGAAGAAGGAACAAATAAGTTTAGAAGAGATATTAGAATACCCAGGCATAGTCATGCCTAAATATGCTCCGCCCCGGCAGGTATTGGATAATTTTCTTTACCGCAAAAATTTATTTCTACCTATTCAACACGAAGCTGAACCAATTTTTGCATTACTAAAACTTGCCAAATTGGGCCTTGGATGGAGCTTTATTCCAAAAAATATCATCGACAAGGATTTAGTAACAATTTATGAGCATAAGGATTTATCCATCAACTATTTTATCATTTATCGAAAAGGACATAAGCTCAGTAATGATGCACAACGTTTTATCTCTACCCTAAAAGAGACTCAATTTTTTGAATATGACCATTAGGAAATGCCAACTTGCTTAAAACCGAGGCCTAGCATTTTGGAGTATCTTGAGTATAAGATTTAAAATCAAAAGCTAAAAATGCTGAGAGAATTATGCATACCCTTTATCCAGTTATTAAGCCTTATCAATGCCATGAGTTACGTGTGAGTCAGCTTCATGTGCTTTATGTGGAGGAGATAGGAAACCCACAGGGCATACCGATTATTGGCTTGCATTCTGGACCAGGAGCAGGGGGTGATACTCATTTACGACGCTTTTTTGATCCTCAAATCTACCGCATTGTGCTTTTTGACCAACGAGGCTGTGGGCGTTCTACCCCCCATATTGAGCTACACGACAATAACACCCAAAGCCTGTTAGAAGACATTGATACCATTCGTGATTACTTGAAAATCAACCGTTTTGTCTTATTTGGCGGCGGCTGGGGTGCTTTACTTGCCCTCCTCTATGCGCAACTTTATCCGCAGCAGGTATCTGCCTTGTTACTGCAACAAATTTTTTTAGGTAGGAAGAAAGACACCGATTGGCTTTATAAAAGCGGGACAAATCTGATTTTCCCTGATTACTGGCAAGAATTTACTAGCTTTGTACCTAATGAAGAGCAACACGACCTTCGTCGATTTTATACCCAATGCCTCCAGGGGGATAATGAGTTAGTCCGTATGTCCGCAGCGAAAAGCTGGGCCATGTGGTACGCACGTTGCAGCAGCTTACAATCACACTTATACGTCATTGAGCAATTCAGTGACCCGCATTTTGCCCTTGCGCTTGCTTGCTTGCAGTCCCATTACATTAACCATCGCTATTTTATTGAAGAAAATCAAGTTCTATCCCATATCCACAAAATTAGGCATATCCCTACTTACCTCGTTCATGGCCGCTACGATATGATATGCCCTTTAGAAGGCGCTTGGGAATTACATCAAGCTCTTCCTGCTTCAAATTTACGAATCATCAGGGATGCCGGTCATTCCGACCGAGAAATAGGGATCATTGATGCACTCATTGATGCAAGTATAGAAATTTCACGTCAGGGTTTAGATGCATGCTAACTGTAATCCAGCGAGTAAGTGAAGCAAAGGTGGTTGTCAACAATGAAATCGTAGGAGAAATAGCCCACGGCTTAATGATCCTTTGTGGCTTTGAAAAAGAGGATACTGAACCTACACTTTTACGCATGTTAGAAAAATGCCTCAATTACCGTATTTTTGATGATTCCCAAGGAAAAATGAACCTAAGCCTCAAAGAGGTCAACGGAGGACTTCTACTTGTCCCCCAATTTACATTAATGGCGGATACCAATAAGGGCTTACGTCCTAGTTTTTCTAAAGCCGCGCCACCTGAATTAGGGCAAACTTTATTTCACCGGTTGCTCGATTTAGCCAGGGAAAAATATTCCCAGGTAGCCAGTGGTCAATTCGGTGCGAATATGAAAGTCCACTTATGTAACAATGGGCCAGTCACATTTTTGCTCCAATTCTAGTAGTTCCCAAGAATATGAAAGTGGTGTAACATCAACTTTCGCATCCTAAAAAATAGAAGAATCATGCGCTTAATTGCCACTCTTGCAACGATGGTCAGTTCTTTAATGCTTTGTTCCTGCCTGCATAAAGGCAACAATCCTGTTGATCCCTATGAGTCAATTAACCGCAAAATCTACAATTTCAATATGGCTTTTGACGCCACCGTATTAAAACCCCCTGCTAAAATTTATAAAGCGGTGATACCTGCCCGGGTTCGTACGAGCATAAACAATGCTTACAATAACGTGTACATGCTGCCGACAGTAGCCAGTGATCTTTTCCAAGGAGAATGGAGACAGGCGATAAAAGACAGCTGGCGTTTTTTGATTAATTCAACTATTGGTGTTGCCGGCTTTTTTGATGTTGCCGATAAAGCCTTTAGTCTACCGCCCCACTACAACGATTTCGGCTTAACCTTTGCTAAATGGGGGAAGAAAAAGTCAGTTTATATCGTTCTGCCATTTTTAGGTCCAAGTACCGTTCGCGATGCTCTGGGATTACCGCTTGATTATGCCTTTACTCCCTACCCATATTTACCGAGTGGGGTCGCAATCTATTCCATTGCAATATTGAGATATGTCGATCTGCGATCCCAATTGCTTGAAACCGATGCGATTATGAATGAAGCACTGGATAAATATGCGTTCATGCGTGATGCCTATCTACAACATCGAAATTACTTGATCACTGGCGAACAGGCCGATACCGACGCTTCGTTGTATGTGGATGAGCAAGATGTGGGGGATTACGTGGATGAACCCGCTTCAACAAAAAAATCAGTTAAATTGAATAGTAGTAAAAATGCTGCACATCGCTCTGCACCAGCCCGAAATCCCACCTAATACGGGTAATATTATTCGCTTGTGCGCTAACAGTGGCGCACAACTGCATCTGATATACCCCCTAGGCTTTACGCTTGATGATAAGCGGATGCGTCGTGCCGGGCTTGATTATCAAGAATGGATTAACATTATTCATTACTCTAATGAACAGGATTTTATAGAAAAAAACCAACAACGTCGGATTTTTGCATGTTCGACAAAAGGTCAAAAAAATTACCATGAGGTTTGTTACCAGGACGAAGATATGCTGCTCTTCGGCGCCGAAACACGAGGACTACCGGCAGAATTGAGAGAACGCTATTCTGCCATTCGTATTCCAATGTGCCCTAATAATCGCAGCCTTAACCTATCCAATGCTGTTGCCATCATACTTTTTGAAGCCTGGCGTCAGCTTGATTTCATGGGCTGTGCTTAATCTGCATGGATTTACTCACAAGTCATTTTTTATACTATCCAGGCCGTATTTGAGCTATCTCATCCATTTCACGTCTGTATTGGGCTTCTTTTGAAAAAAAAGTTCGACAAAGCGGTTTTAATCCTCCACTTAAAACGTCAGTGAATTTTTGGGAAAAATGTCGCTCAAACCAACCCGCTTGGTTGTGGGTACAAATTTCAACTATCCCTAGAATCATCTCTCTGTCAGTACTTCCCAAAGCAATTTTATCCTGAAGTTCTTGGTACAACACATGAACAGCGTTATATCTTTTAATTATTTTTAACTGTCTTGGAGTAGGCTCTTGAGAAGGAATTAGCTCTCCATGGTTATCAACTTCAATCCCTTCTAGTCTCAACTTCTCAAGTAACCGAAGCCTAAATGTTTTGACGGTTTCTTTGAGTGATTTTGCCTGTGCTACACCATGCACCAAAGGACAGGAGAAGTAAATTTTATCCACCTTGAGCTTTTCTTGCATTTGCTGAACGCTTTTGTAAAAATTGGCAAAAACGGGATCAGCCATTGCGGCTATCTGTTTTAAGAGCCCATCCTCATTTAAAGGCACTAGCATCCTGTCCATCCACTCAGATTCGCCCATATTTCTTTCCACAAGTTTAGAAAAATCTGAGTTATCTGACAGGAACCCCTGAAACTGTATCAGATTGGCAATAGACACCGAATCCACTGTCGTGCGGAAATCCCTGTCTCTTTTGATCGATAAAACAATGCTTATTAACGAAAGATAGGTAATAAGTGTATAACCTAATTCACCATTGGCAAGTTGATTATGGTATTGGATGTAGTTATATAAAAAATTAATAGCCGAAATATCATTTTCATTGATATCAGTAAGGCTTAATTCATATCCACCTAACTGGAGAAGTTCATCTGCCCCAATAGGCTCCTTTATTTGGGCATACTTTTGACTAATATAATGGGTTAATTCGAGAGCTTTGAAATAATTTCCGTCCCTCAAAGCATCCACATATTCTTGTGTGTTCATCATTCGTCCCTGTTTATAATCAACTATTGATCTATTTTGACAATACAATGCCAATTAAATCAATATATAAGCAAAAAATTAGCGCATTTTATGAGGCCATTTTTAGATTTAATCAGATCAATGCACTATTCTTATAATGAGTTACAAAATTAGGAGAGATAAGAATCATGCCAGAATATAGTTATAGGGGATTTATCATCTCCTATAAAATCAATGTATCCAAAGATAATTTATATAAGGCAGACGGAAAAGTGGTTAAGCAAGGGAAGGATGCCTCTGGAATTGCACAAAAATTTCATACAGAATCCCTGACTGAAAGCGGTGCTAAAAAAGAAATCAAAAAATTAATCGAAAACTATGTCGATTTCGAATGGGAAGAATTTCATTCGATGCATTAGGAATTGGGACAATTCTCTCGCTTCCCGACGGCTTGTCCTGGAAACAAGCCGTGGAATGGAGACGCGAAGCCTTCTTTGCAAATTATCTTCGCAACAAGCGCGCTAAAATAAAACCAATGCCAGCAGCCATCAGTAAGGATGACAGAGGACTCGAATGCACCTTTTGTACAATTTTATCGGTATGGCCTTTGACATTTTCTTGCAACTCATCAAATCGATGCCTTCCTTCATCATAAATTTGCGTACCCAATTTTTTTGCCTCGTGGTAAACGTGATCTGCTTGCTCTGCAATCTCACCACGGTGTGCTTCATGTCGATTTGGTGAATGCTTTGTTTTATCCTGTTTAGTATTCATTTTAATATCCTTAAATAAAATGCAGTTAAATTTTATCGCTCCTTATGCTGCAACGCACAAAGTAAGTTTAGTTGCCCTCTAAGACCTTGTCCATTTCTGAAACCCACATTCCGCAGAGGAGTTTATTTTTGTAGGCTGAAACCGCAATCACACAGCAACTAGGGGGGATTGCTTTCTCGTGGTGAATTAAGCTCATGCCTTTTACTTAGGTGTGTACGTAGGCTTTTATCAAAGGCATTGAGACTGTAGAGGCAATAAGCAATCATGCAAGAGATATTTGCATAATCACCTAGCTGGGGAAATGACTAAATATCTGTATTATGTCGGCAAAGCTTTATTGGTAGGCCAATCTTTGACTTTGATCATGTTCAGGAGGGAGAGGCTCTGCACCAGGATTGGATTGTTGCACAAGGGCAGGATAATTATCCAAAAAGTTGATCCCTTCCTCAATTTCTTTTAACTGGACATCAAATAGATTACGGCCATCCACATAAAGGCTATATGCTGTTATTGCCAACATTAAGCCGGATAGAATTGTCATAGCCACTCCTAGAAGGGCTATACCGAGTGGGCCGGAGCGATAGCAGCCCCGAAAATAACGATTCCAGAAGCACTAGCGAGAAATAATAGGGAATTAGTGAATAAATTTAAGCCAGACAATAGTTTTCTACCCGTCTCTTGTACAAGATCGCTTTTTACTAGCTCAAGCCTATTGCGAATCAGATTCCTGTGCCTGGCAGGGTCGAAATGAGGATTAGAAACTGCGTCCGCCATTGCATTTTGGATACTCCGATACAGAGAACTAATATTTAGAGAATCTGAGAGCACCCTTAATTCATGACAACTGGATGCGATTTTCGAAGCATGTGCTTTTAACTTTAACAGAGCTATGTATTTATGCCTTTCCCCTTCCAAAATTGAGCGCTCTAACAACTTGGCTTGAATTTTCTTTTCTAATTCTGTTGAAGAGAACCGAGGAAAATAAATTCGGGTAAAAAAGAACATACTACTTTGCTACATTAATTAAAATGTGGCCATTTTAATCAAAAATTTTCTACTTATCAACCGCTTTATTAGTTGGATTACGTTCAGAGAAAAATGGCTGGCTATGGCCTAGAATTTTGAAGTAGCTGGAGTATAGTACTGTGATTAATCATCATTAGAGAAAAATAATGAATCGCTACTCTTTTGCCGAAATTAATGCCAAAACTGCTGAACGAATCAACGAGCTTGGAGGAAAACCGATTAATCTTTATCGAATTTTGGCAAATCAGCCCGATATGCTGGATGCTTGGTTAGAATTTGCGTATAGCCTGCGCCTTTCTGCTAAGACACCACGTAAGCTCCGGGAGTTGATGATTCTAAGGACAGCACAACTGCAAAACTCAACTTATGAATGGTATCAGCATAGAAAAATGGCTCATGCTGTGGGTGTTGACGAACATCAAATTGCCGAATTACCCATGTGGACATCGTCTGATGCGTTTAGTGCAAAAGAAAAAGCAGCGCTAGGATTGACTGAGGCGGTCGTGCACGGCCAGGTTAATGATGCGACCCATGCCGAAGCAGCACAGTATTTTACGGAAGCTGAGATGATTGAATTAGTCATGACAGCCAGTTTTTACGCAATGGTTCCACGGGTGCTCAATGCATTGGATGTACAAATTGAAAAAGCGTGATTTTTCCACAGTCAGATAGCCCTCCATTCGGGCCTACCTGACTATCACGACGATTATCGCTACTCTAAACCAATCATCTTAGGCGAGCAAACGTAAGCATTTCCTAAATTGGTGACGTTGGTCTGCTGGGAACCACCACTCACAAAACCACCATGACGATCAAAAGAACCGCTCGTTGAACCAGTAACTCCAGCGCGATTTGTCACTAACTGAACATAGTTTGCACCTAACTTGGCTGCCTTATTCCTGAGATCATTCATTGCACCTTCTTCCAGATTGCGATTGGAAGTAAATCCACCTGTAAAGAAATTACCTTGATTGCCAACAACTTGGCCTACATATTTGCATCCTTTGGGTACAGGGTTAGGAGAAACAATGACACGGGTAGCCTGTGGATCAGTAGGAATCGCGGCGCAACCGCTTAAGATTAAGGTAATCGCTGAAATGGAAAGTAATTTTTTCATAATCACAACCTTATTTATTATTTTTTGAACACACTGGCATAAAAAGCCGATTGCAGGGTGATCTTAATTACTCTTTTTCATAAATACAAGAACAGAGTTTACAGACCAGCCAGCGTGGCCCAATAAAAAATAACTCGTCCTTCCAAACGTCCGAGAAATCTCCTGATATTGGGCACGGTGTATTTTGATGTACTAGGGAAATAAATCATCTATTCCTTTTAAAGCATGGCTTTCACAATTCATTCAATCTTAAAGATTGGGATAGAGTCCAAAACCCTCTCCACGGATCGGTTTTTAACGCTTGTAAACGCTTTAATACAGTACGGATCGTATAAAATGTGTCTTCATATTGTTCACTAAGTTCATCCCACCGAATGGGCGTAGCGATGGGGGCATGAATTCTGGCACGAGTTGAATAAGGTGCGATTGCTGTGGCGTCACGCTGATTGCGCAGATAATCAATAAAAATTTTTCCCTTCCGCTTAGCTTTTGTCATTTTACTGATGTATTTTTCAGGATTTCTTTTTTCTAAAAATTCAACAAAAACACGGGTAAAGTTCTTTACTTCATCCCAGTCATATTCTGCTTTAACGGGTATAACGATATGAAGCCCTTTTCCACCTGTTGTTTTAACAAAAGAGGTTAATTCATACTGCTGTAACTGCTCTCTAATATCAAAAGCTGCCTCAACTACCATTTTCCATTCCACATCAGGAGCGGGATCTAAATCAAAAATCAAAATATCAGGATGCTCAAGATGGTTAATCGTGCTTCCCCAAGGGTGAATCTCTAAAACGCCCATTTGCACTAAATTTAGCAATCCTTCTTTGTTATCCAAGTATAAGTATTGTTCGACTTCACCTTTTTTATTTTTAACAGGAACTTCATGTAATTTTGTCAATCCTTTATTAAGGTGTTTTTGATAAAAACATTCTTTATAGTTATTAGGACAACGTACTAAAGTTAAAGGCCGATTAAGGATGTACGGCAGAATATAATCACTAATTTTATCGTAATAATCATAAAGATCTTGTTTGCTAATTTTATCTTCCTTATAAAGAATTTTTTCGGGACTGGACAATTTCTGAGGATTACCCATCATAGCAGGTGGCTCTGATTCGATTGATTCCAACGAGCGTTCTTTTTCTTTAATAACCTCTTGCGCTTTCTTATCCGTGCGAAGTCCTTTAAAGCTAGGATGCCTTAGTCTTCCTTCGTCGGTCCATTCTGAAAACTCTACTTCAACAATCAATTTCGGTTTTACCCAAGTTGCTGTTTTCGCTTCAGGCGGGAATTCATTGAAAGGGTTTTTTTTAATTTCAAGCGGTTTGAGTTCATTGTAAATTTCTTCTAGTGATTTATCAGTAAATCCTGTCCCGACATTCCCAATAAACACTAACTCCTTATCTTCATTAAAAACACCTAAATAAAGCGAACCAAAATGTTTTCGAGAACCCTTTGGTTTTGTAAATCCGCCAACCACAAATTCCTGTCGCTTAGAACATTTAATCTTAAGCCAAGATTTACTACGCTTCCCTAGGTATCGACTATCGGCCCGCTTAGACACAATCCCTTCCAGAGCAAAATCGCATGAGTGTTTAAACATGGCTTCGCCTTGACCAACAACATGATCACTGTATTTAATGGACAATGGGGCTTCTTCGAGTATTGTGGTTAATATTTTTTTTCGCTCGATAAGGGGTAATGAACGAAGATCATATTGTTCAAGGTATAACAGATCAAAAATATAATAAAAAAGAGAAGATTGTTTTTCTGATTTTATTGAGTTTTGCAATAATTGAAAATTAGAGCGGCTCCTTTCGTCTAAAGCGACAATTTCGCCATCAAAAATACCATTTTCTACTGGCAATTTTTGCAAATCAGGAATGAGCTGGTGAAACTCCGTTGTCCAATCCTTTTGATTGCGGGAAACAAATCGAATCTTGTCTCCTTTTTTAAATGCAACCATGCGGTAACCATCAAATTTAATCTCATGAAGCCAATTATCCCCTTTAGGTGGTTTGTCAACCAAAGTGGCCAATTGTGCAGAAATTGTTTTAAGAAAAGGGCTAGTCTGTAAACTTGCTTTTAATTCAGGATCAATAAAATCAGCCCTCGGGTTGGCTTTATTTTTACTCCAAACACCCTGGTAATTGCGGCTAATCTCCTCTATTGATTGATCATTTAGAACACTTCGGGGTTCTTCTTTCGTAACATCATACTCTGAGAAGGACTTGGCAAATTCATCATCATATTTAATGAGGAACCATTGATTTTGTTTAAAACGAATTAGATCCCAACGCCCTTGTATTTTTTTACCGTTGAGTTCAAAACGAAGATGGCCTTGGTGATAGGCCTCTTCCGGATCATCATCCAGCGGAACCCAATGCCCTTGATCCCAAAGCATTACTGTTCCTCCTCCATACTCCTCTTTAGGAATAATCCCTTCAAAAGTGCCATATTCAATAGGATGATCTTCAACATGGATTGCGAGCCGCTTTACCTTAGGGTCAAGACAAGGCCCTTTAGGTACAGCCCAACTTTTAAGGACGCCTTTAAGCTCTAAACGAAAATCATAATGAAGGTGGGTTGCAGCATGTTTTTGAACAACAAAAAGAAAATGTTTGGTTTTATGCACATGCCCTTTGGGCTCTGGCGTTTTTTTAAAATCCCTTTTTTGTCGATAGCTCTCTAGGCTCATGGAGTATCCTGGTTTTCTTACTAGTATAGCCAAGAGCCAACGTTTTACGCCGAAACTAAATCTGCCAGGCAACGTAGATAATCACCCGCAATATCCAAATTGGTTTCGTCTGCGATTTCGCGAATACACGTCGGGCTAGTCACATTAATTTCTGTTAAATAATTTCCGATGACATCGATTCCAACGAAATAAAGCCCCATCATTCTGAGCGTAGGAGCAATTTGCTGGCAAATCCATCTATCCCTGTCAGTGAGTGGCACCACTTCTCCACGTGCTCCTGCAGCAAGATTCCCGCGCAACTCACCCTTAGCGGGGATACGAGCCAGAGCATAAGGCACTGGCTCTCCATTGATCAATAAAATGCGTTTATCCCCCGAAGTAGTAATTTCAGGAATGTATTGCTGCGCCATAATGCTAACCGTTTGGCCTTGAGTGAGTACCTCCAAAATGACTGATAAATTTTCTGCTTTTTTATCCACATGAAAAACTGAATTTCCGCCCATTCCCTCCAATGGCTTAAAAATCACATTTTGATGTTCTTGCCAGAAACTGCGCAGACGGCTCATGTCCCGACTCACCAAAGTCTGTGGGCAACATTGAGGAAAATTGAGCGTAAAAAATTTTTCGTTAGCATCACGCAAGCTGCTTGGTTTATTCGCTACGAGTACTCCATCACGTTCGGCAAGTTGGAGGGCATAAGTGGCGTAGATGTATTCCATGTTAAACGGAGGATCTTTGCGCATTAAAATAATATCAAACTCACTTAATGGTTGCTCCCCCACTCGCCCTATCTCAGCCCAACTGCTCAATTTTTCATCCCTGACTCGAATTGAGGAGACTCGCGCATAAGCGAACCCATCCCGACAATACAATTCTTCTTGTGTAAAATAAACACAATCCCACCCAAGTGTTTGCGCACTCTTAATCATGGCAACGGTGGAATCCTTATAAGCCTTTATTTTATGAATAGGATCCATTAAGACAGCAAGTCTCATCATTCGCCTCCAATCGCGGCAATTTCTTTTGCTGCTGCAAGCGCTGCCAAGCGTGCAATTACGCCGTAAGCATAAAATCGATTTGGGCATTCGATGACGGCCAAATCATTGCGCGGCATATTGCAAGCTTGGGCAAAAGCAAGCGGTTCAAAATGCATGCCTGGGGCATTGAGATTTTCATCTGTACCTCGCCCCTGGTGCACACGATAAAACCCTCCGACAACAAATTGTCCTATCATATAAACAACAGGCTCAGCAACCGCGCCATTAGGCATTGTTTCATAGGTGTATACACCTTCTTGAACCATCACCCTATCGACTTTGCGCCCCCCTTTACTGGCAGCCATGCGCGTTCGTTGTTTACGATTGAGCTGGCGTATTTCTTCTCCATCGTGCACCATGATCACGCTCATGCCATAAGTGCCATTATCTGCCTTAACCACCACAAAAGGTCTGTCTGAGATACCATAAGTAGCGTATTTATCCCTTATCATCTCAAGTAATTGATCGACTTGGTAGGCTAAATTATCAACCCCTTCTTGCGCCATAAAATCCACACCCTCCACTGCAGTGAAATAAGGATTAATTAACCAAGGATCCATATCAACTAATTTGGCAAATTCAGAAGCAACTTCGTCAAAAAAATGGAAATGATTCGATTTAAGCCTTGACGCCCAACCTAACTTTGGTGTGGGTCTGATGGGCTGATTTAAATTCTGTAAAATCTCAGGGATACCTGATGACAAATCATTATTTAGCAAAATCATGCAAGGCTCAAAATCTTGCAATCCGACTTTATCTTTAAAGCGCTGTAGTGGCTCCATGAGTAGGGTCTGCCCCTCATCGGTAGTGATTTCTGTTGCTGTCGTTACTTCGGGATTTAAACTGCCAATACGCACAACAAATCCTGCTTTCATAAAAATATCGCGTAAAACCCCTAAACTAAGCAAATAATACTTATTGCGCGTATGACTCTCCGGGATGAGCAAAATATTTTTGCATCTTGGCAAGTAATCAACCATTACAGATTGAGCCGCCTGAATACATAATGGCAAAAAATCACGATTCAGATTGTTAAAGCCAGCAGGAAATAAATTAGTATCAACCGGAGCTAATTTAAATCCAGCATGGCGCAAATCCACTGAGGAGGTAATGGGGGGAGGCGTTTCTTGCCATTTTTGCCGAAACCAAGATTCAATTGTAACAGTTTGTTTTAAAATTATTTTCTCTACATGGTGCAATGGGCCGCAATGGGCTGTGGTTAAATGAGGCACAGGAAAATTTTCATGATGCATATTCTCTCCCCCTAATAAGCTTATCAAGCGATGTTAACTCAGGTTAAGGGTTGAATAAACCAAAACTTGTTGCAAATTCGCTGTGTGTTCCTGTGATTTCGCTTCTCGCGAAGCTCGTCAGCAGGATGCTTTATGTCCTTTTTCTGTTATCATGGCGGCAACCGAAACGAAATACAGAGAGCATAGGACATGCTGACCGACATTATTCAACAATATGAGCCCCAGATTCAGACTTTTCACTATTTATTGATATTGATTAATGCTATTTTACACGTCCTTTTCGCAGGTGCTGTGGCGCGGGATGCCGGAAATCTTTACCAAATAGGTCAACGGCCCGCTTTAGTCTCAGCTGCCACCTGGGCTTTCGCCACCTTGATTGGCGGTGTAGTGACAGCAGCAGTTTACTGGTTTATCCACCATTCTACCCTGACTAGACCAATGATTAGAGAGAATCATTATGAGAGATCCTAAAATTAGCACAATTGATGTGCATGAATTAAAGAAGCGGCGTGATGCGAACCCTGATTTGTGCTTAATTGACGTGAGAGAATTAGATGAGTGGCAAACCCTACGCATTCCCGGTGCCTTACATATCCCCAAAGACGAATTACCTGGATGCATCGAAACGGCAGTTCCCGAGCGAAATACGCCAATTTATTTACACTGCAAGGGAGGTGTCCGTTCGCTTTATGCCGCAAATTGCTTGTTAACTATGGGATATAACGAAGTTTATTCAATTGATGGAGGGATAGTGCAGTGGGCAGCGTCGGGATATCCTATCGAAAAATAAACTTAGACTAATCATAATGGCTCAGCCCCAGCCTTTTTTGGTACATCTTGCGAGAAAACATGGAAAGCCTGTGCTATTACAACAATCTACCAGTACAATAGAAGGTTGGGTCAATCCCAACCTTCTTGGTTAGTGTTAAGTATAACTTAAACTACTCGTGTCTTCTTTTTGAGTATAGTGTTAAGTATAACTTAAACTACTCGTGTCTTCTTTTTGAGTATAGTGTTAAGTATAACTTAAACTACTCGTGTCTTCTTTTTGAGTATCGGTTTGCTTTCCATCCTCAGGCACTGAAGGAGGGAGTGTAGGTTGTGTAGCTTGGGGTTCAGGCTTTTTAGAGCTTAGAAAACCAAATATGCTGCCCAAATATGATTTCTGCTCATCAGTTGGCGCGCCCTGCGGTGCCTTAGCCTTCGTTCTTTCTAATTGCGCTAGATGCTCTTTGCGTAAGGCTTCTTCATCTTCTTCTTGCTTTTTCTTCTTATCAATTGCTTTTTGCTTTACATTTTGCTCAACCGTTATGTTCGCAGCTTCGTGAATAACGTTGTTACATAAAGTTAAGTAATAAGCAACATCCAGTCCTTCAATAGAAGAAAAAGGATCTTCTAGCTTAAATTTGCCTGTGGATTTTCCATTGTCGTAAACTTGAGATTCAATAAAAACTTTGGCAAGGTTCATGAAAAATTCCATATCATGAGAATCCATGTCATTGCCTTTTACTCTACCAATATTGATTAGTGAGCGACGGAAAAAATCACTTCCACTGCCTAAGGCCCCTCCTTGGCACGTATAACTGGTCCCTTCAACATGCTTCGGATCTAAAATGCTTTCACCATAGGTTTCAGTAATTTCAGCCCCGATCAGAGTAATGATGCTTGTTAGAATGTAACTTTTATCTTCTTCTTCTCGTTGAGGCTCTTCCTTGGATAAAATCTCAGCTACTTTTTTAACGAACAAAACTTGATGTTTACGGGGCTCAGGCAGAAGTTCATCCGTAAGGACTTTTCCATGCTCCAATCTTAAAAGATCAGCATTATAAAAGAACCCTATGATTTGATGACTACCTTCCTTCGGCTTACTGCCATTTAGTATCTCATCGTATGATCTTACTGCAAATTCAAATCTACCTCTCATTATTTCTCTCCTTAGACTCCATGAAATAGGTGGTAAATCACTTCACCGCCATCAGTGTAAACTAATTAAATTCATTCGTCATGAGTTTTCTTTAAACGAATTATCCAATTTACAACCTTATGATCGGATTAAAAAAAACATTTTTTGTCTAACTTAAAAACATCGAATAAAATCAAACTGACTTTGTTTTGGTCGCAACGAGTTTTTTTATTTGAGCTATTTACCCCTAATCAAAACTCATTTAGGATGGCGTCCATTATTTATTGCTGCGAGATCATGATGAAAAAAGGGTTATTGTTGGTTCTATTAACTTTTTCCTCTGTGCTGCTTGCTAATCCCAAACCACCCAAACTTGTAGTGCAGCTGGTTGTCGATCAATTACGGGGTGATTTAATCGAAAAATACCATCATGAATTTGGAGCAAATGGTTTTAATTATTTACTCGGCCATGGGCTTGACTACCACAATGCTCACCACCCCCATGCGAATACTGTCACTTGCGCCGGCCATGCTACCATCGCAACAGGTTCATACCCAGCGTTGCATGGTATAGTCGATAATGAGTGGTACGATAGAAAGACAGGTCGGAACCGTTATTGCGTAGCCGATGAGAAAAGCACTATTCTACCTACCTCACGTACACAAAAAACGTTAGAGGGACGTTCTCCACGTAACTTGGCCGCTTCTACATTAAGCGATGAGCTTGTCCTAGCGCAAACGGGCCGGGCGTTTGCTGTTTCATTAAAAGATCGTTCTGCAATTACGTTAGCAGGCCATGCTGGCAAAGCATTTTGGTTTGATAAAGAAAATGGCGGGTTTGTTACAAGCCAACATTACTACTCAGCCTACCCACAATGGGTCATCGAATGGAATAACCATTACAAGCCCAAAGATGAGACCTGGAATTTAAGCCAACAAGCTAACCACTACCATTTTGCCAAAGCACCTCGCTTTATAAATCGATTTCCCGGTTTCGGCCAAGAGTTTCCGCATCATTTAGGCGCTCCCGACTCGTCGGAATATTATAAATTTTTATCAATGAGCCCCCTTGCTGATGAGCTTACAGCCGATTTTGCTATCACTCTCTTAACTAAGGAAAACTTAGGTAAGTCAAATGGCAAAACTGATTATCTGGCAATTAGTTTTTCTGCTGTTGATGCAATTGGACATCAGTTTGGCCCGAATAGCCTGGAGTCAGAAGATAATTTACTTCGTCTAGATAAAACCCTGGCTAAATTGTTTGCTGCCCTCGAGCAACAGGTTGGGCTACAAAATACGCTTATAGTACTCACCGCCGATCATGGTGTAAGTGATTCACTCACTTATCTTGCGGCCCATCATGTTAATGAAAATCATTCCTTAGAAATTACGCAATTACAAAAGAAAATCGAAGAAACTTTAGCGAAACGCTATCAATTACCTCCGAATAGTTTACAAGCAGTCTCATTACCCTATATTTACCTCAATCACCAAATCATTAACGAACATCAGCTCTCAATCAGCGAGGTAAGTCATTATCTTGCAGATGTTCTGCGGCAGCAGCAAGATATATTCCAAGTTTATCCCTTGCCTTTAGTCAACGTAGAGCGCGATTGGCTTAGTGCGAAAGTCGATAAAATGGCTTTTCCAAAACGTTCAGGAGATCTTTATTTGGTTCCTCCACCTTACCAAGCCTCAGCCGATAAAAACGAACAGAGGGGTTCTCATGGCACTCCCTGGCAATACGACAGCTATGTCCCGCTATTGTTTGCCAACCCTGCATTTAAAGCCCAACGTATAAATCATAGCGTGAGCACTACCGATATAGCTCCTACTTTAGCTGCTGTGCTAGCGGTCAAATTACCTTCAGCCGCTGTGGGACACCCGCTTTCAGAGGTCTTACATGAGCTTGAGAAGTAATCTGAGTCTCCCCTGTTGGATTTAACAAAAACGGTCAATTTGAGTGCATGTTTTCTCGTAGAAAGATGTCAAAGAGGGCCGCTTCCCTAATAGGGGCTGAGCTATTGCCTCGAAGGAACATAATAGACAAAACGATTTCACCCTGTTTAATCGTGTAATGAAAGATCAAATAATAAGAAGGTCGAGCCAAAGCTCAGTTTATTTTAGCGAGGGTTTTAAAGGGCATCTGGTAAAATACATGGAAGGTCATTTACCATCTTGAAATTACCCTGGGTTCTAGCTACTTTTATAAATAAAAGTTCTAAAATTACAAGAGCATGTAATGGAAAATAAAGCGAAAACGTTTATCCTTTTAGCGGCGCTCACTGCTTTGCTCCTTGTTGTTGGTAACTTGTTAGGCGGACATACAGGCTTAGTCATCGCACTCGCTTTGGCCGTCATTATGAATTTTAGTGCCTACTGGTATTCGGATCAGATTGTGTTACGGGCCTATCAAGCACAACCTTTAGATGAAACACACCCTGTATACACTATAGTCTCTGAATTAGCTAAAAAAGCACAAATACCCATGCCCAAAGTCTACTATGTTGATACTCCTGTGCCTAATGCTTTTGCCACAGGCCGTAATCCGGAACACGCGAGTGTTGCTGTAACCACAGGGATTTTAAGCCGCATGAATAAGGAAGAACTAGCAGGAGTACTTGCGCATGAACTCTCCCATGTTATCCATCGTGACACATTAATCAGTGCTGTAGCGGCTACAATCTCTGGGGCTATTGGTTCTTTGGCAAACATTTTCATGTGGAGCTCGATTGCTCGCTCTTCGGAAGACGACCGGGTCAATCCAATCGCCGCTATAGCCATGACCGTACTTGCACCCTTAGCAGCAGGTTTGATTCAAATGGCAGTATCGCGTTCTTGCGAATTTGATGCGGATGCAAGTGGGGCCAAATTATGCGGGAATCCGTTGTGGTTAGCCAGTGCGTTAGCAAAACTGGAAGAAGCGAATGGCCAAGGTCAATTCCAAGCCGCTGATGAGCACCCTAATACTGCACACATGTTTATCGTGAATCCTTTGAGTGCAGCAAAATTAACACAACTGTTTTCTACTCATCCACCTACCGAAGAACGGATTAGACGTTTGCAAGCCATGGCACGTGAAACTTGGGCAAGATGAGGCAGAGTGGAATAGAGCAGACTTAATTGTTCAAACTATTCGAGACTGAGCCTTTATCATCAAGTCCAGCAAGAAAAGGATGCGTATTATGACGTATATAAGGCCTATACTCGGATTCACTCAAGGATTGATTGTTTATCTACTCTTTACACAAGCCCATCTTTCGGAAGCAGGTACCCTGTTTGCCCTTATCGCGCTGAATTTTCCCTTATGGGGACTACAAATTAAGCTACCCAATAAAAAAATGGTTGCCCTAGGCATAGGAATCCTTATTTCAATGGGGCTTATTTACGGTTATGCTGTTTATCATCTTATCAACTTGATGCATGCCTCTAGTAGCTACCTGCCTTCTCTTCTAGCCTTTCAGTGCGCACTAAGTGCCTTTATCTTATTTGTATTTTATTGTGTCCTTATGGAAGAAGGGCGTTTTCACTTTCCGTATCTCACTTTGTTTAGTGAGTTTTGGCAAATTATTTTAAAAGTGTTTTTAGGCCAACTTTTAGTCTATTTAACGTGGGCATTGTTTATCTTGGCAGCAAAGCTTTTTGAGTTGTTGGGTATTTTTTTAATCAGTAATTGGGTGTTCAGCAAACCCTTCATCTATATCATGCCTTCGTTTTTCTTTGGTATCGCAATGACCATCTTATACCGTTATGAGGATATTCTTACAAAGCTAAGAAATATTTTATTGGCGTTTTGCCGCTTCCTATACCCCATTTTCGTCGTTATTAGCTTAAGTTTTTTACTCGTCATTCCCTTTGCACATAAAATTTTTGCTGACTTTTGGCCTGTCATCGTTGGTTTAAGCATAGCCAACATTTTATTGTTTAATGGGATTTTTCAGGCTGGCTTTACTCAAGCACCTTACGCACGTTGGTTTTCAATCTTAATTTATGCTTCGTTGATTATTATTACACTTTATTCTTTTTATATTTTGCGGTTTCCTCTCTCGGATATGAAAAATTATGGGTTCAAACCGGAAGTATTTTTACTGCTGTTATTACTTCTCTTCCTTTTTACTTATCACCTCTGTTATAGCCTCGCTGTGTTTTTCAGCACAAAACCTTGGTTATCAATGATAAGACATGCCAATACCGTTATTGCCTTAGTTATTGCAATAACTTATTTGGTTCTCGCATTACCACTTGTCGATATTGGTAAAATTTCATCAAAAGCTCAACTCTCCCGATTATTAAATAACAAGGCGATAATTAATTCTCAAAACACTTTTAGTAACCCTGGGTATTTAGTTGGGGTAAATTTGCAAAAGGCCAATTTGGAAGGACGGGATTTGCGTAACATCAATTTTTCAGGTGCTGATTTGCGAGGGGCAAATTTAGTTAATGCAAACCTAGAAAATGCCGATTTCTCTAAAGCCAATCTAGCTGATGTGAATTTAAACAGTGCTAATTTGCAATTCGTAAAATTTAAAGAAGCCAACTTGGTTTCAGCTCAATTAAGCAGTGCCAATCTATCTTTTGCTCAGTTTGATAAAACAAATCTCACCAAAGCTAACTTTACTGGGGCTATTTTAAAAAATTCCTGGTTTAATCAAGCGATTTTTCAGCAGACTAATTTCTCTAATGCTGATTTAAGTAACGCTTATGGTCTAGGACAAAGTGATTTAAACAAAGCCTGTGGCAACAACGTTGCTTTACCGGAAAAATTATCAATTAAACCTTGTATGAATTAAAGCGCCGTGAGTGATACCCTACTTCCCTAAGATTAACCCTGCCTTCTCCCTTAAAAAATATTAGGTGCTTGGGATTGATAAACTTGCGTTGAAACACCATTCTAAGGATAATTCGTTTTTTGCAGTTTAATGCTAGGTAGGGTATGGGACATTTAGGCCAATTTATTACTAATCACTGGGGACTTTGGCTCGCTTTAGCTATTGTTTTAGCACTCATTTTTATTAATGAACTGTTAACTCAAAGAAAAAAAGCGAAGGAAATCTCTCCGCAAACCGCTGTCAATTTGATCAATCACGAAAATGCTGTGGTTGTGGATTTGCGCGAGGCAGAACTTTTTCGCAAAGGTCATATCATTGATGCAGTGCGGGCGACACCTGATGATTTTACCCAGCAACGTATGGATAAATACAAAACTAAACCCATTATTCTTGTTTGCGCACGCGGTTTGCAATCTGCACAATTGGCAGCTAAATTACAAGCACAAGGCTTTTCAAAACTAATGGTTTTATCAGGAGGCATCACCGCGTGGCAAACTGCTGAATTACCACTAGTTAAAGGGAAATAAAATTATGGCAACAGTGATTATGTACAGTACCGCTTATTGTCCGTATTGTCGTCTAGCCAGGGAATTGCTGGAAAAAAAAGGGGTGACATACACTGACATCCGCATTGACGAAGATCCCAGCAAGCGTGATGAAATGATTGCTAAAAGCGGCAGGACAACTGTACCACAAATATTCATAAACAGTCAGCATATTGGCGGCTGTGATGATATGTATGCCCTGGACGATCAGGGGCGGTTAGATGAACTTTTACGAAAATAGGAACAAACATGTCAGAACAAGCAAATAACCAACAGGAAGCGCAATTCATGATTCAGCGCATCTATGTAAAGGATTCTTCTTTTGAAGCACCAGGCACCCCTGCAATTTTTCAGCAAAAGTGGGATCCTGAACTCACTCTGGATTTAAACACACAAAACGTTGAATTAGAAAAAGGCGTGTATGAAGTCGTCCTAACCGTCACTGCTACAGTGAAAAATCAAAATAACATCGCGTTCTTAGCTGAAGTTAAGCAAGCAGGTATTTTCACCATCGAAGGCGCTCCAGTTGACCAGCTCGATCATTTACTAGGCAGCTTCTGCCCAAGCATTCTTTACCCTTATGCGCGAGAAACAATTACATCACAAGTTATTCATGGCAGTTTCCCACAATTAGTATTGGCGCCTATTAACTTTGATGCGTTGTACGTGCAACAGCTCGAAGATAAAAAGAAGGCTAAGCAAAAAGAGGCTGAAGAGACTACGCACTAAACCATGAAAAAAGGTACGGTTGCCATCCTTGGTGCCGGCTCCTGGGGCACCGCTGTTGCTATTCATGTGGCGAAAAATGGTAATCAAGTCATGCTGTGGGGACATACTCCGCAGCATGTGCAAGATATGATTAAACAGCGCTGTAACCAGCGCTACTTGCCTTCTTGCCACTTTCCTGATCTACTAGTTCCTACAATGGATCTGCACTATTGCTTAGATCACGCTTCAGAAATAATAATTGCTGTCCCGTCTCATGCTTTTGCTGAATTATTGTCTCAACTAAACCAACCCAGACAAGGTCTGGCTTGGTTAACCAAAGGGGTCGATCCTGTTAGTCATAAATTACTGAGTAATCTCGTTTATGAACGTTGGGGGGACGACTTCCCAATTGCTGTGATCTCTGGTCCCTCTTTCGCACGTGAAGTTGCCCACTCTTTACCAACCGCACTCACATTAGCCTCTAATAATGCTATTTACCAAAACACGATCAGGGCATTACTGCATCATAATAACTTGCGAGTTTATTTGAGTAATGATGTTATTGGTGTGCAATTGTGTGGAGCAGTAAAGAATGTCCTTGCTATCGCTTGTGGTATCAGTGATGGATTAGGTTACGGTGCTAATGCCAAAGCAGCGCTGATTACTCGAGGCTTGGCCGAAATGAAGCGTTTGGGAATAAAAATGGGAGCACGAGATGAAACGTTCATGGGGCTAGCTGGCCTTGGTGATTTGGTGCTGACATGCACCGACGATCAATCACGAAATCGACGGTTCGGGCTATTTTTAGGAAAAGGAATCCGTATTGTAGAAGCTGAACAGCAAATAGGACAAGTCGTAGAAGGAAAACATAACGCCTCACAAATCTGCTACTTAGCAAATCAATATGATGTTGAAATGCCAATATGTTCACAGGTCAATGCGCTTTTATTGGGAAAAATTACTCCCCAACAAGCAGTAGTCAATCTTATGAGCCGCTCTCCTAGGGAAGAATAACTCATCTACTTCATCATAGGCCTATTGCTCAGGGCTGCAAAAGATCAAGCTCCCTAATGTTGGATTTGGCACAAAACAGCCAGTTTTGAGTACAGGTTGCAAGAAGACATAACAAAAGCAGCAAAGCTGCCAATTTGAGTAATTTTTGGAGATGTTTTCTCGCAAGATGCGCCAAATACGATCGTTTATTAAAGGGTTGATCTATTACTCACAACCTGGTTCGGATAGCCGCTTAGGAATAACATTTGTCACTCAAATCCTAAGCTGTTGGAGGAGCTATTTTTCCCTCAATTTCCATTTTGATCCCCTCAACAATTTCTTTAGGCTGGGGTTTGAAAAAGAAGCAACTTGCTTTTTCTAAAATAGCTTTAGTGTATTTTCTACCTTCTTGATGACCAAACTTATTCGTGCTTGCCTCTTTAATTGCCAGGAGATAGTCTTTAAGTGCAGGCTGTTTCATAAATCGAGTTGCATAGCAGGAATCTTTAGCAAACTCATACTTAAACCCGGTAAAACCCAACGTTTTCATTAATTCTTTTTCAGGTCTAAATTGGACAGTCGGATCTAAGAAAATGATTGCCTCCTGGTCAAACTTCATATCGGGAACTTCTCGGCCCAGTATCATCAGTGCAGTCCAGATATATTGCTGCTCTATAGGATCGTCTCCCTCAATGATAATCGGATTCCCTTTTGAAGGCGCTTTATCGAAACGAGATAAAAATTCACTCGCCATAGCAATAGCAAATTCTACTCGGCCGGTAACAAGCTCTGGATCGTCAGGATCAGGACCCTGCGGAAATTTATTTACCGTAAATTTCACTTCGGGTACTTGCTCTGCAAGCCCACCTTCCCCATGAATCCCCGGCTCATAACTTATAGCTTGCTCTTCAATAAAGCAACCAACTGTTTTTTTATGGGGGTTAATAGTATGCAACCGAGCCTTGCCCTCTTTTAAAGCAGGAACCGTTTTATAAGTACTTGCTCCATAAGATTTTTCTGTCAAAGAAGTGGCTTTCTCGATTTTCTCAGGGGAATAATTACCAAAAAATTGTTCTTTTTCACTTCTATCAATATCCACAAAGTTACTGGCGAAAGTTAAAAACTTAACATTAAATTGTCCGGATTTTGCTTGCTTTAGGGTTTTCAGTATGCCTTGGCGTAAGAGAATATTGGTTGCCTTACAATCCCCAAAAAATTTCTTTTGCAAAGGCTCGTGCAAATCCAATTCAGTTTGCACTTTCTTTATCTCTTTCTCAAGATAGTTAGATCGCTGTTGAATTGCTTTTTTGTGAGACAGATTTGAGATCTCACTTAAATCGCTGGGTAACGAAGCTAATTGATGGTTTAGTTCAATACGCAAAATTCGAAGATATTTAACAAGTACATTGCAGTTCCTCGCTAATCGTTCATAGTAGTTTTCCATTTCCGTCGCATGTTTTTTAGCGATAGTTTGGAAACCAGGGTTAAACCAATGAATGGGAGATAATTTACTTAGGGCACTCAATTCCTTCCGTACGCTATCGTCAAGCTGCGTAACCGCATCTAAATGCTTTTTGGCTTTGTCTAATTCGCGCCCATCTTCAGCTAAAGCTTGTTGATATTCATCGCAATTTAAAAATCTAGCCCTTTGCTCCTCCCTCTGTTTAAGCAAATTTTGTTGCCTTTCTTTTGCAGCCTCAACAATCAATAAATAATCCTCTGCAAATAAGCCGCTTATCAGCCCAGCATTAATACCTACTTCCACTAACTGATCATTGTTTTTAACCTGTTGAATTATTTCTAATAATTCATCATCTTTTATCATTGCAATTCTTGCTTTTAAAGCGGTAATTGCTTTTCTGTGCGCAATTAGCGCTGGATTATAATCTTCCTCCTCTTCCAGAGGTTCAGTCAGAATCTTCTTCTCTTGTGCCAAACGCTGTCCTGCATCTTTGGTAGCCATTAACGAATGCTGCAGTTCTGCAATGGGTGGGCTCAAACTCTCCTTCTCTGATATGGGTGCTTTATTGCGTTTAGTTGGCTCCTCAGCCGCTTTACCTGTTGCATCTTCCGCTCCTTCTTGAGTCTTTTTGATCGTATTTTGTCTTTCAGCAAGCCTTAGCTTAGCCTGGCTAATACAATTTTCCAGTGACTTTCTGATCTCATCAATATCCTCAGCAGGCAATTTTGCCTTCAGCTCTCGGCAGAAATCTTTGGCGTCTTCATCTGTGGTATCTTCATCATTTAAATTTGCCAAAAAAATATCGCCATACTCGAGCAGATCTTCATCGGGCGTATTGATAATTTCAAACAATATTTTCTCTTTTGAATTAGCATTTGCCGATTCCCGGCTTTCCGAACCAACTTCTTCTTGTTCATCCCATACCAAACTATCTGGATCAGCTTCTAAGGCTTTAACCATTCTATCGAACTCTTCTTTTTTAAAAGAGTTACTTAGAGCCTCTTGCATTTTTCTCATTTTTTCTTCTATATCCATCATGGATAGCGCATGTTTTAAAACTTCCAGCCTGCCTTCTTCAGTAGAACCAATCTGCTGGATACGTTCCTTGAGTAAATTTCTTATTTCATCAAGATCCTCATCGCTTAAATTTTCTTCAATAGCTAGAAAATCTCCACATAAACTTCTACTTTCCTCATTGCTCTCACTGATTAAAAATTTAATCCCAAGTGTTAGTATTGTTTCATCTGAGATTTGGCCGATAAGTCTTTTAATTTCTAGTTCTGTCATTTCTTGCCCCTATATTTTGATTTCATTGAATCCATTGTAACCAAATGAAATTACTTGATTATTAGGGATGCACTTAAATTTGTTCTTAGCGGAAACAACACATTTCATACCCGCTTAAGCTTAGCGTAAGGGTCTTCTGTTAACTTTAAATTTAACCATTTTGAATATTTAAGGTGCAGAAATGACCAAAGATAATTTTACAAATCACTTAACTAAAGAAAATGAAGAACTAGGCAATTTATTCAACGAAATTACAGAAATTATTTCCAAGATTGAAAAAGGGCAAATTCATGCAAAGCAACTGAATTTAATTTTAGACAAGGCAAAAATGTGCTACATAAAGTTAAATGTCAATGTGGAAGCAGTGGATGACGCTTTTAATCTTTTAATTCAGAAAAGCTGGCCCTTTTTCAAAAATAAAAATAATTTGGGCAATCAACTAGCAGTAATTCTAAATCATTTGATTACTTCTGGAAAATCTAATAACCCTAAGTTTAAAGAGGCTTTTTTATTGCTTAGGGCTTTTTCAAGACTGAATGAAATTAATCATAATCAATATTATGATTTAGTTAATGTGCAGGTATTAAAACCAGAAGCAAGAACCCTGCAAAGGGATAAAGAATGGAAATTGATTTTAGATAAACAATGGAATTTAAGTTCCAAAGATGTTTCTAATATCTTGGATTATAATGATCCTAAAAAGAGATGGGTAAATAAGAGAGAATTAAGAACGGCCAATGATTCATGGACGGTATATTCCTTATTAAAAGTCTGCGAAAAAGTATTATTGCATTTAGAAGAAGCATCTTACGATCCAGCTAGTAAAGCAGCTGTGCTATGTATTGAAAAGATGATGGCAGGTTTGAACAATGCACAAAAAACCAATGCTGAGCGATTAATTGATTTTTACCGGGAGAAATCAAAGCTAAATCAAGGGAAAAAGCCATGTTCGTATTTACAAAGATCTCTAAAAGCAATCGAAGAAACTCTAGATGCAATTTCAAACGGACTTTTTTCCAGACTCATCAAAAAGGATGTTTGGCATGATTCTAAACTTGTTGGATTTTTTAAAGCAGCAGAAAAAATTAAAGAGGATGCTGCTAATAAAGATCGTGCAATTTACTCGAGCTCTATCTTTTTACCGCCCAAATAGATTTTATTGAGCCCTATTTCAGCACACCCTTGATTAAGCGAAGGTAATTCGATTATAGGCGCTTTAGCCCTTAACTTATAGTACTTACTCTCCGCATCCCCACGGAGACCCACAACCCAAGTCAAATTGCTGTAAGTTGAGGCTACCAGGGGGGGGTGAAGGACTTTCAGACTTACATAAACTTCGAATAGGAAAAGAATACATAGTTTCACCAACCGCCTGTTCAAGCGCTTCTAACCGCTCTATAGAAGACGGATCAAGGGAAGAAAGCTCGTTCTCTTTCACATGGATACAGGGATTACATTCCAGACTCTGATGAGGTAGAAGAGTAAACCCTGTTCTTTGAATTAATTCAGTGAATTCATGATTAGTTGTTTGCCAAAGAGGATACCATACCGTTCTTCCTTGGTACAAATCATCTTCTTGTTCAAATTCTTGCAAATTAGCATATCGTCTTGAATCACATTGACGCTTGCCGGATACAACAATGGCTTCGCAAGCCGGATCAAACTCATCTAAAAAGTCAAGCAAGGCTAGGCCTTTAAGGAAACTAGCGCACCATTGGAATTTAGGGCTAGGAAATTGTTTACGATCCATAACCATTTGTAAAAAAGTGGCTTGGGCGTTTAATGGGTGTACCTCAACTCCTTGGCTTTTTGCGTAATCAGAACAAGCAGATACTCTTTCAGCCCAAGAAGATGCAGCCCAGCCTGTATTCACGTAAACAAAATGAATACCTGTCTTGCCCCTTTCAATTAAGGCCTGCATCACTGCTAGGGAATGATTACCGAAATTACCGATGATGATGTACTGCATTTCTCGATGAGTGTCTAATAAGCGCTCAGTATCTACCAAGGAATTGTCACATTTGGTGCTTGCTAAAGGCATTAAAAAAATGCTCACCTCGTTATACTAGGCATTTTTCAAATCTTTTGCGCAACCTTCACTCAAATCCGACTGTTCAGGTAAACATTAACGTGGGTTGCCTGAGTCATTACTGGTTTAAAGTATGGTGCCCAGGGCCGGAATCAAACTTAAATATAACCTATTGATTTTTAATAAGATACATAATAGGGACTCGAATCTTACCCAAATTCTTACCCAACTAGAACATGATAACCGATTTGAATAGTTGCGAAAAGATGCGAACCAATAAATAATATTTAAGGGAATATCCCCTCTTCGCCAACGCGTTAGTCTTCTATCCATATGGAGCGATTAGACCAATTTTCAGGAAAACCCATGGCACTTACTATAATCTCGTGCTCTTTAATTAAGGCAATAAGTCGATTTCTAAAATGATTTCCAGGACAAATGATTTTTAATAAATGAATAATCATAACCAAAGGATTGTAAAGCCTTCTCGAAGCTAAGGGGTCATTATGAAAGTTATTTATTAAATCGGATGGCTTAGAGCGTGGAACTTTCATCGTCTTCGTCATTCCTCTATTCCAAACCCTGCTATGATGGGCACATAGGTTGCGTAGGTAGGCTAAATATTCAACAAAACTGACGAGAACGGAATAATCTAACTGATAGCATCTTGCTATTCTATTACAAGGCTCACTTGCATTCATGGATTTTAACCACTTTGATAAAAGGCCGAATGACATGACTTCACAAGCCGCCCATATAGGTGGTGCATCGGGAGAAGTATAAGTATTTTGGTAATGTTTTATAAATAGCTCATCACTTCGAGCTACTTCTTTTTGTAATTGAACAATATTTTGGCTGTGCCATTGAACATTTTTATTTAAACCTTCCACCAAGTGAGCATGAGCACCACCAACCTCAGCAAAGAAATAAGCCCACTGTGTTCTTATGGAGATTTCGATCCGTTCTATAGCATCTAAAAGCAACAGCCTAAGCTCTCGGTCAAAAAGATATAAATTCAAAACATCTGAAAATCTGACATTTGGTTTAAAATGATGAGTTTTATTATCGTGTTGAAACGGAATCCAATAGCCTGACAAACGATAATAATTAAGGTGTTTCAGGTAATGTGCAGTATCATGCTCTACAATCAAGCCACGCTGAGATAATAATTTGACTTGCTGCTCTATAGAGAGGAAAGGCTTGTTAAACTTCATTTTTCCAGCTTATAAAAAAGTAACCCACCGGTTTGAGGATGCTCATTGAACATAGCCTTGGTGGGTTTTCTTAATTACATTATCGTTTATTTTAACATTTTTTGCAATTGATTTGGATGATTACGGAAAGATACGAATCGATAGGTAGTTCCTATTTGCTGTTTATATCAGAACAAATATAATAAATATAGTCACAGCACATATTACCAAACTAATGAGAGGTTTATAATGAACATCAGTGAACCCTACACAAGCGCCTGGGCTGCAATTGCAGACACCCCAGGTGAAGCAGCTAATATGCAGGTTAAATGCCAGTTAATGAGTAAAATAGTAAAAATTATTCAATCCAAAGGATGGACTCAATCTGAAGCCGCATCTCGTTGTGCCGTTACTCAACCTCGAATAAATAATTTACTACGTGGCCGAATGTCTCGCTTTTCTCTTGACTCATTAGTTAATATTGCTGCGGCCCTCGGGCAACAAGTTCATATAGAACTAAAGAAGCGAATTCCAGCTAATGGTGAATTATAATGGCCTGCTAAATAAATTCTGATAAATTTATATACTTACAGTTCATTAACCTATTAGTTTCATACTTAAGGCTTCCGACCCCATAGCTCACAAAATCCTTTTCATCATCAATCAGTTGAGAACATTTAGCTGTTAAAATATTTCCATTTTTATTTGTTATTATTCGTTTTGATACATAGTTCCATGAAAATGCATTAAAACCTTTTCTAGGATCTTTTTCTAAATGGGAAATATCAATAAATCCACAATCTCCGGTAGGTCCTAGTTGCGATATCCATTGATTTGTTACCGCATTGAATTTAAATTTTTCAGACCAGGTTTTATCATAAATCTTGCAAGTTTGTTCTGTTTCCTGAAGGCTCTCTTTTAAAAGTGAAGCCATTCCTTCTTTAGATGGATTATCACAAAATTTTTTAAAACTTTTTATGAGCCTTTGCTTTTCTTCGGTATCCGCCTTTGAGCCATTGTTCATATCTTTGCACCATTGTTTCATAGAGCTTATTTCTGATTGTAATTCTTGTTCACTCTGGCTGTTGAATAGCGCAATTTTCTCCCTTTCTTTTTCAGCATCATTATGCATTATTGATACCTGATGAAATGTACACTCTATATCACCAGTGTTATTTCTAATTTCTGTGCATTCTGCTTTAAATCTAGAGTTTTCTTTATCATTAATAAACATCTGAAATGTAGGATACTCTATACCGAATATTGTTTTAGCATTATTAGCAAATAATGCAGCCGAAAAAAAGCTGGCGAACAGTAATATTAAATATGTTTTCATAAACTTGCCTCTTATAAATTCAATGCACATCCCTTTAATTGATACTCATAGTCCGTGGTTATATAGTCTTCAGGCGCATATTCTATGTGAATGCGCAAAAAACATCCAGCATTAATTAAATTAGGTAATAATATCCGAGAGCTTCGTAAGTTAAAAAACCTCTCTCAGGAAGCATTTGCTGATGAAATTGGTTTAGATCGAACCTATGTTGGTGGGATTGAGAGAGGTGAACGTAACCTCGCAGCATTAAACATAATTCGTATAGCAGTTGCGCTAGATGTGGAGGTTGGGCAGCTGTTCCCCTCAATCAACATTTTACGTGCGGAAATCAAATAAGAAGACACGACTTTCCCATGAATGGCTCAATTATTTCCTAATAAAGCAAACTAATTGAGTGAGTTGCTTCTTAAATTCCGTAATTTTTTGGGATAATTTTCTCACGTCAGCGCATCTACCTCCGTGCTTATAGGCATTTCTACTAACCCTCTCTTTACCTTCAGAAGTTTTAGGACCGGTTGAATATTTCCACGGCTTCTGTTTTTTGGTTAATTGAGACTGTATCAAGCGTTCTTCCTGTGTCCATTTTCTCAAGATGTTTCTCCCTTACCACTTTGTTTGCAATTTTTTTTGAGTTTTCAAATTCAATGGAGCCTGAGGCTTCCTGGTTATTAATTTGTTGATTAACCGCATTATTCTGCTGCTTAACAAACATTACTCGGCGTGGGTGTTTCAACTCAGCCAAGGTAGATAATGTTTTTCGGCACTGTGATTGTGCTCTAAAAGCAATGTTTGAGATTGCCTCAACCTGATTTACCATATTAAGATCGGCTAAGTGATTGAGAGAATCATAGAAAATATAATCAAGCATTTTTGCTTGCGTCATCAATATTTGTTCTATTTCAGTTATATCGCCATCAATCACGCGCTCAGAACTCTTAGTTAGTTCATCCATGAGCGTTGGAACATCAAGTAAACGACCATGGTCATGTAGCTTATTGATTGCCATTGCTGCACTAGACAAACTATTTGTATTGTTTTTGGATCTATTAATTTTCTCTTGCCTAGACCTTTCTTCATTTAGTGATTTAATCGTCATCTTCCATAATCTCCCTAATAAATGTATTGGCCGCAAATCTACCTTTGTTTTGCTTTCTAAAGCTTTTCTCTTCATGGCTCATAGCATCAAGCCAGCATTTGGTATATTGATTCAAGATCTCCCGGAGCTTAGACTGCAGAAACTGTACATCTTCGTATAAGAATTCCAGCCCTGCTAATTCTGCATATTTTAAATAATTACTAAAAATATCACCTCCCGCCTGATTACCTTTGCAATTGTAGGTGAATTCTTTATATTCAACTTTTTCAGAGAAATTAAGGGAACCGGGGGAATCGCCTTGCCTCTCCTGGATTTCCAAGGTTCCCTCATCAAATACACTAGCTGGAACCAGGGAACCCGCCAATTTCATACGAGCAACTAGATCACGCACACCCATTTCTTAAGCCTCATCAATTGGTAAAATCCAATACAAAGAAAGAGACTGCTTATCCAGTTTAACTTTTTTGGAATTTCTCCCTGGATCTTTATCTACAATCCACTTAGATTCATTCAACGCCCGTAATATGCAATTCAAATCAAATCCCGTGGCCGCTTCTTGGAGTGCTGATGAATTAAATAAGTAAAACGACCTTGTTGTGTATCTTTCCAATAACCAGCACGATCTCTGACGACAGGTCGTTGATCAATGTTATCTCCTTGATAAGTAGCCCTTGCTTGCTCAAGCCCAGAAAATCGACTGTCTCCATGCCTATCAATAAAATGACGTATGCCCTGAAGAATTTGACGTGTTTCTGTTTGGCCTTGGCCTCTAAAATTACGCCATGAATTAAATAACTCAAGGATTGCATTTAAAGCTTCTCCTTCCTGCCATCCAGTCAAGCCATATTCAGTGGCTTTCTCACCAGCCAAAGCAATAAGAGCAAATAATCCTGCCGCTCGACTTTCCACACCGTCTGAAGTGGGAAATAAATCACAAAACTCAGCATATATTTCAGGAAAAGAATCTTTATCCTTCAAGAGATTTTCAATAAATGCAGGACCACTTGATCCATAAAACAAGCTTGTGGCTTGTTTCATAGAGTCAGCAAAGGCTCGGCCATCACTTAATCCATGCAGATTATCAAAGACGCCATACGTACGATCAGTTGCTGGAATATTAAGTAGCCTGACTTCTTGTCCTGCTTTAATTTTCTGCCCAACCTCTTGCATATGCGCAGATAATGTCCGTTCTCCACTCGATAAAATTATTGTGCGCCACCTAAAAGAATCACGCGCTCCACCATTACGCTTAGCCCGTTGCTTCCCTTGCCCATTTGCTAACGCGTAGATGATGGCACCAATCTCACGAGGATCACATTCGCTGATTTCATCTAAGACCAGTAAGCTATCATTTAGTGCAGCTGCTGTAGCTTCCAACCCATTCGCAGTGGCACGCCAGGTACGGACATAATTGGGGCCACCCCATACGCTTGCAGCGACTTGCAATGCGGTTGTCTTTCCATGACTTGATTTGCCGATTAAATGAATACCGCCACCCCCCGCAGTTTGTTGTTTTGCTTTCAATAAAAGTGGGGCTGCAAATGCAGCTGAGACGGACAGCAGCAAAATTGGATTTCCACTACAACGAAGAGCAACTTGTTCACGCCAGCTTCGGAGATCACCTTTTTGAATGAAATCATTGTGTGCGGCATATTCTGATTGAAAACGCACATTAGCACCCCCAATAGTTTTATTCGGCATTACAAAAGATTGCCCATCACTATGCCATCCCGTACTTGAAGCAGCTGTTATGCGGCATTGAGGATTTTGTTGCATTAACCAATTATTTAAATATTTTTTTGCATCGAGATTTATTTTGACGCCCAAGTTTAAGAGTTCACCACGCATTTCATCGCCATTACCTCTTAAAAGATGCATGGGCATTGCCCACTCGCGCCATGTACCAAATGGCTGAATAAAACGTAACAACAGACCAAACGATTCGTTAAGCTCATCAGCAGAAATTGCATCTGAATGGATGGGTGAGCACACCCAGATATCGATAGGCTTAGGTTCTTGCCCACCTGTAAAACCATGCCAATATAAACCTGGTTGTTTTTGATGACCTTCGATTAAAAACCAATCGTCATATACCATAAAACCAGGTCGTTTGATTTCTGGTTCAGCAGATATTTCAGGTGGAACATGATGAGGTGAAATTGCCTCTAATTTAAAACTAGAAGGATCTTGTAAATCCTCTGTGGATAAGGTTCCTTCTGTTCCCTGAATTATTTCCTCAAGGGAACCGTTGAAATGCGCAGTATCGTTGGCTATTCCCTCGGTTCCCTCAGAGATTTTTCTATCTAACTCAAACATGCTACACCCCCATGATGAGCTGCAAGCCAACAACTTAAATCATTAAAATCTTTTAAGGACGTTGGTACTCCCTGAGGCCATATTGGTTTACTCAGTAACGCTCCTGAGGCAATCGCTGCATCACGCCCTTTAGTTAAACCAGGATTGTTCGGAGTTAAACGATCATCATCCGCACAGATAATCAACTCTACGTTGGGTAAGCAATAACGAATCGTTGTGGCCACCGCTTTTAAATTTCCTGCGTTGCAAGCAGCAATCACACAATAGGTTGGGTTTTTCTCAGCGAGTGTTGCACCAGTAGCGAATCCTTCACAAATTAATATTTTTTTATCATAAGCTGGATAATACCGGACAGGTATGAAATGTTCTTTTATTGCTCCATTTGATAAAAACCGCTTTGCGCCGTGTTCATTGATATACTGCAAACTCCATATTTTCCTGTCAAAATCGATTACAGGTAAAACAATTTCTTTACCATATTGACGGGCATAAAATGGTAATATGCGTTTTTTTAAGAGATAGGGATGATTGAGATCTGCCTTGGAATAGCCTATCCACAAATGTTCAGCATGCAAAGCGGCCTGAAGTTGTTCCTTGACCTGCATTTTCTGACGCATCTTACAACTTGATT
This sequence comes from Legionella micdadei, assembly GCF_000953635.1. NCBI lineage: Bacteria > Pseudomonadati > Pseudomonadota > Gammaproteobacteria > Legionellales > Legionellaceae > Legionella > Legionella micdadei. The sequence continues at coordinate 2,715,615 of NZ_LN614830.1, forward strand.
TGATACGCTCCACTTGTTGTTTACGTTCTGACGCACCCATATAGCCTTGCTTTTTATAACTCCATTTTAAATAACCTCCTTTTTTCCAACTGCCGTATATTCCGCATGGTACACCACCAAGATGTAATACATACCATCCATTTTTAGAGCCAGATTTATCTCCTTCAATATGAAAACGATGCAATTTCCCATCGGCAATTATTTCATTTGGGGGCGTAATTCCATTGGCTAATAACTCCGCTTGGAATTCTGGAATAATTTGATTAAAATCCATTTCTAGTTACTCCAATATAATGCTTTTTCTTGCATTTTTGTCTGAGAGCAGGCTTCATCTAATTGGCCTTGGATACATTCCTGCTCTACCCCACAACACTTTTTAACTTCAATTATCTTTAGTTGAAATAGATTGAAAGCAAGCCAATTACTCTTTTCATGTTGCATAACAGGCCCCTCATAACAATTCATCGACTGTTGTTGGTAGGTTATTTACCCAATCTTCAAGTTCTTTTCGAACATACATAGGGCGCTTACTACCAAGTGGAAATCTAGGTTTTGGAAAATTTGGGAGGTTGTTAAGTTCATAAAACTTTGTTGTGCCTACACCCAATATTTCTTTTGCGTGCTTGGGGTATGCCAATAGAGGGTTTTCTGGTTTTAATTTCATGTTCTCTCCATAAGTAATTAAAGCGTATTCGAATTACTTTTTAAGAATTCGATGAAACCATTATGAAGAGTTAAAGGGGTTACAACACGTCCCTACATTACAATGAAAAAAAACACCAGTGTATCGTAGGGCATCTAATTATTTTGACAGTAATAAAGGTGCAATTTGTTCTCGGTAGATAGGTAATAAATTTTTCCACTTGGATACATTATCATGAAACTCCATAGCCAACTCAATGAGAGCTTCAATCTTGTATAGCGCCACTAAATCATTATTTTTTGCCTTGGCATATTGTTGATAATAGTACTCAAGTGTTTTCTCTTGGATATCTAGGGAGTCTAAAAATATTTTCAAATAGGTTTTAAATTGGCTACTTTCGTAATTTTGTGTAGGGGGTGTAATGCCTAAAGCTTCAGCAATAAAAATTAATTCAAAATAAGCATGCTTAATAATCCTTTCCTTATTAAATGGGCTACCTTGTTTTCGATTAAAGTTATTTACCAATTGGTTCAATTGATCAAAATTCCATGTAAAATGAAGAGAAGAATAATTAACGCCCAGGTATGAAAACATCACGAGCTCGTTATCAATAACCTGTTGATGAGTCTCGTCCATAAGCTTAATAGCTTTATTCATATGTTTTATAGCCTCATTAATTTTTTGCTTCAATTTTGATAAATCCGTTTTTTCTGAAATTGTTATTAAATATTGATGAAGATGCCATGAGCCTATAATATGCAGCAGGTGCTCTGATGTTACTTTGTATTCTGATATTTGGTTTAAGGAGACTTTGATAAATAATTGCTCCTCAAGATGAGCAGGAGTTACGGGTACATTATAATTGAGATAAGTATCTTTCTCCATTTTCTCTCTAAATATAAGCGCCTCTGATATGAGAGAAGCATCTACCCACTTGTTATCCATTATTATTCTCCATAGAGTAGGTTCGATCACTTGCACCTTGAGATAACCAATTGCTATACCATTCCACTAACTGCCTACGCTCCTGTTTAAAGTCTGCTCTTAAATACACTCCCCTAACTCCTTGCACCTTGTGTGCAAGCTGAGCCTCTATAGCATCACTCCTGAAATGACCTTGCTCATGCAAAACACTAGAAGCCAAAGAACGAAAACCATGCAAAGTATGACGATTTTTATATCCTAAAAGATGCAATAACTTGCGCGAGCTTGTTTCACTGATAGGCTGATGAGCTTTTGAGGTTGGCGAGTTAAACAAATATGGAGTAAATCCCGTCAATAATCGAAGTTCTTTTAATAGCTTTAGTACCTGTGAAGATAACGGCACCCAGTGAGGTAAACCCATTTTCATGCGCTCCTGAGGTATATTCCATTCTCCAGAACACAAATCAAACTCACTCCATTGGGCTAGTCGCAATTCTTTAGGCCTGGTAAAAACATGAGCGAGTATTTCTATATAAAGTTTATTGATTTTGGTTGCTGTACTCTCACGAATACGATGCAATAGTTCATGAGCATCAGAAGCATTAATTGCCGGCTGATTAATAATCTTAGGTTTGGGCATTAATGCTTTGTGTAGTCCAATGAATGGGTAATTTTCAGTGAAAGAAGCACCTACTGCAAATTCAAAGATTGCTTTAAGCCTTGCAAAAATACGATGAGCAACATCATGATGTCCTTGCTCTTCATGGGGTTGTATTACATTTAATATGTCCACCTTGGTAATCTCATCAATTGCTTTATTACCAATTAAAGGATAAATGTCTCGGGTAAGGCTTTTGCTATGGCGATTACGTGCTACCTCTTTCCACATCCCTTTATTTTTTTGAAACCACTGGTCAGCAATAATTTGAAAAGTGCTTAACGTTTTTCCAGAGTCATCATTCTTTTGTCTCGGGTCGATTTCCTTTTTAACTAACTCTCGGTAATCTGCGGCAATAGCTCGAGCCTCCCCAAGTTTTACAATCGGATATTCGCCAATCGTAATTGTTTGTGGTTTTTTATCCCATTGAAACCGAAATATAAAAACTTTTTTACCGCTAGGTCTTGCCTCAATAACTAACCCATCACAAATTGCCTTTCTCTTGGCCTTCCCATTTTCAGCTTTTAACGATTTTATCTGTGTGTCCGTCAACATAAACAACTACCTCAACTAAATAGCACTCCTTGAGCCTCTTAGTAAGCCAAATGCTTACCCAAGATCTTACCCAAAGTGTGTGCGGATTAATACGAAAAATTACGTTTAGTTGAGAAGAAATTTAGGGGGGTAAATCACTATTATTGTGTTATTAATCAAGGAATTAAGTACTAATTTGAACTCTTGCGAACAATTACAAAAACTGTAATTGGTGCCCAGGGCCGGAGTCGAACCGGCACGGAGGTTTAAGCTCCGAGGGATTTTAAGTCCCTTGCGTCTACCTGTTTCGCCACCTGGGCATATCTTGGAGGCTGAGGCCGGAATCGAACCGGCGTACACGGCTTTGCAGGCCGCTGCATAACCACTCTGCCACACAGCCGAGCTATTGAATTCTACGGATTTTACCCCATGCCGTATCAGTATTCGCAATCTAATATGCAAAGCCTGGATTAGAAAGCTCCACTGGCAAATTCCAACTTTAGTCAGCCACTAAAAAAAAAGCGACTGTCGTCGCTTTAATTTGGAGCGGGAAACGAGACTCGAACTCGCGACCCCAACCTTGGCAAGGTTGTGCTCTACCAACTGAGCTATTCCCGCGTCTCTACGGGGTGCCATTCTACCGAAATTTAGAACGCTGTCAACTGGCTACATGACCTTTTTTCATTAACTGTGGCCAGGCAATACTAAGATAAATAATCATTGACCAAATAGTTAAGATTGCTGCCACATATAACATGATAAATCCCAGAACGCCCCACCAAGACTCAGCCGGCGTGAACGCAATCAATAAAAAGAGGGCAGACATCTGCAAGGTCGTTTTTATTTTGCCAATATAACTTACCGTGACACTTGCCCGGCTGCCAATCTCTGCCATCCATTCTCGCAAAGCGGAGATGACAATTTCACGTCCCACAATCACGATTGCAGGTATAGTGATGTACCCCACGTCTTTTTCCCCCACCAAAAGGAGCAAGCTGCAAGCCACTAATAACTTATCCGCAACGGGATCGAGAAAAGCCCCAAACGGTGAGATTTGCTCAAGCTTTCGTGCTAAATAACCATCCAGCCAGTCAGTAAAACTTGCCAAAGCAAAAATAGCTGCAGCTAAACCATGAGCCCAAGGAACAGGGAGATAAAAAACGATAATAAAGATGGGTATCAGTACAATCCGCATCAAAGTTAATAAATTGGGCAAGCTGGTTACTCTACTCACTAAAAAATCCCCTTTCAATTCAATTGCAAATACTCAGCAAGCTGTTGATAATCATCAAACACAGCCAAAGCACCTGCTGCACGGAGCGCTGCTTCTTGTTGATGATAAAAATCGACCCCAATTGCATCCACACCAATGCTTTTCGCCATTTCGATATCGCTAACAGAATCACCAATCATTAACGTTTCGTGGGGACCGACCCCATAAGCATCCATAATCTCTTCCAGCATCTGCGGGCAAGGCTTTGCTGGAGCCTGGCCTGCTGAACGCGTTACCCTGAATAATTTATCTAGTCCGCTAGCATGTAAAACGCGCTGTAAAGATTGCTGTCCCTTGTTGCTAGCAATCCCCAGGTGAATACCAGCCTGATCCAGCCGCTCCGCCATTTCTTTTGCTCCGGGAATCAAATAAACTTCTGTGGTCCGAGCGACTAAAGACTGATGTACAGCGAGTAAAAGTTGTTCTTGTTGTTCTTCGTTTAAATGGGGAAAGGATCTTTTTAAAGCGAGAACCAGTCCCAAACCAACCGATTGACGAGCTAGCTGCTCATCCAATTCACCAAACTGTAGTCGTCTAGCCTCTGTTGATACACTATTTAATATTTGTCCTAGGATGTCGCCTAAAGTACCTTCCCAATCAAATACCACCAAGCGATATGGTTTACCCATGAGCCAATAAACTCCTCGCACTTAGGGTCCTGTTGACAACAGATTTCACAGCTGCAATTTAGCTTAATTTTTGCTTTGCGAAATCACTTGTCAAAAGACCCAATCTTTTTAGCGTCTTTGCAAACTGCTCGTCTAAGTTTGCTTCAAATAAATAGTCATTTCCGTTCAGGTTAAATTGAATTGCCCTAGCATGCAAATAAAGTCGTGATTTTGATTCTAAACCTTCAATTGGTTCAGCCTTACTGTATTTTTGATCACCTACAATCGCATGGCCTAAATAGGCACTATGTACCCGAATTTGATGAGTACGCCCTGTTTTAGGTGAAGCTTCAACCCAACAAGCTTGTTGATAATTCTCAAGTAATTTAAAAACAGTCTGTGATGCCCTGCCCTCTTTATTTACTGTTACAATTCGCTCACCTGACTTCAAACTATTCTTCTCAAGGGGCATATCAACGACGACAGTTTTCTTGCCCTGCCAAGGTTGATACAGCAATGCCCAATAGGTTTTATTCACCTCACGTGCTTCGAGTAGCGCGTGGATAGACCGTAACATACTGCGCTTTTTTGCAAGCAACAAGCACCCTGAAGTTTCTTTATCCAAACGATGGACTAACTCAAGGTAAGGGAGGTCATTTCGAGTCTTACGAAGAGCCTCAATAACACCTAAACTCAAACCGCTTCCGCCGTGAACGGCAATCCCTGCTGGTTTATTAATAACTAAGAGGTTATTGTCCTCAAAAATAATGCTTTCACGCAATCTCTGTTCTAATTTTGTTCCGACAAAAACCTCTTTATCCTGTGCTGTGCGCACTGGCGGGATACGTACGCAATCACCGTGAATTAATCGCGAAGAGGCTTGGGCTCTTTTTTTATTAATGCGAACCTCACCGGCGCGTATTATGCGATAGATATGGCTTTTAGGCACTCCTTTTAGAATCCGCATTAAATAATTATCGAGGCGCTGTCCTTCATCTTCGACACCAATTTCCGTGTAGCGTACATCGCTCATTGTGCATTACCTATTTGCTGGGGCTGTTTTTTTTTGATACTATTCTAAATCGTGTGAAAAAATTCGCACGACCGGATTATAACGCATAAATAAATAAAAAGTTTATCGGTCGACGTAACTCGGCCAATTTAATTGGGGTTTTGTCCCTGCTCGCTAAAGCGAGCTTTAAACAAGGGCTTTCGAGCATAAAGGCTGGAAAAATTATTTAGAGCTATAATTAGTAGAGTATAGGACAAACCAAATACGCGCTTCCCCTTAAGTATATGATATAAGGAAGCAACCCAGTACTAGAGCCAAATTGAAAACGAACTTATCAGATACCCACGCATGTCAGACATGCTTTACATCAGTCACCAAATATTTTGCAGATTTAGGCAAGGGTTGTTTTCACATGCATGAAACAACCTTCAGCTCCTATTTATCACGAAATCGGTTATCTACAGATGTATATTACCCAACATGCGCCGCAATATTTGCCGGTACCATGCGTGCGGTCTGTCTTATGAGTCCTGGGTGATGCTTAAAGTGGATATTTTTTGTTATGAGGGACTATTGTTAGCAAATAACCTAATAATAGTTAGAGATAAGATACGATTTATTGCTTCAAGTAATTAGGCTCTTTGGAAAAATTCCAATGCAGCTCAAGCCAAATTTGGCACAAGCAAAAACGTAACCTCAAAACACGAAATGGATAGCCTTACACTATCTTTGCTTAAGTGTGTTGCGCCCTTTTATGGGGTAAATAATGGAAAAAATGTTAATCAATGCAACTCAAACTGAAGAGATACGGGTTGCGCTAGTAAAAGATCGTGAACTTTATGATCTGGACATCGAATGTCCTTCCGAAGTTAAGAAAAAAGGTAATATTTATAAAGCCTTAGTCACACGCCGAGAACCCAGCTTAGACGCTGTTTTTGTCGAGTACGGTGCAAAACGGCAGGGTTTCTTACCACTTAAAGAAATTGCGCCGGAGTACTTAAGCAAGCATCCAGACGAGTTCGGTGATGAAAAACTGCCTATCACGAGTTTAATTCGTGAAGGTCAAGAATTGCTTATCCAAGTCGATAAAGAAGAGCGGGGAAATAAAGGGGCAGCACTAACTACTTATATTACGTTAGCAGGCTGTTACCTTGTTTTAATGCCGAATAATCCTCATTCAGGAGGGATTTCACGGCGTATTGAAGGCGATGATCGAGACGAACTAAAAGAAACGTTAAATGCGTTGCAATTGCCTGATGGGATGGGACTTATTATCCGTACTGCCGGCGTTGGGAAAAACCTAGACGAATTGCAAGCCGACCTTGATATGTTATGCAATCAGTGGCAAGCCATTCGCCAAGCTTACAACACACAACTAGCACCTTGTCTTATTCATCAAGAAGGCGACGTGATCATCCGCTCCATTCGGGATAACTTACGTAAATCCATTGGCGAAATTATCATCGATGACCAAATTTCCTATGTCAAGGCAAAACAATACATTGAACAAGTTAAACCTGATTTTCTACCGAATTTAAAGCTTTACAACAGCACCATACCGCTTTTTAATTTCTATCAAATTGAAAGCCAAATAGAGACCGCTTATCAACGTGAAGTGTTATTACCGTCAGGTGGTGCTTTAGTTATCGATCGCACGGAAGCACTCATTTCAATTGATATCAACTCAGCCAAAGCAACCAGTGGCGCCGACATTGAAGCTACCGCTTTAAACACGAACTTGGAGGCTGCAGACGAGATTGCCCGCCAGTTACGTCTTCGCGATCTGGGTGGCTTGGTAGTGATTGACTTTATTGACATGAGCTCCAGCAAAAATCAGCGCGAAGTTGAAAATCGCTTGAAAGAGGCACTTAAAGCAGACAGAGCGCGTATCCAAGTAGGCCGTATCTCTCGATTTGGTTTGTTAGAGATGTCCCGTCAGCGCCTCAGGCTTTCTTTAGGCGAAAATGCACAAGAAGTTTGCCCACGTTGCGAAGGGCGAGGCACGGTAAGAAATGTCCAATCTCAAGGTTTAGCAATCACTCGTCTCATTGAAGAGGAAGCCTTAAAAGAGAAAACTGCAGAGGTTCAAGTACAGTTACCCGTGGAATTAGCGACTTTCATTATCAATGAAAAAAGGGATTTTATTCTGAATATAGAGAAGCGCCATGGTGTTAATGTATTAGTCATTGCGAATCCTTACCTCCATCCGCCTCAATACAACATTGTACGCTTAAAAGAAGACAATGTCGGAAAGAACAAAAAACCAAGCTACACGCTAATTCAGCAACCTGAATTAACGATAGTGCGCTCGGATCAAGAAGCAGCTAAACATGACGAGCCGGCAGTTAAGAGTTTTTCTCTACAACAACCACCCAAAGCCCCACATAGTAGCTTTATCAAGCGGTTGTGGTCCAGTTTGTTTGGCGGAGCCTCTGAATCAACACCCGCTGCAGAACAACCGAGCCGACAAGAAAAAAGTACTCAAGTCACTGCGCATAAACTGCCCAGCCAAAGCGCCAGCGGGGAGAAACGGCAATCGAATCAAGCTGGTCGACGCCGACGCCCCGGTGGAGGCCAACAACGTACAAATAGCCCTCAACGTCGAAGAAATCCATCTGGTCAACAATCAAGCGGCAGGGTAGTTCCTTTAAAATCCGACACGGGTAAAAAAAAAGAGTCGGTGAATAAAGAGTAATATTAACTTAGAAAAGAATTGCGATCTTTTTTTGAGATCCCGGTTCTTTGAAATTTAAGATAAGGCGAGTAGGTCGGGGCGTTTGCACCCAAAAGGTAACGACCTAACCTACTCCGTTAATTAAAGAGCTGTAATACCTTGAATAAGGAGAAATTTGGAATATTGCAAGCTCGCTAATTGTATAAAAACCGATGATAAAGCAATCCAGTCTATTGATAATTTTTCTGTGCATTTCTCTGAGTGTTTCAGCAAAAACTAGCCAAGGGGATACGTTTTCAATCTCTACTATCCCTCCTCATTTTGAAAAACTCATGAAAGCATCCACCTGGCACAAAGGTTGTCCCGTGCCCATAAACGATCTACGCTACCTTCATTTAAGTTATTGGGGGTTTGATCATCAAACCCATCAAGGTGTTTTAATTGTAAACAAATCCCTGGCAAAAGAGGTTGTGCAAATTTTTAAGATTCTTTATTTAAATAAATTCCCTATTGCCAAAATGGAGCCTATGGAAGCCTTTAAAGGTGATGACAATACGGCCCTTACAGCTAATAATACCAGCGCATTTAATTGCAGAGAGGTAACTGGCCAACCAGGCATTTACTCTCAGCATAGCTATGGCCGCGCTATTGATATCAACGCCCAAATCAATCCGTATGTAAAAGGAACGCTTGTTTTGCCCAAAAACGGAACGCCTTTTGTTAATCGCGATGAGGCCTTCCCAGGAAAAATCACGAAAGAAAGTTTAATTTATAAACTCTTTACCCAATATGGCTGGGATTCGGGTGGCGACTGGTACGATGTTCAAGATTATCAGCACTTTGAAAAAAGGGCGAATGGAGAAAAACGAAATCCTTATGGGTATTCGCATAATGGCAATAGTTGAATCTACATCATTCCTGGGACGGATGGGTTATTAGGATGCTCTTCATCTGGACTTTCCTCTCTAGTAGAAGTTTCATCAACGCTTGGTTCAGGTTTAGTCTCTTCACCCTTACCCAGGGATGACTTCAAAACATCCTGACTAGTTTGCGCCTCTTTTGTTGTTTTAGCCGTTTTATTCCATGGAAATTCATATTCCCCCCAATTTAATGATTGATAAACTCTATTAATGAACTCCTCTAGCCAATGTCTTTCTCTTGGATTGAAGATTGTGATGTTGATACCGGAACAAACTCCCGCAATCTGCTGTGTATACCTCTCTTTATAATTTTGCAGTGTCTCATTAATTGTTTCTGGGGTGGTACCTGGGAGGGCAAACTTCAGCTCCATCCCTTCGACATCGTCTGTCAATTTCTGAGCAAAATTTCCAAAGGCCGCACTAACCTTCTGTAATTCACTAATTTTTTCGCCATTCATAACATTTTTTTCTGATTTATCCTTTAATACTCCCCATTTTTGAAGCGAGCGAATATAGTTATCTAATTTTGTTTGAATCTCGACAACCTTGTCGCGAAAATGTTGTATTTCTTCCAGCGCCTTCGCTTTTTCCTCATTATTTGAATCTGGTGTAGATTTGGCGGAAAATTTTTCTTGAAGCAATACCTGTGGATCTAGCCGGGCTAAAAAATTATCTGAGGGCACCGTAATTTGTTCACTTAATTTACGAAAAGCTTCATTCTGTTCTTCAGTCATTCGTTTACCAGCATCTACGTCCTCCATTGTCATGCCTTGTTCTTTTTCAAAAGCCGAAGTTAATATTTGGGTATGCAAAGCAATCGTGGCTTGAAGCACTTTCTTGACTAACTCCTCTTTTGTTCCGCATAATTGGATAAGATTGTCATAATTTTCTGTACCAATCGCGTCCTTGATTGTTGGATGAAGATCGCTAAGATCATCATTAAAAAGCTGTCGCGCACACCCTCTTGCAAATTGACTTAAATACCCTTCTAAATTGCCTGCCGCAGCTGCAGCTCTCGTGTTCGCCAACAGTTCATTTCCATCAAATTCCATCCTATCAAACAATCGAGTAAGCATCCCTGCATCTTTATTTCCGATCGCAGTTCTAATTCTTCCCTTGGCGTATTCTGCTGTAAGATATCCAGCTAACGCTTGAGTAAATTGCGCTACCAACTTAGACTCTTGCATAACAAAAGGATCATCCAAATGATGGGGGTTGTAATTTGTAGCTTGGGTTGCTTCGACATAGGGGGTTATTTCATCCCCAGGAATACCCGCTCCACGAACAGAGGTAAAAACACCTACCTTTTTATCACTGTCAGCAAATCGACCCGGTTGAATTCCCTTTTCCAAGAATTTTTGCTCAATCTGAGCAATCAGCTGATTATATTCGTACTCCTTTCCCTTAGGGATATAAATGGTAATTTGAGCCCCTTCTGAGACACGTTCCGCCATGGCTGAATCCGCAACATCGGCATTCTCTGCCTTACTTAACCGGCTCACTTTGAAACTCGGTACTTCTTGCTCTAGCAAAAAAGGATGAATTAAGTCCCAGGCTTCTGCTACCTGCTCCTTACTTACATTTAAATGAATTTTCCAAGGTGATTGAAGTTCGGTGTGATCTGCCCATTCAGTCTGGGGATACTCAAAAATTGCAAAAGGGGCATCATTTGTAATGTAATACTCATAACTCTTTCCATTATTATTCTTGAATTCAGTCCTATCAATATGTTGAGTGGTATTCAGAGTCTCATAGGGAAAATCAGGCATTAAACACCTAATTAGTAACACAAACTGTATATACATTATAGTAGGATTTACCTTAACCCGGATTAATGGAAAATACGAAAGTGTTGATTTTCTCCATTTTTCACTCTAATTTGGAGAGAGTGATTCACAATTTCCTCTAAGCCATTTTTCAAAGTTATAATGAAGCTGAAATTGATTGTATCCGTCTTCATTAATCTATTTGTGATTTATTTAGGAGTAATAAATGCCTTCATTAAAAGAAGTGGTTGAGATATTTCAAACTGGATTTCATTATTTAAATGCTGATAAACAACGACAAACCCAATGGTATCAAATTTGGTATAAGAACAGTGCGCTAAAGAAAAAATGGACTAAAGAACCATTAACTACAGCCAAAGAAAATGCAGCCAAAACCTTTGAACAAGAATTAGAAACCCTTATTTTAACCCATGGCAATGAGGATTTTTCCAGCAACCAAGCTGCGTTTTTTAGGGTAATTGCTAATGTCTTAAAAACAGTGCGAGTCCAACGTTTTGCTCATGGGACCATCGAAACCGAAACCTATAACTCTGATGAACACGCAATCTTTGAGCGCAATTTAGTCCCCCAAAAATCGGGTAATTTTGAACAACAATTACTGAATGGGCTTGGAAAAATCAAAGCCAGCTTCCCCGAACTTAGCAAAATCATAGATAACGCTATCGAAAAAATTCAACAAAGCGAGCTTCAGAACACACAATTGCTGCGTGAAGACATGAAAACTTTTTGCAATGGCCAAAAATTCTATTCTGCAAACCCACTTAAAACAAACCAAAACCTGTACACGCCAAAAGGGCGTGAAGACTACGCCAATGAGACAGTTCCATTGGTATTTTGCTAGAACTCACTTTTAGATCATTAATAGGGTTATGGATCATTACCTAAATGATCCATAACCCTATTAATTTTTTGTTCTTTGCAAAGAAATCACATTTTAAGATTTTATTCTGACTCTTTTAAACCAGTAGCAATCGGCGTGATGCCAATATTGGGATTCACTCCGCAATCATCGAGCAATTTAAGTAAATTATTTCCCCGACGTGTTAATCGCTTAACGCAATAGGCATCGAGATAGCTATTTAGAATATAGTAGTAATCAGGTAAAGTAAGAATAGTTAAAATTTTCTCAGCACGCTTCACATGTTGTGCTTTGTCATAATCACAGGCTTGAAAAAGCACTGCTCCAAGCATTGCTGCAAAACTTGCCTTCCGAATATGGTTTGCCAAGTAAAAACGATGAATACATTCATCCAGAGCACGATCCTTATCCCATTCGACCCAATCGTCATAAAGTGCCATCGCCGTATGCGGATCAAATCCCTTGCCTGAGGTTTCAGAAAGCTGCTGCAGAACGTAAGCAACAGGTACAATGGCTTGCACATTAGCCCATGAGCAATTACCCGTGATCTGTGCACTTATAGGCATTTTAGCAAAAGGGATCAGGCCCAATTTCTGATTGATTCCATGATGGAAATAACGACGGGGTTGTTTTTTGTAAAGAAATTCCTGTAGAAAGCGTACGTCAATGGCTTTGGGATTGGTGATACGATAAAGATTCACCGTACCTTCCTTAAGGCTATTTTCACCCCGGTCAATCTTAGCCCACCACTCGTTATACCGAATAAAACCAAGCGCGTGACCACGGCTTGCCGCGGGTAGAATAAGCATCGGTGACTGTTGCAGTATGCGGGCAAGAACGGGTTTGTTAGTCTCCCCCAGATTCAAAGAGAGATTATGTTGCAGTTTTAGTAATTCCCCTGCAGCAGCAAAAGCATCCATTATTGGATGGATAAAAGGAAAGTGTTCTCTCAAATGGCGTGTGGAGTAGCTGCTGGTAAAACGCCGCAAGGAATCTTTGACGACAGCCACAGTGAACTCAAGCATAAAGCCTTCGTAGTCAAGCTCAATAAATTCATTTTGAGCATTAACGATATCGACATACCCCTTTAATTCGTAGCGGTGGCCTAGCAATTTAGCGTTAATAAAATCAAGGGCAAAATCAAGTTTTGCCCCATGTTGATAAAGCAAATGCTTAAGATTATCATAACCTCTTAGGACAGGGTAAACTAAAACAGAAAGGCCAGAACTGGTATATGCATTAGGATCGGCACCATGCTGCAAAAGCAATCTGGCTAACTCAAGGTTGTTGTTATCAGCGGCCCAGTGCAGGGGAGTCCTCCCTGTGACATCACCTTTATTGACGTTAACCCCTCGCATAAGCAACTGCTGAGCAATATTCACTTGGCCGGTAATCGCGCATTCGATAAGCGGCGTGAAACCGTACTCATCAATGTCATCTAAAGATTCGCCTTGACTCAAATAGTGGTCAAAATCCGGCATACGGGAGCTAATTATATCATCAGCAATAGTCATTTAGCGCGATCCTAAGGATTGGGATTAGGATTAAATTTTGGTGCTGCCACAAGCCCTAATTTCAATTTATGCTGTAAATCCTGTTCCCTTCGTTCGTTTTCGAATTTAGTCAATACCTCACGTGTACTCAGATGAGGGTTTGGATTTTCATTATTAGCAATACCATCAAAATAGGGATTGTCCAAAAAAGGATGCTCTTTAATCCCGTTTTGTAAATCCTCTTCTAAACCTGCTGCTTGTTGGGGCTCATAATGCTCACGCTCATGAACTTTCACCCCTAATTTGCGATGGCCATTTTTTTCCTCAAGGCGCCGCTGATTCTCCATTTGCCAAGTTTCATCTTTCAATATGGATTCCCCCCGATTGCCTGTGGGTGATCGGGTAGGAAAATCAATGTCTGTTCTATTAAAATCATTCATAAAATAAAGTATAAATTATAAATACTCACGCTGCAGAATTTCTGCAATTTGCACAGCATTTGTCGCTGCTCCTTTACGGATATTGTCTGCAACGACCCATAAATTTAATCCATTGGGATGAGAAATGTCTTTGCGAATGCGGCCGACAAAAACTTCATCATGGCCAATTGCATGAGTAATTGGTGTTGGATACTGCAATTTGGCCGTATTATCTATTAATTTAACTCCTGGCGCCTTTGAAAGCAAATTGCGTGCTTCTTCTACAGTCATTGGCGCCTTTAATTCAAGATGAATGGCCTCAGAATGCCCATAAAGCACTGGAACACGTACTGTCGTTGGATTCACGAGAATCGATTCGTCTTCCATGATTTTTTTTGTTTCCCATACCATCTTCATTTCTTCACGGGTGTAACCATTCTCTTGAAATTCATCGATATGGGGTAAAACATTAAACGCAATTTGATATGGATAAACGGAATGACGTGCCGGACGACCATTTAGCAATTCACCCGTTTGCGAAACTAGTTCAGCAATTGCTTTTTTACCCGTTCCGGAAACCGCTTGATACGTTGCAACATTGATACGGCTGATTCCTACTGCATCATGTAGGGGTTTTAAAGCGACGACCATTTGTATAGTAGAGCAATTCGGGTTAGCAATAATGCCGCGATTTTTGTATTCTGCAATTCGGTGGGGGTTAACTTCTGGAACAACGAGTGGAATATCATTGTCATAGCGAAAGCAAGATGTATTATCGACCACAATACAACCGGCCTTAGCTGCTATAGGTGCGTACTCTTTAGATACAGCTCCGCCTGCGGAAAATAGAGCAATATCTGCCTTGCTGAAATCAAAGTCAGCTAAATCAAGCACATCCAATTCGCTTTTATTAAATGTCACTGTATTGCCAACTGAGCGGTGACTGGCGAGAGGATAAATCTTATCGACAGGGAAATCCCGCTCTTCCAATACGTTAAGCAGGGTTTCACCCACTGCACCAGTTGCTCCAACAATTGCAATATTGAGTCGTCTGTTCATCACTACCTCAACTAGGGGGTCAAATTATTTATCTTCCTTTCAGGATGATAGCATTTATTGAGAAAAAGCATTTACCCACTGACTATTAAGTTAAGGTAATACGGGCTGCGACTATGAGGGAGCGAATTAGAAGCGACACTCCTATATCCCCTTGTTCACACGCGCGGCTCGGATTATTGAGTCATAAAGCCGTGGGATTATTACCTCCTCGATTACCAAAAATTTAAAACCTATACTAGGTTAACAATTCGTTAGATTGAGCTTAAATCCCTGGATTTTCTGTCCTTTGCCGCCCACCTACCCATGTATGCTGCAATGTTCGAAAATCAAGGCATTTCGGCCAAGATAGTAGAATTGTCAAAGTTTCCTACCTATTTTGCGCTTTATGGCGCAAATAATGATCGAGCAACACCAAAGCCATCATAGCTTCAGCAATAGGCACTGCACGAATGCCTACACAAGGGTCATGACGGCCTTTTGTGACCACTGTAACCTCTTCACCTTCGGTATTAATTGACTTACCCGGCTTAACGATACTAGACGTAGGCTTCAAAGCAATGCTTACAACTACAGGTTGTCCCGTAGAAATTCCACCGAGAACCCCACCTGCATTATTGCTAAGGAACCCTTCCCGAGTCATTTCATCGCGATGCTCACTTCCTAATTGCGCAACTGCCGCAAATCCGGCGCCAATCTCCACACCTTTTACAGCATTAATCGACATCAACGCATAAGCCAAAGTGGCATCTAGTTTATCAAAAACCGGATCACCCAATCCGATTGGCACGCCTCGCGCTATCACTGTTACCCGGGCTCCCACTGAATCACCTTGGCGCCGCAATTGATCAATATAGGCAGCTAAATCTTGGATTTGATGCTGATTAGGACAGAAAAAAGGGTTATTACCTATTTCTGCTTCATCAACAAAATCCAAAGTGAGAGTACCCATTTGCTGCAAATAACCCAAAATATCAATGCCTAGGACCCGTTGTAAATAAAGGCGGGCAATGGCACCTGCAGCAACTCTGGCCACGGTTTCTCGCGCCGAAGACCGCCCCCCCCCACGATAATCACGAAGTCCGTATTTATGCTGATAGGTAAAATCTGCATGCCCGGGGCGAAAAATGGTCTTAATGGACTCGTAATCGCTCGAGCGTTGATCGCTGTTTTTAATCAGTAATGCGATGGGTGTCCCCGTGGTTAAGCCCTCAAATACCCCAGAAAGAATTTCGACTTTATCTTCCTCACGCCTTTGCGTAGTGTATTTTGACTGACCAGGTTTGCGCTTATCGAGGAATGGCTGGATGTCTTCTTCCGATAAGGCCATACCAGGAGGACAACCATCTACTATACAGCCCAGTGCAGTCCCATGACTTTCACCGAAAGTTGTTACAGTAAATAATTTTCCAAATGTATTCCCACTCATTTAGTTGCCTTAAGGCGCAAAATGCGCTTTTAATTGTTGGTACGTCAACAAAAATACCCCGTGTCCGCCATATTCGAAGTCAAGCCAAGTAAAAGGAACTTGTGGGAAAGCCTCAACAAGCGCCTCTTCACTGTTACCCACTTCAACGACCAAAATGCCATGCTCTGATAAGTAATCATGGGCTTTTGCAAGAATTTTTTCAACAATGGCTAAACCATTATTATCTGTTTCCAAAGCAAGACGAGGCTCATGGAGATACTCCTTAGGCAAAGTCTGCATTTCTTCCGAACCGACATAAGGAGGATTAGCGACTATTAAATCATACTGCTTCTTAGGTACATGAACCCAACAATCAGATTCAATAAGTGTGAGAATATCTTGCAGTCCGTGGCGCTCCCGATTAATGGCCGCAACCTCTAAAGCACTGGTGGAGATATCCACCGCATCAATCAGCGCATCAGGAAAAGCATAGTGACAAGCAATAGCAATACAAGCACTACCTGTACACATATCGAGAATGTTTTCCACCCTATCTGTGTCTATCCAAGGAGAAAACTGCTGTTTGATAAGCTCAGCAATAGGCGATCGGGGAATTAAGACCCTTTCATCCACATAGAAAGCAAGATCACAAAAATACGCTTCATTAGTAAGATAAGGCACTGGAATCTTTTCAATAATCCGGCGTGATAATCGATTGACTAACATTTGCTTCTCCACAGAAGTCAAACGGGCTTGTAAGAGCAAGGGATCGCAATCGAGAGGCAAAGATAAGCTTCCCAAAATCAATGCTAACATATCATCCCAAGCATTATCGGTTCCATGACCATAGAAAAGATTTGATGCATGCGCTTGACTTACACCAAACCGGAGAAAATCAACAATGGTTTCAAAATGAGCTGTTAATGTTGCGTAGGTGTCATTCATAAATTGCCTTAAATGTTGCAAAGCCTAATATGTTAACGCAGAGAACATAATTACCACAAATTGTACGTTAATTTGGAGACTTTGTCTTTTAACATCATCCTCTTCGTTTTTCCCATTCTAAATGCGTTATAATCATTTATATATGCTTTCGGTGAATAAAAATCCTTATGTCTGATGATTCTTTGTCTGAAGAAGACAAAGCTTTATTTCGTAAAATGATGAGCGATGTAAAGCCGCTAAAAAAAAACGATAAGATTAGCTTAGTGTCTACAACAGTCAAAAACCGTAAGCGGGAAAGCGTTACTGTAACCAAAACAACTACAGTTTATCTTTCTGATTATTATGCTGAGGAAGTCCAAGCGAACACAATATTGTCTTATACTAGTTCTCCTCTTCCTAATAAACGGTTAAGGGAATTAAAAACAGGGAAAATTCCTTGGCAGGCAAAATTGGACTTACACGGCTTAAAACCGGATGATGCAAAGGAAGCATTGGTTAAATTTATTGGGCAGCAATTTGCATTAGCCCATAGGAGCCTTTTAATTATTCATGGTAAAGGCAGTCATAAAGGTGAAGCACCTGTGTTAAAAAACCTGGTTAATCGATGGCTCACCCAATTTCCACAGGTTTTAGCTTTTCACAGTGCTTTAGCACGTGACGGCGGTGAAGGTGCTTTATATGTTCTTCTTAAGCGGCAAAAAGAAGAAACGAATTGAATTTATCACCGTAAAGCCTTACCATTTGCACAAAATTTCGAATAGTGGCGTCATGAACAAACAAACAATTATTATCGGGATTTCTGGTCCTTCTGCTTCTGGGAAAAGTCTTCTAGCTAACACAATTGTTACCGAATTGGGTTCTGAACAAGTCGTTGTCATCTCGGAAGATGCTTATTATAAAGACAATAGTCATCTCCCTTTCACTGAAAGAGAGAAAATTAACTACGACCATCCTGATGCATTTGATCATGCACTCCTTTGTGACCATCTGCGTAAACTGCAACAAGGGGATTCGGTTGAGATTCCTATCTACTCCCATTCAAAGCATATCCGCCTATCCGAAACCCGTCGTGTAGGCCAGCATGCCATTATAGTACTTGAAGGGATTCTGTTATTCACGGACAGAGCATTGCGTGAAATCATGGACATCCGTATCTTTATGTCTACGCCGTTGGATGTCTGTTTAACTCGCCGCTTGAAACGAGATGTCGTTGAACGCCAGCGTTCCTTTGAATCCGTTGTCCATCAATATGAAACAACTGTCAGACCAATGTACTTACAATTCATTGAGCCTTCCAGTCGTTATGCAGACATCATTGTTCCGCGAGGTGGAGAAAATCGTATTGCCATTGATATGATTCAAGCTAAAATGCGTGAGTTACTCGCGCAGCATAAAAACGGTTAGAGGAGAAAACGATGGGATTTTTAAGCGGAAAGAAAGCACTGATTGTTGGCCTAGCAAGCAATCGCTCTATAGCCTATGGCATTGCTAAAGCATTTCACGAGCAAGGCGCCGAACTGGCTTTCACTTACCAAAATGAAAAATTACAAGGCCGCGTCGAATCGATGGCCGCCGAATTTAATTCCAACTTAACATTTCCTTGCGATGTCGCCAGCGATGTTGATATTCAAGCTGTTTTTGAACAATTGGGGAGCCATTGGAATAAATTGGATATTCTTATTCATTCCGTTGCTTTCGCCCCGGCTGACCAAATTAGTGGTGATTTTATTGATAGTGTGCATCGCGAGGGTTTCCATATTGCGCATGACATCAGTGCCTACAGCTTAATCGGCCTTGCTAAAGCTGCCCTACCCCTGATGCAAGATACACAAGGATCAATTTTAACACTTAGCTATTATGGCGCTGAAAAGGCAGTACCTAATTACAATGTCATGGGTATTGCCAAAGCCAGTTTAGAGGCGTCTGTACGCTATTTGGCTGCAAGCTTAGGTCCTCGTGGGATTCGCGTCAACGCAATATCCGCAGGCCCAATTAAAACCTTGGCAGCTGCAGGCATTAAGGATTTCCGTAAAATGCAAACTGCCTATGCCAACACTACTCCTATGAAGCGTAATGTCACCGCGGAAGAAGTGGGTAATACTGCCGCTTTCCTCTGCTCCGACTTAGCTTCAGGAATTACTGCGGAAGTGGTTCACGTGGATGCCGGTTATCATGCTGTGGCAATGTCCGATTTGGGGAAGATGGATTAATTTATAGGTAGAGTCGTCTGACCCAATATTGGATCTTATTCAAATCCGTGTTATTGGGTCAAACGCCGCAACCAATACCAGATCGCTTTTCCAGAGCATTATTTCGCCATAGTTTGGAAAAAAATCAGCAGGTTATAGAACAATTTTTATAAAAATTGCTTGTTCAAAAAACTACTTAGTTACTCGACTTCATGATATTTTGATACACGCAACTCCGCCACTCAGAGCAGAATTACTTTTCTATCTCTTTTTTGGTGAGTCAAATCAAAAACGATCATTAAGGAGCATTCATGAGTAACCCTTCGAAAAAAAATACAACCGAAAAAAGCAATAATCCTCCAAAATTAGCTATCTCTTCAGGAAACTCCAAATCCGAAGGAGAGGATACCCAAACGGGGCGAGAGCAAATCAATCCATCCTTAAATAATATTAACAACTTGACTGAAAGACCAAAACTCCGCTTCACCAACACATTCAAAAAAATGCCCTCTTTTTCTGAACAAAAGAAATCGACTGATCACTTATACGACGATAAAAGGGCGGATAGTTTTGGCAAGTCACAAGAAAAAACAGGAAAGGTCGGAATACAACCATCTGGTTTTTCTCTCTTTCATAACATGGAGGAAGACGAGTTAGCCCCTATTTTCTCGAGTCAACACGCCGTTGAATTAGCCCTTAATACGAACTGGGAAGAAAATTCACCTACATTACAACAAACCGTTCATCAATGGAAAAAAAAGAAGGCTGAGCAAGATACTCCTTTCGATTATTCAATATTCGGAGGAGTAAAATATCTAAGCATCATCGATGTGCTTTCTCCAAGCCTTTGTCCTCCCACTGAGAAAAAAGAACAATTTGCAGATGCACTTACCATGTTAAATGAAATGGAACTTAGACTGGAGAGTATTGTTATTTACGATTTCATCCCGTCTAACAATCATACAAACCTAAAAACCTTGCTCGCTTTAATCGAGAAAAATAATAGAACTCTAAAGAAAATAACTATCTGTAATGGATTTTCTGCGGAAGAACTGCTTATGATCCAGAAGAAATTAGAACAGTATCCGCATATCAACTTAAAAATTGCCTATAAGCCAATCATGAGTCCCGAAACCCTTAAGAAAAGTTTTGATTTCTTTAATAATAAAAACGAAAAAAAAGCCAGGTTTCCGGATAGTAAAGATATTTGCGATGACCATGCAGATAGCAGTTTTCAACTCAACTAAGGTAGCAGCGATCAATAAGCCTCATTGAATAAAGAAAAAAATCAACATTTCTTAAATCCCGCGAACCAATCGCGGGACAACAAAAAGTTATCGCGGGCGAGAGTTGTCGTTCCTTTTCAAAAGACAAAATTTCTTAACCTGACAGCACCGGGTCGCGACTCAGTTTACTGACTGGATCTAAGAAGATAACAATGATGAATGACTCAGCTATGGCAAATGTGGGTCAAGATGACCCACGTTAACTTTATTAGAATTGTTGACCCATAGGATTGGGATGTGTATAGCCATGGTGCGCATACGGATCTTCAACCGGAGTATATGGGGGTTGGACACCAGGATAGCCTGGTTGAACAGGCGGATAACCTGAGGCCATCGGAGTAGGAAATTGCACTGGTGAGGTATACTGTTCTGGTTGTGCATAGAAAGTAGGGTATTGCGGGTATCCAGTCGATGGGACCCTCTCAGAGGGGTGACCATAAACCGGCGGCGGTATAATACCAAACCCGTCCGACGGTGCTGATGGCATCATAGATGGATGCTGGTGAACGTACACAACAGGTTGTGGGAAAGGACGCAAATTGAAGCGGAAGGTTTGTTTATCGATTTCTATATCCACTTCAGACAGTTCACCACGACGCAATTGCCTTATCGTGTTTAAAATTTCTTGCTTCTCTCTACTTCGCGAAAACCAATTAGGAACGCTTTGTTTACCTAGTTGTTGACGAAGGGTAGCGATAGCACAGTTTACTTTTATTGGGTCAAGATTCGCCTCTCTTAACTCTTCCTCATCGAGCGTATAACGATGAGGATCCGCAGGATCCAGCGCATCCGGATTAGCAATTTTAATTATATAATTTTGAAATGCATTAATAAGTAAATTCCCTGCAAAAGCACCGATAAGGGATAAGCAAATAATACTTAAAACAATGAGGCCTACAGGGTTGGTAATTCCAGCCGCTAAAGCAAGTGTGGTGAGAGGGGCAGTAAGGAAGAAAAACGTGAGTACACCAGATGCAGCACCGAATGCAGCCATGCTGAGCATGGAAACAAGGGCTTGGCGAATTCCTTCGTTATGCCACAAGCGTTCCATACTATCAGCAAAGGCCCTAAAAAGAAAAATTAACGCGACAGTGGTCAAGACAATCCCGATCAGTGCAAGCGCGATTATGGCAAGAACCGCCCAAAGTTGAGCTTTCTTTTCATCATTGCCACCACCACCAGAAAACCCTGAGTTTGGATGGCCATGGTGGTGACCTCCGATGCCTCCAACGTCAACAAATGGTCCATGGTGATGATGGTAAGACAAGGCATCGAGCATGAACCAATAGAAAATAAAGTCATTAGTTGGGCAATAACAGTAATGAGAATGTCTTCGATAATCTTCTACGAGACGGATTTCAATTATCGGTCGGTAGACCAATGGAGGCCTATAACCCTCATGCTCTAAATATTGGGGACAGGCTGCTAAAAAAGTGTTAAGTACCGTGTAGGCTTTAAGTTTCTCGGAAGGTTCAAGACTATACAATGAACTATCTTGATTATAATACAATCAAGCTTGGAACGCAAAAGGGAACAAATTTCTTCGTAGGTTTTATGTTCAGATAGAAATTGTTGATAGTCTTTCACTAAGCTTAACTGAAGCTGAGCGAGCAAGTTGCTGGTAAATATACCTGCCATTATTAACCCCCTTACTACTTAGGTTTTCCAATTTTTGCAGTCTGAACTAGATCATTGATGTATAAATCATAATCCATTACCCCATAGCTCGATTCAATTTGTTGAGCGATGCTTGCCTGCTGCTCTTTATCTAATGATTCCAATTCGCCATCATTGATTTGCTTCAAACGCACAATCACATAATTGCCATTATTTAAGCTACGGCCATCACGGCTATTTACCCGTGGCAGGCTAAAAGCTAAATCGTTGATGGCAGGCTCCGCTTTATCTGTATCGCGAGTGGCCTTCTCTACCTCATGCCATTGCAGTTGGTTCATTTGCATTAATTTCTCTTGCTGGCTTTCATCTTCTTTATCAGACAGCAACTCGGTACCCAATTGTTTTGCTTGCTGCTCAGCATTCAATAGAGCGAGTTTTTTTACAATAAAATCTTTGACCTCGGCCAATGGTTTTTCGGCTGCAGGCAGGTGCTGATTCACACGCAGAACGATCACACTGTCGTTGTCCACTTGAATTGGGTCGCTATTATTGCCAAGATTCAACACATCATGACTAAACGCAGCATTGACGACTTGTTTATTTTTAGTTAACTCTGTGCTTCCACCTTGACGCGAAAAAGGTTCGGTGTGCTCAACTGGCAGCTTTAAAGCATCAGAAACAGGCGCCAAAGAGTCCGGGCTTTGATAACTTAAATCACTCAGTTGCTCTAAAGCTTGGGCATACTGAGTCTGAGCAAGATCCGCGAGCAATTGCTCTTTAATACTGAACTCAACCTCTGCTAAAGGTTTTACTGTAGCAGGTTTATAGGCAACCAGTTTAAAAATTTCATAACCGTGGGGTGATTTCACTGGAGGTGAGATTTGTCCTGGCTGGGTTAGATTAGCCAATGTTTTATCGAAACCTGATTGACCGGCAACCAACCAGGGAAGCAATCCTTGGTTAGCGATTGACAATTTATCATCAGAATTTGTTTTTACGAACTCGTTAAATTGTGTAGGATTTTTTTGTAATGCTTGGTACGTCTCATCCGCTTTTTGTTTTATCTGATTTTGTGTCTCATCCGAAGCATCCTCTGGCACTGCAAAAAGGATATGTGCTACTTGCCATTGTGCAGGTGTAAGATAATTATCCTTATTCTCGTCATAATAACGTTTTATGTCATCAGGGGTAATTTGAATTTTATCTTTGATTTGCTGGGTAGATAAACGAACGTAATCGATACTTACTTTTTCTGGTGACAAAAATTCTTTTTGATGATGCTGGTAATAGTCATTGATCGCCGCATCAGAAATTTGATTATTTTTCATGAAGAGAGAAGCGGGAATCTCTAAATAATCATAGTCTCTGGTTTGCATGTAGAGCTTAACGAACCGTTTAATTTCGTTGGGTAAGGCAAACGCAGTACCAATGAATGCAAAGCGTTGTTGATTGAGCAACATACCTTGTCTTACTTCATTTTGAAATGATTCAGGGGTAAACATAGCACCGCTTAACGCTTGCTGGTATCGTTCGGGAGAAAAGTGGCCATCTTGCTGAAATTGCGGAATGCTAAGTATGGCAGCATCAGCTTGCTCTTTACTCACTTCAAAACCTGCATTTCTGGCTGCTTGCACACTGACTTCATTTGTAATCATGGCAGTGAGCACTTGCTTTCTAAGCGCTGATTCACTGGCAGCAGTCAATTGAGAAGGGTCACGCTGTTGACGAATCCGGCGATAATTGACTTCAAAAACCTGTTTAGTAATCGGATGTCCATTCACATCAACTTCGACATCCGAAGCTTGATGGAATTGCATGTAATAGTCTACTCCGAATAAGGTAAAGGTAACAGCAATCAGAATAATAACTACCCAGGCTATAATACCCTGTATGCGTTCGTTCAGCTTCTGCAACATGTTCGAAGTTCCATATTGGTCAATTCGCAAGAAAATCTCGATTTAACAGCAATAGACCAGCTCCATATTGAGGAACAGCCCTATTTAGCACAACTTATGCCAGCGGTTTTAGAAAAAGTTCCTTACAACCTGGGCTCAAATCTGACTTTGTGCCAAGGCCAACATAAGGGGGACTTGATCTACTACTTTAAACACAGCTGATAAAAAAAACGCGCCCTTCGGCGCGTTAATCTGGCGGAGTGGACGGGACTCGAACCCGCGACCCCCGGCGTGACAGGCCGGTATTCTAACCTGCTGAACTACCACTCCTATTCTTGGTGGGTGCTGCAGGGATCGAACCTGCGACCCTCGCCTTGTAAGGGCGATGCTCTCCCAGCTGAGCTAAGCACCCAAAAAACTTAGCCTTCCTGTACAGCTTCTTTTAAAGATTTACCTGCTTTAAATTTAGCAACTCTTGAAGCTTTAATTTCAATTGTTGCTCCTGTCTGCGGGTTTCTGCCGGTACGCGCAGAACGATTGCCAGTGGAGAAAGAACCGAAGCCTGGCAGCACAACCTGATCGCCTCTTTTGAGTGCATCAGTGACGGTCATCATAAAAGTTTCGAGAACTCGACTAGCGTCTGCTTTTGTTACGCCTGAGCCACTTGCAATTGCTTCAATCAATTCACTCTTATTCATCTTTTCCCCTAATCAGTTATTCTTCCTTATCCAAGGTGATTAGAACAAAATCATCTACCTCAGTCAAGCAGTCACTTCCTTGCATCGCCCGCCAGCAGCGGGCAACGGTGTGAAATATACCCGGTATTAATGGGCGTGTAAATCTTTATTTTTACTTTTTTTCGAAGTTCCTCGAGAAATAACCTCAGAGGGAGTCGATTCAGCGGATTTTACGATAGGACTTCGTTGTAGTGCGAGCGCTAGCACCTCTTCAATGGTTTTTACCGGATGAATGGTCAGTTTCCTTAAGACATTGTCTGGAATCTCTTCGAGATCCTTTCGATTTTCTTCAGGAATGATCACATGCTTAATTCCACCGCGGTGCGCAGCAAGGAGTTTTTCCTTTAAACCACCTATCGGAAGGACCTGGCCACGCAAAGTAATTTCACCGGTCATTGCAACATCAGCGCGCACGGGTATTTGTGTGACCACAGAAACAAGAGCGGTACACATGCCAATACCCGCACTTGGGCCATCTTTAGGTGTTGCCCCTTCTGGGACGTGGACGTGAAAATCATTTTTATCATAAAAATCGTCTGTTAGGCCAAAAGACTTCGCGCGGCTTCTAACCACCGTCATCGCTGCCTGAATAGACTCTTGCATCACTTCGCCCAATTGGCCTGTGTGTGTCGTTTTGCCCTTACCCGGCATCATCGATGCCTCGATAGTGAGCAGCTCTCCTCCAACACTGGTCCAAGCGAGGCCTGTCACTTGACCCACCTGATCGAACTCTTCGGCAAGACCGTAGCGGAACTTTTTCACGCCAAGGTATTTCTCGATATTAGTGCGCGAAACAGCGACTTTTTTGACTCGCTTACCTGTTAAGATTTCTTTCACTACTTTACGGCAAATGCTGGCGATATCACGTTCTAAATTACGTACGCCTGCTTCACGCGTGTAATGACGGACAATCTCGCGAATAGCGCTCTCACCGATGCTAATTTCCTCTGGTTTAAGTCCATTTAGCACGAGCTGTTTTGGTACCAAATAACTTGTCGCAATGTGTATTTTTTCGTCTTCGGTGTAACCCGCTAAACGAATAACTTCCATTCGGTCTAGCAACGGGGCTGGAATCTCCAGCGAATTCGCAGTTGCAATAAACATGACATCACTTAAGTCATAATCAACTTCAAGGTAATGGTCATTGAACGTATGGTTTTGTTCGGGATCAAGCACCTCGAGGAGGGCAGAAGCAGGATCCCCGCGAAAATCCATAGCCATTTTATCGACTTCATCAAGCATGATCAGCGGATTTTTTACCCCTGCCTTGCACAATTTTTGGATGATTTTACCCGGCATAGAGCCAATATAGGTGCGTCGATGGCCACGGATTTCTGCTTCATCCCTTACCCCACCTAAGGCGATGCGGATGAAGGTTCTACCGGTCGCATTAGCAATGGATTGTCCTAAAGAGGTCTTACCTACCCCCGGAGGCCCTACCAAGCATAAGATTGGGCCTTTCAACCGTTTTACCCGCTGTTGTACCGCAAGGTATTCGATAATGCGTTCTTTAACTTTCTCAAGGCCGTAATGCTCTTTATCCAGGAGTTTTTCCGCTTTGCGTAAATCAAACTGAATTTTATTCTTCCTCTTCCAAGGAACGCTCAACATCCAATCTAAGTAATTGCGGATTACTGTCGCCTCAGCCGACATCGGTGACATCAGCTTTAATTTCTGCAATTCAGATAAAGACTTTTCTTTAGCTTCTTTTGGCATTCCTGCTTTTTTAATCGAAGCTTCTAATTGTTCAATTTCGTTGCCTTCTTCACCAAGCTCGCCTAGCTCTTTTTGTATCGCTTTAATTTGTTCGTTTAGATAATATTCCCTTTGACTTTTTTCCATCTGGCGTTTAACTCGTCCACGCACCCGTTTTTCCACATGGAGCAGATCGATTTCGCCCTCGATAGCAGCCATTAATCGTTCCAAACGAGTACCGATATCGATGGTCTCAAGTAATTCTTGCTTATCATCAACTTTTAAACTTAAGTGGGCAGCAATGGTGTCTGCCAAACGGCCCGGTTCTTCAATGCTGGCTAAAGAACTTAACACCTCAGGTGGTATTTTTTTGTTGAGCTTAATGTATTGTTCAAACTGAGACATCAATGAGCGCATTAAAATTTCGATTTCCTGCTCTTTTAATGTTTCGTTTGTTTCTTCAATTGGTTCCAGATCCGCCTCGAGAAAACCCTGCTCTAGTTTATAAGACTTAACACGAGCGCGTTGTTCCCCCTCAACAAGTACTTTTACTGTACCATCAGGAAGCTTTAGTAATTGTAGAACGCTGGAAACAGTTCCAACGTTAAACACGTCATCAACACCGGGATCATCGTTGGAGGATTTTCGCTGAGCAACTAAAAAAATCTGTTTATTATCCACCATCGAAGCTTCCAGCGCTTTTATGGATTTTTCCCGACCAACAAACAAAGGAATGACCATATGAGGGTACACCACAACATCCCGAAGAGGTAATACGGGTAGCGGTGACATTACTTCCTTTTCAGACGGCATGATTTCATTTTCGCTTTCGCTAGACATAATGAGCCCTTATTCAAAACGATAATCCTATGAGAAAATAGCACAGCCATTCAGTTGAATTTTTTGCAAGCAACCACTGCGAGCGACTTCAGAACCCATTTACTTCACTAGCTTGAGCCCAAATAGCCTGGTTTCAGGCACCGAAACGCAGTATCTGAGCATCGGAACCTAAAAAATCCAGCTATTTTGGCCGAGGTAGTAGAAAACAGATCCTACTATTCCCTTCCGCCAGCAGCAGTTTGTTTGCCTTCCTCACCTTCATAGATAAGGATGGGTTTACTCGTGTTATTAATGACATTTTCATCAATCACCACTTTTTTAACCCCTTCAAGAGAAGGTAATTCATACATGGTGTCTAAAAGAATATTTTCAAGGATCGCACGTAATCCTCGAGCACCTATTTTTCTTTCAAGTGCTTTTTTAGCTATCATGCGCAGTGCTTCTTCACGGAATTCAAGCTCAACATTTTCCATTTTAAATAAGGCATGGAATTGCTTGGTGAGTGCATTTTTAGGCTGAGTAAGAATATCGACCAGCGCATCTTCACTTAATTCATGAAGTGTGGTGACAACCGGTAACCTTCCCACGAATTCTGGAATTAGCCCATATTTTACTAAATCCTCAGACTCAAGTTGTTCAAGGATTTTTTCTATATCCTTAGGATTTTTCTGATTTTTCAATTGCGCTGAGAAACCTATACCCGATTTATCACTTCGTTCACGAATAATCTTGTCAAGCCCAGCAAAAGCGCCTCCGCAAATAAACAGAATGTTTGAAGTATCGACCTGCAAAAATTCTTGCTGTGGATGTTTACGCCCACCTTGTGGCGGTACGGAAGCGATAGTGCCCTCTATTAATTTTAATAACGCTTGCTGTACACCTTCGCCTGAAACATCACGGGTAATCGATGGGTTATCTGATTTGCGCGAAATTTTATCAATTTCGTCGATATATACGATTCCCTGCTGCGCCTTATCAACATCATAATCGCATTTTTGTAGTAGTTTCTGGATAATATTCTCTACATCCTCGCCCACGTAACCGGCTTCAGTTAGAGTAGTCGCATCGGCCATGGTAAACGGCACATTTAACAATCGAGCTAACGTTTGTGCAAGTAGCGTTTTACCGCTCCCTGTAGGCCCTATAAGCAGAATATTGCTTTTGCCTAACTCGATGCCATCTTCTGTTTTATGCTGTAATCGTTTGTAATGATTATAAACAGCAACAGATAATACCTTTTTGGCATGTGGTTGGCCTATTACATATTCATCAAGAAAATTGGAGATTTCTTTAGGCGTCGGTAGGCGGGTTTCAGTTTCTTCCGGGGTATCCTGAGTCTCTTCACGTATAATGTCGTTGCATAACTCAACACATTCGTCACAAACGAAAACAGATGGACCAGCAATCAATTTTTTTACTTCATGCTGACTTTTTCCGCAAAATGAACAATATAAAACTTTATCGCCATCGCCGTTACCGGTTCTACTCATCTACAAACCCCTTCTTTACTGCTAGAGCAACAACTTACTTGGTATAAGGAGATACCCTTACTAGCCGAACTTGCACGCTGAATACATCTTAAAAACTTGTTCCCGTGAAAAACAGGGCGGCTCACATTGATGTATGCGGAGCCCGTTGTGTTGCGTGTGCAACCTCGACTGAATTTGGACCTAAAATACCGAGTTATCTTCCTCCAAGGGAGCTATTACCCTGCTAACTAGCTAAACTAAATACTCTAGTAAAATTTTAGACAATTGAAATAATAAAGCCAGTAAAATTACCAACCTGTCATTAATTATAACAGATTGGCAATCCTATTACTCAGACGCAGCCATGGCTTCACGATCGAAAAGAACTTTATCTATTAAACCATATTCGCAGGCTTGGGTGGCACTCATAAAATTATCACGGTCAGTATCCCGCATGATTTGATCGGGCGTTTTTTTAGTATGTTTAGCCATAATACTATTCAACCGCTCACGCACAGCTAATGTTTCTCGTGCATGAATTTCAATATCAGAAGCCTGCCCTCGATAACCACCTAATGGCTGATGGATCATGACACGGGAATTCGGTAAGCAAAAACGCTTACCTTCAGCACCAGAACAAAGCAAAAGTGCTGCAGCGCTTGCTGCCTGCCCGATACACAGCGTACTAACATCAGGCTTGATGAATTGCATTGTGTCATAGATTGCGAGTCCGGCTGTCACCACACCACCAGGCGAATTAATATACAAGGAGATGTCCTTCTCAGGATTTTCTGATTCCAGAAACAAGAGTTGGGCAACAACCAAATTCGCCATATGGTCTTCGACTTCGCCTAGAAGAAAGATTATCCTTTCTTTCAAAAGCCTTGAATAAATATCATAGGAACGTTCGCCTCTTGCGGTTTGCTCGACAACCATCGGAATCAAACCACTGGCATTTCTAATCACATTGTCTGAATAACCCATCTATTTACTCTCCTTTCGCCTCACTTTCCTTAGTGGGATTCATTACTGCATCATAATTCATTTCTTTCTCGACGAGCTTCGCATTTTCGCTGATTTTTTCGGCAACTATTTCTTCCATCACCAATGCTTCAACTTCTGCCACACGCTCTTTGCTTTCTTGATACCATCTTCGAAGCGAATCAGGATCTTCGTATGCACTAGCAAATTTTTCAATCATGGCATCAACTCTGGCTTTATCAGCAACAAGCTCATGTTTTTTTACGTACTCAGAAAAAAGCAAACCTAAATGAACCCTTCTTCTTGCTTGATCTTCGAACAAAGCACGAGGGAAGTCAGGAATTTGCTCATGATCAGAATGTTCATGACCGAAAAGCCGATGGTACATGTCATGCTTTAAATGTTCAATTTCTTTGTCAATCAATGCATTAGGTAACTCAAATTGGTTGACGGCCAGTAGCTTATCAAAAATGCGTTCACGATTCATCGCATTAACGCGGCGCTCGAGCTCACGCACCATATTTTCTTTAATGTCTTTTTTCAGCGCTTCCATACCACCTTCGGTGATGTTGAATTTCTCAGCAAAAGTATCATCTAAAGACGGTAATTTTCCCTCTAGCACTTGGTGTATGGTGATTTTGAATGTTGCTTCTTTACCGGCTAATTCTTGATGACCATAATTTTCTGGAAAAGTGACTTTAATATCAAATTGCTTATCCTTTTTCCCACCTATCAGCCCATCCTCAAAACCTGGGATCATTGAACCAGACCCGATAATCACTTCATACCCTTCGGCTTTGCCTCCTTCAAAGGCTTTATCATTGATAAATCCTTCAAAATCAATGATGACTTTATCGTCTTTTGCAGCAGCGCGTGAAACTTCATGCCATTCTTTATTTTGCTCACGCAATTTTTCCAGCATATCAGTTACGTCGCTATCCTTAACTTCCGCACGAATGACTTCGATTTCATCTTGGTTTAATTCTGTAATATTAATTTCTGGGAATACTTCGAAAAATGCGGTGTATCTGAAGTCTTTACCGGACTCAATTTTCTCAGGCTCAACAGTCGGCATACCTGCAGGCACTAACTCGTTTTTTTGCAATGCTTCAAATAAGGTAGATTGTACCATTTCTCTGGCAACTTCTTCGCGAACACTGTTAGAGAATCGGCTTTTTACGACATGCATAGGTACTTTGCCAGGACGAAAACCATCTACTTTTACTTTGCGGGCAAGATTGTGGAGACGAAGGCTCACTTCTTCCTCTATTTTTTCGGTGGGCACTGAAACCGTTACTTTACGCTCCAAACCTTTCAAGGTCTCAACAGAAACTTGCATCTAGTCACCTCTCGGATATTGTCATAAAATGGTGCGAAAGGAGAGACTCGAACTCTCACGGGTTACCCCACTGGAACCTAAATCCAGCGCGTCTACCAGTTCCGCCACTTTCGCAAAACAGGGTGGAATTATCGAACAGTAAGCCTATCTTGTAAAGACTCGGAGTGAATCTTATGCAAAAACGGCCAGTTTAAGGAGATCTGGGGTGAGCGATGGGACTCGAACCCACGACAACCGGGATCACAACCCGGGGCTCTACCAACTGAGCTACGCCCACCATCATTTACCCTTAACTGTGAGGAGAATCTGCTCTAAGGCTGGCACGCCCGGCAGGATTCGAACCTGCTACCCTCGGCTTAGAAGGCCGATGCTCTATCCAGATGAGCTACGGGCGCAAAAAATTTTGGTCGGGGTGGAGAGATTCGAACTCCCGACATCCTGCTCCCAAAGCAGGCGCGCTACCAGACTGCGCTACACCCCGTTTTTAAACCCGTCCCAAGGACAGAGCGCAAATGATACTCGGAGCTTTACTTGAGGTCAATAACCCTGAGTAGATAAATTTTAGGAGACAATAATAATATTTGCTGCTAATTCGCTTAGGCTAATAAAAATATTGCTGTACTTAGAGGGAGTAAGCTAGCATTGATGCAAGTTTATTACCCTATTTTATTCATGAAATTAAAACTCTTACCACTGTTTGACAATCTAGACCACTTGCATAAAAACATGGAGAACGTTGTTCTCCCCCATCCTCAATTCCAAACAGATTTTTATCATTGCCTCAATTTTCTTAAGAGTTACGTAGGAAGCCAGGGCACATTTAACAGCTATCGCCGTGAAACAGAACGACTCCTCCAATGGTGCTGGAACATCAAAAAAGTTTGTCTCACGGCACTCAAACGTGAAGACATTGAGCAATTTGTCCGCTTTTGCCAAAACCCGCCCGAAAGCTGGATTAGCCTTAAAAAAGTGCCCCGTTTTATTGAGAAAGAAGGAAAGCGTGTGCCGAATGAAGAATGGCGCCCTTTTGTTGCTACCATAAGCAAATCGGCCAGGAAAGAAGGCGCCTCACCCTCCATTGACCAGTTTAGTCTGTCACAAGGTGCTGTGCAGGAAATTTTTGCTATCTTAAGCACGTTGTTTAATTTTTTAATTGCCGAAGAATACCTAGCGTCGAATCCAGTTGCTTTAATTCGCCAAAAAAGTAAATTTATTCGTAAACATCAACACAATGCACCGATTAGGCGATTGAGTTTGCGGCAATGGGATGCCGTCCTTAGTGCAAGTGAAAAATTAGCAGCTGAAAATCCTGAAAAACATGAGCGCACGCGTTTTATTCTAAGCATGCTTTTTGGGATGTACTTGCGAATCTCCGAACTGGCAGCAAGTGACCGATGGATTCCAACCATGAATGATTTTGCCAAAGACAGCAATGGCTATTGGTGGTTTACAACAGTGGGCAAAGGGAATAAGGAGCGCCGGATCGCTGTCAGTGAAGCCATGCTTGAAAGCCTTGTGCGTTGGCGCATGTTTTTAGGATTAACCCCACTGCCTTCTCCTTCTGATAATTCTCCGCTTCTCCCCAAAATTAAAGGTACAGGCCCAATGAGTGATACTGCCCCCATTCGCCGTTTAGTGCAACTTTGCTATGATTTAGCCGCCGAAGAATTGCGTCTTAAAGGCCTAACAGAAGAAGCAGATAATTTAGCTGCAGCGACGGTGCATTGGTTAAGGCATACGGGCATTTCGGAAGATGTGAAGACTAGGCCGCGAGAACATGTGCGCGATGATGCAGGTCACAGCTCTAGTGTAACCACAGATCGGTATATTGATGTTGAAATGGAAGCCCGTTATTTGTCCGCACGCGGTAAACAGATTGAAGTTACAGAATGACGGCATGTTGTCGTCCCGAACGTAGTGAGGGATCTCCTTAGTGAGTTTATTGCCAAGACTCAGGAGGTCCCTCGCTTTGCTTCGGGATGACAATGTATTGTCGTCCCGAACGTAGTGAGGGATCTCCTTAGTGAGGTTATTGCCAAGACTCAGGAGGTCCCTCGCTTTTGCTTCGGGATGACAATGTATTGTCGTCCCGAACGTAGTGAGGATCTCCTTAGTGAGGTTATTGCCAAGACTCAGGAAGTCCCTCGCTTTTGCTTCGGGGGGACAATGTATTGTCGTCCCGAACGTGGTGAGGATCTCCTTAGTGAGGTTATTGCCAAGACTCAGGAGGTCTCTCGCTTTTGCTTCGGGGTGACAATGTATTGTCGTCCCGAACGTAGTGAGGGATCTCCTTAGTGAGGTTATTGCCAAGACTCAGGAGGTCTCTCGCTTTTGCTTCGGGGGGACAATGTATTGTCGTCCCGAACGTAGTGAGGATCTCCTTAGTGAGGTTATTGCCAAGACTCAGGAAGTCCCTCGCTTTTGCTTCGGGGGGACAATGTATTGTCGTCCCGAACGTGGTGAGGATCTCCTTAGTGAGGTTATTGCCAAGACTCAGGAGGTCTCTCGCTTTTGCTTCGGGGTGACAATGTATTGTCGTCCCGAACGTAGTGAGGGATCTCCTTGGTAGGTTATTGCCAAGACTCAGGAGATCCCTCGCTTTTGCTTCGGGGTGACAATGTATTGTCGTCCCGAACGTAGTGAGGGATCTCCTTGGTAGGTTATTGCCAAGAGTCAGGGGGTTCCTCGCTTTGCTTCGGGATGACGGCAACAACTTTAATACCTAAGAAGGCATCTGCGCATCAACTAATTCAATTTGATGAATCTGCAGAGGCTCGCCTAAGAAAATCTCACCCACCGCTTGAAAGCGGTTAACGGAGTCAGTGACTAGATAACTTATC
Organism: Legionella micdadei; assembly: GCF_000953635.1. Classification (NCBI taxonomy): domain Bacteria; kingdom Pseudomonadati; phylum Pseudomonadota; class Gammaproteobacteria; order Legionellales; family Legionellaceae; genus Legionella; species Legionella micdadei. The sequence goes on from NZ_LN614830.1 coordinate 2,749,716, forward strand.
TTATTTCCCTGCCCTTGCTCAGTATTCAGCAAGTTGGCTTGTTCAAGCATCTCTTTCAACGCTTTTGCCGTCGCTTCAGCCGAATCCACGATAGTGACTGTATTTGGTAGAAGCGTAGCTAATAGTGGCTTAAAGACTGGGAAGTGTGTGCAGCCTAAAAGAAGCGTATCCTCATTGCTAAAATCAGATAAATAATGTTTTAAGGCCTCTCGCGCAATGGCATTTTCCACCATGCCTTCTTCCGCTAAAGCCACTAGAAGGCTGCAAGCACGGGCACTAATCTTCGCTTGTGGCAAATGGGAAGTAATTAAGCGCTGATAAGCATTTGAAGCAATCGTGGTCTCTGTGGCAAACACAGCGACACGATGATTTTTAGTGGCAGCAACCACGGCAGAAGCACCGGGAGTCACCACCCCTAATACGGGCATATCAGGAAGCATGGCTTGTAGATGTGATAGTGCGGCGGTAGTGGCGGTATTACAAGCAATGACTAAGGCTTTAATTTGCCTTTCCACCAAAACACGAGCCATTTGGATAGCGTATTGCTGGATGGTACTTGGACTTTTAGTGCCATAGGGTAAGCGCGCGGTATCACCGAGATAGATAAAAGATTCCTGGGCGAGAGTGGTTTTTAAAGCACGAAGCACCGTCAAACCTCCCATCCCTGAATCAAATACGCCTATAGGCAATTTATTTTTATTCATTTCCATTCTTCTTCTTAAATTTCCCTTAATAACCTCTTAAGCAGCAGGGGGTGTTGGTGGAGGTATAGTATCATCGCTCTCACTCACTTTTTGTTTCACGCCTGTGAGTACGTTATATTTAGTTTTATAAAACTGCATAAGTTCAGCACTGTCTTTTCTTGCAGTTTCCATTGCTTTTTGTTCTTGCTTACCGAATTTTAGCTTATCAACTTCTTTTATACCTTTTAATAAGCCGGTGTAGCTAGGATGTGTTTCAAAGTGCTTTTTAAAAATCGAATCACCTTTCCAGCGGCCAAGGATGCCCAATTGGCTATCAGGGCTAAACTGCGCATTATCGATTACGATTGCACTCGCATCAAAACGCATGTTCGGATCATTTTTACCAATAGCCATTAATGCTGTCCAGGCAAATTCAATCTGATCTTTAGGACCATCTAGTATGATCGGATCATCAATCGTAGGGGGTTTACCACGCGCAGCTAAAATACGGGTTGCCATTTCCATGGCTTGATGAACCCGCGCCTCAGGGTTATTACGGGGGGGGAACTTATTCGCTGTCAATGTCAGCTCGGCTGAATACTGTGTTACACCGCCAGTACCCACTTGCCCTGCTAGATTACCCGCGCCACGTTCCTCGATATACGTGCTTTTAATGACTGCAGGTTGGTTATTACGGTCCACTGTATCATAATAGACTGTGTACTCACGGAATTTACCCGGGCTAACCATATCTGTAATTTCAAAACGCTCTGCGGGCACACCAGTTTTTATGCTAACCCCGTTTTGATCAGCAGGCCTTACTCCTTCTCCCTGCCAAGTTGGTGCAAAATGAGCCCTTTTTTGATCGATGGGATAATCCACAGCATAACTATGAAAACCTTTAACGCGAATATCCTTCTTACCCTCCTCGGCTTGTTTAAGCGTGGTTAAAAGTCCTTGTTTTAAAAGAGGATGGTCACTACCAGGATTACCCTTGAATAGAAGTTGTAGTTTTTCATATTCCTTTAATTCTTTCTCCATTTCGTCTAGGAGGACGATTAACTCTTGTGTTCTTTCGCTCACCTTGTCCATTATATCTCGTTTGACCGCCCCACCCCCTGCGCTTGCCCTAATCTCCGTTTGATTAGGCAAACTACGCCCCTGATCTTCGAGCTGTTCAATTTGCTGCTTTAGATGAGCTATCATAGTGTCGCAAATTTCGGACAATTCGCGAAACTGTGAGCCCATCTTTTTCGCATTTTCCTTTGAGGCTGCTTGAAATGCTGGGTTGAACCAATAGATTGGTCGTGCTTTAGCAAGGCGTTTAAGCGCAGAGGAAGCCGAGTTTAATTTTAAATCAGAAAAGTCTTTTCTGAGGCTTTTGACAACCTTTCCTTGCTCTTTAAACTCCTCTTCATAGGTGCCAGGGTTCAGTAGTGTTTTTTTCCTTGCCTCAACCTTAATTTGGGCAAAAAGTTTCGGAGTTAGCTGTTTATCTAATGCGGGAACCCCAGGTGGACTAAATGCCGCTAAATGAGGATTGAAAGCAGGTCGTTTAATTGTCGCAATAAAGTCACTATAGGTTGTTGAGCTCTTTATCGCATCATGAATAGCAGTAGCTGCTCTTTGAGTAATTTGACTAGACTTGCTTAATCCGGCTATTCCTCTATAGATGTCTTTACTTTCGTCTGTTAGTGCGCCACTGTAGAGTGTCTGTACATGTTGATTACGAGTTTCTTGATCCCGAATAGCTGTTCTTATCGCTTGTTCTTCAGGAGTTGCACCCAAGTTTGCACCTAGATTATCAAGTCCAAAAGCATTATAAATGACCTGTGGATTAGGATGATTTATAAATCCAGCAATTGCTTGCACAGTCTGAATGAAAGGAATATTCGGAGCAACACCAGCCGTATCATCAAATAAATTAGGCCCATTTAAAATATGATCACTAATTTGGGTGATCTGTTGAGGAGTTAAATTAAGCGGCGGGGCAATTTTTGCTAATACTTTAGCAACTTCACTGTTCGGAATTCTTGCCAAATCGGCCAATTTCTCATTTTCATCTACTAATGCATTGACAAAAGAATCATCAACGATATTTCTAGCGCCTAATATACGGTCCACCTCTTGGGGCTCGGTAACTTGGCTTAAAGAAATCAACGCCTTATCTTTTTCCAACAGCGCGCGTTGTTGAGACAACGGGAGTTGCTCAATTAACTCAATTAATTTTGGATGTACCCTATTGTTTTCATTACCTAAAGGCAAAACTTTACTTAGATCAAGCTTGATAATTTGAGCACAAGCTGCCTTTTGGATTTGTTCCATTGTTTTTGGATTAACCCAATCGTGCTCGGTTACACCGATATCTCTTAAAGCATCTTTAAATTTATCGATATCAGCTGCCTTTGCCAAGGCAGTTAGCCGATCAGGGGTTGGGGGAGCAGGAAGAGGTGGGATTCTGTCTGCTGGGAAATTCCGTACTAAGGATTCGACTAAGCTTGCCCTGACTCTTTGTTTTTCTTTAGCAGGAAATGTTGGCGCAGTGACTAAATTATTTAGATGAGCGCTACGCGGATTGTTAATTTTATCTAATAACTCTGTATGAGCCTGAGCGGTTGCTGCGTCCTTTGTTGACACATCAATAATTGTACTTTTCGCGTCTCTAATTATCTTTTCGGCTGCTGCATAACTACGAATTTGTAATCCAATCCCATTATCCGCGTCGGTAATAAGGTGATCTAATGCAGGATCGGCTAGTTGCAGTCCTAATAAGGGCTTAATAAGATCTTTTACAGTAGCATGATTACCTACAGCCGCCGCTAAATTAGTTATCTCTGGATCAGAAAGCTGCCCAAGTTTTTGCTCCAGATAAGAGAGCAGCGCCAGTTCTCTGGCTGCAGTGATTTGGGCTACGTCTCCAAAATAACCACTTAAAACATTTTGAACTCCAGCTGGTTGGCCGGCGGCAAAGGTGTTTAGGTATTTGGCAGTAAAATTAGGATCTAGAATAAGGTCTTTAAGGTTGGTTAAATGCTTGGCCCTGTCAGTAGGATCTGTAGGGATAATTGCTAAATTCTTGCGAATATGAGCCATCGCAACGATATCATCAACGCTAGCGCCGGTGAGGGCATTACGAAATTCATTCTTGGTGGTGTAGCCTAATGCATTTAATCTGGCTAATTTTTGTTTTAGTTCATCAGCATTCGTGACAGAAATCAACTCCCCAAGTGCCGTTGCGTCATCGCATTGCGCAATTTTTAGTTTTAAAGCTTGCTTTGCGGCAGCTTGGCGAATGCTAGGTAAAGTAGCAGCAGTTACTGCGTGGTCAATGTAAGCGCCTGCTTCAGGCATGGCAGGTCCACCGCGAGGGGCTATTGTGGCTTTAAGCGCGACCTCAGTTACAGCCTCAGCAATTCGTTCTAAATCCGCAGACCTGTCTGCTCTTAGAGTAGCATAATTTGCTGCTAGGTAACGCGCTCCGAGTTGGCCTTGTAAGGAAACAACATCACTATCACCAAGATTGTGTATACAAATGTCTTGACCATGCACCGATTGAAAGCGTGTTCTAAAATCGCCTGGATTACAATCTAAAAGATCGGTGATTCCTCCCCCAATATTTGTTGCTACCCCATTTACTATGTGCAAAACATTTCTGTCAGAAAGGCTATTTATAAGTAACTCAGCTCCTTTTTTAATAGCAGCCCGTTCGACTTTATGGGTAAATACTCTGCCAATATCCATTGCATCTGCTATAGGATGGGGAGGGGGAGAAGCAGGAGTCGCAAGGCCAAAAATACCTCTTACTGCAGCAGTAAAAGCAACTTGATTTTGAACCATCAATAACGCATCAAGCATACCTTTATCACCAAGTGCTGCGATTTTTTGAATGAGTAACTGGCGTTGCGCCTCTTCTTTAATTCGGGTAATTGCTTGGTCGGTAATAACGTTTTCGTTTGTGTGATCCCATGCTGGAAGTGTTACTTGTTGTCCACCAAATATGCTCTTACCGTCAGTGCCAAAAAGCAACTTACGGGCTTCATTATTATCGGCTTCACTTATGATCGCTTCGAGTTGAGCTTCGTTAGCTTCCCTAAGAGCCAACATTACTCGTCTTTCAGCTACAGTTTTATAGAGGGTTTCAAAATTATTACTTGGGTTCCCAAGCCGTGGTTTTCGCCTTGTTCCACCAACACCAGTAGCTGCAAAATCTGTATCGACACCTGGATTTTCAGTTCCAGTAATATTAACCCCTAGCCGATTCCAAAAACCAGCGTTATCTATTATCGCTTTCCTAAAGTTCGTGTTAGCAGCACCACCGCCATAACCTGCTTTAAGAATTTCATCTAAGGCGCCTACAACTTGATTTTGCTGATCACCCATAGCAGGGGGGTAATCCCGTATAGTGTCAAGAGCAGCGAGAAGTTCATCATTGTGATAGGCCATGGAATACCCCAAAAATCAATCGTAAAAGTTACTTAATCTAATTTTAATCTTTCTTTCTTAACTCCACCTTAAATATCTGCCTTTTTTTGCAGAAAGGGCTTGAAATGAAAGAAAGTTCCTATAATTTGTATAGTATACCAGAGCTACGGGACTGTGGCATGAACAAAATCGTATACATCTTGTTTATTTTTTTACCTGGTCTTCTCTTTGCCCAAGGGTGCATCATTGGCAATAAGCCGGATCGTCCGCGGTATGTCTGTTTTGATGGGAGGACTTTGGCAACTAGCCAGAGTGGTTTTGTGTGGAATGCTAAGAGGGGCTGCTTTATGAGCAGTATTCCTTGCTGCGCTTACAATGCGACCCATTACAGTTATTCGGAAAATCCGCAATACGTTTATCATTCTTTTAAACGCTGCCGTTATCAATACCCTTTCCAATTAGGGGAAATGCAGACGCATTGATTAACAGCATTTTGTTTTCAACTAATATTCTCTTCAAGAATTGGGCATTGCTCTTCATCCCAGCGCGTACTGGATAAGCAGATGCGTGCTTTTGTTGCTTATCCGCTACCTTACAGTCTTGGCCGAATCTTTGAGTTAGGTAACGTCGCTAAGGATCTTGTGAACTCCCCAGCTTTAATTTAGGCGCGAAGCAAGCTGACATTTTTTGCCTAAATTAAAGCTGGGGAGTTCATAATGACTTTAGCAGTTACGTAATAGATCAAAGAAAGTTAGAATCCTTTAAGTTAATAGCGATAATTGATTGTTAGCAACACAGCCAAAAATAGCCACACAATGGTAATCGTCAGGCCAGCATAGCGGAAAGAATCGTAGCTTTTCTTTTTCTTTATCCAAAAATCAATGGCCATAACAGGAAGGAAAGAAAAAACCATCAGGGCTAAAATTTTTACTGCATCGCTCGCACCCTTGCGAAATGGCATCCAACTCGCTAATTTTTCAACTAATCCCAGTAAAACGTCTTGAAATTTTGTCAGTCCCAAATAGACCCAAGATTCATAATAAGCTACCAAACCAGTCGCAAAAATAAGAGGTAGAAAGAGTTTCATACCGGGAATAGCGAATAGTTTTTTGAATAAATCCCCAAACTCTTTTGAAAAAAACACAACAATTGAACTGATTAAAACGACTAATGCCACCGTGAGCATGTTGTCCATGTTATCCTCTCTCTTCCAAAGCTTCCCAGCGGGCATAAAGTTTCGCCAGTTCCTCTTCATCCTGCAAGAGCTGTTGATTGTATTGGCTAATCATCTTAGCCTCTTGTTGATAAAAATCAGGAGCAGCCATTTTTAGTTGAAGGGCTGAAATTTTCTCTTCCAACACTTCAATTTTTTGCGGCAATTGGGATAACTCGCGTTGCTCGTTAAAACTCAGCTTAGTCGAATTAGTCGCTCGTTTTGCAGGCTTCGGTAATGAACTTTGCTCGCGCTGCTGCTTTTTCTGTGCACGATAATCATCGTAGCCGCCAACGTATTCGTTAAATTTTCCTTCTTCTTCGTAGACCAGTACAGAAGTTACGACTTGGTTAATAAACGCCCTATCATGGCTGATTAATAATAGTGTGCCTTGGTAGTCCATGAGCATATTCTCAAGCAACTCGAGGGTCTCAATATCTAAATCATTGGTAGGCTCATCCATGACCAATAAATTTACAGGTTTGGCGAATAGTTTTGCCAACAATAAACGGTTTCGTTCCCCTCCCGAAAGTGTTGAGACGACTTGATTAAAGCGCTCAGGAGGAAATAAAAATTCACGTAAATAGGAGGCCACGTGCTTTTGTTTACCATTAATGGTGACATAATCAGCCCCCTCAGCCACATTAGCCATCACCGTTTGCTGTTCGTCTAGCCGGCGGCGCAACTGGTCAAAATAGGCAACTTCCAATGAGGTACCCAGCTTAAGTGTTCCAGATTCGGGTTTAAGTTCGCCTAGCAACATGCGTATTAAAGTTGTTTTACCACAACCATTTGGGCCGATAATTCCTATTTTGTCGCCACGGGTCAGCAAAAGGGAAAAATCCTTGATTAAAGTCTTGCCGGCAATCTGGTAATTAAGATGCCTGGCTTCAAGGACAATTTGACCTGAGCGACTCACATCAAGCGTTAATGATTGCATCTTGCCTAATTGCTCGCGGCGCGCTTTATACTGCTCGCGCATGGCTTTAAGGGCACGGACACGCCCTTCGTTACGCGTGCGGCGTGCTTTAATTCCTGTTCTTATCCAAGCTTCTTCTTCGGCAAGACGTTTGTCAAAAAGTTCATTCTGTTTTTGTTCGCTCAAACGCATTGCTTCTCGTCTGTCTAAGTAAGTCTCGTAATTACACTCATAGGAATAAAGTTTTCCGCGATCGATCTCCACAATGCGATTAGCCACTTGGCTTAAAAATTCGCGATCATGGGTGACCAACAACACGCTGCCTGTATAAGATTTCAAATAGGCTTCTAGCCACTCAATTGCATTAACATCTAAATGGTTAGTCGGCTCATCAAGCAATAAAAGATCGGGGGAAGCAATGAGCGCTGCTGCCAACAATGCACGGCGCTTCATACCACCTGATAAGCCACTCATGTCAGCATGGGTATCCACACCTAAGCGGCTCGCCATCATTTCAACGCGGGGGAGCAGATCCCAGGCGTGAAGGTTATCCATTTGCTGCTGACAACTAGCTAAAGCTGATAGATCGTTTGAAGTTGATAACTGATGGAATTGGCTTAAAACTTCGCCAACTTCACCTAAACTTTTTACTAAGAAATGATAGACATTTTCTTGATTAGCACTCAGCGGTACTTCTTGCATGAGGCCTGCGACACGCAAACCATTTATTCGATTAATCTGACCGCTATCAGGGACTAATTCGCCTTGTAGAAGACGAAGTAACGTTGATTTTCCTGCCCCGTTTCGCCCGACTAAAGCAACGCGATCGTGAGGCTCGATTTTCCAATCCACTTGATCAAGCAAACGATTCCCAGCAAGATTTAAAGTAATATTGTGGAAGGAAACTATACTCATACAAACTTAAACTCACTTCTTTATAATTAAACGCTTATCTTGTTGCGATAGGTTAAATTGCGATAAAACATTCATACCCAACAGTACTTCATTATCTTCACCGCCCGCGATAATCACGGCCTTGATATTATTCAGTGTGAACCCGGCAAAGCTCAGTTTTTTTAACCGCGTTAAATAACCAGTTACTTCACCACCCGCTGTTTGTAAATTAATCGCATAACGACCTTGCAAACCTAATTGGGTTGCCAATTCCTGGGGGATGGCCACTAAACTAGCGCCTGTATCAATCATAAACCTCACAGGATAATCATCGATAGATCCGTCTATGCGATAGTGCCCCTCCGCATCTGGCGTGATTGTCACTGTTCCATGCTCTATCCGATAAGAACCTTGCTCATTTTGATTATAATAGTAAAAAAAAGTGAACAAGAGCATAAAAAATATCAGCCACGCAATAATAAACATCAAACGCCCAGTTTGGGCGTGTTGTTTATTATTCACTCAGAAAACCTCTGCTGACCAGGACACTGCGGTTGTTCATCTGAATTAACCTCGGTGTGATGATTTAAGCACCATGATGCCATCAATTTCGATTTGGGCGCCGCGGGGCAGGGCTGACACGCCGATAGCCGCCCTTGCAGGATAAGGCTCAGTAAAATAACGAGTCATCGCCTCATTAATTAGAGGGAAATGATTTAAATCTGTAAGGTATACCGTGATTCTCACTAAATCAGCCAAACTACCCCCAGCGGCCTCGCAAACAGCAGCTAAATTATCAAATACCTGATTAATCTGCATGCGAATTTCATCGCTACAAAGCTGCATGGTTTTCGGATCGAGCGGTATTTGGCCTGATAAATAAACTGTGTTGTCGCAACGAATTGCCTGGCTATAAGTACCAATTGCGGCGGGTGCTAAATCAGTTTGGATTGGTTGCATTGATTATTCTCCCTGCTTTTTACGATAAAGGCGCATGACTACTTTGTTGGCACGCAAACGACGCATCACTCGCGCCAAGTGAGATCTGTCGCGTACACTGATGGAAAAAGTGACAGCATTATGGCGTCCATCCCTCGGATCGACATTAATGTTACCAATATTAGACTCAGCTTCAGAAATAGCTGTAGCAAGGGCTGCTAACACGCCTCGTTGATTTGCTACCTCAACAGTAATATCAACCCAATACTCACCTTCTACTTGTTCATCCCAGCGTAAAGAAATGAGCTGCTCGGGATGGCCACGTCCTTGATTTATGTTAGGACAATCGCTGGCGTGCACCATAATTCCGCGTCCTTGTTGGAAACGACCCACAATATTATCACCTGGGATAGGTTGGCAGCAATCGGCAAAATGCACCACCATCCCTTCCGTTCCTTTAATGGCTAAAGGACGGCTTTTTGCTGTTTTATCAAGTTCTGCTGTATCTTGACTTAAGACTAATCGCTTAGCAATCACCATTGGCATCTGATTACCTATACCTATGGCGTAGAGAAGCTCATCCTCCGATTTGTAGCTCAGATCATGGAGTAACGCCTGTAAGGTTTCGGGTGGTACCTTTTCATAATCACTTCTTAATTCAGTCAGCGATTGCTCCAGTAAACGCTTACCTAAAACGATTGATTCAGCATGTTGCTGGCTTTTGAGAAAATGACGGATATTGGAACGAGCCTTACCTGTCACTACAAAATTTAACCAAGCAGGATTTGGATGGGCTCCAGGAGCAGTAATAATTTCGACGGTTTGCCCGTTTGTGAGGGGCACACTCAAAGGCACTAAACGGCGGTTAACTTTGGCCGCAACACAGCTATTACCAACCCCCGAATGCACCGTGTAAGCAAAATCAACCGGCGTCGCCCCCTTTGGCAGCTCCATAATATGGCCTTTCGGCGTGAAAACATAAACCTCGTCTGGAAAGAGGTCAATTTTCACATTTTCTATAAATTCTAAAGAACTTCCTGTGCTTCGCTGCATTTCTAACAATCGCTGCACCCATTCACGGGCCCGCAATTGTGCCTCATTGACTTCCAAGCCAGAAGATTTATAAATCCAATGGGCAGCAACCCCATTTTCAGCCACTTTATCCATGTCCCGTGTACGAATTTGTACCTCTAAAGGCACACCGTAAGGACCAAATAATGTCGTGTGTAACGATTGATAACCATTCGCTTTTGGAATCCCAATGTAATCCTTAAACCGCTGGGGCACTGGCTTGTAAGTGCGATGCAACGCACCCATCACCCGATAACATGCATCAATGTCTTCAGTGATTATCCGAAAAGCAAACACATCAGTTATTTCGGTAAATGAAGCCTTCTTTTGCCGCATCTTGCGATAAATGCTGTATAAATGTTTCTGCCGACCAAAAACATGTTCGTAGGGGATATGCAGTTCATTTAAAGCTTCCTGCAAATCTTTTTCAATTTTCTGCGTTAATTCACGACGATTGCCCCGCGCTTTTTCTACCGCTGATTTAATTGCACGATATCGCATAGGATAAAGTGCCTGAAATCCCAAATCCTCAAGGCCCGTGTAAATTGCGTGCATACCTAAGCGGTTGGCAATGGGCGCATAAATTTCCAAAGTCTCAATGGCAATCCTTCTTCGCTTAACTGAAGGCATTGAGCCTAAAGTGTGCATATTATGAAAGCGATCTGCTAGTTTGACGATGATAACCCGAATGTCTTTGACCATCGCTAGCACCATTTTGCGAAAATTTTCTGCTTGGGCTTCAGCTCGGGATTCGAATTTAATTTTAGTTAACTTAGTTACCCCATCCACTAAGGCAGTGACATCTTCCCCAAATTGTTGGATGAGATCTTCTTTACTGATAGAGGTATCTTCGACAACATCATGAAGCAGTGTTGCCATGATCGTTTGATGATCAAGCCGCATACGGGCTAGGATTAATGCTGCTGCAACTGGGTGGGTAATGTAGGGCTCTCCCGAACGGCGCATTTGGCCACGGTGTGCTTTTTCAGCCACCAAATAAGCTTGATAACATTTTTCAATAAGCGGTTGCTCAAGGTAGCATTTAAGCTCTTCGTCTAGCTCCTTAAAGTAGCTCACGCCCGCACTCCCCTATTCCACTACCGCCAACTTTATATCGATGTAGGCAAAAACCCTAGTCAACAGCAGATTATGATTCAACAAAGCAAAATAGGCACCTAATACAACATTTCTAGGCTCAACCCAGGGGCGTGCATAATTAAAATCCAATGTAACTCTATTGCGCGTCCCACGATATTTTCGCGGGATCCATCCATCGAACGTATTATTGGTTTCGCGGATAACTTGCGGAACATTGGAAGTTTGTCATGCGTAGGCTCTTGGCTTAAAGCTCAATATTTATAGGGCCTTATTAGTAATATAGTCAATTGGGGTCGTTGAATCCTAATCTTTGTCCAACATCTCTGGCGTAATTAAGCCTTGCGCAATTTCACGCAGTGCAACCACGGTGGGTTTGTCATTTTCCCATTCAACTAAGGGTTGTTCCCCTCGTACTGCGATATCTCGAGCACGCTTTGTAGCAACCATGACCAACTCAAAACGGTTTGCTACATGTTCTAAACAGTCTTCTACAGTGACACGTGCCATAATTCTTACCTCCGAATTAATACCTAAACAGGATTGTTATACATTGTAGATAGCCGCAAGCAAGATAAAGCATCTATCTACCTGACAAATGCATCTCAAATTGAGGCGAAAATAATCTATTTTACTGCGATGCAAGCAGGAAAGAAAGTAGTTTTCCTTGCTCTCTCTTTTGGCGTGACATGCGCAAGCGATTTGCAATCACAATCGCTTGCAATTCAAAAGAAGCCTTTTCGAAATCATCATTAACAATAAGATAATCAAACTCAGAAAAATGACTTAACTCATCTTGTGCCCGTTGCATTCGGTTACCGATGACTTCTTCATTATCTTGCCGCCTGTCAAAGAGGCGTTTTTGCAAAATTTCTAAGGAAGGTGGAATAATGAAGACCGAAATTGCATCGGAGAAAATGCTTCTAATTTGTTGGGCACCTTGCCAATCTATATCCAAAACCACATCAATACCTGCAGCTAACCGCGCATTAATTTGCTTCACTGAGGTACCGTAATAGTGATTGAATACTTGAGCGTGCTCGACAAACGCATTGGCATCGATCATTTCTAGGAATTGCTGTTCAGTAACAAAAAAATAATCCACGCCATCCTTTTCTCCTGGACGCATTTTCCTAGTCGTATGAGAGATGGAGACTTCGATATTCTCCAAACCGCTGACTAATTTTCTAACTAAGCTTGTTTTGCCTCCACCTGAAGGCGCAGCAACAATAATTAAATTACCTGGACAAGGGGCACCCATAGTTCATTACTCTATATTTTGAATTTGTTCTCGCATTTGTTCGATAAGCACTTTCATTTCAACGGCATTTTGCGTTAATGCCATGGAATCCGATTTTGAGCTTAGTGTGTTTGCCTCACGGTTTAACTCTTGCATTAGGAAATCCAAACGCCTTCCTGCCGCCTCAGTGTTTTTAAGCGCTTTAGCCACTTCTTCAATATGCGCTTGCAACCGATCCAGTTCCTCACTGACATCCAAACGAGTGAGGAGAAGCGCGATTTCTTGCTCAATTCGCGAGCTATCCACGTCCATTTGTAATGTTCTCAGCCGATTTAATATCTTGTCTCGCGCTTGCTGTGCATTGGAAGCAACCTGCAGCCTTGCATCTTCAACAACAACTTTTAACTTCTGCAAGCGGCCCTGCACAAGAGCTTGTAAGGCCTGCCCTTCTGTTTCCCTAATTTGCAGCAATTGAGTCAATGCCTCACCGAATAATTGTTCCGCATGTTGGCCTAATATTTCAATATCCGGCTGCGTGATTTGTATAACACCGGGCCAAGTAAGTAGTGAGGTTAACGACAGGTCATTCGCCAAATGCTTGGAAGCGGATAGTTTATTACCGGCATCAATTAACCCGTTGACTAAATTCTCGTTGATAAGAATCGCTTGCTCTTCACTTCCCACATCTTGAAATTTAAGCTGGCATTCTAGCTTACCCCGGCTTACCTTACCACGTAGCATAGCGCGCAAAGAGGTTTCAAGAAACCGAAATGCATCGGGAATACGAAAAGTCGCATCCAAATAACGATGGTTTACCGATCGAATTTCCCAACAAAAGATACTTGTATCAAGTTGTTTTTGTACTCTGGCAAAAGCCGTCATGCTATGAGTCATAATACTACAAACTAATCCAAGGTGCGGCGAATATAAACTAAATTTGTACAAATGCAAGATTTTGCAGTATCTCGGGTATAAATATACAAGTCACTTAGTTATAATTCCTCATTTTCATCGAGGATTATCATGCGTCCCAGTAATCGTGAACCTAATGAACTGCGCCCTATTAAAATCACACGAAATTTTACAGCCCATGCCGAAGGATCAGTGCTAATCGAGTTTGGCCAGACACGTGTTGTCTGTAATGTCTCGGTCATTGAGGGTGTCCCCCGTTTTCTTAAAGGTAAAAACCAGGGTTGGATTACTGCCGAATACGGTATGCTGCCCCGTGCTACCCACAGCCGTACAGAACGCGAAGCAAGTAAAGGTAAACAAGGCGGGAGGACACTTGAGATCCAACGCCTCATCGGCCGATCCTTGCGCACTTGCATTGATTTAAAACTTTTAGGCGAAGTGACTTTAACTATCGACTGTGATGTTATTCAAGCCGATGGCGGTACGCGCACCGCAGCAATTACTGGTGCTTGCATTGCCCTGAAAGACGCGCTGAGTTGGATGGTTGCCAGAGAAAAATTGCGCAAGATGCCTGCTTTTAATTATGTCGCAGCAGTTTCTGTAGGGGTTTATCGCGGCCAACCTGTTTTAGATTTGGATTATGCTGAAGACGTACTTGCTGAAACTGACATGAACGTAGTGATGAACGAAGAAGGTCACTTCATTGAAATTCAAGGCACTGCAGAAGATAGAAGCTTTACTCGAGAACAGCTAAACAGCATGCTCTCATTGGCAGAAAACGGGATTGCTCGGTTGATTGAATTACAGAAAAGTGCCTAATTCGATTTGTCGATTATGACTATTGCCGAACGCGTCGCTCAAATTCAACAACTTATTGCTGCAACAGCCGAATCTTGCCAGCGCTCACCTAAGGAGATTCAGTTACTGGCTGTGAGCAAAGGGCAACCTGCTCACGTAATTGAGGAAGCTGTTGCAGCAGGAGTTTATCATATCGGCGAAAATTATTTACAGGAAGCGAAGGCAAAAATTCATGCATTAAAACATTTACCCATTTGCTGGCATTTTATTGGCCCAATCCAAAGTAATAAAACTCAAGACATTGCCCAAGGATTCAGCTGGGTTCATAGCGTCAGCCGAGAGAAAATTGCCCAGCTTCTAGCACATCACCGACCAGCACATCAACCTGAACTTAATGTTTGTCTGCAAGTTAATTTAGATGAGGAAGGAACTAAATCGGGTGTGTCGCCAGATCAGTTACATGAACTTGCCTTGATTGTTCATCAATTACCCCGTTTAAAATTGCGGGGCTTAATGGCTATTCCCAAACCTCAATTGGGTGAGCAACAACAATATGAAAGTTTGCTGCGTTTAACGAAGTTATTTCATCAACTCAATCAAACGCAGGGCTTAAACATGGATACTTTATCGATGGGTATGACTGATGATTTAGTTGCAGCGATTCGTGCAGGAAGTACAATGGTCCGTATTGGAAGAGCAATTTTTGGCGAGCGAAGTAAATGAACATCCATTTTATTGGTTTTGGTAATATGGCAAAGGCTATTGCTCACAGTTTATGCAGCCAAGGTAAAACCTACCAGATTACCGCAGCATCTCCCTCGTTAAGGGAAGGAAAGACACCTGAAGGAATCTTGACGCATCCTGATAATTCAGTGGGTGTTAAGAATGCAGACTTGGTTATATTGGCTGTTAAACCAGTGCAAATGGCCACTGTTTTAAATGAAATCAGAGAGGATCTACCCAAGCATTGCTTGCTCATATCAGTTGCTGCAGGCTTAAGCTTAGCTTGGCTTGAGCAGCATTGCCGTCAAGGACAACCGATAATCCGCTCCATGCCCAATATTGCAATTACGATAGGTAAAGGAGCAACCCCTCTGATCGCCAATCAATTTGTCAGTCAAGAACAAAAACGAATTGCTGAAGAACTTTTTAATAGCTCGGGAATTATTTCTTGGACTTCTGAAGAGAAAGACATCGATGCGTTTACAGCTCTCTCAGGCAGTGGTCCCGCTTATGTTTTTTTCTTTTTAGAGTCGATGATTGATGCGGCGAAACAATTGGGTTTAACTGAAGAAATTGCTAAAACCTTTACCCTGCAAACCGTAATCGGTGCATTGGGGTTAGTCTCAGGCTCCAATCTCGAAATCAAAGAATTACGAAAAAAAGTGACTTCACCTGCTGGCACTACAGCAGCAGCTATCGATATACTTGAGCAACATGGATTTGCCGAATTGCTCTTTAAAGCAATGGAAGCCGCTTACGAACGGGCAAAACAGCTCGGTTCCTCACCCATGCTATAGTTGTATAGCATAAGCTTATTTTTATGAGGGGTAACATGTCAGGATTTATCGCTGTTGGTCATTTTTTAGTTTCACTATTCTTCGGGTTAGTGCTGCTCTTGTTGTGGGCGCGCATGTTTTTGCGTTTCTACAAAATTTCGCCGCTCCATTCCGTTTCTAAAATGGTTAACACCTTCGTTGATCCGCTAGTAAGACCCATCGAGGGGCTCATTCATTCTGATAAAGCGCACCCCAGCCGTTATGATTGGGCCTGTTTAGCTGTAATTATCATTACTGAAATAATTAAATTCATTCTGCTTGGTTTCCTTCTCTACGGCACGTTGATGCCTTTAACTTACTTATTTGTGTTTGTATTGGCAGACCTTATCGCACAACCCTGCAACCTACTTTTTTATATCATTTTGATCCGGGTCATTATGAGCTGGGTTAAACCCGATTGGCACCATCCCATCGAAGAGGTTATGAGAAAGATAACCGATCCTTTATTAGCATTCGGACGATATCTCATCCCTGACATATCTGGCTTTGATTTTTCTCCTTTCATTATCATGATTATTCTTAAAGCAATTGTTTTGTTCATGAGTGCATCATTGCCGTTAAGACTTGTTTAATAAAAAGCCTATGCCCGCATTGCCTTAACACAATAAGGCAATGCTGCGGCAAATCAACTTGAAGAAATTAAATAATCACCCTTGCCAAAATTGAGTCATATTTTAGCAGCAAAAATAAACAGATAGAGCTATACTAGGATCAAATTGGATCATTGGGACAAGCTCATGAGTAGCCGATTAGTGATTGCTGTAGGAATCGTATCCTTCTCAGTAAATGCCATGGCTAGTGTACAATCGTACTATTGCCCGCAAAACCAGGGCTATATCAACATCGGTATGACACCCGACCAAGTAATCGCTGCCTGCGGGCAACCACTTAGCCAACAACAATCCAATCAACCCGTGATGCAAAAAGTTCCGGTGCAACAACTCATGTATAACAATGTGGGAAGTCCAACTGCATTTTATGGGGTATGGTCAATACCCACCGGCACCAGTGGTGGAGCCCAATTGCAAGTTAACATTGTTGATAATAAAGTCCAGTCAGTTAATATTAACGGCTCAGCAACCAACGCCTTTTCCGTTTGCGGGGGTACAAGTATTCAAGTGGGTGATCCAGCTTCTAAAGTTTACGGTGCCTGCGGTAGCCCGTCCGTGGTTAACAATACTTATATTAATCAACCGATACAATCTAACCAAAAACCACAAGTATGGATTTATCAACCCGGTGAATATCAATCGCCAATTACCTTGACATTTGTTAATGGCAAACTACAATCCATCGATTAATTTCTAGTGTGGAATCAACTATGAGTGCATCAATCGATGATTTAACCATTGCTTATAGCGAAGACGGTACCGAAACAACAAAGGAGCTAGGAAAACATGTTTTATCTAAAGGCGCCTGGACGACAATTATGTTTCGCTACCAAGATTGGGATAATAGCAAAAACGATTTTGGCCCAGTGAAATACTCTATTCGACGCTATCAAAAACGCAATAATCAGTATTGGATGAAATCGAAATTCAATATTTCCAGCGAAGAACAGGCACGAAAAATTATTGAAGTTTTGACAGAATGGCTAGCTCAGGACGAGTCTCAATCGGGTTAAAGCCACTTTTAATGGTATGAAACATCACATCCGTCCTCACGTCACGGCCGGGATGTTACGTTGAATCGGCAATATTTTGCATAAATATCCGGGCCGCGACCGTGAGGGAGCGGTTATCAGCCTATATTCCCATCGTTTAAGCAATCGCAGCTTTTTTGAATCTTACCCCAAAGTGATTTATAATTTCCTGTTCTTCTATTCTAGGGGTGGCCTATTGCATGAAAAATCGCTCAATTATCTTGCTTTTGACACTCTTGATCCTCTCGACTCTGGGTTATATCTATACTAGCCACCATAAAAAATCAAACTTAAATGGCAAGGAAGTGAAAGCTATCACGGTAGAGACCGCACCTGTTACTGAAAAAATTCTCGCTGAAAAATTTGAAACGCTAGGAAGCCTCGCCAGCACTGATAACATTGATATTAGCTCGGAATTGGCAGGACAAATTGCTGCCATCTATTTTACACCTGGTGCTTATGTTAAAAAAGGAACTCTGCTTATTCAATTGGATGATACAGTATTAAAAAGCGAGTTAGCGAGTGCCAAAGCTAACCTAACTCTAAGTGAAACTAACTACATCCGCACCAAAGAATTAGCGAAACGAAGCCTCGCTTCAGAACAAGCTTTGGATAAGACACTGGCCGATTTGCAGGAAAAGGAAAATACCGTCAAAGTAAAACAGGCCCAGCTTGAAAAATTAAGCTTGCGTGCTCCCTTTTCAGGCACATTAGGCTCAAGGCAAGTGAGCGTTGGACAATACGTTAAAGTTGGGCAGCCGCTCGTTCGTTTAGTGGCCAACCAAAAATTGCGAGTAGAGTATAATTTGCCAGAGCGCTATTTACCAAAGCTCCATCTTGGACAGAAAGTTACCGTGCGTTCTGATGCCTTCCCCAATAAAACTTATATTGGCATAGTGAACTATATTGATCCTGCAGTCGATAAAGAAACCCGCACCATCGCAGTAGAAGCCTTAATTGATAACGTTGAACGCCTTTTGTCTGCAGGTTTATTCGTGCGCGTAAATCACCAATTTGGAGAAAGAAAAAAGCGCCTTCTTGTCCCAGAAGAAAGTTTAATTCCTACTATTAATGGCCAGAAAATTTTTGTCTTGCGAGGTAAAAAGGCTGTCGCAGTTCGAGTAAAAACCGGGGCCCATCACGCCTCAATGACCGAAATTTGTAGCGGACTTAATCCCAGCGATATTGTCATCATACGTGGCCAACATAAGCTGAAAGAAGGCAGTCGTGTTATTGATATTCGTAAAGGATAAAGCTCATGGTTAATTTTCCGGAACGATGTATCAAACGTCCTGTGTTCACGGTTGTTCTTACGCTCATTTTAGTCATTGCTGGTTTAATTAACTTTGGTAAATTACCGCTTAGGCACCTGCCTAACATCGATAAGCCGGTTGTCCATGTTGCTACCGACTTTGATGGAGCAAGCCCCGAATTAGTAGAAAAAGAGATCACCATCCCTATAGAAAACGCGATCTCTGGCATCTCAGGGATTGACACACTGCGCTCAACGAGCCTTCTCGGCAAGAGCCGAATCAACATTGATTTCCAACTCGGTATCGATATCAATGAAGCAGTCAACGATATTCGTAATAAGCTTTCTGCCCTTCAAGCAAAATTACCCAAAGACAGCCATCCTCCGACTGTCAGTAAAAATGATGCCGATGCCAATCCGGTAGCCGTTATTGGTTTTAACGATAAATCAAAAACACCCCTTGAAATCACTGATTTCGTCACTCGTAATATCAAACCAGTCTTGCAAGAAATCAAAGGAGTTGGAGAAGTCATTTTTCATGGTGGACGTGACTATGCGGTTAAAATTGCTCTAGATCCCGTAAGGATGGCTGCTCATCAAGTCACCGTTGCAGAGGTAAAAAATGCGCTTATGCAGCAAAACATCGATGTTCCAAGCGGTCAAATTAAAAGTACTAACCGCTACTACACTGTCGTTACTCACGCGCGCTTGCAAGATGCGAAACACTTCTCAGATTTAGTGATCGCCCACCGCAACAATCAACTCATCCGCTTAGCCGAGATTGCTCGAATCACGGTCGGTAGTGAAAATGAAGATAACTTACTGCGTATTAACGGAAAACCAGCTGTTGGCCTCGCTATACTTGCCCAATCAACAGCTAATCCAGTTGAGGTTGCTGCAGCAGTTCATAAAACAATTGATTCTTTGAGCCAAAATCTTCCTCCTGGTTTTAATATTCAATTTGTTTTTGATTCTACCCGCTACATTCAACAATCCATTCACGAGGTCTATAAAACTTTTGTAGAAGCAGTTTTGTTTGTCGGCCTGGTGGTTTTTCTTTTTCTAGGGAATCTACGCGCAGCCATTATTCCCATCATCACAATTCCTATCTGCCTGGTAAGCGCTTTTTGGCCTATGTACCTACTAGGATTTGAACTGAATACCCTAACCCTTTTGGCAATGGTTTTGGCCATTGGGCTTGTGGTTGATGATGCCATTGTCGTCCTTGAAAACTGCCATCGTCATATGCAAGCAGGGCTAAGTCCTGTGCAAGCGGCAATCAAAGGATCCAATGAAATTGTTTTTGTAGTCTTAGCAATGACAATCACTTTGGCCGCAGTTTATGCCCCTATGGGATTTGTTGCTGGTTTTACAGGAAAATTATTCCTCCAGTTTGGTACCACCCTGGCTCTAAGCGTCGTTATCTCAGGAATTGTCGCCCTCAGCTTATCACCAATGATGTGCTCAAAATTACTCAAGCATGAAGACGGGCGCTATAGCCGTTGGTTAGATCAACAATTTGATAAATTAAGCTCCCGTTATCAGCAAAGTCTAAATTTTGCTCTTAATCACCCAAGGCGGTTATCCATTCTATTGTTATTCTCTTGTTTACTAGGTCTTTTTTGCTACTTTCATTTGGGTGCAGAACTTGCGCCCATCGAGGATCAATCCTATATCATGGGTCCAATTTCCTCACCCACTAACTCGAGCACCAATTACACGGATCAGTATAGCCGCGAACTTGAGGCCATCTATGAAACCATCCCCGAAAAAGCCGCTTATCTTACCTCAGTAAAGCCTAATTCAGCATTCACTTTATTAAAACTCGTTCCGTGGGACAAACGTCATCGTTCACAAAAAGAAATCAGCAATGAACTGAGTGATAAGATGCAAAGAATTACCGGTGTTAGCGTCTTTCCTGTTAGCCCTAACCCCTTTGGCCACCGAGGAGGCACTAATAGTCAGTTCAGTGTAGCGCTTTTAGGAAACAGCTCTTACCTCAAGTTAAATGATATCAGCAGTGAGATCGTAAAAGCGTTATCAGATGATCCGCGTTTAAGGCATGTCAAAAATAATTTAGCCCTTGATAGCGAGCAGGTGGATATTGAAATTGATCGTCAATTAGCTGCTGATTTAGACGTCAATTTGGCAGATGTCGCTGAACTACTTTCAACGATGCTTGGCGGAAGCAATCCTGTCAATTACAATTTCGATGGCCAGTCCTATAAAGTCATATTACAACTTCAACAAGCCGATCGGCGTGATGTATCCGTGCTAAATAAGCTTTATGTTGAAAGCGGCCGGGGTCGCATGATTCCACTGTCTACTCTCATTCAAATTAAAAACACGATAGGGCCTGACAGCCTCCCCCACTTAAATCGTATGCGCGCAGCCAACATCAGTGCAGAATTAACACCAGGTGCCCGACTTAATGAAGTCATTAAAGACGTCAAAACGCTTTTAAAAGAAAAACTCCCTGATGATATTCAATATCGCTTTATTGGGGCGGTTAAAGACTATATCGAATCATCGAACAATAGCTTATATGCTTTCTTACTAGCCTTATTGTTCATCTATCTTGTACTTGCTGCCCAATTTGAAAGTTTTATTGATCCCCTAATCGTCCTTTTCAGCGTCCCCTTGTGCCTAGTTGGTGCGATATCTGCACTTTATTTGTTCGGGGAAAATTTATCCATTTATACCAATATTGGTATGGTTACGTTAATTGGCCTTATCACTAAACATGGGATTATGATCACTGAGTTTGCTAATCATCAAATTAAGTTAGGGTGCAACAAACGAGAAGCCATTATAAAAAGTGCACGCATCCGTTTACGTCCTATTTTAATGACCACCCTCGCCATGATCCTAGGTGCCCTGCCTTTAGCTTTAGCATCCGGAGCCGGGGGGGAAAGCCGACAGCAATTAGGACTAGTTATTATGAGTGGCATGATGGTTGGAACGTTTTTTTCTTTATACATTGTTCCGCTTGCTTATTTAGCGATCTCAAGAAAGCGCATCAAGCTCACAGCAAACGAAAGTTCGATGGCCCCTGCTTCATTGTCTTAACCCCAAGCGGTTCATTTTGTTCAATTTTCATCCTAATTGAAAATTCCCTCAATTGAAGAGATAATGCAGCTAGACTAAATCATTCCGCTCCGAACAAGGCCATTCCTTAAGCAGGAGCCGAACACTTACAAACCACTCTATTGGATTCATAAATGGTTTCATCTCATCCAAAATATCGTCCAGACATTGACGGATTACGTGCAATAGCAGTTCTCTCGGTCGTCGGCTTTCACGCCTTCCCAAGTTTACTTAAAGGCGGATTTATTGGGGTCGATATTTTTTTTGTCATTTCGGGCTTTCTAATTTCATCAATCATTTTCGGCAGTTTAGAGCAAAATAACTTTAAAATTACGGAATTTTACAGTCGGCGCATAAGACGTATCTTCCCCGCCCTTTTGCTCGTTTTACTCACCTGTTATTTATTAGGCTGGTTTGCCTTGTTTGCAAATGAATACAGGCAATTGGGCAAACATATTTTCAGTGGCGCAAGCTTTATTTCTAATATTACCTTGTGGACTGAAAGCGGTTACTTTGATAATTCAGCTGAAACAAAACCGTTATTGCATCTTTGGTCCCTCGGTATTGAGGAACAATTTTATATCATTTGGCCATTATTGCTGTATTTCGCGTGGAAGCGAAAAATGAGTATCTTATCGCTCGTAATTGCTGTCTGTTTTATTTCATTTGCATTAAATGTAGGCAGAGTGCATCACGATGTGATTGGGGCGTTTTATGCCCCGCAAACTCGTTTTTGGGAATTATTGCTTGGTTCTCTTTTAGCCTATCTTACCCTTTATCCTCAAAAATATTGGGCCGTTTTAAACAAACTTAACCTGAAACTCAAAAAACCTATCGCCCAAACCCTTAATGCCAATCTTCTGATTTCTCCCAACATGCGCTCAGCTTTTGGTGGAATTTTAATTATCCTTGGTATTTTGTTTATCATAAAAGAGCGCGCTTTTCCGGGATGGTGGGCATTATTACCATGTAGTGGCGCGGTTTTAATTATTTCAGCAGGCCCGAATACTTGGTTAAATCGCAAGATCCTTTCGAATAAAATATTAGTATGGTTTGGGTTAATCAGTTTTCCTTTATACCTCTGGCACTGGCCCCTTTTATCTTTTGCGCGCATCGTGGAGAGTCAAGTTCCTTCACCTAAAATTCGACTTTTCATAGTTCTGGTTTCTATTATACTAGCCTGGTTAACTTTCGAACTAATTGAAAAACCGATCCGCCGACATGGACAGAAGAAGATCGTTATAGCCCTTTTTATGTCGATGGTAATGGTAGGATTGATTGGTTTTTACTGCTATAAACAAAATGGTTTTTTAACTCGACCACTCGTGAAGAATACTGAAAAAGCCTATTCCCAATTTGTAGGACCCCTATGGAAATATACACAAAATGACACCTGCCTAAAGCGTTTTCCTTTTGCCGAGGCTAAGGATTACACTTGGTGGTTTTGCATGCTAACCAAAGATGAAAAACCTAACCTAATATTATTGGGTGATAGCCTAGCTAACCAACTCTATGCAGGACTTTCTCAAAACAGTGTCTTTTCAAAATACAATATCCTTTCCATTGGCACTTGCGACCCTGCCGAAGTAGATCAATCAAAATTAACAAAAAATTACACTCGCTCACCTTGCTCAGGTGATCGTCAACTTCATCAACAAGAATTGATAAACCACATCATAGAAAAAAATGCGGATTCACTGAAATATGCTATCTTAAGTTTAGGTGGAAGTGTCAGCGATTCAGACTATATTTTACGTTTAAAAAGAAGAGTTGATTTTTTAGAGAAAAATCACCTGAAAGTCATCATCTTCATGAGGCCTCTTTCATTTACTACAAACATTCAAAAATGTTTTCCCAGACCCTTTAGCTCTACTCCTCCAGCAAAATGTGAATTCAACGCTGCACAGCGAGAAGAAATTAAAACTCTTTTTAAACCGCTTAGGGAATATTTTGCAAAATCAAATCCACAAGTAATCTTCTTTGATCAAAACGATTTGTTTTGTAGTAATGGAAAATGTTCAATGGTACGCAATGGCATGCCGCTCATGAGAGACGATGTCCACATTTCTGAATATGCCAGCATTAAAGTATCCAAGCTTTTTGCTAAATGGGCAGCTAAACATGTGCCAGAGATGATCGGCTGATGGATTTATTATCATTCAAAGTATGCTTGAACGAAGGGTATGGTCATTTTGAGGCAGGTTTGCACGAAAATAATGCTGCATAAAGGCATATGCACCAAGTAAAGCTGTTCTGTGAATAGGCATTGAACGCTAACGATCCATTTTAACCCTTCGGGCAAACAAACTTGTCCCGCTGCTTACAAATTGACACCCCACCTAACTCGGTACACATAAAAATTTTAATAAATTGAATATCCTCAAAATAAATCTAAAATTAATAATGTGGTTCGCCTAATGTTAATTATATTTACGCATAATAGGTAGAAAAATACGATTACCGCTTCATTATATCTAAGGAAAAATGATGCGCCGTTTTCATTTCAAGCAAGATTACTTATTGGTTTTTTTCTTCATTGGATTAATTTTCCTTGTTATTGCTTTGCTTGGTTGCCTGTTATGGTTGAAATATCTCTCTGCTCTCCAAGTTGAAAGCAGTAACGAACGGTATGAATCTTATCGAATTGCCCAGGAACTCAGAACATCATCAGACGATTTGACAAAAATGGTACGTCTATACGTGGTAACAGGGGATAAGACGTACCTTAATCATTATAATGAAATTCTTTCCATACGTAATGGTACGAGTCCGCGTCCTCAAGACTACGATACCGTCTACTGGGATCTAGTGGTGGACGATAAAAGGCCGAGACCATTCGGAAAACCCAAATCATTAGTCCAGATGATGATCGATCGCGGTTTTTCTCTCCAAGAATTTGATCTATTAAGGCAAGCACAAGAATTGAGTAATGAGCTTACTAAAATTGAAATCAAAGCAATGAATGCTGCGCAAGGTAAGTTTGATGATGGGACTGGTAAATATACCCTCCATGGAGCACCTGATAAAAACCTTGCGATCAATTTGGTTTTTGGCAAGGAATACATGGAAGCAAAATCAAAAATTATGGCACCCATACAGTCGTTTATAGAAGAAGTAATTGATAGGACCACAAAAAGAAATGAGCAGCTTTCGCGCGAAATTACTCAAGTCATTTCTATTGCCATTATTCTTGCCGTGCTGTCCACTATTTTTATGTTAATTTCAATCAGTAAAGCATTACATAGGATTTCAAGGACTGCCAAAGAAAATGAACTGCTTCTTCTAAATATCCTCCCTTCTGCGGTTGCAGAACGACTCAAAAAAGGTGAAAAAATTATTGCTGATGAGTACCCGCAAGCCAGTGTTCTTTTCTGTGACATCGTCGGTTTTACAGCCTTGATGGTTAAAATGGGTACTAGCAAGATGTTTGATATTCTAGGACATCTCTTTGACGAGTTTGATGATCTAGCGCAAAAATATGGTGTCGAAAAGATTAAAACAATTGGTGATTCTTACATGGCTGCTGCAGGAATTCCTGAACCCACCGCAGATCATGCTTTTCGCATCGCTGATTTTGCACTCGCTATTAGGGATAAAGCGAAAGAGTTTGCTCAACTTTATAAGATAGAATTACAAGTCCGCATTGGGATGACTTGTGGAGCAGTGATAGCAGGAGTGATTGGACACAGGAAAATCATCTACGATGTTTGGGGGGATGTGGTCAACACAGCAAGCCGTATGGAAGCAACCAATATTCCGGGAGAAATTCAGATCACCGAAAAAATGGCTTTACTGCTTGAAGAGCAGTTTATCATTGAAGAAAGGGATGAGATTGAAGTAAAAGGAAAAGGTAAAATGCGTACCTATTTTATTAAAGGACGTCGGTAGTCTTTTTGTGGGGTTCACGCCACTGACCGGACAAGGTGAGATCCGTAATAACAGCTGCCCTGAATTAAATTGATTTTCCAAAGACAGCTGCTATTACGAATAATCCTCCGTTTGACCAAACCGTTTAACCAAACACCTAAATCTTATTTAACTCTTTGACCAAACGGAACCTAGTCAACTTCTAGTAACGATAATGATCGGGCTTGTATGGTCCTTCGATCCGAACACCAATATATGCGGCTTGCTCTTCAGTAAGTTGCGTTAATTTTGCACCAATACGAGCTAAATGCAAGCGCGCAACTCGTTCGTCAAGATGCTTGGGCAAAATGTATACTTGCTTTTCGTAATTTTGTCCATTTTGAAACAATTCAATCTGTGCCAGGACTTGGTTAGTGAAAGAAGTAGACATTACAAAACTTGGATGTCCAGTAGCACAGCCTAAGTTAACCAAACGGCCTTCGGCAAGAATGATGATACGCTTACCATCCGGGAAAATTACGTGATCCACCTGTGGTTTAATGTTCTCCCAGGTATATTTACGTAGACTTTGGATATCAATCTCGGAATCAAAGTGACCTATATTGCATAAAATGGCTTGATTACGCATACGCAACATGTGTTCGTGACGCACAACATGATAATTACCCGTTGCAGTAACAACAATATCCACCTGCTCAGCAACATCATCTAAAGTAACTACTCTGTAACCTTCCATTGCTGCTTGTAGCGCGCAGATGGGATCGATTTCGCTCACCCACACGGTTGCTCCTTGGCCGCGTAAGGCTTGTGCACACCCCTTGCCAACATCGCCATAACCAAGGATGAGCGCAATTTTCCCTGCAATCATGACATCCGTGGCACGCTTTAACCCATCTAAGAGAGATTCTCGGCATCCATATAAATTATCAAATTTGGATTTAGTGACCGAATTATTCACGTTGATTGCCGGGATTCCTAATTGCCCTTTTCTCGCCATTTCATAAAGCCTAGCAACACCCGTTGTTGTTTCTTCGGAAACTCCTTTGATTTCCGCCAGTATTCTCGGGTATTTTTCGTGAATAACTTGGGTTAAATCCCCACCATCATCCAGAAGTAAATTGGGAGTCCAACCATCGGGACCATTTACAGTTTGTTCGACACACCACCAATATTCTTCCTCTGTTTCACCCTTCCAGGCAAAAACAGGAACACCGGCTTCAGCAATTGCTGCAGCAGCGTGATCTTGTGTTGAAAAGATATTACAAGAAGACCATCTGACTTCGGCTCCAAGTGCCAGTAAAGTCTCAATTAATACCGCCGTTTGAATCGTCATATGCAGACATCCGGCAATACGAGCGCCTTTGAGTGGTTTTTTATTGGCAAATTCCTGGCGTAGAGCCATTAACCCCGGCATTTCAGTTTCGGCAATCGCAATTTCCTTACGTCCCCATGCAGCAAGCGATAAGTCAGCGACCTTAAAATCTTGCTTTGCCTGATTTTTTGCTATAACAGAATCCTGTTTCATTGATTATCCTCATGTGTCTAAACTAGGCCTATAATGCTTTTGATAGAATTTCAGCTTTATCTAAGCGTTCCCAAGGAAAATTATCTCGGCCATAGTGCCCATACACAGCAGTTTTGCGGTAAATGGGGCGTAATAATTCGTGATGATCAATAATACCTTGTGGTGTCAAATCAAAATGGGTATTGATCAAATCAATAATAACATTGTTGGGTAAATTTCCGGTACCAAATGTATCCACACTAATGGAAGTCGGCTCGGCTATGCCGATTGCGTAAGAAACCTGTATTTCGCATTTATCAGCAATACCCGCAGCGACAATATTTTTAGCGACATAGCGAGCAGCATAAGCTGCAGAACGATCGACCTTAGACGGATCCTTCCCTGAAAAACATCCGCCTCCATGGCGGGCCATACCACCATAAGTATCAACAATAATTTTACGCCCGGTCAAACCACAATCGCCAAGAGGCCCACCTATGACGAAGCGTCCAGTTGGGTTAATGAAAAAACGGGTTTTAGGTAATAGCCATTCCGAAGGCAAAACGGGTTTAATGATTTCTTCACGCACTGCTTCAACAAGATCTTTATGGCTGATTTCCGGTGAATGTTGTGTTGAGAAGACAATCGTGTCCACAGCCACTGGTTTGCCATCCACATATTTCAATGTCAGCTGGCATTTTGCATCCGGCCGAAGCCAATCTAATTGCTTGCCTTTGCGCAACTTAGCTTGTCTTTCCATTAATCGGTGTGAATACGCGATAGGAGCTGGCATGAATACGTCGGTTTCACGACTGGCGTAACCAAACATTAGGCCCTGATCCCCTGCGCCAAGAATTTTTGTCTCTTGATTATCAACACCGCGGGCAATATCAGGGGATTGTTTTCCGATTGCCGACAATACCGCACATGATGCCCAGTCAAAACCCATTTCTGAGCTGTCATAACCAATGTCTTTAATGACCTCGCGCGTAATGGCTTCAACATCGACCCATGCAGAAGTCGTGATCTCTCCACCCACTAATACCATACCTGTTTTCACAAATGTCTCACAGGCTACACGGGCTTTAGGGTCTTTAGCTAAAATTGCATCCAGGATAGCATCTGAAATTTGATCGGCTATCTTATCGGGATGTCCTTCAGAAACTGATTCTGACGTAAAAACATGAAAATCACTCACGCTATTTCCTCTTATAGTTATTGACTTATTTCAACCTTGAAATATCAGAAACAATACTGCCTAGTTAAACAATTTATTCAAGCCTGTTTAATTAACTCATCATCATAATAAATTCATCAAATAGTATGTCGATGTCATGAGGGCCAGGACTTGCTTCAGGATGTCCCTGAAAACCCAAAGCAGGCTTATGTCTATGCCTAATTCCCTGCAGACTTTGGTCGAATAATGAGCGATAAGTGACTTCCAAAACCTCAGGCAATGAAGCTTCGTCAATTGCAAAACCATGATTTTGGCTCGTTATGAATACACGTTTTGGTTCTTTCACCTCCACGACTGGGTGATTCGATCCATGATGGCCAAATTTCATTTTTAATGATTTGCCGCCGCAAGCTAAAGCAAGTATTTGAAACCCTAAACAAATACCGAATAGGGGAATACCCTCTTCTAAAAATTCTTTTGTTGCTTTTATCGCATAATCACAGGCTAAAGGATCGCCAGGACCATTTGATAAGAAAATACCATTCGGATTAAGCGCTAACGCTTCTTGAGCGGTTGTTTGGGCGGGGACTAATGTGACGTGGCATCCCTTATCATGCAATATCCGTAAAATATTGTGCTTAACCCCAAAATCGTAAGCCACCACATGAAACTGTGGTGGTATAGAAGGAGGTCCCCACTCAGCTCGGCCTGAATGCCAACGCTCGATTGTTTGCCGTGAGACTTCACAGGCTAAATCGCTCCCCTCCATTCCTGTAAAAGCGCGGGCTTTTTCTAAGGCAAGCTCAGGATGTTGAACATTCGTACTAATGCACGCGGCAATAGCTCCGTGCTCGCGTAAACGAATAGTTAATTGGCGCGTATCTAATCCTGAAATTGCAACAACACCGTGCTTTTTTAACCAATCCGGAAGAGATTGCTGCGAACGATAATTGCTGGGCAGTAGTGAACACTCACGCATGACCAAACCCGCCGCCCAAATTCGTGAGGACTCCATATCGTCTGGATTACAACCAGTATTTCCAACATGGGCTGTCGTGAGGGTAATAATTTGTTTGGCATAAGATGGATCGGTCAACATTTCTTGGTAACCGGTCATGGAGGTATTAAATACTAATTCCCCTACACAATCACCATTAGCACCAACAGAGATTCCGTGCAAAACCGTATCATCGGCAAGAACTAATATTGCTGGTTTATTAAACATACATGGCTCTTAATCAGAAATAGTATTCATTTTTTGCCCGTGCAAAGCAAAATAGCCGATTGTACCGCAGGCTTTGTGGATATTTCTACTGTTTTGGTCAAAAACTTTAACAGTGGCTTGGGATGGAACCCGGATATCAGTTACAAAATATAGGCACCATCAAAACTTCATATCCTCAAAAAATTTTTTAACCCCATCAAACCAAGAACTTGAGCGAGGGGAATGGCTTTTACTCGTTGCTAATGAATCTTGTAACTGGGTTAATAATTCTTTCTGCTCACGCGATAAATTTACCGGTGTCTCAACGACCGCTTTGCACAACAAATCACCTGTTGCATAACCGCGAACTGACTTCATCCCCTTGCCGCGCAAACGAAAAACCTTCCCAGTTTGAGTTTCACTAGGAATTTTTAGGGTTACCCTACCCTCCAGGGTAGGTACTTCGATAGAACCACCCAGGGCAGCTGTAGTGAAACTGATTGGCACTTCACAGTGAAGATCATTCTCATGGCGCTCAAAAATAGCATGAGGTTTCACATTAATTTGGACATAGAGATCACCAGGACCTCCACCATAAATACCTGCTTCACCTTCACCTGCTAAGCGTACACGATCCCCATTATCCACACCGGCCGGTATTTTAACGGTTAATTTTTTACTTTCCCTAACACGGCCTTGGCCATGGCAATTACTGCAAGGATCAGTGATAACATGACCTTCACCATGGCAGCTTGGGCAAGTTTGTTGGATTGAGAAAAAGCCTTGCTGGATTCTGATTTGACCGACGCCATTACAGGTTTCACATGTTTTTGGCTGAGATCCTTTTTTAGCGCCAGAACCATTGCAAACTTCGCAACTGGCATGGCGTGGAACTGTGATCTCAATTTGCTTACCTAGCGCTGCTTCCTCTAATGTCAAGCTCACATTAAATTGTAGATCAGCACCCCGTTGGCCTCTGGATTGACGCCCTTGGCCGCGGCCGCCTGAGAAAATATTTTCAAAGATGTCTTCAAACACATCCCCAAAACCGCCGAACCCACCAAAACCACCAGCACCGCCACCCATCGAAGGGTCGACGCCAGCATGACCAAAACGATCATAAGCCGCACGTTTTTGGGGATCAGACAATACCCCGTAAGCTTTTTGGACTTCTTTAAACTTTTCCTCGGCCTCTTTATCGTTCGAGTTACGGTCGGGATGATATTTCATCGCTAATCTGCGATAAGCTTTCTTGATTTCAGATTCATCAGCGCCGCGACTAACACCGAGAATTTCGTAATAATCCTTCTGATCCATAACTCAAACACCAATTAAAAATAGGGAGATTTACTTGCACTTTATAGCACGAATCGCCCATCCTGTGCAAAAAAAGGGCTTGTTGCGAGTAGTTTAGGCCTTTTGGCCCAAACTACTTACTCCTGACAACCCTCACTTCATTCGGGATGACTTCTAATCCCTTTTTTACTTCTTCTCTTCTTCTTTAACTTCTTCAAACTCAGCATCAACAACACCTTCTTCGGCTTTGGCTTCCTGTTGACCCTGACCACTTTGAGCAGCTTCTTGTGCTGCAGTTTGGCTTTCAGTGGATTTTTTCGCATAGATCCGTTCAGCCATTTTACCAGAAGCATTCGTTAAGACTTTCAGTTTATCTTCGATAAGCGCTTTGTCGTTGCCTTTTACTGCTTCTTTTAACTCTGCGATCGCTTTTTCTATGCTTGATTTTTCATCCGCAGATAATTCACTCTCCAAATCTTTCAGAGATTTTTCACTGCTGTGAATGAGGCCATCAGCCTGGTTTCGAAGTTCAGCCATTTCTTTGAATTTTTTATCTTCTTCAGCATGGGACTGTGCGTCTTTAACCATGGCTTGAACTTCTTCCTCACTTAAACCGCTTGATGCTTTAATGACAATAGATTGTGCCTTGCCCGTTGCCTTATCTTTAGCGGAAACATTCAAGATACCGTTGGCATCGATATCAAAAGTCACCTCGATTTGTGGCACACCTCTTGGAGCAGGTGGAATATCTGTTAAGTCAAACCGGCCTAATGATTTGTTTGCAGAAGCTTGCTCCCTCTCCCCTTGCAATACATGTACGGTCACCGCAGTTTGTCTATCGTCTGCTGTGGAGAACACCTGGGTTGCTTTTGTTGGAATAGTTGTGTTCTTTTCAATCAGTTTAGTCATGACACCACCTAAGGTTTCAATTCCTAAAGAAAGGGGTGTTACGTCAAGTAATAGAATGTCTTTGACTTCTCCTGACAAGACCGCAGCCTGGATTGCGGCACCGATAGCCACAGCTTCATCTGGGTTAACGTCTTTGCGTGGTTCCTTGCCGAAGAAATCTTGTACTGTTTTTTGCACCAACGGCATTCTGGTTTGTCCGCCAACAAGAATGACTTCGTTAATTTGCGAAACATTCAATCCGGCATCTTTTAATGCAATCTTGCAAGGCTCAACAGTACGCTCAACCAATTTTTCTACGAGAGACTCCAGTTTAGCGCGGGTTAATTTGATGTTTAAGTGTTTTGGTCCAGAAGCATCTGCTGTGATGTAGGGCAGATTGACATCCGTTTGTTGCGCAGAGGACAGCTCGATCTTGGCTTTTTCAGCTGCTTCTTTCAAGCGTTGCAGGGCTAAAGGATCATTGTGCAAGTCAATTCCAGTATCTTTTTTAAATTCAGCGGCTAAATATTCAATCAAAGCCAAGTCGAAATCCTCACCGCCAAGGAACGTATCGCCATTGGTCGCTAATACTTCGAATTGATGCTCGCCATCCACTTCAGCAATTTCAATGATTGAAATATCAAAAGTACCACCACCTAAGTCATAGACCGCAATGACTGAATCGCCGCGTTTTTTGTCCATACCGTATGCAAGTGCAGCAGCGGTAGGCTCGTTAATGATACGCTTAACTTCTAACCCGGCAATACGACCAGCATCTTTGGTTGCTTGACGCTGTGAGTCGTTGAAATAAGCAGGTACAGTGATTACCGCTTCTGTCACCGGTTCACCCAAATAATCTTCCGCGGTCTTTTTCATCTTACGTAGCACTTCAGCAGAAATTTGCGGTGGTGCCTTATCTTGGCCTTTCACACGTACCCAAGCATCGCCATTCTCTGCTTTAATAATTTTGTAAGGAACCATCTTAATGTCTTTTTGAACCACAGGATCATCAAATCGACGCCCAATTAAGCGTTTAACCGCATAAAGTGTATTATCCGGATTGGTTACCGCTTGGCGTTTAGCTGCTTGGCCCACTAAAATTTCATCATCATTCGTAAATGCAACGATTGAAGGGGTAGTGCGATGACCTTCGTTATTTTCAATAACACGCGGTTTATCGCCTTCCATTATCGCCACGCAAGAATTCGTTGTGCCTAAGTCAATTCCGATAATTTTTGCCATTTTTTTCTTGCTCCAATGTATTTATATATGCAATGTTTCTCATATGGGGATGAAGTCCACTAATTTCAAGCTTTTTCGTTAATTGGCTTTGGCTTTGCAACAATTACTCGTGCTGGACGGATCACCCTGTCATTTAATTTGTACCCTTTTTGGAACACTGTCAGGACAGTATTGGGTTCAGCGTCCTTCACTTCTTGCATTGACATCGCTTCGTGCTCTTGAGGATTAAAGACTGCCCCGAGTGGATCGATTTGTTCGACATCGAGCTTTTTCAATGCATCCATGAACAATTTTAAGGTGAGTGATAAACCTTCCCGCATGCTTTCATCAGCGTGTTTCTCAGCCAGCTGCAACGCTTGTTCAAGGCTATCAACTACCGGTAAAAACCCATGAATTAGCTTCTCGAGGCCATAGCGGTGCGCATTAGCCACATCACGCTCAGCGCGACGACGGACATTCTCTAACTCAGCTGTTGCACGGACTGCTTTTTCCCAGTTTTCATGCGCTTGTTGCTCTGCTAACGTCAGTTTTTCTTCTAAGGCAGTATAACTTGGGTGTTCTAAAGCACCCTCACTTTCGGCTTCTTCCTCGTCCTCTACAGTATCCTCTTCATCAATAGATTCCATTTCGTTTAATTCACTGTCTTCTTTTATCTTACGCCAATCTTTGCTCTTATCTTTGTTCATAGGAGTCTCCCAAAATATTGGTCACTGTAGCTGGGGACGACAAAAAAAAATTCAAGTGCAATCGCTAGAATTTTATCTTCCTAGAGTGAAAAACAGCGCTTGCACTTGCGCGAAGTGTTCATTCATCGCATACTCAGTATTATAGATAATCAAGAGGTTTTGTCGTATGCAGGCATGGTCGCTTACTTCATGGCAGCAGTTCTCCTATGAACAAGCCGCCACCTATCCGGATCAGAATCAGCTAGAGCGTGTTGTTGAACAATTAAGCCAACTCCCACCGCTAGTGACCTCGGGCGAAATTAAAAATTTAAAACGCGCGATTGCAAAAGCAGGCCGAGGCGAAGCGTTTATCCTGCAGGGAGGAGATTGCGCTGAATCATTTAGTGATTGCCGTTCAGACATCATCAGCAGCAAACTTAAAATTTTGCTGCAAATGAGCCTCATCTTAATTTATGGAATGCGCAAACCGATTGTCCGTATTGGCCGCATTGCTGGGCAATATGCTAAACCACGCTCTTCTGATCAGGAAACCATTAATGGCGTTACCCTGCCTAGCTATCGGGGCGACCTAATTAATTCTCAACAATTTGACGCAGCCTCCCGTGTCCCCAATCCTAAACTGATGCTTCAAGGCTATAGCTGTGCAGCAATGACGCTCAATTTTGTACGTGCATTGCTTGATGGGGGCTTTGCTGATTTAAACTATCCGCAACGCTGGGATTTACGATTTGTAGAACACTCGCCTCAGGCGGATGAATACCATGACATCGTGCGCTCCCTAACCGAGTCTTTGGAATTCATAGAAGCGATCGATGGTTTTCGTTCCAGCAACCTTAACAAAGTGGATTTCTACACTTCTCATGAAGCCTTGCATTTGCATTACGAACAAGCCCTCTCTCGCCATCTGCATGATGGTCTTTGGTATGACTTATCCACCCATCTGCCCTGGATTGGCATGCGCACCGCAAAACCAGAGAGCGCGCATGTGGAATTTTTTCGCGGCATACAGAATCCTATTGGTATTAAGGTAGGTCCAAGTGCAACAAAAGAGTGGCTAAAAGAAATCATTCAGATTTTAAATCCGGAACACCAAGAAGGCCGGTTGTTGCTTATCACCCGCTTAGGCGCGAAACAAATTGATAAGTTGTTACCTCCTCTTATTGATACTGTTCGAGAAACAAAATGCCCGGTTACATGGTCTTGTGATCCGATGCATGGGAATACAGAGACAACGGCGGATGGCATTAAAACGAGGCATTTTGACAATATTTTAAGTGAATTACGCCAAGCAGTTAGAATTCATCGCGAGATGAGCAGCTACCTAGGAGGGGTTCATTTTGAATTAACGGGCGATAATGTCACTGAATGCATTGGTGGTGCCCGGGGTTTGAATGAAGAAGATTTAAAACATGCTTATCGAAGCTTAGTAGATCCTCGGCTCAATTACGAGCAATCCTTAGAAATGGCCATTCAGTTAACGAGGGAATTTAAATCCTAAATTATCGTTTTTTTTCTCAAGATTACGCCCCCTATCAAAAAAATTAGTCCATTGCAACCAGTAATGGACTAATTTTATCTACTTGTAGTAATATATCGACACTTTGATTTTATTTTGGTGATTTAATGCCTAACTTAACCTATCGTGTTGGAGCAAATTTAATTAGCGTTTTGGATGGCCACAAAAAAGACGATCTTAAACAACAGCTTGTTAGCATTACAAAAGAAGCAAAAATTCCCGAAACTGAATTCAGTTTAACTACTTTATTCAGCCATCAATTTGCCACAAATCAAAAGCCTAAAGAGATAGCTAACCTTTTTCCGCTACCCTATATTGCAGGTAAATATCATACTACCACTGATCCTATTGTTCGTAGCGAATACCTCGCCCGTATTAAAGAACTACTGGTTTTATTAGCTGCTGAAAATAAAAAAGATTGGCAAGCAGATGTTGCTTTTCCTGATATTGTTACTTTTGCTTTAACAAACAAGTTACCACGTGAATTTCTTCTTACCATTTTGCCTTTCATACCCGAACATCATAAATTTGGGTTACTTAAAGAGGTACTTGCAGAGAATCCTACCGCAGTCTGCGTATTTTTTGAGGCTGTTCATGACAAATTAGTTCTTGAAGAATACATTGAGCTAGTAGGTTTAGCTATTAAATCGAATCATTTTTCAGTTATTAATGGATTATTAAACAAAGAATTACTCAATCAAGTTGATCTCAGCATTAGGAAAAAATGGGCAGAACTAATCTTAGTGCAGGAAAATACTGATCACGCCCTATTTGTCAAAAAGCTCTTGGATTCAGGCGTTAACCTTGAGCCAACCTGGCTAAATACCGCCATTATACGAAGGAAGCCTCATATCGCTGCTTTACTTCTCAAGGAAAAAGCGAATCCAAATTTCCCAGATGAATCAGGGAAAACAGCCGCGCATTGTGCTGCAGCAACTGGTCAATTGAGTTTCTTTACGCTTTTAAATTATTACGGTGCTGATTTTACGATTCCCGATCTCGATGGAAGATTGCCAGAACAATTAACTGAAGATGCAGCTATCAAAGAAAGATTAAAAAGTTTAACACAGCCTTTAGTTGCCTCTGAGCCCGAGCCAGAAAACACAACTACTATCAAATATACCAAGCTCGCTATTAGAGGTGGAGGCGTAAAAGGAACAGCCTACCCTTATGCAATTAAAGAGGCAGCGCAGAAGGGGCTTTTTAAACTTGATGACCTTGACGGTGTCGCCGGTGCCTCAGCAGGCGCTATCACGGCAGCACTCATTGCCTTAGGTTACAATGAAGATGAGTTAGAGCAGATTATGGGTAATTTGAATTTGCTCGACTTTGTCGATCCAATCGATGCAAGCTTTAATCAACAAAAAGATGCCTTACAACGACTGATTGCTAATTTTTCAGGAGGAATTGCCAGTGGTGCTTTGTGGACAGCACTTTCTCCAGGTGATGTCAGCAAAGCAAAAGCTCTGATTGATACAGTCACTACCCATAAAGGAATTATGAAAGGTGATATATTCCTAGATTGGATTAGGGCAAGAATCAAAGATAAGATTAAAGATTCTAAGCTCAGTGCCTTCCTTCAAGAGCATCCTGAACTTGTTACTTTCCAAGATTTGGCCGATGCCGGATTTAAAGATCTTCGTGTGGTGGCAACCGATGTAAATCGTGCACACGCCGTGTGGTTTTCAGCAAAAGAAACACCTCACGCAATTGTTGCTGATGCTATTCGGGCATCCATGTCTTTCCCAATCGCTTTTAGGCCCCACAAGTACTATATTCGGGTTGATAAAGCTGGTGAATTCACGCGCGAAGTTCATCCTGATTATACGGACGTGGATTTGATTGATGGCGGAGTAATGGATAACTACCCAGTTCGCGCTTTTGATAAGGATATGAGCAGTAAACAGCAAACTTATAACCCAAATGTCATTGGGCTCTACCTTGCTACTCCTGATGAAAAACTTGAATTTGAACGAGGAATAAAAGCAGCTGCTAAAAAAATTGATGGGGGGTTTGGCTATTTCTCAGCGCTCATTGGTTCTCTGCTTTATCATCAAGAACATACTCATTTAGAAAGCACCGATAGTGAGCGCACAATCTATATTAATACCCGTGATGTCGGCGCGATGGATTTTGATGCTTCCCAAGAAAAGCTGTTTCAATTAGCGCAAGAAGGAAGACAAGGAATCCATGATTTCCTAAATCGCCGATGCGGCCATCATCCACTGCAAGCACTATCCCCAACTACCCTACAATTATTGATTGAATTTGGTGGGGCAAAAATTCAAAGGGTAGAACCGCATCGGATCGCCATTCATTTAAGCCAACTACTATTGCGGCCTGAACAGATAATTAGACTTTATGCGAATTGCACTGATACCGAATTACTTCATTTACGCACTTTGGTTAATCCAAACAACAGTCGCGATGAAAATGGCAATAGCGCGTTACACCTGGCTTATGCGATTTGTGATAAGTTACAAGCACATCTTAGATCCGCGAGTACTGTCACCGAGCAGAAGCAAATCAAAGCACATCTTAGCAAGGCTATGAAGCTACGCGATAATCTGCTTTCTATTAATGCCAATGCCCGTGCTAAAAATAACGCAGGAAAAACACCGGAAGAAATGACCGCGGATGATCTCTTAGAAGCTGATGGAAGAGACTTTCTAACGACTGCTGATAAGATTGCGGTTGAGCAACTTCAAATCAAGCTGGAATCCGCAGAAGCAAGATCAAAACTTTTCAGTCAAGCTAGCCTTAAATTTTCGGCTGAAATCTCTGAGTTATCAGCCAAACTGAAAATGAAAGAAGAAGAAACTAAGCGACTACTTGAGCATAATGAGCAGCAGGCATCAAAAATCTCACAACATGAGCAAGAAATTCGTGAGAATCTCAAATTCTATACAAAAAATATAGAGGAAGCTAAGCAACAGATTGCGCTTCATCGTGAGATGCTTTCACAAACGAAAGAAGGCTACGATCAACTCGCCACACAACTCCAAAAGCGTGAAGAAGAATTAGAAGAATTACAGCGTCAGCATAAGCTATTATATGAAGAACACACCAAACTTCAACAATTGCGCAAAGAGCAAGAAAAACAGTTCTTCGCCCTGACTCAGTTGCATCAAACCCTAGAGCTAGAATTAGCTAAACTTCACGAATTGCAAGCGGCTCGTGATAAGGAATTAGCTACACTCCGATTGGAATATGAGTCCCAGGGAAGAGAATTATCCCGCGTTCACAAATTGCAAGAGGCTCGTGACCAAGAATTATCTTCTCTTCGTTTGGAACATGAGTCGGTTGGAGCAGAATTAACCCAGGTTCGCCGTCTGCATGAGGCTTGTACTGAGGAATTATCTCAGCTCCAGTTGGGGTATAAAGCTAAAGAAGAAGAACTATCGACGTTACATTTACAGTTTGCTACTCAAGAAACAGAATTGTCCGAGCTGCGCCAACAGCACACAGCTTTAGGGGAGGAGCGAGATGAACTCCGCCGCCAACTCGCCGATAAAGAAGGGGATAATCAAGAACTTCGGCGGCAAGTGGATAACAAAGATTTGCAAATAACTGAATTACGAGCACGTTTGCGTGCACAAATTCGTACCCAACAGCATGGTTTTTTCAAATCAGCGCTCGATACTCTAAGAGAGCATACGGACACTTTAGCGCAGGAAAAAGAGAGTTTCTTTTCAATGAACCACGAACGTAAAGATGGCAAAAGAATAGCAATCGGACGCTTAGTGCAAAAAATTGCAGATGAAAGCAATAGCAATAAAACGCTCGCTGAGCTCATCGAGGAAAGTGATACAGAGCACGTGCTTCGTGCAGGCTTCTTCAGCCGCCGTACTTCAGGGATGCTTGACCATTTAATTGAGGCTGAAAACCGCGAAATGCTCGAGTTGTCTTAAGAAAGATCCGAGCCGGTGAATGCAAATAAGCATTTCCAATTGCTTACTAACCCACGCGGCTCGGGATTATGGGTTTGGGTCACCAAGCAGATCGACTTAAACCCGGCTTATTAATTCTAGAGCGAGTTGACAATCCATCTCCCCAACCTTCGTGCCGAGACTTGTTCGCGGAACTGAGATGGAGGGATGAATTCTCAACAAGCGCCTATTAATTCTATCTACTTAAAGACCTGACTAAGATGCTCAGGGATTCTTTGCTCTAACCAATAAACAGGCTTACCTGGTAGATTGCCCGTGATAAAACCGACATGGCCACCTTTTGCGCTCAGCTCTAAAGTCACTTCTTTGGATAATTCTTCCTCTGAAGGTACTACTTCAGGTGTCATAAACGGATCGTCCAATGCGTGGATAATTAACGTGGGGGTTGTAATTTTAGCGATATACGGCCTTGAACTAGCTTCCCGGTAATAATCATGGACGTGAGGAAACCCATTTAAGGGTGCCGTCACGTATTCATCAAAGGTCCAAAAGCATTGCCATTTATCCATGTCTTTAAACGCTTGGGGTACGTCACCATTGAACACAGCTTTCTTGCGTTCGAATACCTTTTTCATACGACGTAATAAATACGCTTGATATATGCGAGAGAATCCGCGACCAATCCGATCGGCAACTAAACGCAATTCAAAAGGAACCGACACAGCCACAGCGGTATCCACTAACGTTTGTTTTTCTTGCTCGCCCAACCATTTCAATAAAACATTGCCGCCTAGCGAAACCCCCACTACTGCTTTCTTAGTCTTGGGTTCGCGTTGGGCAAGTAATTTAAGAAAATAATCGACATCCCCTGTATCACCGGAATGATAGGCTCGCGGTAAGCGATTAGGTTCCGGGCTAGCTCCTCTAAAATGCATAAGTACTGCTCGCCAACCATAACGATTAAACGCATGCATGAAACCGGCAGCATAGCTCGATTCAACTGAACCCCCTAGGCCGTGCAATAAAATAACTAGAGGTGCCTGACTATCCAGTCCATTGATCGCCCAAGCCAAATCAATGAAATCGCCATCAGGCAACTCAAGCCGCTCCATTGAATCCACAGGGGCACTAATGTTGCGAGCTAAAGTCGGGTAAACCGTTTGACCGTGAGAACTTGTTAACCACCAAGCAGGTTTAAAATTGCTGTTGATTATCATCATCTTCACCATGATAACTAGGGCTAAACTCATGCACCGCCTCAATCATCACAGCAACATGCTCAGGCGGTACCTCCGGTGTTATACCATGTCCAAGATTAAAGACATGACCTGAACCATGGCCAAAAGACGCCAAAACTTCTTTTACTTGGTGTCTTATACATTCAGTATTGGCGAGTAATACGGAAGGATCAAGGTTTCCTTGTAATGCGACTGTCTTCCCAACTTGTTGGCGAGCAAAACTAAGATCAGTTGTCCAATCCAAACCCAATGCATCACAACCGCTAGCCGCCATTTGCTGAAGCCATTGTCCACCTCCCTTCGTAAACAGGATGATGGGTACCAAAGGGTACTTACGCTTTAAGCGGTCAACGATTTTTTTCATGGCACTAAGTGAAAAATCTTGATAACACTGGGTTGTCAAAGTACCACCCCACGTGTCGAAAAGCATGAGTGCATTCACACCTGCTTTCACTTGTTCCTCAAGATAAATACTGACAGCTTCAACTAGTTTGTCGAGAAGGAGATGCATGGCTTGAGGCTCGCCATAAAGGAGCTGCTTAACTTTCTTAAACTCACGACTGGAGCCTCCTTCCACCATGTAACAAGCGAGAGTCCAAGGACTCCCTGAAAAACCGATCAGAGGCAAATCCTGAGGCATTTCCTGGCGAATGAGGCTTACGGCATCCATGACATAACTTAATTCATCGGTCGGAACCGGCAACGTATCTATTGTCTTCAGGTCGCGTACCGGGTGTTCAAAGCAAGGACCTTCCCCTTCGGCAAAGTACAGACCTAACCCCATCGCATCAGGAATGGTTAAAATATCGGAAAACAAAATTGCCGCATCCAAAGGAAAACGTCTTAACGGCTGTAAGGTCACTTCGCACGCTAATTCTGGCGTTTTGCACAGCGTTAAGAAATCGCCTGCCTGGGCACGCACCTTGCGATACTCTGGTAAATAACGCCCCGCTTGGCGCATAAACCAAACCGGCGTCCGAGGCACTGATTTACGATGTAGTGCGCGAATAAACAAAGATTCACCCAGGTCTTTCATAATTGCTCATTCTTCAATAAGATTTAAATGATTTAGGACGATTTTAGCGTTTGTAGGTTGAGCTTTGGAGCAACAATTTTAGCAAATCGCACCAGTCTAGTATTGGGCCAAAACCCAGCTTACTTTGAAATCGCTCATTGTAGCATGTTTTTTGATTTTTAATATTGTCTTAATTTTTACCAATTAAAATAATTACACTTCACTTTAAAAATAGACAAATGGAAACAAACGAACATAAACAAGTAGGCGATCAGATTCGCATTGAACCCCTGAAAAATCGCTATCTAAAGGGGAGCACCACCTTATCAGAGGATCCTGAAAATAATCTCATCGTCACCATGATGAGTACGGTAAACGGAATTCCTGTTCCACTAAAGTTGGAATTAAGCGCTGGTGATATTGTAGCAATGGCAGGAGACTATTACACCAAGGCAGGATGGGGATATAAGTTGACCCTTCCGGCAAGGTCGAGCGATGTCATTGCTGAAAACGAAGCCTTATTTAAAATCGCTGTTTCCAAAGAAGAATCACGTGCGTTTCGAGAAGCCTATGAGGATCTCGCTTCGCCAACGGTAAAAAAAGCAGATATTGATAAAATTTATGCGATTGAGAATACAACCTACATTCCTTTTTTCAAATCACTCAATGGACTCTTTCAACAACTGGTTTATTCTTTTACAGTCAAAGGGTACAGCGATAAGTTAAACCAAAATTCAGCCCACTTTGCACCCTGGTCTGCCCGTGCTTATGTTGTAGGTCACGAATCAGCGTTGCGTATGGCGACATTGGCCTTTTATTTTAAACAATTAGCTGAGAATCACCCCGAAAATATCCCAACTGATGCCCTTTCAGAATTACAAAGTATTATTGAACAAATTAAGCGCGATCCTAAGCAATATGATTTCAAACTTCAGCAAATTGCAAATGATGAAACGCTCTATACCGAGCTTTGGCAGCGCTACCACGCATTAGCCATTAGCCGTGACTTGTTTGCCATGCATTTTTATTCCGATCACTTCGCGGGTGGCCATATGAGTCGTATTGGTTTACTTCGCGAAGAGATGCCTAAGCGTTTTGGAGTGTTAGGTGGTATTTTAATTAACAATATGCATAACGAAGATAATACCGATAGTGTCAGAGTTGTTAACCCTTATGAAATTGAAGGCTCATCCGAATACATTACCTTTCGTGAAGATTCTCAAGCCTACGGCGATGGAACTTATTTTAAGCGCAGTAATGATGAAACCAGTAATTTGCTCATCAATGGGATGGATAATTCTTTGGGTGATATTGCCAGGCTGATGAAAACAGGCGAGCAATTGGAGGCATCTGACTACGGCGGTTTAGCCTTTTTACCTGAAGTTGATTACACTAAAGCTCAACCCCAACCTTTGTTAATCTACGGTCTTGACGGAAAAATCTATTTTCGTGCCGACGTTAGCCAGATAAACATGTTATCTCCCGAAGACTATAAAAAGACTTTGGAAAATCCTGAAAAACATGGTTATAAAGAATTAAATTTATTGGAAGCAATCAAACTCGTATTAAAGTTAAGGGTTTTTGGCTTCTTCCTCGCACCAAAACCTGCTAAACCACAAGTTAAACTGGGTATTTCATTACAGAAAAAAACAGAAACTGATGAGGGCACTGAATTAAACCTAAGTCCAACAATTGCTGCTGAACCAGTATTTACAGGAGGCCATAGAAAAGCACTAAGGGCTTCTTATGATGATTTGATGAAATTCACTCTTTATCCTCCTCCTCAAGAAAAAGAGCAGGCAACAACTACATCAGAGCACTTGTTAACGGTTAGCCATTAATCTAATCGAGTATAACGCATTGCTCTTAAGGGGTGTAATTGCTATTCTAGCGCAATCTCATCGGAGCACATCAGTGGATAGCCTACAAATCAAAGCCTTAGCGGTATCAACGCGCATTGGCGTTTATAACTG
The DNA here is from genome assembly GCF_000953635.1 of Legionella micdadei. Taxonomy (NCBI): domain Bacteria; kingdom Pseudomonadati; phylum Pseudomonadota; class Gammaproteobacteria; order Legionellales; family Legionellaceae; genus Legionella; species Legionella micdadei. The sequence goes on from NZ_LN614830.1 coordinate 2,792,938, forward strand.
GGAACAAAAAATTTCTCAGCGGTTGCTGCTGGACATCACCATTCCTGCCGATTTTAGTGCTTGTGAAGACAGACTAGACACGACCATCGATTATGACAAGCTCTGCCAACAAGTAACTCATTTCGTCGAATCCAATGCCTTTCAACTCATTGAAACAGTAGCCAATCAAGTTGCCCAACTCATCAAAACCGAATTTCATTTGCAACAAGTCACCGTCTCTGTAAGTAAACCCTGCGCCATTAAGAATGCAGCGGATGTGCGGGTTACTGTCACCCGCTAAGCGCTTAACCCGCAATTTCCATTTGGTAGTTTACTACAAATTAGCTTAATATTGGCCAACATGTTCTTTAACAGATATCCGCAATGGCAAAAAAAATAATTCTGCAAAAGAAAATCTTAATTCAGGGGATCATGTGTCATGCAGGATGCGGGAATACCGTTCACTATATTCTTACTGACGTGTTTGAGGATTTTAAGAAACAAGCCCGCCTTCCTAAAGATGCAGAACTCCATATTTACCCACAACCTGACGAATTAGGCATTCATAGTTTAGAAATAAAGATTAAAGGCGAAGAGGAATTTTTGCTTCAGGAAAACCTAGAAACTACTTTCTTAGATGAACTCGATACCCGCTTAAAGGAGGCTGAAGGTCCACAAATCATCACCGATCTCAGAGAGTCGCAATCTGAAAGTTCAGGAAAAACTAATTGGATTAACATTCTTGTCAATTTTTTATCGATGGGTGCGATCATCGCTTTATGGCTTGCTTTTCCTCCCTCATTACCTTTAACGATCGCCTTGACTACGCTCTCCTTTTTAACCACTGCCTTTACAGCAAGAGAATACTTAATCAATTTTTTTCGCAACTTGCGCAACAAAAATTTTGCAAATATGACCACCACAATTAGTTTTGGCTGGTTTTTATCTTTAGCACATACCCTTTATCACGCCATCCATATGCCATTGATAAGTAGTTTTCCCATGGCATTTATGGGATTAATTATGCCTATCATGCTGATAACCATAATTAATGGCATGGATGAAATTAAACGTATTGTTCTGAATAAATCAAAGAAAATGCGTCTTAAAGGAATGGAAAGCTTATTTCCACAAATGGAAAACGAGTACGATTGTTATCAATTATCTGCCTCTGAGCAGGAAAGTTTGGCGAAATTAATGGGATCTGCTCATGATCCTGAGCAATTCCTAGAAGCCACCCAAGGCTTATTTACCAGCGAAAAATTAGCCCAAGAAAATACCGATGAACTTAAGGAGGGGATGTGTATCGTCGTCAAACGAGGCGAATGTTTCCCAGTTGACTGCGTCCTCATAAGGGGTGACACGATTATCGATGCATCCATTTTGTCGGGAGAATCGCAACTTGATAAAACGGTTTTGAATTCTATTCCCGCAGGCGCAATCAATTTAGGCCGAACCGTTACGGTCTATGCTAAAAAAGATGCTTACGGCAGCACAATCAATAAGATATTATTCCGTGCTAATCGGGCTCGGGAAAATACCCCTCCCGAAACAACCTCTAAGTTTACTTATCTTTATACCGGATTGATTTTTGCGGGGATTATCGCTTCCGTCGCTGCACCTTTAGCCTTAGGTATACTCACCGTCCCTTTACTCCTACAAAATGTGATGGGTATCTTGTTTGCCGTTTGTCCTTGCACTATCGCTATCGCGCACCAACTTCCTAACTTGCTTAGTATTTTCCATCGAGGTAATAAAGGGATCCACTTGCGTGATGAAACGGTATGTGGCCGTACCGATGGAATACATACGCTTGTCTTTGATAAAACAGGGACATTAACTACTGGTAACAGTACAGTTGCTCATTTTGAAGGTATTTCCGAAGCGTTATGGGAGCGTATTTATTTATTGGAAAAGAAGCATGGAGGGGGACATCCCATCGCTAAAGCCATTACCCATTACTGGAAAAATAAACCTACCTCGCTTTTTGCAGAAGTGAAAGATGAAGTTCTGGACGCTAAAAACCGCGGGTTATCAGCCAACGTACAAGGGGTAAAAATTCACATTGGCAATGCTGACTATTTTAGACAGGCAGACATAGCCATCCCCAAAATCGAAATTCCACCCGGCGTTACACCCATCTATATCGGCGAAAATAATGTTTATCAGGGTGTCATTTTTATTCGCCATGAACCAAGAAAAGGTATAGAAAAAATACTTAAACGCTTAAAAGAACAAAAGGTAAACCTCATTATGCTAACTGGAGATAGTGAATCATCAGCACGCGGTTTTAATCACCAGATAGGCTCTTTGTTTGATGAGGAAAATATTCACGCTGCACAAACACCTCAAGATAAAGAAAATTTTCTTTCACAATTCATGGCCAAAACTGACAACCCTAGAGGCGTTTGGTTTGTAGGGGATGGCTTAAATGACGCGCCTTGCGCTCGGATTGTCTCTGACAAAGGTGGTGTCAGTTGTGCGATAACACCCAATGACAAAGCTGCTTTTTTTACTGATATTAGTTTAAATGGCTCATTAAAATATCTGTTTCAACATAACAAGCTTAATCTTTTTTTGAAAAAAAATATTCTACAAAACCAATGGTTATTGGCTTACAGCTCAGTGGCTTTTTTAGCGTTCATTATTAGTTTTTCAATCGCTGGGATTGCTGTGACTCCACTTATTCCTTTAACCATCATGTTATCAACCACTTTTCTCGCTTTATTCAATTCTTACCGAGTTCGATTGTCTATTGATAGTGCCTTAGATAAAAATACTTCCTGGCCAAAACGACTTTTAGCTTCCGATCTGTCTATAGGTTTAATCGTTGGCGCAACCAGTTTACTCATCGGTGCGGTACTTATTGCCACAATAGCAACTGGCGGATTAGCCCTCCCCGTTGTATTCACTGCAGGAGCCGCTTTGGCTGTGAGTAGCACTTGTGTGTTAGCAGGTGCAACCTTATTTGGGCTGTTTAGTTTATTGGTTGCTTCTCATTTATTTGTGAATAATTGTATGGACAATTCGGCGGATGGGGAAGCCGTTAATCCGACCGTTTATTCAGAGAAAAAGAGTAGGTTGCAATCCCCGGTTGAGCATGACTCCAGCTTTTCTTTCGGACTTACCCAACACCTTCGCAATCGATCACCGGAATTACCAAATGAGCATGACACGCTGTTGACATCATCTACATCCCAGTCCCTTCAATGGTGAAGTACGATGAGGGTTTGTTGGCAATTCATTCCTGCCGCCTATATGCCGCGGCTTGTCCGGCGGCATACAGAAGGGCTAACTACCTAATTGATTAGGGTCTGTTGTATTTGTCAACACACCCCAAGTAGCTCGGATGGAGAAACTTTAGAATACTTAAGCGTCCATCTTACGAATCATTCCCTTAATCCGTTCACTTTGTGCCAAGACTAGCTGTGCTTTTTCAGCAGCCATACGCGAACCAAAGGGGCCAACAATAACTCTGAACCAATTACCTTGCGGTTGTGAGACAGGTACAACACTTACATCAAAACCTTTTAAAGTCAGTGCAGCTTTCATGTGCTCAGCATCCTTTCGGTTTTTAAAGGAGGCGATTTGTATTTGATAGGCTTCTTTGCTTGCGCTTACAGGAGTAACCGGCTTACTTTCTACCACAGCTACTTTTACCGTACCTGGTTGTTTAGTAGGCGTTGCTGTTTGTCCGGTTGGCGCAATTGGTGCGTTACCTATTGTTGTTGCTGTTTGGCTAATTGGTTTTGGCTGCTGAGCAGGTAGAGGGGGTTTAGATGCAGGAGTAGAAGTATTATTCCCCTTGGCTAAGAGGGTATAAAACTCAAATTTCGGTTTTGGTATTTCTGGCTCTTTAGTTGCGACCTGAATCTCAGGTTTTTCATTCGTATGAGCCAGGATATTTGTCCTTACCCAGTTGCTTAAGCTGGTAAAATCAAATACAGTTGCAGCCAGATAGCCGCTCAGAAAAGAAGCTAGCATCCAGAACAATTGTTTTGGCGCACTACTTTTTTGTCTTACTGGCCTTCTTTTTCCGTAATCCCTTGCCATCACATGCTCTCAGGAGTCGATACTCCAATTAGTTGTAAACCATTTCTTAGCACTTGGCGAACAGCCTTTAATAAACATAACCGGGCTGACCTTAACAACTCTTGCTCGCACAGCAATTGTACTGCATTGTAATAACTGTGCAAGCCAGTAGCTAATTCTCGCAAATAATAGGCAAGTTGATGGGGCTCACACGCCTTTGCCGAAGCTTCAATCACTTCGGGGTAACGGCTAATTAGTGAAATTAAAGCCACTTCTTGCGGCTCAGCCAGTAAATCAATGTTTTCAAGGCCTTTAGCTTCATCCCAACTTAAGCCGCGCTCATGCAATTGGCGTAAAACGGAGCTAATTCGAGCATGGGCATATTGGATATAATAAACAGGATTATCACTCGACTCAGATTTTGCCAAATCCAGATCAAAATCCATATGCTGCTCAGGTTTACGCATGATGTAGAAGAAGCGTGCCGCATCATTACCTACCTCTTCACGTAATTCACGAAGGGTGACAAAGGAACCGCTTCGCGTTGACATCTGCACTCGCTCCCCGCCCCGGTAAAGAATAGCAAATTGAACCAAGACCACATCTAAAGCGCTATCATCGTGGCCTAATGCTCTGACCGCTGCCCTGACGCGGGTGACATAACCATGATGATCAGCACCAAAAATATCCACCACACGGGCAAAACCACGATCATATTTATTCCAATGATAAGCGACATCAGAAGCAAAATACGTCGTATGGCCATTTGCCCTCATCAGCACACGATCTTTTTCATCGCCAAAATCCGTCGCACGAAACCATAATGCCCCGTCTTTCTCATAGGTATGATTGGCTTCTTTCAACGCTTGGATCCCTTTATCTATCGCGCCCCCATCCAACAAGGATTGTTCTGAGAACCAATAATCATAATGGACACCAAATTCGGCTAAATCTTCTTTGATATCGTCTAATACAAATTCAAGGGCATGCCTGTGAAACAGTTTAAAATTCGCTTCACCGATAAGCGTTCTAGCACGTGCAATCATTGCGTCAATGTAAAGTTCTTTATCGCCACCTTGCGGTTCGTCCGGTGGTAATCCTTGTTGTACCTCAACCCAAGGATGGACATATTCCCGTTGATATTGTTCAAGAATAAGTTGGGCAATATCTAAAACATAATCCCCACGATACCCATTAGCAGGAAAAATGATTTCCTCACCAGCTAGGGTTAAGTAGCGCAGCCAGACGCTTACCGCGAGTATATTCATTTGTCGCCCAGCATCATTGACATAGTACTCGCTAGTTACATCAAACCCAGCAGCCGCTAAAACATTCGCTAGAGTAGCGCCAAAAGCAGCCCCTCGGCCATGCCCCACATGCAAAGGGCCAGTTGGGTTTGCAGAAACATACTCTAAAATCACTTTCTGTCCTTGGCCTAAATTACTACGGCCAAAGTGTTCACCGTGCTTTAATACTTCAGCAATCACTTGTGAGCGAGCTTCATCGCGCATGAAAAAATTAATAAAGCCGGGACCCGCTATTTCTATGCGCTCAACTGCTTGGCTTGCTGGTAAATGCTTCGTGATTAATTCAGCAATTTGCCTTGGCGCTTGGCGACACGGTTTAGCTAACAGCAAGGCCAAATTCGTAGCGAAATCGCCATGGCTTTTATCTTTAGCACGTTCTACCTTGATTTCAACGTCAAGATCTTGTGGAATAGTGGAAGACTTCTTGAGAGCATCGAGAGCCTGTTCGAGTAATTGTTCGACAGTTTGTTTCATAACGTTTTTTAATTCATCAAAAAGCGACTATTATGCGCTTTTTTAATGCCGGTTGCAAAGCGCTGTAGGCAGCTAGCCTAGTTGCTGCGGCAAACGCTCAGTAAAAAAATCAAGAAAAGCTCTTATTTTTGGTAATTCGTAGTCATAGGCGCGGTAGAACATAAAAATTTCGTAATGACGAAAGCGATATTCGGGTAATATCTGAATTAAATGCCCATTATCCAACCACTCTTTAACTAAACTATCTCCAGTTAGAAATAAACCAATACCGGCTAAACAAGCCTTATTCAGTGCATCAAAATCGTTCATATAAATGATTGGTTTTGCACAACGTAGGCGCCCCCCATCCGCCAGGGGCAAAAAATGGGCCGGTTTGCGCAAGCTATGAGAAATTATCTTAAAATGAGGTAAATCCTCTGCTGTCAATGGCTGACCATAGTCCCTTATAAACTCTTTAGATGCACAAAGGATATTATTACAACTAAACATTTTCCGATATTTAAGCGATTCAGTGGCAGGCGGGATCACAGGAAAACCAACCATAATATCAATATCTACTCGAGAAAGTGCTTCATCTTGCTCTGAAAAAATAAGCTCAAGCTGAAGCAGTGGATATTTTGTGACGAAGTCTTGTAAATGATGAAGCACCCACTCCTTTGAAGTAATGGTTGATACCAGAACTTTTAATTCACCCTGTGGCTGCCCTTTGTTCGATTCAATCAATTGGCTTACTGCTGTAATCTGTTCATCGACTAATTTACACCTCTCATAAAATAAATGGCCAAATTCGGTTAAACGTACGGTTCGCGTCGTTCGTAAAAACAACTGTTGCCCTATGATTTCTTCAAGGTGCTTAATCTGTTTGCTCACTGCTGTAGGGCTTAAATGCAAAAGAGCTGCTGCCAGAGAAAAACTCTCTAATTCAGCCACTTTTAAAAAACAATTAATTTGACGAAAGTTATACATCATTAAAAATAAACATTATGAACCTGTAGTTCATAATGAATGAATTTTATATCAATTTACAAGTTTTTTTCCCAAATAATATAATTAATCTATCGACAAAAATGGGAGTTAACGATGACTATCAAAACGATAAATTATCAGTTTCATCATATTGGTATCCCTACTGAAATACCCCAACCAGGCGAACGTTACAGTTCAACTTTTAAAATGTATACCAGCGGGGGAGAAAACAGTGAGTACCGCGTTCAATATCATCGCTTTGAACCTGATTGCCCATTACATCCTTTGATTAAGACCAAAACACATGTCGCTTTCAAAGTGGATAGTATTGCTGCGGCTATTGCTGGAAAAGAAGTCATCTTAGAACCTTACGAACCTTTCCCTGGCTTCAAAGTGGCAATGATTGCTGAATATGGGACACCAATTGAACTTATCGAGACTACGTTAAGTGAAGAAGATATCTGGTACGCCGATCATAAAAATTCAGTCATTTATCCTGAAATCGAATAATTTTCATAATGCCTTGATTTTTTTTAAATCAAGGCCTTTTTTTGGCATTTCTTATCAGGTATCTTTCTTGTAATTCTCTCAAAAATTGAGCCTCCCTTCTAACCACCATGACAAAACAATTCGTTGGGCTACCAAAAGCAGAATTGGATACCCCCTGCTTAGTTATTGAGCGCGAAAAGCTCTTCTTTAACTTAAAAAAAATGCAACAACATGCGATTAAAAACAAGGTTAATATAAGACCTCACTGCAAAACACACAAATGCAGTCAGTTAGCTAAGTTACAGATTGAACATGGGGCAATTGGCCTTAGTGTGGCAAAAGTTTCGGAAGCTGAAATACTGATTAACAAAGGGCTTAGAGGCATTTTAATTACCTCGCCTATTGTAAGCAAATACAAGATCACTCGATTGCTGAACTGCTTGAAAAAAGCGCCTGACACCATGGTGGTTTTGGATAACCAGCAAAATTTAGCTGAGTTGAATGAAGCCGGAGCCTTAATTCAGCAAAAAATTAATGTGTTGGTCGATGTTGATCCAGGAATCGGTAGAACAGGAATAAAGCCGCATCTTGCCTTAGATTTAGGGCGTCAAATTGCGCGCTCTCAATGGCTAAATCTCAAAGGCATCCAATGTTATGCTGGTAATTTACAGCATATTTTTTCTTATGAAGAGCGTAAAGAGCGATCTTTACAAATCATGCAGCTCGCCAGTGAGATCGTAATCGATTTTCGCAATGACAGGCTTCCCTGTGATATTCTCACAGGCTCCGGGACTGGGACTTATGATATTGATATCGCTGCATCCGAAATTACCGAGATTCAACCTGGCTCTTATACTGTGATGGATGTTGAATATGCAACGATTGGCTCAAAAGCACACCCAGAGCGCTTCGACAATTTCCAACATGCGATGTCTTTACTCACGACAGTAATTTCCAGTAACCGCAACGAACACGTGACTGTTGATGCAGGAACTAAAGCAATTTATGTTGATCTGCATATAAAGCCGAAAATTATCAGCCACCCTCACCTTATCTATGACTGGGGTGGTTTCGGGGACGAACATGGAAAAATCATGACAACAGATAACGGACCATTGCCCACCAATAAAGACGTGCTCGAGTTGATCGTCCCTCATTGTGATCCAACGATTAATTTATACGATAAATTTTATGTCGTCAGTAAAGGTATCGTTGTGGATGTTTGGGATATCGACTTAAGAGGCGCATGTCAATAAGTAAAACATCAGCCCCTATTGAGGCATATCTTGCGAGAAGACATCGGGAAGGCCTGAACTCCTCCTTAGTATGGGCCTTACTTACCAATCGACTGTTTTACCGTCATAGGTGTGTAAAACTTCAGCGTGAGCGTCTGCTTTACTCGCTTCAATGACTTTTAACATGGAAGCGACGCTGGTGGGTGCATCAATCTCAGCGAGTGGTCCTCCCAATTCAGTTTTTACCCAACCAGGATGAAGCAATAGAACCTTTACTCCTAAATTAGCAACATCCACAGCAAATGAGCGCATGACACAATTCAAAGCCGCTTTACTAGCGCGATAAGCGTAAGCACGCCCCCACTGATTATCTGAGATCGTCCCTAAACGGGAGCTCATGCAAATAATTAACTTATCTTCCCCTTTTTGGAGATTGGGCAATAATGCTTCACTAACTTTTACGGCACCTAAACAATTCACATTCATTACATTGAGAAAATTATCTCGGGTAATATTACCAATAGTAACCCCTTGCTCTCCTGTAATGCCGGCATTATTGATAAGCCAATCAATAGGGGTATCGCCAAGCATATTAATCACTCTGGCAATGCTCTGATCATCGCTAACATCTAGGGTAATGATGGAAAGATTTTCATTCTTTTTAGCTAGCTCCTGAAGTATCTCTGCCCTCTGTGGTTGACGGCAGGTGGCAATAACATTTTCTCCTTGGGTAGTTAATTGCTTAGTGAATTCTAGTCCTAACCCTCGGTTTGAACCGGTAATTAATATCGTTTTCACTGATAAGTCCTTTAGGCCAGTTTTCTCAAAGTTTAGCACACCTAACCGTATTGCTTGGAATCCTTAAGTTTCTTTCTTTCGGTGATAACTGCCTCACATTGGGTACCCCGACAAACATAAGCACAACCTGGACCTTGCGCCTTTTTTAAAGCAAGTGCCTTAGGAAGATCGGTGGTTTCTGCCGGAATAGCAAAAGTGTAATTGTTGATTGACTGCACGTCGTCTTGCCAAGCTTTGATTTCCTTTTCATCCCCCCGAATGATAATGATTTGCGGGGGTTTTAAGAAGTCTTTTAAGCCTAGCAATAGAGCGCAATGCTCAGCTGGATAGCGCAGTAGAGATGGCCAAGCAGCCTTCAGCGTTTTTTCTGCAGCATTTAAATAGCGGGATTCACCGACCAAATGCCCTAACACAAGGAGTACGCGCACTATAACCCCATTACCCGCTGGAATCGCATCATCCATCATGGTTTTCGGGCGGTAAAGTGGGGTTTCATGATTTTCGGGGGTAAAAAAGAACCCACCAGAATTTTTATCTGAAAACGACTCAAGCATTCGATCAGCAATAGCAATAGCAAAATTTAATTGATTCGAATCCCAAGTTATCTGGAGGGATGTGATCAATGCATCCAACAAAAAAGCATAATCATCTAAATAAGCAGAGAGATAGGCTTTCCCTTCTTTATAGCTTGCCAGCAAATAGCCATTTTGCCACATTTTTTGTCTAATAAAATGAAGCGCTTGTTGCGCAGAGGCGATAAATCGCCCCTCGTTTAAAAGAGCACCCGCCAACAACAAACCTTTAATCATGAGACCGTTCCATGAAGTTAAAATTTTCTCATCGCGAAAAGGTCGAGGCCGCATCCTTCGTGCCTTTAACAATTTTCCTTTTGCGCTAAGCAATCTCTCTTTAACCTCATCCTGGCTAATGTTTAATAATTTTGCTGTTTTCTCTAAAGAGCAGGCTACATAAAGATGCCAATAACCTTCGAAATTTGGGGGGTTATCTAACCCAAAATAACGCTTTACAACTTCAAATTCCTGCGAAGAGAGCAACCGTTGAATTTCTTTCTTATCCCAACGATAAAATTTCCCCTCTTCGCCTTCGGAATCCGCATCAAAACTGGAAAAAAAACCTCCTTCCGATGCTTGCAATTCCGCTAGTACCCATTCTGATGTTTCACGAACAATTTCCATAAAATAAGGCTCTTTATATTGCTTACTAGCTAGCGCGTAGAGTGATAACAATTGGCCGTTGTCGTAAAGCATTTTTTCGAAATGCGGAATGTTCCAGTTTTTGTCTACTGAATAACGATAAAAACCGCCAGCTAGCTGATCATAAATGCCCCCTTCCGCAATATGCATTAATGTGGAAAAAGCCATGGGCGATATTTCACGCAACAAATAATCCAGTTTACTCGCTTGAGGAAATTTAGGTGCACCGCCAAATCCCCCATTATCCTTATCAAAGTTCTGTTGCAAATTAGCCAAACAAAGCTCTAAAGGCTTTTCATTTAAATTTGTGTCAGAAATAAAAGGTTGTTGCTGTTGTAAGATGCGGATTACTTCTTGGTTTTGCTGTTTAATTTCATTTGGTTTATGCTGGTAAAGATCAGCAATAAGGTGTAAAACTCGTTTAAAAGAGGGCAATTGAAAATGGGCTTCGCGTGGAAAATAAGTCCCACTAAAAAAAGGAGTTAGATCAGGGGTCAAAAAAACCGTTAATGGCCAACCACCACTTTGTTGATTCAAAAGATTATGCGCAGTTTGATAGACTTTATCTAAATCAGGGCGCTCTTCCTTATCTACTTTAATGTTGATAAAGAACTGATTCATTAAATCTGCCGTTTCCTTATCTTCAAACGATTCGTGCGCCATCACATGACACCAGTGGCAAGCAGCATAACCAATCGAAAGTAGGATAGGCTTATTTTCCTTTTGAGCTTTCTCTAGCGCCTCTTTACCCCAAGGGTACCAATTAACTGGGTTATGGGCATGTTGCTGTAGATAAGGGCTAAGTTCGTGAATCAATTGATTTGATTTTTGCATGATGCCCCCTTATATTGCTTCGTAGGCTTTTTTGATTTGTCCATCCTGAGATAACAAGATTGCCAGAGGCCTTGTCGACTCAAAATGAGCAAAAATAATCATCATCATTACGGTAATCGGCACAGAAAGGAACATCCCTAAAATACCCCAAATTGCCCCCCATAAGGCTAAAGAAAATAAAATTACAAGTGCACTTAAATTTAATGATTTTCCAAGAAACCGCGGCTCAACTAAATTACCGATTACAAATTGTATGGCCACGATGCCTGAAGTAACGATTAGAAATGGCCACCAACTCTCAAATTGGATTAATGCCAGTAAAGCAGGGAAAGCCGTGGCAACGATTGCACCAATATTAGGGATAAAGTTAAGAAAAAAGATTAATAATCCCCAAAATTCGGCAAAATCCAGACCTACTGCTCTCATTATAATCCAGCTGGATGTGGCTGTAATAAGACTCAATAATGTCTTCAAACCTAAATAGATTTGCGTATCATTAATGATATGGCCCATGATATTATTTACCAAATCCCGATGTTCTTTATGGGGAAAAAGTGCATCGAGTTTTTCCCGGAAAAAATGCTGCTCAACAAATAAAAAGCCGACATAAAGTGTAATCAATACTGCGGAACTCGTGATAGCGCTAAAAACAGCATAGATATTCATTATCATACCCTGGACACTTAAGCTCTTGAGAAATTGGTCGACAGATACCAATGCTTTGATATGAAAACGCTGATCAATCATATTATATATTTTATTCAGATGCTCTTGATAACGAGGGGCAGCGGCAATTACTTCACTCACATTGTTGGAAATGATATCGATTAAAATTTTTATAAAAACGGCAACAATAGCTAAAGCCAAAAACATACTTAGCCAATAAGGTAGGCGGGAACCAATGAAGGGAGTACGCTGCACTCCTTCCCTGACAGTGTTCAGCAAGTGCCAAATGAAAATAGCGATTACAATCGGAATCAATAAATTGCGGCCAATAATAAGCAAATAACCAATAATCCACATTAAAATTAATCCCGCCGTAAAAGTAACGGTACGGTTATTCATGCTTTTACTCCAATTAATCATTTCCTGCAAAAATAGCGCAGCCCGGATTATCGAGTCTTAACTATCAACTCTAACTTATTTTCCTGCTATTATCAGTTTTTTTCTTTGAATTTAAGAATCTCGTGCTTCAGCAATCTTGTGAAACACTACCCGGCGTAGGTCCAACCCTAAATGCTAAACTTAGCAAATGCGGAATAAATACAATAGCTGATCTCTTGTTTCATCTGCCCTATCGTTACCAGGATAGAACGCGGATTACGCCGATTTGTGATTTACGTCCCGATGACTGGTGTGTTATTGCAGGCAGGGTATGTAAAACCGAAATTAAATACGGCAAGCGCATGATGCTTTATTGTTATGTGGAAGATAAAACTGGCATTTTAAAATTGCGGTTTTTTCATTTTAACAAACAACAGGTTAAAGCGCTCAATGAAAGCTATATGATTAGTGCTTTCGGCGAGGTACGCGAATTTGCAAATACCCTGGAGATGATTCATCCCGAGTACCAATTAATTGCAAACGAAAATGACTTTAATGTGGATGAAACATTAACCCCCATTTATCCCACCACCCAAGGCTTAACCCAAACCCGGCTGCGCCAAATAGTCAAGCTTGCTTTAGTGAATTATCGGGACCAGTTAATCAGCCTGGAATGGATGAGCCCGGAACTTTTGGAAAAACATCATTTCTGTCCTTTAGCCGAGGCTCTAGAATTGCTCCATAATCCACCTCCTGATATTTCTCTACAGGCTTTGGAAGACGGTTCGCACCCTGCCCTGCAACGACTTGCTTTTGACGAACTGTTAGCCCAACGATTAAGCATGCAATTTGCCAGACTTCATCGAAGCAATCTAAGTGCACCAATTATCCCTATTGATTACCATTCACAGAAACGGTTCCTTAAACAATTGCCTTTTAGCTTAACCGCTGCTCAGCGCCGAGTAGTTGATGAAATTGCCCAAGATTTGGAGCAAACAAAACCCATGCTCCGATTAGTTCAGGGTGATGTGGGTTCGGGAAAAACGGTCGTTGCAGCACTTTCGGCTTTACAAGCCATTGCTAATGGTTATCAAGTTGCTTTCATGGCTCCCACCGAATTATTAAGTGAGCAGCATGCAGTGAATTTACAAACCTGGTTTACGCCGCTTGGCCTCAATTGCCGCAGACTCAGTGGCAAAATGAAACTCAGTGAACGACGGGAAATCTTGACTCAACTGGCAAACCACCAGTGCCATTTGCTTATTGGTACCCATGCACTCTTTCAAGAAGCAGTTGCTTTCGCAAAGCTCGGTTTGGTTATCATTGATGAGCAGCACCGCTTTGGTGTCGAACAACGCTTGCTTCTTCAACAAAAAGGCCAGAAAGCTAATCTGATTCCGCACCAATTACTCATGACCGCAACCCCTATCCCCAGAACACTTGCAATGACTCAGTTCGCACATTTGGACCTCTCTATTATCGATGAATTACCCCCAGGACGAACACCCGTGACAACTGCGGTAATCAATCAAGAAAAAAGAGAATCCATCATCCACCGGCTTCACACTGCAATTGCCAGTGGACGACAAGCTTATTGGATATGTACCTTGATTGAACAATCAGAAAAATTGCAATGTATGGCTGCGACAGCCACTGCCGCAAACTTACAGGAGCAATTGCCCCAAGTGCGGGTAGGTCTCGTGCATGGGCGTATGAAAACAGTGGAAAAAGAAGCGACCATGGCGGCTTTTAAACAAGGTGAAATTGATTTACTTGTCGCCACAACGGTCATCGAGGTAGGGGTCGACGTCCCTAATGCCAGCTTAATGATTGTTGAGAATGCAGAACGTTTGGGATTATCCCAGCTCCATCAATTGCGTGGTCGAGTTGGGCGAGGCAATACTCAATCCCATTGTCTATTACTTTATCAATCCCCTTTATCGGAATTAGGTGCAGCGCGCTTGCGTGTTATGCGAGCAACCACGGATGGTTTTATCATTGCAGAAAAAGATTTATACCTGAGAGGGGCAGGTGAAATTTTAGGTACCAGGCAAACAGGTTACCATCAATTTAAAATTGCTGACTTACAGCGCGATCAGAATCTCTTGACCATAGTGGCTTCAATGGCAAAAGATTTAATCCTGCATAATCTTGAACTCGCCCGCATCATTGCGAAACGCTGGCTTGGAGATTTCGAACAGTTCCTGCAAAGCTAAACGGTCAGTATTTAACTAGGCAGTGGTCCTAAAGTTTTTTGGTGTGCAAAAAAAATTCAGGGACATTCCTTACTATTTTTTATCCAAGTCAAGATCCATCACAAGAAATAAATATTTTAAAAAATTTCAGTCAAGACTGTTTTTTCATTTTTTCTTTAGCTAAGATAGCTGAGCTGATTCTCATCTTCGTTCAATTAGAACTTGTGGATAACTTTCTCATCCTCCATTTAAAAAATAATGTTTTTTGATCTTGATTTTTTACCCAGCCCAGTATGGATAAGGACTTTCTTACTTTTTTGCTCATATTCAAGCGAAACGCTTTATCCACAAAATCTGTGGATAATCCTGTGTAAAGAATGTAAAACACCTTGAAAATAAAGCTCAAAGTCGAGTTGCCCGAGAACTTACCAATTCAAGCTAAATGCGGCACCATAATTTCTTCATCCATAGGAAGGGCTGATTTCTATAGATTAACCCTACGTATTTAGGTAAAATATTGGCCATTTTATTATCAGGTTTTCTCATGTCTTTAAAACGTAAAGCGGTAGCGCTGATTTCTGGCGGCCTAGACTCTATGCTGGCTGTAAAAATCATGCAAGAGCAAGGTATTTATGTTGAAGGGATAAATTTCTATACTGGATTTTGTCATTCAGGACACACATCGGCAATTCGCAACCAAAAAACGGGGAAACCCTTACGCAATGACGCTTTATGGGTGGCGGAACAACTTGGAATTAAACTTCATATAATCGATATTGTTGAACCCTATAAGAATGTGCTTCTTAATCCTAAATTTGGTTATGGGAAAAATGTTAATCCTTGCTTGGACTGTAAAATTTTCATGGTGCAACAAGCCTATCAATGGATGTTGCAACAGGGTTTTGATTTTATTATCACTGGCGAAGTGATAGGCCAGCGCCCCAAATCACAGCGCAGTGCTACTATGCCTATTGTTGCCCAGAAATCCGGGGCAGAAGATCGCCTATTACGTCCTTTGTGCGCCAAACTTCTTGCACCCACATTACCTGAGCGAGAGGGTTGGGTTAATCGCGATGCACTTTATGATTTCAGAGGCCGTAATCGCAAGCCCCAACTTAACCTTGCCGCATCGATGGCCATTGAAGAATTTGCTCAACCTGCAGGTGGGTGCTGTGTATTAACCGATGAAAATTACACTCGCCGCCTACGGGATATGTGGGAGCATCGTGGGACGCGTGATTATGACATGGAAGACATTATTCTCTTAAAAGCAGGAAGGCATTTGCGCCTTAGCCCGTACTATAAAATGATCATCGCCCGAGACGAATCAGAAAGTAATTTTTTAACGGGCTATCGTAAGCAGTTTATCCATATGCAAGCCTTGGAACATCGTGGCCCGATGATTTTAATCGAAGGTCAACCTAATGAGGATGATTTAGTAACTTGTGCACGAATTGCCGGGCGGTTTTGTTCAGGTCGTGAAGAACCGGAGATTAAAATTGATTTGCACTATCCTGATGGCAAGTCGCAAATTTTAAAAGTACAGCCAATGCGTGCTGATGAAATTCAACAAGATTGGTATTTGTGAGATAACAATGCCCCATTATGAATTAGATGCCAGACGATTACTCTGTCCGATGCCAGTCATAAAAACGCAAAATATGAGCAAAAAACTGCAACATGGTGATACCATTACTGTCATTGCAACCGATCCTGGCGCCCAGCATGATCTGCCCTGTTGGTGCCGTATTAATGGGCATCAACTCATTGAATGTAAAGAAATTAATGGTGAATTTCATATTACTCTACAACTGGTAAAGGACAATGCATGATTCAGCAAGAGAGATATCAGCAGGCAAAAAGGATTACCCTGATTGGAGCAATGACTAATGCGCTTTTAGGCTGTATCAAAATAGTTGGAGGCTATTTCTACCACTCTCACGCCCTCGTTGCCGACGGCGTTCATTCTTTTTCGGATCTACTTACTGATTTCATGGTTGTTTTTGCCTCCAAGTACGGAAGCCAAGATGCCGATGCTTCGCATCCTTACGGTCATCAACGCATAGAAACCGCTGCTACCTTGCTCTTAGCGGTTCTGCTAATTCTGGCTGGTGCAGGAATTGCCTGGGATTCATTTGACGAGTTGATTAATTATGCCGTTGAAAAACCAGGGTTATTCGCACTTCCTATCGCCATGTTATCGATAGTCGCTAACGAAGGTTTATTTCATTATACCCATCACATCGGTAAACGCATTCAATCGTCTTTAATCATTGCCAACGCTTGGCACCATCGTTCTGACGCCGCATCATCTATTGTCGTGGCTCTGGGTTTACTAGGAAGCTTGTTCGGCTTTTCCTATCTCGATGCGATCGCTGCGATAATCGTCGGCTTCATGATTATTAAAATGGGAATGAGTTACGGTTGGAACAGTGTAAAAGAACTAGTCGATAGTGCTGTGGAACCAAGCATGCTAGAAAAGATCAAGCAAATCATCCAATCCGTTGATGGAGTAGAAAAAATTCATCAACTCCGCAGTCGGTCGATGGGAGGTGATATTTTCATTGATGTCCATATTCTCGTAAATCCTTACATCTCGGTATCAGAGGGACATTATATTGCGCAACATGTCGACAAGATTTTAGTCGAACAGCTCGATGCGGTTAAAGATGTAACTGTACACGTGGATCCCGAAGACGATGAACAATGTTGTCCTTCCATCCATCTGAAAAATCGCAAAACCTTACATGACGAGTTATTTTTAGCATGGAAAAAAAAATTCCCGGACTTACAAACTTGGACACTCCATTATCTCGACGGCAAAATGATTATTGAGCTTGAATGTGCTAAAGATTTCACAGCCTGGCAAGCGTTAAGGGAATATATCCAGCAAGACTTAAAATCACATGATGACATAAAGCAAGTACGTCTAATTAGCATGCATGAGGTCATTAATCGTGAAACTCCCTAATATCGTATTCCTGGATGCTAAACCTTTAATTAACGATGGTCTTAACTTAGACAAACTGCATGAAATAGGACAAGTTTCCCTTTTTGATCAAACCACTACAGACCAACAAATTATTGAACGCTCTCAAAAGGCAGAGATAATTCTGGTCAATAAAGTGAAATTAAACGATTCCCATTTTGCTCACTTACCCAAATTGCGCTACATCGGTGAAACCGCGACTGGCGTTGATAATATTGATGTCGTTGCTGCGGCTAAACGAGGCATTGTGGTTACGAATGTTCCTAGCTACGCCACCGACAGTGTCGCCCAACATGTTATTGCTTTAATGCTTGCACACACCAACCATATAGAGCTTCATACACAATCTGTTAAAAGAGGCGGCTGGCAGTCTCAGCCTTATTTTTCTTACTGGCTAAACCCCATTATTGAGTTAACTGACTTAACTTTAGGATTACTTGGCTTTGGTAGTGTTGCACAAAAAGTTGCTTTGATCGCTACCGCATTGGGTATGCAGGTTATTAGCTACAAGCCCTCCGGTTTCCAGAGCTCCTTTGCCCAATCGGTTTCCTTGTCTGAACTTTTACATCGCGCTGACATATTGAGCTTGCACTGTCCTCTTAACGAAACAACACAACGAATTATTAATAGTGATACCCTAAGCCAGATGAAGCCAACCAGTATTTTAATCAATACAAGCCGAGGGGGATTAATCGATGAAGCCGATTTGGCGCAGGCTTTAAAGCACAAACAAATTGCCGCTGCCTACCTTGACGTGCTGAGTCAAGAACCTCCTGCAGCAGATAATCCCTTATTGCAATTCAACAACTGCTTTATTACCCCGCATATGGCTTGGGCATCTTTTACTACAAGAAAACGCTTGCTAAAAGCGGTGTGTGAAAATATTATTCATTTTCTTAATCGACACCCCATTAATGTCGTGCAAGCTTAATAAAGAGTAATCGCTCAGTTCCCTATTACTGTTTTATTCGAGGCTGAGCACTTACCATAGAGAGAGCGCCTATGTCCACGGGTAACTTAAAATTAGTTTTTGCCATAATCACGGTTATAGTCATTTTGCTCGCGGGCTGGTATCCCTTCAAAAAACGGGTTAAAGACGATAAGCACCTCGATTTTCCTGTCGGGGAAACCTTAGCAACAGGTGTTTTCTTAGGTGCGGCCCTCCTTCATATGCTTCCCGAAGCGAATGCTTTATTTCTTGAGATGGGCTACCAATATCCCCTGGCCTATATTATTTCCGGCGCAGTTTTCTTATTCTTTCTATGGTTCGAACACTTAGGAAAAGAAATCTACCACCATGAAAATGCCGCTCATCCAACCTTTGCTATCCTTGCCTGGAGCATGCTGTCCGTTCATTCAATCATGTTGGGCACAGCATTGGGTTTGAATCATAGCAATTCAATGGTCATCATGTTGTTTTTAGCAATTATTACCCATAAATGGGCAGAAAGCTTCGCTATTGCGGTGCAACTGAATAAAAGTACCTTAACGACTTCACAAAGTTTATGGTTCTTCCTTAGCTTCAGTTTAATGACACCGCTCGGAATTCTGTTTGGCTGGTATTTCGGCCATGGTGTGGAGACCAATTCACTTTTCGATCCTATTCTAATCGCTGCCTCGGCGGGCACCTTTCTCTATTTAGGTACGTTACATGGCCTAGAGCGTTGTGTGATGGTTGAACGCTGCTGTAACTTAGGTGATTTTAGTTTTGTTATCATTGGCTTTGGCCTAATGGCTGCAGTGGCTGCTTATGTCTGAGTTTATCAACCAACAACATCCCCTAATCTTAGCTTCGGCATCGAGTGCCCGCTCTAACCTATTAAGTTCTATAGGCTTACGTTTTGAAGTAATCCCGTCTCATTGCGATGAAGAAAAACTTAAGAAAAATTTTAATTCAAACAATTGGTTAGATCTGGCATTTCACCTCGCCAACGCCAAAGCGTTGGAGGTGAGTTATCGCTATCCTAACTATTTTGTTATCGCAGCTGATCAGCTCTGTGTCATCGGTAATCAGTACCTCGACAAACCACTGACTCACGCTAATGCAGTTAATCAACTTCGCTTGCTCAGCGGCAAAACCCACCAGCTGATAGCAACCACGTGCATCGCCCAGAATGGTAACGTTGTTTGGCAAAATGACGACATTGCCACACTGACAATGCATGGGCTGAGCGATAGTACGATAGAAGGTTATCTACGCTTGGCCAAACCCTACCACAGTTGCGGTGCCTATCATTATGAAGGAGCAGCAAAATGGTTATTCAAGGAAGTTCAAGGAAGCGACAGCACTATTTTAGGCTTACCCTTGCTTCCCCTTACTCAAGCACTAGTCGATTTAGAAATCGTTAAGATGCCTTAAACAAAATATCCCTTCATTCGGGTTATCACAAAATTACCACTCGGTATATACTTCTAAAATATGGGATTAAGGAAAAGAAGGTTATCTATGGCAAAAACCACGAAAACAACCAAGCAAGAACCTCATAAAAAAGCCCTTGGTCTAATTAATAAACCTGCCCAGGCCACAAAAGAAAAACAAACTTATGAACGAGTTGCTTGTGTCTTCCAGGGCGGAGGGGCTCTAGGCGCTTATCAAGTGGGGGCTTTTCGCGCCATTCATGAACGGGGCTACCATCCTAATTTTCTTGCAGGGGTTTCTATTGGTGCCATCAACTCCGCCATCATCGCAGGGAATTCCCGTGCCAAACAACTCGACAAATTAGAAGAATTTTGGAATATGATCACACCCAGAATCTGGTGTGATGAATTACCAAACCACCTATCGTTTGATCCTATCCATCATTTGCATAATCGTATGGGCGCTTTATACTCGTTGTTTTTTGGACTAGATGGCTTTTTCAAGCCTCGCCCCATTCCACCGACAATCTTCTCACACAACACACCAGATCAGTTGAGCTATTATGATACCTCGGAGTTACATAGTACTTTGGAGCGATTGATTGATTTTGATCGAATCAATGCAAAAGAGGTGACCCTTTGTCTGGGGGCAGTGAATGTAGTAACCGGGGATATGGAATTTTTTAATAATCAAAAAATTAAAATCACAACCGAACACGTCATGGCGAGTGGTGCTCTTCCACCCGGGTTCCCTGCCATCAAAATTGGAGAAGATTATTATTGGGATGGTGGTATTTATGCCAACACACCACTAGTGACTGTTCTCGACGCTTTACCAGAACAAGATACCCTTTGTTTTGTTGTGGATTGTTTCAGCCTGAAAGGGCGCTTACCCGAAACCATGGACGAACTTGAAGAACGTCAGAAAGACATCCGGTACGCTAGTCATTCTCGTCGGCTGACTAACGTCTATACCAGCCGGCAAAATTTACAAACGGCAATCCAAATCCTAGGCGAGCACCTGACGCCCGAAGCCAAAGCCAACCCAGAAATTCAACAGTTGCTAACGCTAGGCCACGAAAAACGCTTTAGTGTAGTACATATAATTTATCGCGGTACCCCTTTTACACACTCCTTTAAAGATTATAATTTTATTCGCTCAGCAATCGAATATCGTCTCGAAACAGGCTATAAAAACGCCATCGAGGTACTAGACAATCCTGAGTGGGAGAAAAAATCAAACAAAAAATTAGCCTGTTCAATTTATGGTGTCCCTCCAGACTATTTTGAACAGCACTAAAAATTCCAATCGTTGGAAAAAGCTTGTATTCTTTAAAAAAAGTTCTTCTGGAGCACAGCTAATGAAACAACATTCGCCGCAGTTCTTAGCCTTGGTCGCCGCCGCCAAAAAACGAATCAATGAAATAACGCCTCAAATGCTTAAACGCAAAATTGATAATCACGAACCTCTTACCGTGATTGATGTTCGCGAAGAGAATGAATGGCCCTCGGGGCATATTCCTACCGCGATCCATATGAGTAAAGGAATTATTGAACGTGACATCGAAAAAGCAATTCCAGATCCGCATACACCTATTGTTGTTTACTGTAGCGGGGGATTCCGATGCGCACTTGTAGCAGATAGTTTACAAAACATGGGATATGATCAAGTTTATTCTTTAGAGACAGGATCAACGGGCTGGGTGAACGCAGGGTATGATTTGGAAAAATAAAAGCAATAGAACTGTGGCTGACCTATTACAAGAAAATAAGTTCAATAACGATGAAAATAAGAGCTAGGTTTTAGGCATTCCTTACCCTAAACCAATTCAATGCAATCAACGTAGCTGCATCGACAATTTTCATTTCATCCATTAACTCGTAAACCTTTTTTCGCGGAATGATCTGGGTCAGGATTTCCTCATCCCCTACGCCGTGTATTCCATTTTCAGGAGCGCCGCCTATTTCAGCATAATAGATATATACTTTTTCGTTTAAAATGCCTGGACTCTTGTAAGCAGCTGCGATCAATTTCACTGAATCCACCTTAAGTCCTGTCTCTTCGAGGACTTCCATTTTTGCGGTTTCTTCTGGTTTTTTTTGAGAATCAATTGTTCCTGAGACGCATTCAAGAATAAAAGGAGCATCTTCGTTTGCATTAAAAAAAACACCCGGGCGGAATTCTCGGCACATGACTAGGCTATCAATCATTGGCGCATAGATAAGCACAAGGACTGAATCATGGGTCTCAACAATTTCGCGTTTCTTAGAGCCAATATGTTCTTTTTTATTATCAAAGCTCGGAATTTCTAGATCATATTTGTAGAGTTGCAAATAACCTTTATAAATTGCCTCTTTTGTAATAGTCTTAATTTTTTTGTTCATTATGTCAGTACACAAGTTCACCTGAATAATAGAGTAGCTGAATTTGAGTAACAAAATAAAGCTAAGAAATAAGGCAAAGAAAAAAGTAATCTAACATGATTTCCATTGCTTTTAACAATGCTTAAACTCAAATTCTGTATTAGTATAGTAGGCGCCAACGGCGAACATTTAACTAAGAGGGATAACATGACAAAAAAGGGTTTTTCACTGGCGTTACTAAGCCTCTTCTCTTCAATCGTTTTCGGAGGAACTGCAGGAGAGGCGAAGCCCACACCTTCATGGTCTCCATTAATTGGCTTAAGTGTAGGCCCGCAATGGACTCAAAACGGAAGAACTCAGACACTTAGTTTAACCCCCGAGATTCAAAAAACTTACACTGTTCGCAGGGCAAACCATTCTGTTGTCGAGGGTGAAATTTTTTTAGGGATACAACACCCGCTATTTAACATCCTGCAAGCGCAAATGGGCGTTGCAGCAGCCCTCGTAAGTTATACCAGGCTTTCAGGTGTTATCCTGGATGATGCCAACCCACTCTTCAGTAATCATATTTACCATTATCAATTGAGGCACTCACAAGTCACGTTAAAGGGCAGATTGCTAGCAGATATGAATTTATTTGTAACACCTTGGATCGGCGGAAGTGCTGGTGTAGGGTTTAATAATGCAAATGAATTTTCAAACGCCCCCCTTATCCCTGAAGCCTTACCCAATAATAATTTTTATGCTTACACAAAAAATGCATTTACCTACAACATTGAAGTAGGTCTCCAACGGCAAGTCATGAATAATTGGCAAATTGGGTTTGCATACCAGTTTGCTGACTGGGGTAAAAGCCAATTGGGGCAAGCTGTCGGGCAATCGGTGGGAAAAAGGGGGCTAGCACTCAATCATCTTTATACAAATGGAATTTTATTTAATATGACTTATATTGCATAAGGACACCTCATCATGAAAATTGTGTCGCCTTTAATGAAACTGCTGGCGAGTCTTAGCGTGTTTTTATTGACTAGTCCAGCACAAGCAGGTATCCCTTTATGGGCTTTTATCCCCTTAACAAAAACATCAATCTCTGTGAAGCGTACAGAAACAGCGAGAATTGAATACTTGGTTGTCAATCAATCCGATGCACCCCACACATTGCTAATGACACCTATCAGGGGGGTCAGCCAAATCGCTTCGCCCGGATATTGCTTTAGTCCATTTACATTGGGTTCCCAACAATCCTGCGTTCTATCCCTACTCGTTGTTGGTAGTGCACTGGCAGATAAAGTTGAAGGAGGACCAATCGTTTGTGAATCAGGTAACCCCCTGCAATGCTACCAACCTAAAGTCGATGACCGTTTGGATATCTCTATTAAAAAAGAGGATAGGCTTCGCAACTAAACTTTATCAAGTAGCTCAGTTCCATCTGAGGAATTTGGCACAAAAGGTTAGATTTGAGCATAGATTGCGAGGAAATATGGCAAAAAAGGCAGCATAGCTGTCTATATGAGGTTTTTTTGCCACGCCTTCCCCAAACTTTGCCAAATAGGGCTACAGATAGGGCTGATTTATTACCGGTTCTTAAGGCTAATCCATTACACTTTAATTATGCAATTTCGTCCCATAAAGTCGGTCCCCTGCATCACCCAGACCAGGCAAGATATAACCTTTTTGGTCGATGCTTTCATCAACAGCAGCGGTATAAACAATAACGTCCGGATGTTCCTCATGAAAAGCCGTGATTCCTTCTGGAGCCGCAAGCAAGCATAAAAATTTAATGGATTTCGGGTTAGTCTCTTTAACCTCTTTTACAGCAGCAATCGCGCTATTGCCTGTTGCTAGCATGGGATCTACCACGATCACATCACGGTTTTCCATGTTTTCAGGCAGCTTTGAATAATATTCGATAGCCCCTAATGTCTTGGGATCACGATACAAACCAATATGCCCGACGCGAGCGGAAGGAATTAATTGTAACATGCCGTCCAAGATGCCGTTACCAGCGCGTAAAATCGACACAAAAACAAGCTTTTTCCCTTTTAAAACAGGCGCTTGCATGGTTGCTAAAGGCGTTTCAATTTCCTGGTATTCAATCTCGAGATCTCGAGTGAGCTCATAGGCAAGCAGCATACTAATTTCTTGTACTAAAGTGCGAAATTTAACCGTACTCGTTTCTTTTTTTCGCAAGATGGTTAACTTATGCTGAATGAGAGGATGCTTAATTTCGATTACCTGCTTTTCGTTCATTTTCAGTCCTTGACCAAACCTAGATTAAAAAATAGTGCCGTCACTGACAATCTGAATAGGGGGCGTACCTTCCTTTCTTTTTTGTCGAGCAATTCGACGTCCAGCCTCCCATGTACCTCCTTGCAAAATCTTAGCGAGTGGTAACTCAGACATGCTCATTTTAAGCTGTTGGCGAATTGCATCTGCCAACTCATCTAACACCGCGACAGTCAGAGCACGCCACTCAATAATGATTTCAGAATCCGGAGCCTGTAGTTGCTGAAAGATTTGCTTATCTTTAACCTCCAATAACCCCATGTCAATAAGCAAACCGCCATTTCGGTATTCGGGTAATCCAGTAAGTTCATTTAAATCAGTCACCTTCATGCCGAATTGCTCTAATGGTTCAATCAAAGAATAGGTTAACCACTGGGATAATTTGTGGAAAGGAACAAATTCAGATCCTGGCTCATCATTTTTTAGCGCGGAATGCACCCACACATCGCCAAGGGGAACACCCTCATAATTTAGACGATCAGGCCAGATTTCAGCAAAAGCAGTGAGTACTGATTGAAAAATCCGACGGACTGAAATGCTATGATTATCTTGGAAATGTATAATATAAGAGTAAAAATTGCCCAAACGCCCCTCATCACCAAAATACTGATTATGTTTTTTAACTACACCGCCGAGTCGATTTAATAATGCAACTCGACCTTCCAAACCTTCAAGTGGGTTTTCTGCATTCACTTGAAAACCTTTGATAAATTCCTCCTTGCTAAAAGCGAGTAAGCGTGAAGCATCAACACGTAATGGCTGCCCGATTACAGCACTGAAAATACCGCTTAAATAAAGGGTTAAGCTCGCGATGGCTAATCCTTCGGAGCGGCTGTAGGCTTGGCCTGTGGTCATTTCGCGATAATGCCAATGTTTACCCGCCCCCGCATCAAGCAAGACACTGATAATCACCAACTCGTAGAGAATTTTTCCTTGTTCTTCTTCCGATAAGTGATTAAGGAAAACCTGCATTTTTTGAATGCGGTTAATCCCTCCAACTTCAAAATGCCGCCAACGGCTGTGATTAGGAATGATTAAGTTCGGGTATTGGTCGAAAATTACCTTTAGAACATAATCAACTACAGCAGGCATCCTTTCTTCGGCAAAAGAAAAATACTTAAGCTTATTCTGGCGAGCTATAGCTAACATTCGCTTCGCTTGTTTGCGAATGGTCTGTAAATCACGCAACGATTGCAGTAATTTCATTTTGTCACAGTTATTATTCATGGAGCCCACGTCCTTTGGGTATAGCCAATTCATTGATGTCAATGATTCGATCGGGAGAATAATAGCCTGCGGCCCTTTTTGCATCCATTTCCACCTGAGCCTCAGGTGATATAAGTTCATCAGGAATTTTAATTCGCTCTACCACATCTATACCCGCTTTTGTTAAGGCTTCATATTTCATGTTGGACATAGAAACAAAGCGGTGAATTTTAGTAATGCCTAGCCATTGTAAAACATCCGTACTCAATTCCTGAAAACGCATATCTTGGATGCCAGCAACACATTCTGTTCTTTCAAAATACTTTGCTGCAGTGTCCCCGCCTTTCTGTCTTTTTCGCGCGTTGTAGACAAGAAATTTAGTTACTTCCCCTAATGCACGTCCTTCTTTGCGATTATAAACAATTAATCCTGCCCCCCCTCGTTGAGCCGATTCAATACACAATTCAATACCATGCACAAGATAAGGGCGACAAGTGCAAATGTCAGAACCAAAAACATCAGAACCATTACACTCATCATGTATACGGCAAGATAATTCAATTTTTGGATCATGGATCTTAGTCACATCACCAAAAAAGTAGGCTGTTAAACCACCAATGGGGGGTAAAAATAGATTAAGATCGCTCCTCGTCACCAATTCAGGGAACATGCCTGCGGTGTACTGAAAAAGAATGTGCCTTAATTCTGATTCTGAAATTTGAAACCGTTCAGCGATGCCTGGTAAATACCAAACCGGATCAATTGCCGCTTTGGTGACAACTACATCGCCTGATTCTTCTATAATTTTTCCGTCAACCTTTAGTCTGCCTTGACGAAGTGCACTATCGATCTCAGGCAAATTAATGTGCGCTTTGGTGACAGCAATGGTTGGCCTTATGTCATAACCCTCTGCAATTTCATCAGCGAAAACCTCTGCTACCATGTGCCCCCAAGGATCAATGGAAACAATTTTTGTAGGATCAAACCACTGCTCGTGCGGACCGATAATGACTGGCGGCGTCGTGTCTGTTAAATCAGGTTTATGTTCCGGATCCAAAACACCAGCAGCAACAGCTAATGCCCTGTAGAGTGAATAAGAACCGGCATGGGTTCCAATTGCATTACGATGCTTCATATTCGTAAGAGAAGCTATTATTGGCCCCCGCTTTTTTGGATCCCTTGCTCCCCAATGAATAGGCAATGGTACTGTCCTATGACCGGAAGGATGGGAAGTTAAAATAATGTGTCCCTTCGATTTACCCTTCATATTACTTGTCGTTGACATAGCAATTTCCTTCCCAATAATAAATAAACTAACATTAATTTTAGTTCATTAGATTATCATTTATTCAATTTTGGCCTCGCGTGCTAGCAATTTACTAGCAAAAATCATGACAAAAAAGGAGATATGATTTGGTGCATATCGTTGGGATAATATGCACCTTAATAGGGTTAATTAGTTTGAGTTTATAATGCAGCATTAATCTTTGACATGACAATGTTATATTCTCTCCCCCAATAGGAATCCGTGGGGACAGCAAAGAGCGTATAACGTGAAGTTACAAATATGGTTGGTACACCCCGTTTCATTTCTTTGGGAGTTTCAGCAGGCGGTAACATTATTTCCTCTAATTTGAATTGATCTTTAATTTCGTCGATTAGATTAGCTAAATAACGATTGCTGCGCTGCGCTTTATTGTAATCTGGCAACCTTGTTTTAAAAAATGCCCCAACGTCTTCTTTAGTACAACCAAAAAGAAGTGGACTATCCGTTTCTAATAGCTTGAGTAGGACTTCGATTTCAAAAATATAGGCATTTGCTTCAGTATTGTCGATTTTTGCCGCTACATTAAATGCATGACCGGTTTCGTGAATGATTATCCCAATGATATCGATGGTATTTTTTAATAAGAATCCAGGCTTTAACGCAATAGTTTTGTTTAAAATCCAGTTCCTGTGAATGGAACCTAAAAGTTTATAAGTATCTTGATTAATGAAAATTGCCGGGTTGCCATTTACCCCTAAAAAATCGCGGGGAGGTTTTAATATGTCAACCTTAATTTCTGGAATATCAGCTTTTATGCCGTTTCTTAACCCACTTGCACCAATTTGACGACATTCTTCAATAATGTCCCTAATATCTTCCTTTGTAAGCATGGCAATCTCCTTTTGTCTATCAATTAAATTGGTTGCATAAATTTCCTAAATTTGGCTAAGAATCGGTCATCGCATAAATTGATTATTCAGAATAAATAATTGCCAGTCAATAGATTTTTTACATCATTTGATTATTTATTAGCAATTAAAGACAAAGGGGGCTTTCAAGTGTATTGGCTTTACTGATCAAATCCTGTTAAATGGTACTAGTTTCATAAGATTCAGAGGAATACCATGACACTAGAAAAGCATTTTGCTTATAAAATTACTAATGACTCTAAGAACGTAACCTGCCGTACCCACTCGGAATATGAAGAAGAGAGGATGGCCGATTTGTTGAAAGAAATCAAAGCCGCCAACTCCGAGGGGATTTATTGGATTTTCAAGCAACGCGAGGGTGAGCCGCAAGAACCGCTTTGCATCATCGACTGTCAATATAAAAGAATATATTACCATTATTCCGGTGATGTCGAAGATATAGATACAATGATACAAAAACTGAGCAAATAAACTTAATAATCACCGAGTTTTAAGTAGTACTCGGTGATTATTCCTCTAACTTAATATCCAGAAGTTCCACCACTTGAACTGCCAGGAGTAGTTGTTGTTCCTGTCCCAGAGGTTCCAGTTCCCGTACTAGTACCGCTACTACCTGTACCCGTAGTGCCTGAATCCATTCCAGTTCCTGAAGTGCTTCCTGTTCCTGTAGACGTTCCAGTACTTGTACTACTTCCAGTGTTCGTGGTTGCTAAAACTGTTGAAGATAAAGCAAGTATTGCTAACGCAACCAATGTCCTTTTCATGATCTTCTCCTACCTATATGGCTATTACCCTTCAGTACTTCATAACGGGTGTGTTTACTAAAACTTAGCAAACACACCGTTTTGAACGACAGTTATCTACTACGAGACGGGTTTTGAGTTTGTTGACCAGGACGTTGTGATTGTCCTTGACCTTGTTGTCCTGGACGTTGTTGGCCAGGGCTTTGATGTTTAGGGTTTTTTTGACTTTGATTCCATTCTTTATTTTCCATGTAAATCTCCTTATTTATTACCCATCTATAGGGATAGAACAATAAAAGGAATAAAGCAAATGTTAAACAAAAAATAGGTATGGAACTTTATGAATAAATTCACTATTTTTTTAAAAATTTTTTATTAAATTTTAAAATTATATTTAGTGAAAATAGTCATGGAAATTTTCGAAAAAATAGGAATTTTTTACGCATTTATCAAAGATAACTAATTGATTAATTAACCAATCTCCAAAGTCTATTTCTTGAATTGATGTGAAGTTTTGCAAAACAAGCGTAGCACGATTCATCCATAAGTAAATAGCTACGCTTGCTCTCTAAAATTACCGTTTGTAAGAAGTGTCTACAGATTTCTCAATTTGAGGTTCTTTGCCCACAATCACTAAACCAGGATAGGCATTCTCAATGGTTTTTACAACAGCTGGGGTAACCTCTTCGCTAAAAGTAACCTTAAGACGATCATAAAACGCACCGTTACCTATCGACTCAACTTTAAAATCTCTACCACGTTGTAATTTATGTGCGTGAACAGCTTCTAACAAAGCATGGTATGCAATAATAGAATCACCAATTTCTCTTAATAGACCATCTATTAGGACTAATTCTCCATGTTTAACTTCAGCTGATGTTTTATATTTCATAGTTCGACTCTCCTATTTAAATTGGAGAATATTATATTTTATGAACATTAAGAGAGCATTAACAGCAGATTGATCTATATAAAATCATATCTGCTTATTCTCAAAAATAGATATTTTTAAACTAAAATTTATAAATAATTTATTTTTTAGGACGTTGTATGCATAAGGAAGCTTATGACAAGCTAATTAACTTGTTAAATAATGCAATTTCCCCTCTCGATAACAAATACTCTTCTTTATTAGACAAAATAGGAGATAAACGGTTTGTATTAATCGGAGAAGCATCCCATGGAACTCAAGAGTTTTACCAAACGCGCATAGAGATTACAAAAAAACTGATCGAAGAAAAGGGATTTATGGCCATTGCAATTGAAGGGGATTGGCCTGATGCTTATTCTATCCACCGCTATGTCCAAGGAAAAGGTGTAAAAGAGGATTGGCAAGATGCTTTATGTCACTTTACCCGGTTTCCAACTTGGATGTGGCGAAACACAACTATTGCACAATTTATTCAATGGCTTCGTGATTACAATGATAGCTTACTTCCCTCCAGGAAAATTGGTTTTTTTGGGTTGGATTTATATAGTCTCAATGCGTCCATAGAAGCAGTGATCGATTACTTAATGAAAATTGATCCTGTGGCGGCCCAGCGTGCAAAATCACGCTACGCATGCTTCGATCACATTGAACCGCAAACCTATGGCTATTTAGCCAATTTAGGGGTTAAAAAAGCTTGCATCAACGAGGCGGTTTCTGTCTTGATTGAATTACAAAAAAAATCTTTTGATTACATCCAACAGGATGGGCTCAGTGCTGAAGAAGATTATTTTTTTGCTGCGCAAAATGCTCGTTTAGTTAAGAATGCAGAAATGTATTATCGTTCTATGTTTGAAGGACGTGCCTCATCTTGGAATATCCGTGATCAACATATGATGGAAACATTACAAAAACTGGTCGATCATCTGGAAAATCGTTTTAAAAAGCCAGCAAAAATAATCATCTGGGCTCATAATTCACACATTGGTGACGCACGTGCCACCGAAATGGGCCAACAAGGCGAGCTAAATATTGGCCAGCTTGTGCGCGAAGAATATGATATGCAATCTTATTCAATTGGATTTTCAACTTATAGCGGTTATGTTACAGCTGCCTACGATTGGGGTATGCCAGCTGAATATAAAAAAATTAATCCTGGACTTGAAGGAAGTTATGAAGATTTGTTTCATCAACTAAAATATAAAAATTTCATTTTGGATCTCAAGCATAATGAGGATCTTGAGCGCTTTCTAAAAATCCCACGGCTGCAAAGAGCGATCGGTGTGATTTACCGTCCTGAAACTGAACGATTAAGCCACTATTTTTTTACGCATTTAACTCATCAATTTGATTGCATTATTCACTTGGACACCACTCATGCACTGAAGCCGCTAAGTGGTATATCGGCTAAAGAAACCGCTGACTCTGACAAACTGAGTAAGTAATAGGTTGTAAATTAACTATTTTTTAAGAAACCAACGTTTTGTATTTTATACACGGTATCCATCCATAAAAAGGGACTCCGGACCCTTTGGGATGTAGGAAGCGTTTATTGCCCTATTTTGAAGATTGCACTCTCTTAGATCATTATTTAAAATCAGGTTTCACTTTTTAAAACATGCCTATCTATGCTTTTTTCAAGCCCATTCTTCTTATTCACCTTTATGCCTCTTGTCTTTTTCCTATTTTTTATGGCACCGCTAAAAGCGAAAAATACGATTTTACTGACAGCTAGCTTTTTATTTTACTTTTGGGGTGAACCCCGCTTTTTCTTCATCGCTGTTTTGTCTGCATGTTCTGATTATTACCTTTGTCAACGCATTTATCTTGCGAAGAAAAAACATCAAGCACTTACCTTTTTAAATACAGGGATAATTTTAAACGTCTTCGTGCTGTTTTATTACAAGTATCTCGATTTCTTTATTAGCTCTAGTAATGCCTTTTTTTCCTATTTCAATTTATCGCCACTACCCCTTTTAAATATTGCGTTACCTATTGGAATTTCATTCATTGTTTTTGAAAAAATCACTTATTTAGTGGACGTGTATCGCGGCATTTCTAAACCAGCTGGCTCATTAAAAAATTATCTCCTCTATATCTTCTTTTTTCCAAAGCTATTAGCCGGTCCAATTGTCAAATACCATGATATTGCAGCACAATTAAAAAATCATTACCAAACTTTAGAAAATTTTATCCAAGGCTTTAAGCGCTTCCTTCTAGGTATTATTAAAAAAGTGTTGGTTGCCGATACTGTAGCTGAATTAGCGGATAAGGTATTCGCCCTCCCAGCTGATCAATTGGGATTCTATAATGCCTGGCTTGGCCTTATTTGTTTCAGCCTACAAATTTATTTGGATTTTTCTGCCTATTCGGACATGGCTATCGGGTTAGCCAAAATGTTTGGCTTTAATCTTCTCGAGAACTTCAACATGCCCTATCTTGCTATCAATTTTACTGATTTTTGGCGGCGATGGCATATCTCCCTATCAACCTGGATCCGTGAATACCTTTACTACCCTCTGGGAGGTAACCGATACGGGACTTTACGTACCTATGCTAATTTGTGGATCTGTTTTTTAATTTCAGGGTTATGGCATGGGGCAAATTGGAATTTTGTTATCTGGGGAGCTTATAACGGTTTATTTTTAGTTTTGGACAAGCTAGGCTGGTTACGCATTAGTAGCCATTTACCCCGTGTTGTCAACATCGCGCTGACTTTAATTTTTGTGATGTTTGGATGGGCGATTTTCCGTACCAGTTCCGTAACACAGTTAGGGTATTTTTTAACCGCACTATTTCATCCTTCCCAGGAAAGTAGTTTTATTTATATCACGAATGATATTTGGGCAGCGATGATTGCAGCTATCATTATTAGCTTTGTACCTAGCCTAGATTCTATAAAGCCATGGCGTTTAGTCAAAAATAACCGCCTCATTGAGCACTGGATGATTAGCGCACTGTCCTTTTTTGCCATTTCAAGGGTAGTTGCCGCAACTTTCAAATCTTTTCTCTATTTTAGGTTTTGAGTATGAGCATAGAACACACTTCGGATGAACTTTCGAGAAAAGAATCGAATAATTGGCTCATGTCCTTGAGAGAATTCTTAAGGGCTTATCGACAATTTGTTCCCTTCTTTTTAATCATGATTGTTTTAGCACTTCCTCTTAATTTATTTGTGATAAAACAATTCGCTAGGAAATTCTCCATTCAAACCAAACAAACACAGAAATTACCTGATTTCACTGTGGAAAAATTTGTGAATAATACTTTACAAAAGGAATATGAAACCTGGTTTAATGACCATAACCCACTCAAATCGACATTTACTAAATTTAACAATCAATTTTATTACAGCTTTTTTTCGACTTCTCTTATGTTTAACTCAAATATTGTCATCGGTAAAAAAGGCTACCTTTATGAAAAAATCTACACAGACCAATATGCTAATCCCAGTAAAATACCTTATACACAAAAGCAATTTGATAAGTGGGCAGCAGATTTGCAAGAGTTAGCTGATTTTTTTGCGAAGCGTGGGCAAAAACTTATTTATCTTATCACTCCATCTAAGGCAACATTTTATCCAGAATACTTACCAGATAGTTATACAAAAATTGTTACCAATCCTCGTCCTGATTATTTTTTAAAGATAAAAGCATTAAAAAATATTGACGTACCTTATATCGATGCGAGTGAATTGATGCTTGCCAATAAACAAAAACCCTATGGAAACTTACTGTTTACACGTGGAGGCACTCACTGGACCATGCTGGGTGCAGCATTAGCCGGGCAAAAAATTATTGATTTAATTTCTCAACAAACACAGCTCCCTTTACCGCCACTATCTTTTTCTTACACAGTGAGTAACAGGCCTCTTGGTGTGGATAAAGATTTGTTACATCTTTGCAAGTTGCTC
Source organism: Legionella micdadei (assembly GCF_000953635.1). Classification (NCBI taxonomy): domain Bacteria; kingdom Pseudomonadati; phylum Pseudomonadota; class Gammaproteobacteria; order Legionellales; family Legionellaceae; genus Legionella; species Legionella micdadei. Next base: position 2,826,488 of record NZ_LN614830.1, read on the forward strand.
TTCCCACCGAAACACTATCGAGTTCCCTACGTCACTTTTAATGCAAACGAGAAACCATCTCCGTTAAAACTGGCAATTATTGGGGGTAGTTTTACGCATTTTTTTAAAGAGTTATTTACCGAATCTAACGCTTTTAGCAAACTGGATCATTATTATTACTTGATATTAAATCATTACCAATTTTCTGAAAAAGGGAAAAAAGTTGAAATACCTATTAATAGAAATGACCCGGCTTCTTATCAAGATATACTCGATGCTGATATTGTCATTCTAGAAGAAAACGAAATACTCCCTTATTCCAATCATTTCAGGGAGCTTTATTATCGGTTGTTAGGAAAATTTCCTACTTAATTATCCCAATGAATTCATGTTAGTTTCTGTCGTTTCAGCAAAATCGATATTTAATTTCCCAGCCAAATTAGCAATAGCAAGATCGAGAAGCTCAAAAAACTGTTGGCGCTGAGTTTGCTCACCAATATCGAAGGATTGATTATTTAGAGATAAAGCAGATGATGCTTCATCAAAAGCTGTTTGCGCCTCACTAATGGGAATATAATCATATTTATTATTAATTGGATAGGCTAATGTATTCATAGCCTGGCTAAATACTTCACGGGCTAAATTCAGAGAAAGAACTGTTGAAGTATGGATATTTAGCGCAGTAGGGTTATTGTATAGTTGATCCAAGTAAATTCGGATTTGGCGTGGATACAGAATAAATGTGCTCCCTACCGATTCACTCGTACCTATTGCCTGTTGATATTCAGTATCGGTCAAAGAATAATCATTAATGCGGCTAATCTTTTCTGTATAAGAAGAATTGGTTAAATTTGCACATAAACTCAAGTATGTTTTCGTTATATTAGCCCAGGGCCCAGCGTTATAGGCTGCGTTTAAAATCATATCTAAGAAATTATTCGGATTTGCTTTGAGATTATTCATGCAATCGCTAAAATCGTTTGCGGAAGGCCCCCAAGGATCCTGATTAATGGCCTCCAAACGCATCATCGTATTAAATTGAAAAAATGCAGCGGCTAAAGGGCCAAAATATTTATTATCAAGCATAGCTGGACCTGGTTTCAGAGTTTGCTCACCACTGTCTTGTTCCTCAATGGTATAGCCTAAACTTTTCTGCAATACGGTAAAATTAATCAAACCGTAACCATTTTCTAGCCGCTTACTATAATCATTAATTTGATAAGGGCCGCCTTGGCCAGGCGCTAATAACATCGCACGAATTGCGTCATCTGGATTAATCCAGTTCGAATCTGTTTTATAACCGTTTGTCTGTAGATTTTCTTGCAACAATTGCGCAAACAACGATCCTTTCAAGTAGTCTTCATGAAAATAGAGGTTAGGATAACGATGATTAAGCAAATAGGCATACATTGCACCGGCAACAAAATTTGAGGTGAGCAAATCAGCTACCTTTGAATCAAGTGGTAAACTTTCAGTTTGTTCAGAAATGGCTACAGGGAAACCCAGATGATAGTAAATACGGCCATTTTCCTCCTGATTTTGTACACTTGCATGACTTAGTAGGCAAAAAGTGAGTAAGCAGGAACAAATATACCCTTTAATTGATCGATAACACATAATCTATACAATTGAAGAACAATTTTCTCAAAATAAACCCTAATTATCTATAAAACAACAATTTTGTCAATTTTTTTTACAGATGTTGGCATGCCTGGATCTTTGAATTAAACTGCTATTTTTTTCAAAACCACTTTAGTCAATGGAATCTAACCTTCATCTCATTTTTGATTTTGACGGCACCTTAGTAGACAGCTTTCAAGCTGTCATCGAAAAATTTAACCTCTTCGCTGATATCTATCATTACCGTAAAATTAGTTCTTCAGAATTGAGTTTTTTAAAGAATTTAACTTCCAAAGAATTTATCAACTATCTTGGTATTCCCAGAGATAAAATACCCGATGTTATTTTACAAATCAGAGAACTTTTACGTGAAGAAATCCCTACATTACCCTTCTTTTTAAACGTGCCAGAAACCTTGGCAAAACTACACAAGCTAAAGATTGGTTTAGGCATTCTAACTTCAAACTCAACTGAAAACGTGATTGAATGGTTGAAATACAACAACCTGTATCATCTTTTCGATTTTATCCATGTTGAGTCAAGTTATTTAGATAAAGGAATAGCCTTAAATCAAATACTGGAAGTTTATAAAATAGATAAAACCCAGGCATTTTATGCTGGCGATGAAACACGGGATATCGATGCAGCTAAAGCCTGTAAAATATCATCTATCGCCGTAACTTGGGGGTTTAACTCAGCACAAATCCTTTTAAAACAAAATCCAGATTATATTATGAATAAGCCAGAAGACTTGTTTGGGCTCTTCAAAGTTTTAGTTAATTCTTCCCTGCAAAATACAGCTTTAAGTTAATAGACAGCTGTGTGACACACGCGTGAGAAGAACAAAAAATTTATTTACTTCTCTGATTATCCTAGTATTTTTTTACTTATAAATATTGTATGCTGATTTTCTCTTCTCAAAATCAAATAAGGATATGCGATGAAACTGAAACTGACAATGTCTTTAATACTTGGAGCTGTTATTGCGTTACCCAGCTGTACACCGGTTACAAACTATAACAATCCCCCACCTGTAAATGGGGCACTCACCTCCGCCCAGGCCCAAACTGATGCCAAAATTTTAGGTGCTGTAGCTGCGCTTGATCAGAACGAAATTGCGCTAGCAACCCTTGCACAAAATAAAGCGACCGATATGTCTGTAAGAAGATATGCTGACTGGATGTATAAAGAGCATAATAATAATTTACAAAACACCCTTGCGTTAAGCAAAAAAATAGGTGTTATGCCGCAAAATGGCCCTGCAGCAGTAAAGCTACAGAAGAATGGGAAAAGAGAGTTAGTTGCGCTGAACCATACTAAGGGTATGCAATTTGATCAGAAATACATTGCCATGATGGTAAAAGGTCATACTGAGGCAGTGAACCTTCTTAACGGCCTAATCAAAATCGCATCAAGCCCAGCATTAGTAAGAGAGTTAGAGTCAACCCGTCATCACGTGATAGCTCATCTCCATAAAGCCCAAGCAATTCAAAAAGAAATGGCACATTCTTAAGAAATCAATATCAAAGGCAGAAGGAAACCGTTCCTTCTGCCGTACATCACAATTATTTACCTACTGAATATTGAGCAATTGGGGATAATGAGGATTATTGAGAAGCAGTTTGTTTTCTAATTTCATCTTTCTTCTCTCTTCAGCGGTAGGCACGGTTAGCAAAGGCGCTGGATTTTCTAAGGCTTCTGACAAGCTAATAAATTTATATCCGTTTTTCTGGTACAACTCTAAAACGTCTTTCAATAAATAGCTATTTAGAAGATTGGCATGGAGCAATAGTATCTGTCGAGTTCCCTGCCCCTCCTCTTCTGCCCTTTTCTCCGCCTGCAAAGTTTGCCGCCAAACATAGATTAAATAAAATGGCTTAAGCCCTTTAATATAATATTCCCGTAAATGAAACGGAATTTTGTAAATCAAAGCATTAAAATCATAATCTCTGCTATCAATGGTCACGGGGGCGATGGTGTAATGATGATGACTAAGATAATTCTCCACTTTTTCCTTTGAGATTGAATCGCCTTCAGCGAGATAAGGATAACGAAAATATTTAGGTTCAGAGATGATAGAGGCGAGAATTTTATCAGCGCGATCGATATCCGCAATGTATTCTTCTGCACCCATTTTATTCAAGTTATAGTGCGAATAAGTGTGGTTGCCAAGCTTAAACCCCGCATGGCGAAATTGCTCTAAGAAATGCCATTGACCTCTTTCGATAGCACCAGCTATTACAAAACCTGTCGCAGGAACCTTGAATTCCACTAATGCGCGTATAATATTGCTGAATCGCTCCATGGCTAACAATTGATCATGTAGCGTATTCATTTTTGACGCGACAAGGGGTAAGTCATCAATTGTAATAGCGATTTCTCGTTCTTGAGCAAAGCAGAATGAAGAAAATAAAGAAGCATAGAAGATTAAAAATTTAATCATAGATAATCCATTACCCAGATTTAAATTAAGAGCACTAATTGATTTAATTGTAGACAAAAAACACACAAACACCTAAATTGATCTGCTAGCCTGGTGTTGAAAGGAATAAGAACTCCCAGTATAGTCCGCTCCACTCTATTTTTGCTAAACATCAAGGTCGATGAGATCTCAAAAGAAATCTAAGCACAAGTCTCAAAAATACATTTATCTGTATGCCCTTTATATTGGTATCGATAGTGGTAAGCTCTCCTTTAGTATGATCAAATATGGCTTCGACGTATATTTTAAAAGTAGCGAGTTAGCGCTTAATGAAATGCAAGCGTGGATGCATACACCCGTTGGTGCGGCAGGTACTGTGTTGGCAGCCGCAACTCTTGTCAGTTTCTCACTCTTAGCCAATTACTTAGACAAGCATGATAATCGATTTTTAAATCAATTCATTATTACTTCATGGCCATATATTCGTGATTGTTTAAAAAGTTTGCGTAATTCGTTACGTGGAGTCACCAGTACGCTTACTTTATTGTTTTTGCTTGACCTGAAAGATCTTCGTTACCTCGTTGTTCCTGCTGGTTTAGGCCTCGGCATAGTGTCAATGCTTAATCGCATTTATCTGCGCTATAAAATGGACAGACAAAAGGAAATTCTGAAAGCAAATAAACAATTATTAGCTGAAATTCAAAATTATGCGGAATTAACCCCTGAGCAAATTGAAACTTTTCATAGCCGGATAGTTACCCAATCTAATCGTTCTAAAATTTTATCGTTTATCTCTTCGCTATTAAGTGGGCTAATAGATGGGATTAATCCCTATATCGGATCATTAGCTTTGGGAATTTTAGCCCCCCCAACATTAATTTTTATAACCACTTTTTGTGTTATCTATTTTTGTGCTGTTTTAACGATTAGAATTTACGATGAAATTAATTTTCAAAGAAAATTGAAAGAATCAGAAAAAAAAATTACATTAACCCTCTTAAAAAAAGAAATTAATTGGATAAAAAACAAGTTAGTTGAGTTAGAAAGTAATGGCCTCGTGGATGCAGAAAACATCAACGAATCTCTTTCTCTTTCAAGTGCCCTAGACACCAAACGCTGGGAGAAAAAACAGGCTAAATTTTCACAACCCAGAACCAATTTTTTTACTCTTTTAAATGGATTAAAAAATGGGCTTAACATTTATAAATATATTATGCTTACAATCAGCCTGTGTCTTTTCCTATCCCCTATAAAAATAGATCCTGTTGCGCCTGTGAAAAGGGCAATCATAGGCCTGCTGGCATTATTAGGAAGCATAACCTATTCGTTGTCTTCTCTGTTAGAGAAATGGTTACTCCCAGAAAACCAAATTAGGAAATGCTTCAGTGATTTGGATAAAACGAAAAACAATTGTGAACTGACCCCATGGAAAAACAAAAATTTGCACCTAAAAAATCCTAATCTATTCTTTCCCTCTCCTCGGGAACGAGCAGAGAATACTCGAAGGTTAGATGAGGGGCTATTGTTTCGAAATTCTTATCCGATGTCTAACGCACTGAGTTAAACACTGAAAATTCCCCTAGGATTCAGCCTGAAAAAGTGCTTGTCAGGATTTCTTTGACGTAATGAGAATTCCCATTCACCCTAGTATTTTTTCCATACGGATTGAATCTTGTAGGCATAACGATTTAACATGAGCCTAACAGCAGAGCTTTTTTCAAATCCCCTTGCATATAATTTTTGATAATTATTTACATAAAGAGAAAAGCCATTATCTTCAAGATATTGACTTGAATATTTGGTTTTGCCTTGGTTAAAAAGATCTGCATCATCAAGTAATACAATAGCTCGCTCTGTGAGCTTTGGTAATGCTGTTTTAATTTCTTCAAGTTGTTTTAATGACGCTTTTTCTTCATCTCCTGGTAACGAATCTAAACCATCTAAATAAAGAAAATTGATCGGATTTTCAAACTGTTGTAGAAATTCAACTGAATCCATTTCATGAAATGAGATCCAAGAATGATAATTTTTGGTATTTTCTATAGCATGCTTAATTGCTTGACTGTCAACATCAATACTGTACAAATGTCCACCATACATTGAGCAATATTCAGCAAATTTTATTGTTGAATGCCCGCCTCCTACGTTTTTGTCCCTTAAAGTTCCGACTTCAACTAAAGTTGGGCACAGCTCATTTGTTGATTTTAATAGATCCAATGCTAATTTCATTGATAAAAATCTCATTCGCTTAGTGTAATTTAGTTGACGTTTATACGAATGAAATTCAATATTGCCATTTTCAATATATTTTTTTAAAACCAAATGGTTATCGTTGTCATTCCAATAGCTAAAGTGGGGTAAATCTTTATTCAGATGTTTTACCGTGTTCAACATATAAGTACGGTATTTTTGTGGTGTGTTGTATCCTTTATAATTTTGACACATGCTCCACATTGCATCTTTTTTGAATTCGTGAAAAACGGGATCATCATGATTATCATACCACCCTAGAAGATCATTGTGCATAACGGTGGAGACGGTATTTTCAAATAAATTATACTCAGCAGCAAGCCCATAAAAATCATGATCAGAAAATGCAAGTTCTTCTTCTTTGTTAAATAATTCGAACATGTTTTTTTCTAAATCAGTTTGTTTTTCAAGTAATTGCCAAAGGTGTTTGATATTACGGGTGGAGAAAATTACAACACCTGATATGTGTCGTCGATAATAATCGTATTCGCATAATCCATTATATTAGCAGCACATTCCGGTAGATCTTTTAATAAATAGGCTGCCCCTCTGTACATTTTATAATCCCAATCAGGCTTTCGAAATTTTGGTATCCAATATAAAGACCGAGGTTTTTTTGAAATTGGATCATAAAAACGGGATTCATCCCAATTATTAAAAACGAACACTTCACTATCTAAGATAATTACTTGTTCTGAGCTCATGAAGCGATCAATGCATAAACGTATAAACATTTGTTTGTACCAACCAAATTCTCTATACTTAGTAGTCCAATTGACGATTGGTAACCTGTTACTCATATCAATATCATTTTCATTAATATATTCGACATTCATTTTCTTAAATAGTTGTTCTCCGTCTTTGTTGAGATTACCTACTACAACTATTTGATTTTTTGTTTTATGTCTTAATGTATTTATTAAATGGATAGATGGGATAATGTGCGCTTGTGACACGGTGATTAAGTACGACAATGAGTTGGTACCGATACTGGACATATTGATAGCCCTTTTGCGAGACAGTTAATCAACTGCTGAAAATTTTAAATGGCCTCAATTTATCATTTCCTTGCCTACAGGGCAAGGTTACAAAAATCTCTGAAAATATAAATGGTTATGCTCAAATAACTCTCGTCTAGTGCAGTTAATTCGTTTTGATGGGTTACATCTAATAGAGCCCAAAACCAATTGTGAAAGTTGGATTGTTCACTTAGCGGTAACTTTCTTAAGCGCTGTAGAAATATTTACCCACAATCAGGTACCAATTTTTCAATTGCCTTTTTTAACTTCATATAGTGGGAACCTTCCCAATAAATTTTTTTACATGATTGGCATTGCATAAAATTGTCGTGATATTGGCGTGCCAATGGGGGGATATGGTCAATAATTTTATTTTTTTTAACTGTCTTAAGCAACCCGTTGCAATTGAGACAACGTGTAAAGGGATGGCATTGCTTCGTCAAGCTAAATCGTTTCAGTACTTCCTCTACTTGCTTCTTAGGATCCGTATGGCGCATCCAATAACCATGCGAAATGCTTTTATTTTTTAGTAAACCCACATCACGTGTCAAAACAATCCGTTTTTCTTCTTTGCTGCGCAGGGCAATTATCTCATCCGAGAAATCGTTCTCATACACTGTATCAAAACCAAGTAAACGCAAATATTTGGCGAGTTTTCCAAGATGGACATCAAGGATAAAACGAGCCTTCCTCAATGGTTTAGCGCGCAACTGGGTTAACTCGCTGATATCTAAGGTCTCAAACACCGGATAGACAGAAATGTAATCTTCATTTTGAATAAGATAACTAAAATTAACCGATTTTCCATTGACTAAGATCAAATCAACTTCAGTGTGCGGAACCCCCAGCGATTCGATGAGATCTTTTATTGTTGTTTGATGAGTAACGGAATGAAAAAAACTTATCTTACGCTTTTCTCGCGGCAAAAAATCATTTAATTCCTCATAGAAACGCAACTGTATCGTTAACATATTACTTAGAGAATGGGTGATAGGATTTTAAAAAATTTGCATACGCTAACAGATATCTTAAAATATAGCATGCTCTCAAGAGTACACTAGCTCAAAAGTAATAATTGATTATGCAACTTTATCCCGTACATCCCAGTTTACGTCTTTATGTTCATTCGATTGAAACATCAACCACCCATTCTATAGAACCATATAGAGTGTTCCCGAGCCTATATCCCGCCCTTGGATTTCAGTATGAAGGGGAATTAGCTTTGGTAGATTCCCAAAAGGGAAGTCGCAAACTTAAAAAAATTGGGATGACAGGATTACTTCTCAATTCAAGGGATTTTCAAGCTTTATCCCCACGTACCAAAACAGTTCTGGTCAGACTTTATCCGTGGGGAATTCCGAAATTATTTCAGGAATCAGCCCATGCCTTATGCAATGCATCAGTTGGATTGTCTGATATCTTAGATGAAACACTCATTAATTCCCTTGAAGAAAATATTGCCTGTGCTAAGTCTTCCAAAGGAGTAATCCAAATCATCCAAGATTTTCTTCTAAAACAGTACCGCCTCAATGAGGATTTTGAGCCTAGGCGAATTATGAGCATCGCTAACACCCTCAGCAGCAAACCCAGTTCGATTAAAATTTCCGAAATAGGATCAAACTATGGATATAGCCAGCGCACTTTAGAGAGGCATTTTTTAAATTGTATTGGGATAACGCCTAAGAAATTTATCATTGCAGCTCGATTCCAGCAAGCCATCGAATCCTTAAGTTCAGGTATTTCGTGTGCAGAGCTCGCCCAGAACCTAAGTTATTATGATCAATCTCACTTTATCAAAGAATTTAAACAACTCACGGGCATGACCCCCAATCAATTTCTCGGCCTAAGCACTTAATTTGTCGTTTTTTTACAATTCTTTTTTCACTCATTCTCGCATACTTTCTGGACTGAAAAGGACACCATTAAGTTGAAGGGAAGCAAAGTTATCCACTCATGCGGAGAATAAATCATGCGCGTTGATCTGTATAAATTGGTACATAAAGCCCAACGTTACCACTTATTTAATTTATCAATAAAAATTGGAAAAATAAATTTTAATGATCCCTTACAATATGCCATGTTAAAAACGGAACTTAATGGAATGATAGACCACTTGAAAAAACATATGGAGCACGAAGAAACTTTCATTCATCCCTATTACCAAAATTTCGAAGACAAATTAGAGTTATTGAATTACCAACATGAAAAACTTGAGCCATTACTCTATAAACTGGAACATAGTTTATCCGAGGAGCCCGAAACATTGTATCCCTTATTTAATCAGTTTATAGCGGCTTATTTAGAACATATCGATGAAGAGGAACGCCTGCAAAAAGAGATTTTATGGGAGAATTTTAGTGACGAAGAACTTGCTAAAGTCATGATAAAATTTACACAAAGCTTATCGAAAGAGCAACTCGCTGAAGGAATGGAATTCACCCTTCCTAGTTTGAGTGTAAACGAGGTCATCCACACCATAAATCACTCCAAGCATCAAATCCCAGAAAATCATTGGCTAAAAATATATATCGTGCTTGCCCAATGTTTCTCTAAACAAGATATGGATAGTATCCATAAACACTGTTTTTTGTAACCTTGCCTACTAATCAGAACCAAGCAAACTTCTTGGTTCTGAATATCAAGAAAATAAAGATAGAGGCTGGGATAATACTGTTAGAGAAAATCCTTATTTTTGCATAATCGCCCACCTGAATGCTGTGCATTTGGACATCTTTTGGAAACACCAAACCGCTCAAATTTAATCATAATGAAATAAAATTGATCGTTTGTTTTTTCTATTCTTTGCTCTAAATAATCTTCCAAAGAACTATCTTTACAAAAATTGCTCTTTTAGGATAAATTATTTCTAGCACTTATTTCAATTTGATGCTCGTTTGCAAAAAATGGGGGCTAAAAGTCTTAGAATGAAAAAATCGGAATGCATGGAGGTTGTCTTTTAATACCGTTAAGGAGAATGGTATGAAAATCATTAGGGAAATGATGCCTCAAGATAATGAGGCAATGGCTAAAATAATTGTTACTGTGTTGGCTGAGCACGGATTTAAAGATGAACGCACCGGCGGGTATGATATCAATAATCTACCACCCAAAATAAAAGAACTCTTTTCTTATATTTATCGGCAAGGAGGTAAATTTTTTGTAGTCGAAGAAACCGATACTCGAACTGTTTTAGGCGGTGGTGGATTTCTTCCACGAATCACTTCATCACTGTGTTCCAATCATTATGGTTTTTTTTCGCGGGATAATTGCAGAAAAGTGTGTGAACTGGAAAAATTCTATTTTTTACCAGAAATACGAGGCACAGGTTTGGCGTCGCAATTGATGGATAAAATTCAAACAACAGCAATTAATCAGGGTTATCAAGCGATGTACATCGAAACTGAACCCAGTTTAGAAAGGGCGCATCATTTTTATGAAAAAATGGGATTTACACGGACTCCAGTAACCAAGGAGAATACTACCTCTTTTTTTAAGTGGTTAGAGCAAATTTCGATTAATGATCCCGATGTTCAAACTAAAAGGAAACCTTGGGAAATTAACTTTAGGTCCTCAACTACGCAACTTAGTAGATTAATTTAAGCTACAAAGTAATTAAAGGACTTCAATTTGTTTCTGCTTACTATTAAAGAGCCAAGAAAACTACTTGGTTCTTTAGGGTCTGTTGACAATTGGTTTCGCGAAATGAAACTAGAGCTTAAACGAGGCATAACGGTTTCCATTTAACGGCCTAACCAATTTGCGCAATTAAGCTCAAGGCAGCTGTGAAATCAAATTGTCAACAGCCCCTGATTCTCTAAAGTATCTTTGATAAAACAGTTGAGTCCGTTTGAATGGTTTTTTCAACTACATTGAAATAAATATTGACAACATATTTTGCAATTTCTTTTAATATATCAGGGTAATCATTAGTCAGTTGTTCAAATACACTCCGTGATAATTCAAGCATCGTAGAATCTTCATTGACAATCACTTCAAGCGGGCTATTGCGTTCAGTCAGAATTATAAATAAACCGATGAGATCATTCTCTTTAGCATAGCGTTCTATTTTTCCATTATATACCACAGCAGCACTACCACTTAAAATCATATAAATTTTATCGGGATAATCACCAATCCCAATTAGTTTTTTTCCTTTTGGGAATTCGACAAATTGACATTCTTCTGCAACTGAAATCAGTAATTCAGCAGGCACATGCGTATAAATTGGGACTTTTCGCAATGCAAAAACTTTATCGACTGTATCCATCGTTTTATCCTCTGAGGCTGTGTGGTACAACATTTTTTTGGACCAACAATCCAATTCAAATTGAGACCTATCGAAATCGTTTATCTGCAGCTTATCTTCAATTGCAGCAAACACTTTTTTTGCTAGTGCTCTATCCTCAATTAACCAATCCAAATATTCGAGGGCAATATCGTGTTGTGAATCGGGTTGTTGCAACTCGTACTTAGAAGCAAGTTTAGGTAGGATTTCCATAATACTTTTTGGTTGAATCACGGTAGCAAGGAAACAAATCAGCTTTTTCTCTGTTAGCTGTTTACGCAACATTAATTCGCGTTTTTTATCCAAATCACTTTCCTGTTTAAATAGGAAATTAAAAATATTCAATTCAGTAATAATATGATTTATGTGTAATAAAATATCTGATTTTAGTTGATTTGACAGAGGAATTTTGGTTGCTCTTAACGCAATTTGCTCTGACAATTCAACGGAAAATAAAAATGGGGCACGAGGTATTAATTTGCCTAAACATCGCTCTGTAGTAGACGTATTTAACTTACAAAGCACTCTTATTAGAGGTTTATACCGATGCACATTGACCGTTAGGCAAGTACGCAATAGTAATGGAGCAACATCGATTTTAATCTTTATTAACGATTGTACCGCATCGTAACTCACTTTGGATTTATCCAACTGGGCTATTACAAGACGGACAATACGCCTATCTTTTGTATTATGTGTGGCTTTAATTGCCTGCTTTGCGACTTTATAACTCGGATCATTGGCCAATTTCTTTATCAATTCAACAGGATTGCCAAGATCGATATGATTCAATGCCATTACCGCAAAAAAACGGATATCTTCTTCCTTTGAATTTGCCATCTTCTCTAAAACTTTTATTGCTTCGCTGACATGACGAAGTTCGCCATAGTTGATCGCTGCAATAATCGCAATAGCCTGGTATGGGGGATTGGAGTAATGAAAATAATCATCTAATTTTTCAATTATTCTTTCGTGATGTTTTTTAAAAATTAAAAAGAGAAGTTGCCAAGTTGCTTCCTGATCTTTTTCTTTTTCCAATTGCTGTAGCAGTTTTTTGTCATATAATTTTCCAAAGTAACTCGAAGTTTTATAAACTTTTATACGAACTGACGGATCTGGATAATCAAAAAGGTTGACTAGTTCTTCCCTTACTTGCTTTGGATTAGTCCATCTCAAAATAGATAAACCGACTTTTATTTTTATCGGGTCCTGACTAGATAATAAGTATTTGACCTGCTTCGCCAGAAAATGATAATCGCTTTCTTCGTCTAATATTGGAAAATAAAATCTTTTCTCTTTAATGTTTGAGAGTAGTGTTTCACCATAAAATTGTTTAATCTTCCAGGCAAAAACTAACATAAAAATAAGGATTAATCCTGTCAAAATTTGATAGGAATAAAAAGCATAATGGTAAGCAAAAATTAATAAAATAAACGAGGCAGCGATTCTTGCTAAATTGTTAGTTACCGCTTGAATAACAATTTGCCCCCTATTTTTTAAAGAAAATGGCAGTGCGTTGAGAGCAACTTGCCATCCCAAACTTACCCAACTGGTATAAAATATTAAAAGAACCAGATTAAACAAAGTGATTATGTACAAATAAGGATAGAAAATTGAGGGTATAAAAGAAATAAAAATAGCTGCTGTAGAAGACAAAAATAATGCTGAAATTCCAAATAATTCCAAAATTCGCTTTGCGTAAAGTTGAATAAGAAAACTACCCACATTCCCTAAAAGATAAAATAGGGTCATGAATTTAGTAATTTGTGCCATATCAAGAGCCTGGCTAAGACGAAACATCATCTGATAATTAGCGAATATAAAAATGATATTTATTAGAGCCAAAAAAATGGCAAGCGATAAAAACAAAGGATAAGCCCGTAAGGAAACAGATTTATTAACGGGACCTTTAAAATTGATTTGCTGAAGTTGAATTCTGGCCACAGCAAAACAATTTATGATCATCAGGATTAGAGAAAAATAGATTAAAATATTTTGCCCCCAAACATCGATACCAATATAAGACAGCGTACTGATAACAATACTGTTTATACTGATTAAAGCTAAAAATCGATTCGCAAAACTTTTAAATACACGAAGCTCAAAAGATGCAGTTGCAAGATTCCAACTATTTGCACTATAAATATTTGACAATGCAATAAATAAAAAAGTATAGATTAAGGCTAGTAATTTTGAAGGCCAAAAATTGAGGATTACATAAAGCAAAACAAGCACAATAGAACTGGCTTGGATGACTAATATAGTCTTTTTATTTGTGTTTGAAAGGAAATGAACTAATCCTCCTGCTGTTAGAGCAGAAAGAATCCCTGACACTATAAAATAATAAGGCAAAGTCGCGCGAGAAAAGTTTCCCAGATAGAGAGCAGTTGAGTAAGAACTCAATAGGACACCCATCCCTACTGCAGTAATGAGGACTACAGAGACTAAATAGAAATTGGTTTTATCGTTATCATTCATTGCCCGCTCTTATCATCTTCAAATCACTTGCAATGTTTTAAGATCTGATTAGGTTTTGTTAGTGCCCTATAATCCAAACTGCCTGTCAAAAGTATAGTTGAGAATTGATACAGTTTTTCTTCCTTTCAGACTTTCTATTTCACGCTACTTCACGGCTTAATTTTTATTTAAGGTTAATATTGTAATATACATGGTCAATTAGATTATTAAAAAAACATTCCTCTGGAGCCTATAGTGAAAAAAATTAAACAATTAAAACAATCTTCAAGAACCATACTTGGTTGCTGTTATGGGTACAGCTATTTTTGGTCCCGTGGAAAATTAGAACTTCCAGAAACGACTCCTGAATTAGAATTAAATGATGAGATTGAACTCGCTCAATTTTTCCAGGTTCTTCCTAGCGGAAAAAGTGAATGGATTCCCGATGTAACTATCGATTGGAATAAAACAGCAATAGAAGACAACTTAAAAAAGTTGTTAGTCAACAATAATGATGCAGTCGTTTTAAAATATTTTGGCTTAGTTGGTGGCCATGCGTTAGCCATAAAAAAAATAGACAATGATCTTTACGAATTTTTTGATTGCAATGATGGCATCTACAGTTTCACAAGTTCCGAGTTTGGTGAAATTATCAATAAAATAACTGATGATTTTTATGGCAAATTTTTCTATGGTTTTGGCATGGAGAAAATATCGGCTGATGAGAATTTTCACCCTAGCATCATAAAGAATACCTATGCAGCAGCGTATTTGTTTTGTGCGCGACTCCTTACTCTCCCTATCGGAATAGGCAGATTGGTTTTATCTTTCTTTGAGTACATAAACAAACAATCCGAAACAAAAGCTGAGCGTTTATCCCTATTTTTTAAGCAAGAATCACCTGAGAAAGAAGAGCGTTTATCCCAATTTTTACAGCAAGAATCAACTGAAAATGAGCCCCTTCCCCTTCTTAGTGCTGATCTCGGCTAAGCTTTGCTAACGCGTTGAAAACATGTCCAGCAACATCAACACGCGCCTCAGGGCTATTGGGAGTATGCACGAATCCTCCTTTGATTGTGAGCTGAGTTGCTGTTTGCAATTGGTAGAGAAAATGAATACAGCGGTTGATTTCCTTTTCGAACCAGTCTTTAGGTAAGTGTAATGCTATTTTAACGAAACTAATTACATCCCGGGCATGCACTAGGCCCTCTAGATAACAAGCAATTTCTACAGTGGCCACATTATGTTCAAAGGGAATTTTTGCAATCGGAGAGTTCATCAAAGCATTAATAAGTCTTTTTAAGTGCTCTACCTCCAAAGATATCTCATTTTCCCCCTTTGATTGGTTATAAATCCAGTGATAAAACAATTGAAACTGCCAATTCGCATAAAAAGTAACAATGTCAGAGGTAACATTTCGCTCACGATTCTCGTCTTGGCAACAATAGAGAATCGCTCTCTGGATTAAAGTGATAATTTGGTTATCTATTTCCTTTGAGTGATGGCCTAAGGTGGCAATGAGGCCAATCAATGCTTCAGGCAGGTAAAAAGCTTCGGCACTTTTTTCATATACTGTTAAACGGCTGTCAAAAAATAGCCTCATTGAACCATCCTCATTTTGCCGTCTAAGCAACCGATTAACCAACTGAGCCCTAGTTGTCTTCCAAAGATCGGGTAATTTAGATGGAAAGACTTGACTGCATTTTTCCAAAGCAAGTAGAAAGAAACCAATATCGCCTATGTTCCCATCGGGTAGATCCAGAACTTTATTTTTTTGATAAAGTTCGTGATATTTTTGCAAAGTATTACCAACCACTTCTTCAAAAACGGCCATAACACCCGCCCCTAACATCATTTGGCGCTCTTTAAAAAAATGAACCAGGTCAAGGATATTACAAATTGTTGCTACATCCCGAATCGAACTATGTTGATACGCGTAAGGAAAGCTGCTCTTGGGCGGCATCATATAATAGAGGCGCCGCTGCTCATTAGCAGCCATAGAGTGAAAAAATTCGGCGATCTGTAAAATCATTTTTTCGACTATCTGAAGATTAATCGTCATGATTGCCTCACTGAATTTGAGCGGGGCATCCATTTCACCAGCAGGTGTCAGCCCACTGAAAGTTTTTAATTTTTCAGAACTCTACCATTTCAGGTTGAGATAATCTGAATCTTAAGCATCTAGGATCCAGATTTAAGGACTTGGTGGTGCACCTGCAGATAGTACTCCGTCGTTAGGAATAAGATAATTGGATATGATTTGGGTGAATCGATTAATATCGTCATCAGACGGTTTCTCTTTATTCACTAATTCTAACATCTGATGCAATTCCTTTTTATCAAAACTGGTAAATAGAGGAAGATTGTTGAATGTCTCAACCACCTTCTCTGCCATCAGGATATTATTATGCTGGACGATCTTTTTATAACTTGCAGCATCTAACATATCCACTTGCCGTAAAAATCTCAGGAAATGAAGCGCTCCTATACCCAGTC
Source organism: Legionella micdadei (assembly GCF_000953635.1). NCBI lineage: Bacteria > Pseudomonadati > Pseudomonadota > Gammaproteobacteria > Legionellales > Legionellaceae > Legionella > Legionella micdadei. Next base: position 2,843,016 of record NZ_LN614830.1, read on the forward strand.
CACTTACTTCTGAAAGATCTTCTGGTTTACGGTAATCAATGAGGCCAGCGTTGTATAACAATAAAATATTCATTGCGAAAATGTTGGCATTCTTAGGATTTTGCTCAAGTACCGTAAAATAGTTGGCTGACAAGCAATGACCAGCTAAAAGCTTTTTAGCCCCCTCGTAAATGGTATCGATATATTGATCCTGTCTTAAAAGAATATCAACCACACCAGGATAATAAAGATTATTTTCTAAAATATAACCAAGCAGCTCAATAATAGTCCCCATATTCTTTATCGGAGATTGAGCAGCAAGAAGTTTATCAATTAATATTTGAGTGTCGTAGGCATGCTCTTGAAGATCAATAATCAATTGAGAAATACTGTAGGCTTGACTTGGATATGTAAGAATTAATTTAAAAGTATCTAAATCAAGCGATTCGATATTGAACAATTTCCTTACGCTATGAGTTACAGCCATATCCGATTTTGCAGCATCAAATAACCGCTCGATAGGAAAAGAGTTCGGGTCGACCTTCATTTCTTTTACTAACTCTAATAAGTTGACAACCCCACCAAGATGGGCAATGTTTTTAGCGATAGCAGCATGAATCGCATCACTCAGGGGGATATTGAGCCCCTTTAAGGCTTTGAATAAGGTAATTAAGCGATTGGTATAATTGGGATAGGCTTCTAGAAGACTCAGCATTCGGGGATCATCGCCCAGGTTTAATTTATTCAAACGGTTAAGTATATCGTTTGATATTTGCTTCCTTTCAGAAGGCGTTTGGTTTTCGCTTCCCTCTTTTCGAGAAGCCGATCCTAAACCCTGCATAATCGTTTGCATACTTTCACGAACAGTCATCTCTGGTGCCATTATATTGATCAAAGTGAACTAGATTCTAAAATATAGCATATAATTTTCCTAAAATTTATCCCTAAAGTAAAAATTTTTTTCTAGTAGGAAAAATCATAGCCTGTCTTTGTTTCCTCCCTCTTTTGGGAAAAGGAATTCAAACCGATCACCATGATGCAAAATTTTTGAACTATATTTCAATATAACACCTAAAATGGTCAATATTTTATCTAATTGATAAAAGGAGATTACTATGGGCGCCGATAGAGATATTGTTGAAAACCAAGCTCGGGATCTTAAAGATTACACGGATACCATCGCAGCAGTTCATTTATTAAAAGAAGTGGTAGCCAATGGGGCTGTGGTTACAGTAGGAGCAGCAAAAGAGATCGTTGACATCGAGAATGACAAAAAATCTCCCAAACTTGGCAATGTCGTCAAAGCAATTTTAGATAAAGCAGGCAAGCCCGGCACAGGGAGAAGCCAATGGGTACAAAAGGAAGACGAAAAATGGCATCTTGAAGCTGCAATCACTATTGGCGGCGCTGTTTATACCGTTGATGTAATTTTTGAAGCAGAAACACCCGAAGAAGGGCAAGAGTACACTCTCAACATCACCAGTAAATTAAGCGAAGAGGTTAGTAGGGGAAAACTATTTTTCAACCCAGACCATGCGGCCACTGTCAAATTAACCCTTAAAGAAGGTGAGGTTCATGCTGTGACTAAAAAAGGATTAGCAGTTGATACTACCTCCTTTATTCCCCACGCGTACCAAAATGAAATATTGGCAAAATATTCTGAAAGTTTAGCCGAAGGGAATGAACAACGCCTTGCAGTGATGGGAACCGGTTCCGGTAAAAGTATTATTATGGCAGGGATTGCCCAGGCGGTTGGCCGTACCGTCATGATTGTTCCTGATAAGACACTGGTTGACCAACAAGCGCTTGAAACACAAAAGATGCTTGGCGCAGGTGTCGTCCGGGGATCTCGCCAAACTCCTGCAGTTTTCACTTTAGAAACTCTTAAAGATAAAGTCGATGTTGAAAACTGGGAAGAATTAAGTGGTAAAGACATCCAAAATATCCAGGAATATTTTCGCCAGGTTATACAAGACACTTCCGATGATCACTTTGATCAAATAGTTTTACAAGCTGAACACCCTTTGTTCAAAATTATTGCACCCGAAATTAAAGATTCCATGGTGTTAATTGATGAAAGCCACCGACATACGTTTAAAGATGAAGATACAGCACTTTTAAGGGGGCTAAAAGAAAACAATTCAATCCTGGCTTTGACTGCAACCCCTACTTCTAAATTGTATGATTTGTTCTCTGGCCCTCCCTTGGATGATTTAAGTCTTGGAGCCGCCATACAACTGGGAACAATCCGGCCAATCAAACCCGAAGTCGCATATTGGGAGGCCGGGGACTTAGTGGATCAGGCCGTGATACATTATTTTGATGATTATTATCTCACGGAAGGAATGACTGGGTATACTGATCCTGTCGAATTAAAAGCCCAGATTAAGAAAGAGCATGCAGAAATGGGAGATTCTGAGGCAGAAAAATTAGCTATAGAGCGCGCTTTGGAATTGAATCGCATCCGTTGCCAGCGCAATATGGGTTTTTCTGATGATAAGGAAACGCGTGAACAATTGGCTACTGTTTATCAGAAACTTGCAGAGGGAGATAGGCCCACCCTTGAAAAATATCAAGGTAAAGTTGCCGAGCTCAGAAGAGAATCTGAATTTCAAGCGAGACTACAATTAGCTCGCAAATTTAATCGAGCTGCGAATGAAGAAGAGGTAAGCAGGCAAGTCCCCTTACGGGAGGTGGACTTAAAACAGGATATCGATACGGAGCAACGAAAAGATATTCAAAGAACAATCAACAGCTATGCTCTTGCACTTATCTTTAATGAAAAAGCCCCGGATCTCGCTGAAAAAGACAGAACCCATAAACTGGAAGAACACCTCAAAGGTTACGATGAGCATATCGTCAAATATAAAAAGCAAAATGATGAGATACCCCCACCTGTTTTATCTAAACTTCAATCTTGCGAAGGAAAAGATAGGGTAAAATTAGCTGATGCTCTGGCAAAAATGGGGCCACCGATTTCCAAATTACCTCGTGAACAAAAAGAAGCTATCGAAAAGTTGATTTTAGATAGGGCAGAACAAATGGTGGCAAAAATCAAAGCTTCAGAGCCTATCTCTGACATTATAACCAATGCACCTGCCGTTGATTTAGGTAGATTAGGAGGGACTGAAAATTACGCCAGTGCCATAGATATGGGTACTAAACAATCTATTATTGATGAACAACTTGCCCAAATCGAAGTAGGGTTAAGAACGCATATTGTAGCGGATGAAGTCATTGCCACTGGAGTAAGCATTAAAGATATTTTGAATGTTCAAATCGTTAATTCTTATTCGCCTGTAGTTGAATCTAACATCAATGTGATTAATGGAATTTTATCAGGCCCTCAAGCAGCAGGCCGCTGTGTAAGACACAAAGATGTTGAGGCGCGGGCTCAACAATACATTGATAAACGATATCAAGGCAAAGGTTTAATCCTCACCGTAGATGAAGTGATTGATGCTAAGGAATCAGCAACAAAAACCAGGGCAGTTATGAAGACAAGAGAGGAGCAAGCCAACAAAGAAGGAAAAGCCGCGACAGTCATACAAAGCTGGGTAAAGCGTTTCCAAACCGCCAGGCTGTTTAAAGAATATAAGCCCCTAGGCAAAGAGATTGAGAGGCACAAACAAGAATTGGAGTTACTCAAAGCGCAATTAGAGGATAAAAAGAAATGCTTAGAAAGCAAAGAAAAAGAGCTCAAACAGCATGAGGTAACGAAACTTGAAGAGAAATTAGAAATTGTACCAGGACGAAAAGAAGGAAAAAGACTCCCGATTGAATATACCAGAAACCCAATTCTATATTCTACGTGGGTGAGATTAGAACTGCTGCTGGAGAATAAAGAAGTAAGACAAGGTTATAAAGAGCTCAAAGATGAGATAGAAGAGTTAAAAGGAGCAAAAGGAGAGTTAGAGCAATTGGTAGAAAGAGCAACCTCGACATTGAAAAAAATAGAGGACAAAAAAGTCCAAATAGAAGAAGATCTAGGAAAAAGAGCCTCTAAAGATGCGAGGTTTTAACCCCCGCTTTCTTTTGGCAAGCTGCATAACCTGGTTGTCGTAAGTGCGCCAACCAGGCTTTCAGCTTGAAAGCTCCCTTTTCCCGTTGAAGCGTCACCCAAGCTTGCTAACCGAGGTCGATAAAAGCACGTTTAAGTTCTCTGCCTTATTTCTTTTCTTTGTTGTAGCTTAATGATAGAAGCTACTTGAGTTATCATTTCTGCCAGAATATCCAGGATATCGTCCATAGTTATGATACCCACAAGAGAGTTTTCATGATTAACAACGGGTAACCGACGAACCTTTTTTGTACGCATGAGATCTAATGCATCAAAGAAGCTATCATTTTCAACTACAAAATTTAGCTGCTCCGTCAAAATATCTCTGACGGTGAGTACTTCCGGTGCAAGACCAGCAGCCATCACTTCAATGACTAAATCCCTATCTGTGATAATACCAATCGGCACTTGCTTATTGTTTTGTTTTTCAACTATAACTAAATCACCTACATGATGAGTGCGCATTAGCTCTGCAGCAGCTTTTACGGATTCATCGCTCTTAATAATAACTACTTCCCGATTACAGTATTCGCCGATCCTCATAGGCACCTCTAAGTTGATTAAGATTCCCTTTATCTACTGCTTAGGGCCTTTATTGCAAAACTGCATGCCATTCCCCTTTTTACTTGCTGAAAGCGTTTTGGGCACAAACCAGTTATATCACATCAGTATAGATTATAGAAAACTAGAATGTAGTTAAAAAAGCTGAACTAATATTCCGTAATCAGCATGATATCTATTGCTTTTCCTTCAATTTTGCTGCCCCGATTACAAAATAGTAATTATTGCATTAATGATGCTAGCACAGTTATTCATTAATAGAGTGAATTCTGCTTTTAATAGCAGCGAAACACCTAAAAGTTATCAAATCACAAGATATCGCTACGGCCGTACTTTTTTTTGTGAAGACGCCAATTCAGATTCAATTTTTTTCTTCTCTTTTTTGAAAAAGCTAAATGGTTCATAATCAACAACGGATTTCTCAATTAATGGTTCCTGCAATTCTTTTGATTTCGACTTGATTTTAATTTCCTCATCTGCAACTTTCATTAAATCGCGAAAAGTAGGTGCGGGGGATAAGTTTTCTTTTTCAGCGCGTTCTACATTCTTTGTATAGGCATTCACCATCAGGATTGCTTTCTCACGAGAAATGCCTTTGCTAATTAAAATTTCATGCATTTCTTCCATAGTATAGGCTGGTATTTTTGTGGTAATGATCCGTCGTTTTAAAGCCGTACTGGCTTCTTGTCGTCCGGCCATTTTTGCGGCTGAATTTTGTGTGCCGATTACTAAGAAACCAGGTTGTATAGGTCGTGATCCATCTGGACCTCTTCCCATCAACAAGGCGTTTAACAGTCGTTCCATCATGGGAGAACTGTTAATTTCATCGATTAAAACGATCGCCCCTTCGTTAAACGCTTTAAGCAATAACTTCTCTTTTTCAGGGAGCTGCATACTGACCGGCATGCGATAGAATACTTTATCCGTATTGAGAGTTGGATCAAAAGGGGATTGATAATCATGAATTTCCTTATAACCCTGGGCAACTAAGTTTTCAACCACGAGTTCACTTTTACCGGTACCAGGATCACCTTCCAAGACCATACCACCTAAACCACCGTATTTTTGGGCATCACTGGTAACGAAACCGCTTCGTTTTATCTCCCGTAAGAAAATTAAGTCATCCATTTGACATCGGGCAGGTTGGCGTGATTCGGTAAAAAGAAAAGAGCCTTTTTTTTCCTGTATACCCTCCATGATGAGGGGTGTTTGCGGTTTGAATAATTCTAAGCGTTTTTGATGATTTTGAGGTACGAGCGGTTTTGCCAACTCATAGGCGTAGTGCTCCGCGGCTAAGGAAATGTTTCCGGCTGGATTTTTTTGTTGATAATTTAAAATCATCAAGGCCATCATCTGCAATTCCCTGGGCGAAATGAGGATTTCATCTTCTGAAATTTCACAGATGAATTGGTAAATATTAAGTAGAGGAAGACAAATTTCTTTTTCTTTTCCTTCAAGGGCTGTTCCTGAGAACACGGGCTTTAATATTTCTTCATAAATGAGTTCTTGCGGTAGAGCAGTAAAGACGACTGAATTACCATGTTTTTCAAAAAATGGCGCCAATCGACGTGCGTCACCGTAGCTGAGTGGATTACCAGCAAAAATGACTTTATGTTCTTCCGTTAAAGGATAATAAGTTCCTTTAATCAAAATTCCTGGTGGTGAATCAAATAATCCTTCAAATTCGCTCCATTGTTTAGGGCTTAAATTAGCTTCATCAAGGAATAAAATCTTACGAACACCAGGCCGTGTGTCCTTTGCCCACTCAAGTAATTTTTTTTCTCCTTGATATAGGGTTCTTCGAGCCGCTTCGTCAGTTTTCAGGTATTTTTCAACAAAGGTGGACTTTCCAACTGCAGTTTGACCGCTGAGGTAAACATAGGGTTGTCGGCTTAATATTTCATTAACACTATCGAGGCGATTTTGATTAAACGCATCAGTAATTTCCTTACTTTTATCAGCATTGAAAGTACCCTCTATTTTCGTTTTGGGTAAGTATTTCATGCCTTGCCAGGGATCTTGATCCATCATTAGGGCTGGGTTATTTTTTTGATAAGTGAGACGCGCCTTAAGTTGACTTAATGATTCTTTGCTCAAACGGGAATCGAGGGATTCAATATCTTTTGGCTCAAATCCGGCTTGAGTTAATAAGGTTTTTTTAAGAACACTATCCACAATGAATTCAGTCAATTGGCTACAATAACTCAACGGGGTCGTATCGTTACTGACAAGCAATAACTTTCCTTTCATATGCGGATTATTTTGTCTTTCTAGTAGTAAGGGAGCTAATTCATCTCCCAGTGTTTTTGAAAACTTTCCCTTTAAAATAATATTTTTACCTTCACTAAGTCCTTTTAAAAGGGCCGATTGTGTTTGAGTAAATTTAAAATCCAATGCTTCTTTATCTAATTTACCCTTCAAGCGGATCAGCAAATCAGGTGCTTCGCATTCAGAAACATCAATAACCATCCATTCCCCTGCTTGAGAGAGGTAAGACGTGGTGGCGTCAACGTCGTTAGTTTGGAAAACATGAGTAGGGAGTATGGTTTTATCATCAAAGCGTTCTAGAGCTGGTGATGTATTGTCAACGGGGTTTTCAGAAAGTGCAGCTTGCAAGTCTTGCGGTAAATTCATGAATGGCAAGCGATGAACCACCAATTGAACCTTGCGTTCATGGCAGGCTTTGAGCAGCATTCCCCACTCATCTTCATTGAGTTCTCGCGTTAAATTGACATGAAGTTCTGTTCCTTGGTTTGCTTCAAGCAATCCTGGTAAGGTACTGATGCTTTGAGTGATATTATTATAGGAATAATCGGAAAAAAATGTCATTAAACGACTTGGATTGAGTACACTTGCATCTGCTTGGAATCCGGTTTGAATACGTACATTATCCTTGAGTGACTTCCAATCATAGCCGGAGGCTTTAAAAAACTTTAATTCAGGAGGAAGGGGGATAATTTTATCACCCTGTTTGATATGACCTAATAAAAAAGCTTGTCGCCAGAAGGTTTCAAATTTCCGGTTTTCCCACAAGCCATTTTGCAGTGTAATAGGCAAACCCTTGTCGATGGCTTTTATTAACTCACCTTCTTCAAAGAAAAGCCCGTTGTCTTTAATAACCCATCGGCCTAGTAAACGTTCTTCCCAATCCTGTCCGTGATAGAAATCAATCACTGTGGTTTCGAGAAGATCTTCACCTTTTTCTGTCACCGGTAATGGACCAATGGCTTGTCCAAGGGTCTCTGAAGAAAAAGGATTGTCACCCACTGCATCAAACCGGGAATAAAAGTCAGCTCCTTGATAACAGGACGGTTTCTGGGTATTAATTAACCCAACTACCAGGGCACATTCAGGCAATAAACTGCCATCAGCAGAGCGCTTTTTATCGAGGATGGCATTGAAACGTACAATATCGTCTGCTTCAAAATTATCATAATTAATCAGGATAACTGGTGGATTAGCTTCATCTTGGTGTGCTTGTAAAAAATCGTGTAATGGGCCACCAGGTCCTCGGCAGATCTGACCTTTATCACCTACTTTTTTTACAAAAGGAGCTGAACAAACTAAATCATCGGGTGAATTGACAACAAAGATGGGTCGTTTTATCGCTTGGCAATGAGCAGTTAAAGACAACGCCATCGCGCGAAGGTCGTCCGTTGATTGGAATTCAATTAAACGTTTTTTGATGATTTCAGGTTGCACAATGTGCTGACAGTATTTTTTTATCGAGTTAAATACCGGCTTCTCTTTACGCCAAGTTTCTAATCGGTAAGCGTAATTATGAGAACTTGAAAGATGGAAAATAGAGCGTAGTTCTTCAACAAACCCAATTCTCTCAGCATCAATTACCCCGCCAACCAACGCTATCACTAAAAGCTCTCTGTTATTAGCCGATAAAGCCTCTACACTTTTCTTTAATTGTTGAGCAAACGTTTTGGGATTTCTTTTGACAAATTGCTGCAACAAATCAACAGTATATTGACAGGTGGTTGAGTTAAGCATGGCACAAACCCATGCAGGAGCTCCCTGCAAATTGCGCATGAATAGTCCATCTAAAGCCTCATCGGACACTTCCTCAGGTTTAGGCAATAAGGACATTATCGATTTAACTTGGCCATAATTTATACGTGTGAGAGTCAATAACCCACCTTCTTGCAAAAATGACTGTCCATCTTTAATGTCTATTTGAACGTCAAAATCCCCTCTAACGGCAATTAAATTCCCCAAGGAGTGTTTTACGCGATCGGCAAGTTCCTCCCAACCAACACGCTCTGGCCTTGCACTAGAGTTAGGATCATAGAGAACCCATTGATCATCCTCTTTTGAGTATTTAACCGCTATATCATGCCAATTGTTGCCAAGCACAAAATCCTGCGGATGTTCTTTTAAAAAAGAAAGCAAATGATCGCCAAGAAAGGTTGTTTCCTCGCTTTTTTTATTGGCGAAATAGAATTTATCGACGTATTTCCATATTAATTCGAATTGTTCGATTAAGTTGCCCTTATCCAGCGTTTCAGCAGAACCATTCCAACTGACTATATTGGCAAGCATGTAGTTCCATTGTTCTAAGGTCATTTTATCTTTGACTGTCTTATCGAAAGATATGTCTTTAAAAAGTTCTGCTAACGCATTACAAATTCCGCCTTTTAATTTTGGAATACAGTCTAAATGTTGATTCGTAAGAGTAAGATATTGCGATAATTGCTCAATTATTGCCCATTGTGCAATTGTTTTATTGAGCCCTTGGTATTGAAAAGGAGCATTTTCGGCAGGTGGACGATATCGAAGGTGTTGAGTTGGATCATACGCTACAGTAGCTGGTTGTGCTGTTGGCTCATGTTCTACGGTTTCTGTAGGTGCGGTCTCAAGATGTTGAGTTGTTTCTAAAGGTTCTTCGGTTAAAGGGATGGAATCGAGGAGTTGTTTGAGTTCTTCAGGAATTTCAGATTGTGATTTAGGAGCTTGCTTTGTTATTGCTGGTTGACGAGGTTCTATGTGACGAACGCCTGATAACTCTATACTTAGATTTGGCCATCTTTCCTGTAGTGAGGCTATCAGCTTATCGGAACTATCTCGACTTATATGCAAGATTTTTAAAGATGATAAGTCCAGATCATCCCAAGGAATATTTTGAACACGATCTAAATGCAATACTTTGAGCGAAGGGGCATTAGCGAGTAACATTTTGAGATTATTCGGGGTTATTTGGGCATCCTTTAATATCAATTCTTCAAGAGAGGGTAAAGCCAGAGATTTGTCCATTTTCTCGGTGAGTTTGCATGAAGATAAATTAAGTGTTACTAGGTGCGGCGACTTAGCAAGCATCAATTGCAAATTTTTAGCTGTAATATCACTTCCATTTAGATCTAATAACTCGAGTGATGGAAAGTCAAAATCATTTTCGCAAGGTGTATTCAAACCAACGCAATACGCTAATCTCAAACTTTTCAATAATGGAGATTTAGCAATAAATGCATGCAAATCCAACGTCCTGATTTCATGGTTCAGTGTGAAAGATCTTAATGCAGAAAGATTGTAAGGACTTAAAGCGAAATCTTTTGGTAATTTTCTAAATTCAAGATGTTGTAGTTGTGAGGCTGAAGTTAGAATAGCTTTTAAGGACTTATGATCAATCTCTGTCGCTTTCAACGTTACAAGTGATGATAAATTCAATCCCAAAGCCCATGATTCATCCAATTTGCAATCCATTAGATCAAGAACGTGTAAATTGTTCACTTTAGAAAGAATATTGTGAATAGTCGCAGCCGAAAAAATACATCCCGTGATTGATAACTCATAAAGGTTTGGTAAATTGAGCTCGTTCTTAATAATAAGATTAGAGATTTCATCAATAATCTCTAGAATGCGAAGATTAGGGGTACTTAATAGCAAGTTTTCATAGGAATCATTTGGTTTATTGGGCAAAGAACCAGTAATAATTTCGATTGAAGAAGTTGGTGGTCTCTTTTTAAATTCAAGAAAGTCGCCCTGACCTATTTCTAGATGCTTAAGATGCGGAGCTTTCTCAAGTAATTGTGCAAATTGCTTATCGGTTATGGGACCATTTAATTCAATTCTCTCAAGCAAAGCAATCTCGTCGTTCGGAATATCAAGTCCATGAAGATAATTAATTTTTTTACCGCTTAAAAAATTTTCAAGGTCCCTTTTATCTAAACTCAGGGCATTGCATTGAAGGTGTATTTTAGCTTCTGGGAAAATTTTCTCGAAATCAGATAATGCTAGAATGCTTGCTCTGCTATATTCGTCAAATGCAATTTCTTCAACTGGAGGAGTAGCGTTCTGAAGGACTGATATTATTTTGTTAGATTTAGTGAATTCTACTTTTCGTGAAAGATGGCGAAAATAATCAATATAAATTCTAGTATTAAAACTACTCACATAGACGCGCCGAGGTGGGGTAGTTGTTGGGTCAGGACAGAGACATTGATCGACCCAATAATCATCTAAAACATGGATGTGCTCTTTATTTATTTCTTGTTGTTGCGAAGCTGCAAGGGTAATCACGGATGACAATTCTGGTGTCATTTTTTCTCGAATATCTTCTCTATGTAGGGAAGAAAGCTTCTCCTTAGTTAATGGTTCAATAACACCATCCTGCCAGATATAAATAGTAAACCCCTCTTCAATCAATTGCTCCATGCGAGCGATGACAGCATCTATTTTATCGCTGAACCAGTTTTTGGCTGTCCAGTCAGCAAGGATAAGCGACTTTGGTTTCTGCAATTTCTCAAGACTTGGCTTTTCCCAATAATCGGGCTTGCTTTGTAGTAATCGGTCTATGCTAATCTTGCCAGGAGCAGCACTGCCATAAATTTTACCTTCCTGCTTCTCCGTATAATAAAACGCATCATTGAATCGCATAATGATCTCTTTTTTTACAGCGTAATTCCATTATAGTAAATTTATTAGCTCTATCGGGCTCTATTGGATTTTTACGAAATCGAAAGTGCCATATTCCTGAGATTTTATTTATCCGAGGGATACATGCTTTGGTTTAGACGTTCGTAGGGAGGAGTTGGCAGCTCAAGGTGCTGTTTAGTGATAAGTTCAATACAACATTCAACAACAGAGGGTTCGTATAATTTCCCAGAGCCGTTAATTAGCTCAGCTAGAGTTTCTTCAATCGTGTGTTTGGGGCGATAAGGGCGATGTGAACTCATAGCCTCAAAAACATCGGCCACAGAAACAATTTTTGTTTCCAGAGGAATTTCTTTATCTTTCAATCCATACGGATATCCTGATCCATCTAAACGTTCATGATGATACAGAACAATGTTCGTTATCGTCTTACTAAAAGATGCCTTTTTGGCAATCTGATAACCCATTTCGGGATGTTGCTTAATAAAATCATATTCCAACTGGCTGAGCTTTGCGGGATAAACCAATATTTCCATAGGGATACGTGTTTTTCCAATATCATGAATGAGTGCCCCTAAATAGATTTCATGTTTTATTTTCGGACTTACCCCAAATCGATTTGCTATTTCTTCTGCAAGTTTCGCTACGCGGTATTGGTGCCCTGCAGTAAAAGGATCCCTTAGTTCAGAAACCGATGCTAAGGACTCTACGGTTTTATCTAACATGCTTTGTAATTTTATTTTTGCATGTTCCAATGACTGTGTTTTTAACTTTACCAATTCTGAGAGGTGTTCTCTGTGCAGTAGCAATTCCTTATTTGTTTTTTCAAGCTCATATTTTTGAAATATATTTTCAAAGATAATGGAGGTGGAAATAGCAAAACTATTTACAACAGGATCAAAAAGAGAAAATTGCTCAAAATCACTAATTTTTAATGCTATAAGACCATAAAAAATATCCTTTGTAATCAATGGATATACTTGTATTTCTTTTTCTTCGAGTGACTCGCATAAATTAAAGAAATCATGCAGATTAAACTTTCCCTGTTTTAAATCGATTTTACCAATAAATTTAGAATAGAGTTCTTTTTCAGCCCTTTCCATACTCTTGATTAGACATACTTCGCTTTCTAATACCCCGGGTACTGTATTCAGAAGCCTCTCAAGATAAGATGCAATATGCTCTGCTGATGTCAGAATAAACAATGCGCTATGAGCAGAATAGAGACGTAATAACGACTTTTCATTATAGGTTAATTTTTTGTTATTCATTGTTAGTTTTTATAGTTACGTAAAAACTCGTCGGGTCTAACATAAGCCGGGTTTTTTACAATTTGGCCATGTACGACCATGAGGGGATGAACTTGTAAGACATCATAAATTAAGCCCCCATCAAATTTAGTGACATCATACTGACACATGGCAGTAACTGGATGGGTATCCAGAATGGTATTAATTAACGCTTCATAGACGATTAACTGCTCTGAGCCAGGAATATTTCGGAGAGACCAACTCATTTCCCCTGAAAGGCGTGCACCTACAAAACCATCAGCAATTGCTTGTTCATAATGCCTTTTAAGGCAAGACAGCATTTGTTCTGGTATAAATTTACCTTCAGGACAATAAGTAGTGACTGCGGGAGTAATGGTTACTTGACTGGTTTTCGGCACTTCGATACCTAATTCGCCCAACCAATCGACTACCTCTTCAGGCTTCATTATATCGACAAAATAGCCAATCCTCTCATTGTTGAGAATCCCAGATTCGATGTATTTCGATATAACACGCCGTCGTTCGCTTTCGTCTCGATACATAAGACAAGCGTGTGCGCCATGTTTAAAATGTTTGTAGGTAAACCCCAAAGAGATATCATCATGATCTTTGCTGTACACAACAATCTCCTCTACTTGTTACTTACAGTATAGATACTGGATGTAGCTGTGTAAAAATCAGAGGGGGAGTTGTCGAAACCCCGTTGTTAAGAATAATTTCTTATTCAGAAGACTCAGGCTTTTTTCTCAATACTTTTATTGCACTTTGTCTCGATTTTTCATCCAAAATCTTTTGCTTTGCCCGCCTTGACCGTCTCTTTTTCTGCCGTTTTATTTTTTCAATTTTTTGTTGCTCTTTTGTTTTTTCATCACTGACTATCGAATGTAATTTTTCACAAAGACGCATTCTTGCAAAATAGCGGTTATCTTCACGGCTTCTTGACTCTTGGCATTTAATTTCCAAACCAGAGGGCACATGTTTCAAATAAACAGTGGAAGCCGTTTTATGTAGCTTCTGCCCCCCTTTACCACTGCCTAAGATAAATTTCTCGATGAGCTCAGCTTCATCGATATGAAGTTTAGCCATCCATGCTGCTAATTTGTCCCATTTTTCTTTATTAATCATATCAGTGTGGGTAAGAAGCCATTACAAAATCTATACAACCTGTTTTTTGAATGCAATTTTTCGTTTTAAAATCAGGACTGCATTATGCTAATACGTCATTAATGCTACGCCTGTGGAGTAAAACTTGCTTCATCTTGGGAATCTTTGGAGTCAGTAGGAGGGGGTAACTCCTGTTTTTTAAGATGTTCAACCGTTTCTTTAAAAGACTTATCAGCTTTATCTAAAAATTCCTGCTTATCCATTTTCGGACCACCCACCTTAGCATTATCCACGTGGCCTTTCCAAGATTTATTAAAATCCTCTTTTTGTTTTTGGTCGCAGTTATCCGCGTAACATTGTGCAAGCTTATTTATATTTGAGTTTTCATTGGCCAGGTTTTGGGTAGGACGATTAATCCAAGTGATTTGAAAAACTTGGGGAGGGCCTGGATCGTAGTGGGTTTGCAGATTATCTTTATCAACATTTAACCCAAGGCTTTTCATCAAATTGTATGCCAACTCTTTGCCAGCTTCTTCACCCGAAAGCGGCTTTGTTTTATCCTTTAATGAATTAAAGATGTCCATCAGGCCACTTTGAAATTTTGAGTCTACCGTTTCGGCTCTTTTTCTGATTTCTTCCTCGATAAATTTTTTTCGTTCAGGCATTCGTAGCGGACCTGGATAGCGTTCTTCTGCTTCTCTGGCGATTCTTGCCGCTTCGTTTTCACCCTCTTCACCTCCAAAAAGGAAAGCCATTTGATTGGCTATATTATCCTCTTGGAATTGATACCCATGAAACCTGCCGTTAGCGAATCCTTTTTTCTCGATTTTATCTTTTGACATACCATCTCTCCATCTTTTTTATCCATTATAGCATTGAATGAAGAACCAGCTTGGCCGGGAGACAGACGCCTAAAATAAGAAACATCCCCCACACAAAATTAATTGTCTAAAACAATACGGTAACGTGCTTTGCCAGCTCTTAAATGCTCTATTGCCCGATTAACATCCTTCATAGCAAAATGCTCTGTCAATGGAAGGATATTATGGCGCACACAGAACTCAAGCATATCTTGAATGGTTGCAGGGCTTCCGAGCGGTGAGCCTGATAAACTACGTTGTTTGAAGATGAGTGAAAAAGCAGGAGCTGGAATAGGATTTGGAACTGCACCCACTGTATGTAATCGCCCATGCGGTGCTAACAGCTCAAGATAAGCAGCCCAATTAAGATTTGCATTCGTAGTATTAAGTAGAAAATCAAATACCCCAGCTAATTTCTGAAGCGCTTTGTTGTCATTTGTATTCACCACGTAATGAGCCCCCATGCGCTTGGCTTCAGCCTCTTTACCCTCCGTAGACGAAAAAGCAGTCACTTCACATCCCCACTTATGAAGAAACTGCAATGCCAGATGGCCAAGACCACCAATACCAATTACACCTACCCTGAAGGTGGGACGTATATCAAATTGGACAATCGGATTAAACACGGTAATACCGCCACACAACAAAGGGCCTGCGTCATACGCTTTCAACTCGTCGGGCAACGCAATAGCCCAGATCGAATTACAGCGCACCACGTTGGCAAAGCCTCCATGTCTCCCTACAATGGTTTGTTCTGCTTTAGCACAAAGATTATGATCGCCACTAAGACAGCTATGGCAGTACATGCAACTGCCGCTAAACCATCCAAGACCAACCCGCTGACCAACCTTTAGATTGTTAACGTGTTCACCCATTGCAATGACAGTACCCACTACCTCATGACCCGGGACAATAGGATAATTACTAAAACCCCATTCATCGTCGATCATGGAGAGATCGGAATGGCAGACTCCACATGATTCCACCTGAATATCGACCTGTCCTGGACCAATTTCTCCCAAAGTAAACTCGAAAGGGGTCAACCGACCGGATTTTTCGTGAGTTGCATAAGCATGAACTTTTGTCATAGAAATCTTCCTTGATGTAACGATTAACAAGTTTTTTGTAGCGCACTAAAATAAGGCTGGCATAGCATACTAAGCCTGTCAACCACCTTCTGTTTTGCCTGACCTACCGCAAGTAAAATAAAAAAGCCGCCAGCTGCTTTGCTCTTTGCACTTTATCAAAACGTTTATTTATTTTTTAAATAAGCTACAAAATTGTTCTTTGTCCATCCTTTCAAATCCATGTTCATCTGTCAGTTTGTTGGTAAAGAATGTTGGAACCACTGGATTTTTCAAAGAAAATCCACCTTTATTTAGAACATGGGTTACTGAACTTGTGCAATTATCCGGTTGAAACCCCGACGCTAGCACATGGGTCTCATCATCATAAACTTCTACGCCACACATGTCTTCGGGAGCAGGATAGCAATTAAGCCTTTTATGATTCAGTTGAGTCTTCCATGAGCTCCATGTAAAGGTCAAAGCACCAGTCAGGCAAGGAGCAATCGGGTTGGTAGCACCAAAAACAGCATACAGACGGCTTTTATTTTTCACGTCTTCTTTAAATTCATTTGTAGCGTTATTGATTTCTTGGTACTGTGTTTTTTCAATTTTTTTAACCAAGACATGATCTGCCTCTTCAAAATCTTCATGATGAGATTCTGCGAATCGACCTGCTGTAGGAACAGATCCTAAAGTAAGCTGATTAACTAAGGCACCAATCGGCCCGGGAAAAAAGCTTAAATGATTAAATTTGCTTCTTCCTGGGGATCGTTTTATGGCAGAGACAGAAACATGGCCTGAACCATTCTCCTGATTAGTGTTCTTCACGAACGCAACCACATAGTACTCTTGATTTCCCTTCCGTTTGGTGTCTGCTCCTAATTTTCGATTATCACTTGGCATAATAACTACTCTCATTTGACGGTAATGCTCATTCTGGCTAGATAAAAAACGCAGAAAGTTTTTATTGTACAAATGCCAAGCTTAACTAATCCTTAAATTCAGAAAATTTTTTTAGCACCATGGCCTACACAGGACAAAAAATCAAAACCTACTTTTTGCCCCTAATGCCAACATGCACTGATTTATCCGAGGAACCTGCGCAGAGTAAAAAGCTAAGGGTTATGTTTAGGTTAACTTAACCTTATTTCTTCAGCTAAGCCATCCGTGGAGGCTATCTCTTTAGCTAAACCATCTGGAGAGACACCCCAAGGCTTGTTAGGAGAACTAAGGTTTGCTCCACCTTGATTTAATATATGTGTAACCAAAGTACTGCAATTTGTGACTTGGGCTTCGTATTTTTTGTTTCCCCTTTGCCTGTGGTAGGCCATGACATCTAAAGGATCCTGACTGACAAACGAGGAGGCGTCACTGAAGAAGCCTAATAGGGAGACATTAGGCAACAATTGGTAATTCGTTTTACCTTGCTCCACATTGTCCCTAAGCTTTGTAATTTCTTTATTCATTAAATCGCTGTCGAGCCCCTGAAATTTATAAACATGATCAGGAGGGGCAGGAATAGTGGGTGCGTCTTGAGAAATAATGGGGACTTCATCAAAACTCGTGAGTATAGGATCTTTATTCCTTGACTGAGCTGCAAGATCCATATCTTCTTCAAGCGAAGTCGTTAAATGGGCAGGTAAGGGAAGTACCGCTGTGGGCCCCATTGAAGGGAAGCCTTTTGGATGAATGCTAACATAATTTCCAGGTTCATCCACTTTCAATTTGGGTTTTTCGCCTCCCACCTGAATGGCAGCATGGCCTGGATCGCTAGTCGTTTTTTCCCATATGAATACGTAAGTATCCGATGATTTTTTATCTTTCTCCCTGAATTCAGCTTCAGAGTCAGATTTAGCATTCGGTTCGGTTTTTTGAGAATCCAGTGTATTAATTATTTCGGGTGTAACAGTCTTCTCGCCAGAAAAAAATGATTTTATCCTTTCCCGCATAATACTCTCCCTCAAAAATATACTCAGAGAAAATAACTTTCCTATTATACGCATTCTAAAGACAAATAGGCAAAAATTTGATCTTTTTTTGAATGCATCTATAGTTTTCGATAGCTGACTCTACTAACCTCAATAAAGGTAGAAACCTTGTATACTGAAAGAATCAGGCATAAACGCTACAAGGAAAGAGAACCGATATCATGCGCAGCAAGCCCAAAACGATTAATCTGGCGCTACAAGGTGGAGGAACCCACGGTGCTCTGGCCTGGGGAATTCTGGATAAATTACTCGAAGATGGCCGAGTGCAATTTGAGGGAATTTCTGCAACCAGCGCTGGTGCTACAAACGCCGCTGTTCTTGCTCATGGGCTAGTCACTGGCGGCAATGAGGGTGCTCGGGAATCTTTATATAAATTTTGGAAAACCATTAGTGATGTGGGGCAAATTTATAATCCAATTAGAATTACCCCGTTAGAGGAGCTGTGGGGCATAAAACCTGAATATTCCATGTCTTATTTACTTTTTAATCTATTGACTGAGATTTTCTCTCCCGCACAATTAAACCCACTTAACATTAACCCTTTGATCAATATACTTAATGATCAAGTTGATTTCGATAAAATTAAGTCCTCTAATAAAGTGAAAATATTTATCTCGGCAACCAATATAAGAACAGGGAAAATCAAGATCTTCGATAATCAAGAATTATCTGTGGATGCCATCATGGCTTCAGCATGCCTCCCTTTTTTATTTCAACCGATTAGAATAAATGATGACTATTATTGGGATGGCGGTTTTATGGGAAATCCTGCACTTTACCCGCTTATTTACAATTCGCAATGCACTGATATTTTAATCCTCCACATCAACCCAATTTACCGGGAGAAAGTGCCTGAAACGGCTACAGAAATTTTAAATCGTATGAATGAAATTAGTTTTAACTCTTCATTAATGCGTGAAATGAGAGCGGTGGCATTTGTGAGTAAGTTACTGGACGAAGGATGGTTTAAAGATGCTTATAAAAGGAGAATGAAGCGTATGCTCATCCATGCGATTCGAACCGATGTCATCATGGAGAAATATTCTGTTGCAAGCAAACTAAGTCCATCTTGGTCGTTTATCAGCCATTTGTTTGAAGAAGGGCGTAAAGAGGGTGAAAAATGGCTAAAACAAAATTTGCGTTATATTGGAAAAAAATCAAGTATTGATATTACAGAATACCTTTAAAGACATCCAAATCTTAGACTTTTATCCCTCTTGTTTTGCTTTAAATAATTTCTACACTGTTTCGCAAACCTTACCGTTTGAATTGCATACACTTGTTTGATAAATTAGTTCAGTTTCAATCAGTTGAAACAGTTTACAAATTTTTATTCGACCTATTCAAAACTCCATATTTCATAAGGTATTAGTCTCATGGAAAGAAAAAAACATCGCTGGTTAGCTGTCTTAGGGCTTGTTTTCTCTGGCGCTACCTCAGCTGCTCCATTAGCGCTCGATAAGGATGGACCTGTCTGTACTTCATTTCTCTGTGCTTTCAAAGCCCCCGGAGGTATTTATGCTAACTTCACCGGTTATTATTTACGCCCAAGTGAAACAGGCATTGGCTTAGTCACCGATAGTTGGCAATACCCAGTTCCCGGCGGTGAATTGTCCCGCAGCAAGCCTGTTCAGCCCCACCACAAATTCGCTGGCCGCATAGTTTTGGGATATGACTTTGCAAATTCAGCGAATAACATTGAAGCAAATTATTTTGTTTTAAGAAATAAAACGCATGCTATTAATGACTTCTCTGATGGCTCAGATTATTTTGGCTCCGTTCTTTTTCCAGATGCAACCATACCACCCACACCTGGTTTTGTGAGTAATGCGTATTTGCGTTATGAAATACACCAAGCCGATTTGAAAGCAGGCCGAAAATATTCCGATGCAACACAAAGTTTTAGCATCCATCCCTCAGCAGGTGTCCGTTATGCGGAAATTGAGCATAAGCTTACTTTTGCGGCTCCAGGTAACATGATTAGCGAATTTAATGGTGTCGGTCCTCTGTTTAGTGTTGATGCAAATTACGGCTTAGGCCACGGATTCGGCTTGGTCGGATATTTTGACTATGCCTTCATTGTTGGGCAAATCCATTCCCACTCTTATGTGGTTGTACAAAATTTCAGTCACATGTTTACCTGGCCAAAAAATGATCGTATTGTTAACAGCATAACCGGAAAGCTCGGTGTTGATTATAGCCATGTTTTTTCCAATACTGCTCGCGCTACATTAGAAGCTGGCTACCAAGTTGGTACCTATCAAAACGCAATGGATACGCTAAGAGGCTATCTATTTAATCCAGGATTCCAACATATCGCTGGCAAAGAAACCAATAGTTTTTCCTACAGAGGACCTTATCTAAGCTTAGCGATACATGCCTAGTACACTCGAATTGCTTGTCTGACCTGGCAGTGCTCGCTTTTCACGAGTTCTGCCAGATTAGTTTTATCGACATTTATTCCTTCCTTTCATGAATGGATTAGGGCGTAAGAGTATCCGCCGGATCTTAATTTACTGCTTCATTATTCTCCGAGGGCTTTGGCTTATTAATCAGACGATTAAACGTATCTTCACATATTGGTTTTGTCTCTCTGGTTTCAAAGTAGCTCAGCGGGGTAAGCAGTGCGATATCAATATTCAACGCTGGACACAAAGTTACCCATTCTGCAAAGCACTTCTCGTCAAATTCATTCATACCATAGCCAGCCTGTGAATTCCCCAATTTGCAATAGGCAATGGAAGCCATTGCGTTGATAAGTTTTGGTCCAGCCTCCTCATTAAGAGGAATTGAATCCTTTTTGTGAAACATCAAATGCGTACCGCAATACAGGAGAGCCGCCTTTAGCCCACTTTGATATCGATTAAAATAGTCTGGGTTGTTATTAATATCTTCTTGATAAATACGTTCATCCGATTGTGATATTCGGCCTTGAGCAAAATCTTGGTAAAACCAAATCAACCGCCTTATCGCAATAGCGGTATCTAAGCTTACTTTTCTTGGTGTTGAAGCACCCTCTTTCCCTTCTAAAAACTCCGTATCGTAGCTTTGATTTTGAGCTAAATGAAATGCATCAAATAGCCGATCGGCGGATGTTTGAGTTAGGCCAAAATTGGTTTGATAATCCAGCTTAATCCGGTTTTGTATTGTAAGATTTAATATGTTCTTCCAGTGATCTAAATCGGTTTTTGATTCATATGTGGACATGGAATTGCCTTGCATGTCGGTAATATTAGTCGAATCGCCACTGCTTTCTTTAAGAATCATCCCAAGCACATGTGCCCATTTGCGTGCAACCTGCTCGTCAAAATAAATATGTTGAGCATTCGCCATGCTTTGATAAATAACAAAATGTTGAAAAATAAGCATCCTTAGATGAGGATCTATCGCGTTACATTGACTATCATTATCTGTCATCATTACATCGACAACGTGTTGGGTAAGACGGCCAACCTGTGCTTTATCAGGCAATCCCGTGAGGTCTGGAAGCCAACCGCCATCAACAGGATCCTGCGCTTTTAATAAATGGAGGTGATCGGCAAGCGAAGGCGGAGCTTCTTCTTCAAAGTTAGGAGAGGTGAATGCCAACAATGGAATGAAAGAAAGGATCATCAATACTCTAACATATTGCTTTTTCATACTCACGACAACGGGTTATAAGTTAATTCACAATTTTCTTCTCCTTGAAAGATGGTTCATCCAAATTAAAAAAGCAGATTAAGCGGACTAAATAAGAAAGCGCTTCGAATACGCCCAGTAATAATTAGTATAGACCCTTACTTCGATGAATGAATGTCTTTTGCCAAATTGACTTCAGAACAAGTTACTTAATGGGTTTGTTGAAATTTACCTGATAAGTCATGATTAGACTAAACTATACGGATATTAAGACATTAGAAAGTTACCAGATAACCTGCTCGGGGAATAGCTTTATGGAAAAGGTATTCAGGTTTAGTAAAATGGAATTTCAAACGAAAACAATTCGCCTTCAACTATTATATTTTATCATTGTAACTCCTATTGTACTTTACCTAGACAGCGTACCCTTCAGTAGAATATTCCCTTATGGCCAATGGATAGTTAATTTCTGTACCCTTACCACATTTGCTTGGTTTTATTACGTTGCGGATAAACGGGTACAAGGCATGATGTTACTTATGCTTCTGATATCCAGCTGTGGCGAAATAGTAGGTTCTCTTATCTTGAAGTTTTATGTCTATCGTCTTGAGAATATTCCGCTCTACGTGCCTTTTGGTCATGCCCTTGTTTTTGCGTCTGCTTATTATATTTACCAACAAACTTTGATCCAGCAATACGCCGATAAAGTCCAGCGCCTACTGTTTTTTCTTGCTTTATTGATCAGCGTATTTTCCTTGCTATTTTTACAAGACACCTGTGGATTCATTTGCTTTTTAACTTTTTGCTTATTACGAAAAAATAATAAATTATTTTATTCGTGTATGTTTTTTGTTGTTTTATACCTAGAATTGATAGGAACTTACCTCCAGACATGGACTTGGTATGGAAAGTTAAATAATCACCCTGATTGGATAATAGGATGCAATAATCCACCCTGTGGAATCGGTGGGTTATACATGATATTTGATGTTTTAGTCACCTTTTGTTACTTCCAACTAAATGCGATACACAATAGGGAATGACTTCCGTAAAAAACGACGTGCCATCAGCAAATGCAAGTCCCAGCAAAAACTGCTAGCCATTAGCTACTGATAGCCTAAGGATAATAGCGTATTTCTATTTTATTGTTTTCTGGATCTAAAATATAAATCGAAACACCATCCCCATGTGCTCCCCAACGGTCGATTGGACCTTCTATAATAGCAATGCCATGGGATTTAATTCGTTGGCATACTTCCTCCCACTCGTTTTTTGCAAATGAAAGACAAAAATGATTTAACCGATTTGATTTTTGATCCGTTTTTTTTATTTTTTGGGGAAACAAATCTATAATTGTGTCAGAATTAATTCGCATCGAAGGGAAAGGAATTTTTCCAGCACGAAATTCTTCCACTCGTTCAGGATGCAATCCCAGTATATCCTTATAGAATGCTAACATAACATCCATATTTTTAACATTTAACACAAAATGATCCATGATTGGTTTAGGCATGATTTCCCCACATACCGATTTAAACTCTAACGCGCCAGGTAATGTTATAGCTTAATTTTTACTGGGATGCACCTTCTACCCATGCCCCTGTCTGTCTGCTAAATCTAAGAATAAGAATTATTCCTGAATTAATCTACTGTTCAATATGTCCTTAAGAATGCTCCGATTACTAGGCTCTTTCTCAAAAACGGGGGCACTTTAATCGAGTTAGTATAGACTAACCCTTTGATTTGACGGTCAAAAGGAGATTAAAGTGCCAAAGAATGATCTTATCCTAAATTTACCTGGATTTACCATCAAAAAAGTAAGTGGTTATCAACCCTTAATTTTGGAGTTATCTTATAATCGCAAAGCGCGTTGTGGCCATTGCGCTAGCAAAGAGGTTCGTAAAAAAGCGTCGTATATGCGACGGGTGGCGCATGAATTAATTGGCCACCGACGAAGCGAGTTACACTTTAAGGCTTATAAGCTGTATTGCAATAGCTGTAAGCGTTATGGGAATCAACAGTTTCCTGGGATTAATAAGTATCAACGTTCAACTTGGCGTTTGCAGGCAGCTGTTTTCCATGACCATACCCGTGGCATATCGCAAAAAGACCTTGCTAAGCAATATAGCAAAGGCAAAGCAACCATTGAGCGCTGGTATCAGCAGCACTATCGAGAACAAGAACGAGAACTAAAGAATGCACCTTGTCCAGCTGTTCTTGGAATAGATGAACATTCCTTTAGCCGTAAACAACGATATGCAACTACACTTTGCGACCTTAGAAAACATAAAGTATTTGATATTGTTAAAGGTCGTTCTTCAGCTGATTTAAAAGACTATTTTAAAAACTTGGAGGGTAAAGAGCGGGTGAAAGTCGTTTGTATTGATTTAAGCACGAGTTACCGAGCACTGGTGAAACAGCACTTTCCTAACGCGCAAATCGTGGCTGACAGATTCCATGTTATAAGACTTATTAATCAGCTCACCTTACAAACCTTTCATCAAATTGACCCAACCATCAAGTATCAGCGAGGTTTATTAGCAGCGCTTAAAACCAACCCGGAAAACTTAACAACTAAGAGGCTCTCTCTTCGTAATCACTATCTTGAACAACAGCCGGCCATTGCTGCCATTTATGATTTTAAGCAAGAACTACATCAATTACTCACTAAAAAGCATTGCACCGCTAAAGAGTGCAAACGCTTATTACCCCGTTTCTTAGAAATGATAAACGAACTTAGACACAGTCCTTTTCAACCTTTGAAAACCTTAGGAAATACCTTATTTAGATGGAAAGATGAAGTCGCAAGAATGCTCCGATTCACTAAGAACAACGGGATAACCGAAGGCTTTCATCGAAAAATGAAACTCATTCAGCGTAGAGCTTATCGGTTTAAAAACTTTGAAAATTATAGAACGCGTGTTAGGGTGCTCTGTTGCTAACGATTAGTGCCCCCGTAATTGGGAAAGACCCATTTTACTGGGTTTAAATGGCGCGCTCGGAGGGACTCGAACCCCCGACACCTTGGTTCGAAGCCAAGTACTCTATCCAGCTGAGCTACGAGCGCATTGCGGTGGATCACTGAAGGAAATCTTCTTGCCTAAATGGTGGGCCGTATAGGATTCGAACCTATGACACAGAGGTTAAAAGCCTCCTGCTCTACCACCTGAGCTAACGGCCCTTACAGAAAAA
Source organism: Legionella micdadei (assembly GCF_000953635.1). Taxonomy (NCBI): domain Bacteria; kingdom Pseudomonadati; phylum Pseudomonadota; class Gammaproteobacteria; order Legionellales; family Legionellaceae; genus Legionella; species Legionella micdadei. Next base: position 2,867,595 of record NZ_LN614830.1, read on the forward strand.
CTCTTTTAACATATTATTTTGACAAAACACCATAATAGATCAGCCTGTTTATGCGCGAAATCCCGCAAGAAGACTTGAGCTACTACCAAAACTTTGGTCAAAATGGTGGGCCGTATAGGATTCGAACCTATGACACAGAGGTTAAAAGCCTCCTGCTCTACCACCTGAGCTAACGGCCCAAAGAGGCTGGAATCATACCGGATTAAGGCAAAATTTCAAGTGTTTTGTGCGGTTTATTTTTCATTAATGCCCGCCCGGTATACAAATTGTCACTCGTTGCTAAAATCGTCCAACCTTCTGCTGCAAGACTTTTTACTTTTGATTTTAAGCAATTACTGTGCACGATTAGCAATAAAACATCAGCGCCTAATGCCCCACATCCTTTAGCTGCTAAAACCCCAGGTTGTGAAATGAAACTCTTAATATGTTCTAAACTATGTGGAGCCACCAAATGCAAATTAGTTAATTGTTGCTGATATGTATTTACTGCTTTCACTAACTCTTCGCTATTTTCCTGTTCAAATGCAGTTTGGGCAATTTCAACAGTCGCTGATAATTGATTAATTGTAGGTGGCAGATTCAAATTTCTCAAATGATAATGGGTGGCTAATTTTTGACCGCTATGTAATAGTAAAAAAGAAATTTCTTTGAAAGGCCAATCGTAAGACTTTATTAACTTCTGTTCGCGATTGATATAAACACAGCGATTTTGCGATTGGGCTAATAAGTCATAGCCACTAGGCTTTAAACCTTCTCCACGCCAAGCACATTGATAATAAGCATCCAACAGCGCCTTCTGATTAGGTTCAACATGAAGTGATCGACAGCTTGCTAAATAAACACCAAGAAACTGTGCACTGGAAGCACCAAGCCCGCCCTTTCCTTGATAAGGATCGCGCCACGTGACACCTTGTGATAGAAGCCGATGGTGCGCCCACCATTGCCCAGCCGGTGAATCCGGATGAATACCTTGCATGAGATTATCCTCAGTCAACGATAATTCAAAGCAAGGAGATGTCGTTAAAATAATGGCTGAAGCGCCTGCTATTGCTGCATATTCACCCAATAAGAATGTTTTTGCCGGGATACGCCATTTCATGTTGCAGTCTGCACTTGTCTAATTTCAGTGAGAAGAGCACATGCGTTATTTAGGCTAATCCGTTTGTTCGTGGTCAACCAACTTTGTAATCGTTCTTTTAGTAGTGGCATTTCACTATCAGTAGCTCCAGCAACTAATAAAAGGTTATCGATATGCAGCTTCATATGCCCCTGGATAATCCCTTCCGTACACAGCGCTCGAAGAGCGCCTAAATTCTGCACTAAACCCACTGCAGCAATCACGCGGGATAAATGATTAGCAGATTCAATACCCATCATGCGTAAGCACAGCTTTGCTGTAGGATGCAAAGCAGTCACCCCGCCGACGGTGCCCACGATGATAGGCGCAGTAAGTTGGCCCGTCAGTGTACCTTGTGTGTATCGCCATTGAGTAATTGCCTGATAACGACCGCGGCGGGTTGCGTACGCGTGAACACCTGCCTCAACTGCACGCCAATCATTACCAGTAGCAATGAGAACAGGATCAATACCATTCATTACTCCTTTATTGTGTGTAGCTGCCCGGTAGGGATCCAGCTCAGCAAATAAGGAAGCTTCCTGTATACGCTCCCCAAGCTCAGGTTCAACCTCATAAATAGCAACTTTAGCTGTTGTTAATTTTTGATCATTTAAATTGGATAGAATACACATGGTAACCTGTTCACCAGTTAAATTCTCTAAAGGTTCTTTTAAATATTCCAAAGCTTGATTGATGATGTTAGCGCCCATTGCATCGCAACTATTCATCATGAGGTGGATAACCATCATATCTTCCCCATCCTCTCGCGTGAGACGACGAAGCTGTAAATCAACGACACCACCCCCTCGTTTTACCATTGTGGCAGCGACTTCCTCGTTTACTTTTTCTATCAAAAATTGCTTGTTTTCTTGAAAAATATCCTCAAATTTAGACAAATTGTTTATTTTTGCTAATTGTATTTGGCCGATGATGCATTCACCGTCGACATGAGTACTGATCTCGCCCTGTTGCCTTATCCATTTTGCTGTTTTTGACAGTGCGGCAATGATTGAGGTTTCTTCGACGGCCAAAGGAATCACGTAATCTCTGCCATCGATTACAAAGTTAGTAGCTACCCCTAACGGAAGCTGAAAATAACCAATAACATTTTCGATTAACTTGTCGGCAAGCACAGTGTCTTGCACGCCTCCATTGCTTAAATACCGAATATCTTCTGCAGTCAAAGCCCCTAACTCTAATAGGCGTTGAAATCTTTCCTCACGCGTGAGTTTAGAAAAGCCTTGAAATAACTGACCTGCTTGATTGCTTAACGGCGGCATGCCTTCTCCTTCAGTTCACTGAGTACACGGCTACCAGTACAAAACATAGCAACCTTTAATTCATATTCGATTAACTGCATAAGATCATAAACACTAGAAGCTCTCTCAAGAGCAGCATCCAGCATTGGTTTAGCAAAACCTATTGATGTCGCACCTAGTGCTATTAACTTAGCTGCATCCAAACCATTGCGAACACCTCCGGATCCCCAAACTTCAAAACGTGGATTTAAGGATACTGCGTCAATAACCGTTTGAACCGTATCAATGCCCCAATTACGAAAAGTACTCGCTGTTTTTTGTTTAACACTCCCTTCACCGGCACGATGTCCTTCGATTCGTCCCCAGTGTGTCCCACCAAGACCACTGACATCCACTGCTGCAATGCCAATGTTGTTTAGACGCTTGAGTGTTTCTAAAGAAAAACCACACCCTGTCTCTTTCACAATCACAGGAACAGGCAGGATTTTTACTATATTAGCCAATGCATGCCAACACCCTTTAAATTGGGGGGTTCCTTCTGGTTGAATCACTTCTTGTAAAGGATTGCAATGAATAATAAGCGCTTCTGCTTGCAAGGCTTCAATTAAGCTTTGCACTTGGGTTAGGGGGGCTTGAATTAGTTGAGTGATTCCTAGATTACTAAAGAGACTTACCCCTGGAAAATCACGACGCAAAGAATACCATTCCGAAGCCGCTTGGTTATCAGTAAGTTCACGGCGTTGGGAACCAACGCCCATTGCCCAATTACTCTTTGCACAGGCCTCGACAAGATTACGATTGATATTAACTGAACCACGATGTCCAGCAGTCATCGAGCTGACGAAAAAAGGTTTAGCCACCTGTTTACCAAAGCGTTGGCTCGCGATATTAATTTCCACAAAATCAAGATCAGGGAGTGCTTCGTGTATTAACGTGAAACTATCCAAAACATTTAATTCGCTCGCTTGATTTGCTTGCATTAAAGCCAACTCAATATGGTCCTGTTTGCGCTTTTCAAATTGGCTATAGTCGTCTTGCATACCCATATACTGCACCAGAAAAAATGGCCTAGATTTTAACACATCTTAACTTTTTCAACTAGTTTTCAATAGACTTTGTGTAAATAACTCATTCGTATTATGCTAAGTTATTTCCTGCAATTGAATTGCCATGCTTAAAGCAAAACCACAAACGAATTTCATTTTTGATAAGGAAAATCACTGCTTCCAATGTGAAGGGGCATGGTCTGTCTTAAAACTCAATGATTTGCTAAGCCACGTGGATTTAACTTCGATTCCTGCGGATAAAACAGTAAAAATTAACGGTGCTTCCATTTCTAAATTCGATAGCTCTGGAGCTATCGCTTTGATGCATTGCATCGATCTAATAAAGGATAAAGACAAAGAAGTCGAATTAGTTGATTTCTCCGAGGAACAAAAATCGCTATTAAAACTCGTTGAAGAAAAGAAAGAAATTCTCGGGTATAGACCACCCCCAATAAAGCAACGCAATATACTTGATCGCATTGGCGAAGAAGCCATTAATAAAATACGGCAAATGGATGGTTTGATTATATTAATTGGTGATTTAAGCACCAAACTTTTCGAAGCATTTGGATATTGGCGGCGCTTCCAATTCCCAAGCATCGTTTCGAACATTCATTCTGCAGGCATTCAAGCGTTACCTATTATTGCACTGCTATCCTTCCTTATTGGTGTAGTCCTTGCTTATCAGATGGGTTTACAGTTACAAACTTATGGGGCCAATATTTTTATCGCTTATTTATCAGGAATGGCGATATTTCGCGAATTTGCCCCTCTCATCACAGCAATTATTGTAGCAGGAAGAACCAGCTCAGCTTTCACCGCCCAGCTTGGTAGCATGAAAATTAACGAAGAAGTTGATGCCCTCTTAACCATGGGACTCTCCCCCACTGAACTGCTCGTCATGCCGAAAGTCATTGGTTTATTGCTTGTCTTTCCTCTAATCATTTTCTGGTCAGATGTTTTTAGCATCATCGGCGCACTATTAATGTCAAAGTGGATGCTCAATGTCGGCTATCTCGATTTTTTAGCGCGCCTTAAAGACTCAGTTGGCTTGGAGCAATTACTACTTGGCCTATACAAAGCTCCAGCCTTCGCCATACTCATAGCATTAGTTGGTTGTTTTCAGGGGTTCAGAGTACAACCAAGTGGTGATACTATTGGGCCTCAAACAACGAAAAGTGTGGTTCAAGCTTTATTTTTAATTATCGTTGCCGATGCCGTTTATTCTGTTGTTTACAGCTGGATGGGAATTTAATGAGCGAACCAGTCATTGAGATTGAAGGATTAAAAAACTATCTGGGTGGGCAATGGGTACATTCTGATGTTAATCTCACTGTAGACAGGGGCGAGATTTTAGCCATAATTGGCGGAAGCGGCAGCGGTAAGACAACTATCTTACGCAGCCTGCTTATGCTTTTAAGACCCACAGCAGGCTCTTTAAAGGTTTTTGGCGAAGATATTCTGCAACTTAGTGCACATCAGTCTAACGCCCTTCGTCGGCGCTGGGGTATGATGTTTCAACATAGCGCTCTTTTTTCCGCAATGAATGTGTTAGAAAATATCATGTTCCCTATGCATGAATTTACCTCGTTGAAAAAAAGCTTCATGGAAGAACTGGCCATGCTCAAAATTGCGTTGGTAGGATTACCTAAAGAAGCGGCAGGTAAGTATCCTTCTGAATTAAGCGGGGGGATGCAAAGGCGTGCCGCAGCAGCTCGCGCACTAGCAATGGATCCAGAATTACTATTTTTAGATGAACCGACTACGGGACTTGATCCGAACAGCGCAAGGAAATTCGACGAGTTAATCCTGTTTTTAAGGGACGCATTGCACCTCACTATTGTGATGGTGAGTCATGATTTAGAATCATTAAAAATAGCAGATAGAATTGCCTTTATAGGAGAAGGGAAAGTATTATGTACTGCCCCTTTTAATGAACTAATAAAAAATCCACATCCATCGATTGCTGATTATTTCAGTAGACTTTAAACTGGTATATACGAAGAAAGCGATAGCTTAAAAATAGCATTTTGAAGTATCTTGGGTAAACCAACATATTAAACAGTTAGAGTAACGGGAGCACGCTTTTTGGAAGCAAAAACCAATTACACAATGGTTGGCTTAGCAGTACTGATTCTTGCAGGGGCATTGGTTGCTGCAGGACTGTGGCTGTCAGTTGGCTTTAACCAAAAAAAGTACTATACCTATGCTGTTTTTATGCGTGAGGCCGTATCAGGATTGAGCGAACAATCTCCTGTTAAATACAATGGCGTTAAAGTTGGTTTTGTTAGGAAAATTGAGTTGAACCGCCATGATCCACGACAAGTTGAAATCCTTCTTAATATTGAAGAAGGAACTCCTATAACTGTGAGTACTATGGCTACCTTAATCTCCCAAGGCATTACGGGCAATACTTATGTAGGGCTTTCAGCAACATCTTCTGATTTAACCCCGCTAAAAGCCGCGCCGAATCAACCCTATCCCGTCATTCCGGCAAAACCCTCTTTATTTAATCAATTGGATAAAGTGCTTAAAGAAGTTTCTGTGAATGTTAACAAAGTGAGTATAAAAGTCAGCCAAGTTTTTAGCAAAGATAATATTGATAATTTACATAGAACCCTTGCTAATATAAGATCGTTTACCGATGTTCTCGCTAAGAATGGTGTAAGCGTTAGTCATTCCATAAAAAGTGCAGAAATTTTTCTCCACAATTCGGCAAATGTAAGTGATGACTTTCCCGAAATTGTGAGTGACCTTAAATCGGGTCTGAAAAAATTTAGCAAAATGGCTACCTCATTGGCTACTGCTGGCGATAAAGTGTCTTCAACGATGGAATCAGGCAAAACAGCGATTGATAAAATCTCGCAGCAAACTGTTCCTCCGGTGATTGCATTAGTACATCGTCTAGACGTTATTGCAGCAAATCTTGAAAAGGTAAGCAAGCAGATGCGGCAAAATCCTGCGGTGATTATCCGTGGCACGACTCCCCCGCCACCGGGACCAGGAGAATAACTGTGAAAAAATCTACAACCTGGGTTCTGCTTCTTTTATTAGCTGCGTGTTCTCCAATTAAAATACCGAATTCCAACGAATACAAACTAGAGGCATACAGTGACAAACAACTGACTGCTCATCCTTCTAAATTATCCATTTTAGTCGCAACTCCCGAGGCGGTTGCAGGCTATCAAAATGAAGACATGCTCTATGTAAAAAAACCCTTTGAGCTAAGTTCTTTCGCTAATAATGCTTGGATGGATCCACCAGCGGCAATGCTGTTGCCTTTAATTGCGCAAAGCTTGCAGCGCAGCGGTTATTTTTATGCTGTAACCTCCAGCACACATTCCGAGTCTACTGATTATCGTGTAGATACTCAGCTTATCAAATTACAACAAAATTTTTTAACCAAACCCAGCCATGTAGACTTAGTTGTCAAAGTGGTGTTGTCTAATGTTAACGATAACCGTGTTGTAGCTTCCCGCTTAATTAGTCAACAGGTGAAATGCCCAACAGATACTCCCTACGGCGGTGTAACTGCGGCAAACATTGCAGCAAAGAATTTCACTGCTGAGGCCACTGCTTTCGTGGTATCACAAGTCAAACTTGACTCTTCGCATAATTAACTGAGTTTGACTTATTCGCATTATGATGGCGAAATGGATAAAACAATTGTACAATGAGCCGCCATTGCGGCTCTTTATATCGATTTGTAACTATGAATAAGAAGGAGAAAAACGGATGAAAGCCAGATCGTTTAAGCTAGGACTTGTTGTTGCAGGCATCGTGCTGCTTGCATCCTGTTCCAAACATCACGGTAACGCTGATGTCGGTTATGGTGAAGGCGGAGCTTCTGCCCACGGTTTAGGCCAATTTACTCAATTTGCTGGACAAGAGCCTGGTGAATCATATACTACCCAAGCGCCACACAACCAACGTTATCTCTTCGCTTATGACGATGCGTCTTTTGCACCTAAGTATAAGCCTTCTTTGATGGCGCAGGCAGACTATTTACGTTCCCATCCGGGTGCGCGTGTTCTTTTGGCAGGCCATACAGATGAACGAGGCAGCCGCGAATATAACGTTGCATTAGGTGAGCGTCGTGCTAATACTGTTGCTAATTTGCTACGCATGTCAGGTGTCTCCCGGCAGCAAATTCGTGTGGTTAGCTACGGTAAAGAACGCCCCCTCTACACTGGCCACGATGAAGAAGCGCATAAAATGAATCGTCGTGTTGAGTTAACTTACGAGGCAACGCGATGATTAAGCTCCATCGGCTTCTACTTAGCCTTTGCATCACCTGCGTTTTTCCTGTGCAGGTATTTGCTGAGGCCCCTGTAGTTGATGACAGTGAAAATTTCGCTATTCTTGATGATCAACAGGCAGCTGTAGAGCAGCCTGTTGCCAAAGCGCAGCTTGATGAATACACTGACAACAGTGATGAAGTTGCTCTTGCGCATGACAATCATGACAGCGATCGCAGTAATGATAGCGCCGAATTACTGAATAAACTACAAGGCCTACAGCAAGATATTCAAGAATTGCGTGGGCAACTAGAAGTTCAGGCACACGATTTAAAATTATTACAGCAACAACAATTAGCCTTCTATAAGGACTTGGACACACGTTTACGTTCTGACACAACAAAACCTGTTCAATCCGCTCAATCTTCACCGATGGAGCAACCTCAAGAGTTAACTTTGGGACCTAAAGTAGCCGCGGCAGCAACCCCTCCCCTGCCTTCAACCCAACCTACACAACAAGAAAAACAAATTACGGCAGGAGTAGTTAATTCTTCTCGCAGCAACCCAGCAAATGAGCAAATCAGTTATCTAGCGGCTTATGAGTTGGTAAAAAATAAGCGCTTTGATGATGCACTTGTTGCCATGCAAGCCTTCGTAGCTCAATACCCTCAAGGGGGTTATACAGCAAATGCTCAATATTGGCTCGGTGAGCTCTATATGGTTAAAAATAATTATCCCAAAGCAATCGAACACTTTGAAACAGTATTGAAGCAATTTCCCTCATCAAGTAAAGCAGCGGCCAGTACTCTTAAAATTGGCTACGCCCTTGCAGCTTCGGGTAAAGATAGAGAAGCAAGGCTTCGTCTTCAACAAGTGTTAAAAAACTACCCTGACACACCTACTGCACAACTAGCAGCAACAAAATTGGAGTCTTTAGGCGTCTCATGAAGCAAGTTAGTAATCAACTACGCATCACTGAAATTTTTCATTCTTTACAAGGCGAATCAACAACCGTGGGTCTCCCCACGGTTTTTATTCGTTTAACAGGCTGCCCATTGCGCTGCCAATATTGTGACACTGCTTATGCTTTTAGTGGTGGCGAGCTCACTCAGGTTAGTACCATTTTAGATAAAATTGAAAGCTATCAATGTAAACATGTCTGCGTTACTGGAGGAGAACCCCTCGCACAACCAGGTTGCATCCCTCTTTTACAACAGTTGTGCGATAGAGGCTATAACGTTTCATTAGAAACAAGTGGGGCAAGGGACATCACTCCAGTAGATAAACGGGTCATGGTTGTCATGGATTTAAAAACCCCAGACTCAGGGGAAAGTACAAAAAATTTACTCTCCAATCTTGATCATCTAAAACACACTGATCAAATTAAGTTCGTCTTATGTAGTCGAAGCGATTATGATTGGGCATGTCAGATGATGAAAACCTATAATCTGTCAGAGCGAGCTCAAATTCTTTTCTCGCCTAGCTGGAATGAATTAGATCCAACAACTCTTGCAGATTGGATTATAAAAGATAAATTGCCGGTGAGATTCCAACTGCAGTTGCATAAAATTCTTTGGAATGATGCCCCCGGACATTAAATAGTTTAGAAGGAGAAGTCGGCATGCAATGGTTTGCCCAAGCACCCGCTAATATTGCCCTCATAAAGTATATGGGTAAAAAAGATGATAAAAATAATATACCGGATAACCCATCCTTGTCTTACACCTTAAATAATCTTTTAACTAGCGTTATGCTTGAAAGCCATGCGGGAAAAAAAGATTTTTGGGAACCTTTAGAAATACCAGGTGCTCCCCCTTTTGTTTTGTCTGCTCAAGCTCAGGAGCGTTTCCTACAACATTTAGCTCGCATGAAGGCTTACTTTAATTACACCGGCTCTTTTGTTGTGCGTTCGAGCAATAACTTCCCGACAAGCAGCGGTCTAGCCAGTTCAGCATCGAGCTTTGCCGCCCTTACTAAATGTTCAACACTGGCATTGAGCGAACTTACTTCGCAGCCCATTCCCCCGATTGAAAAACAGGCTCAATTAAGCATGCTGGGTTCCGGTTCATCTTGCCGCTCTTTTTTTTCTCCCTGGGCCCTTTGGCAAGATAAAACCGTTGAAGCAATAGAACTTCCTTATACCCAATTACACCATGAAGTCATTGTAATCAGCCATTTGGAAAAGCATGTCCCTTCCAGTGAAGCCCACACAAGAGTAAAAAGTTCAAGCCATTATCAAGGCCGTAGCCAACGCGCCGCTGAAAATTTGAAAAACCTACTAAGAGCGCTTAAAAATAAAGATTGGGCTAGTGCTTATCATATTTGCTGGCTTGAATTTCAGGATATGCATAAATTATTTGCAACGAGCGTCCCTTCTTTCACTTATTTTAACGAAAAAGTAGAAGAAGCATTAAAAAATGTACAAGGATTATGGAATCGCGAAGGGGATGGCCCCATTGTCACAATGGATGCTGGCCCTAATATTCATTTACTCTATCGGCCAGAACAAGCAGAATTGGCACTTCGATTTAAACAAGATTATTTAATTGGCAATTATGATGTCTTATGATTTTGAAACAACAACCTATGGCAAATGGATTCTTGCAGGTGAGCATGCGGTTCTTCGCCAGCACGGAGCTCTTGTTTTTCCTATTAAAGAAAAAAAATTACACTTAAGTTATCGCAATTTAGGGGCTGAATTGAGTGCAGATTATGAAGGGTCTAATGGCTCGGACATGCACTTATTATTCTGGAGCGTATTGGAACAAGGCCAACAACTGCTAGGAAAATCGCTCAATAGTTTGAGCGGTCATTTCCATCTCTACAACGATATCCCTATTGGAGTGGGCCTGGGTGCATCCGCAGCCCTTTGTATGGCAGTAGCACGATGGTTTGAAGCACAGAATATGTTGGGAGACGAATCGGTTTTTTCGTTTGCTAAGAATTTAGAGCATTTATTCCATGGGAAAAGCAGTGGCCTTGATATTGCTGGTGTAGCTGCCGAGACAGGCATATATTTTCGACACGGACAGATGACTCCTATCAAACCAAACTGGGCTCCTTATTGGTTTTTATCCTCTTGTGGACAAATAGGTATCACTTCGCATTGCATCAATCAAGTTCAGCAGTTGTGGCAAGCAGATCCTCTAACTGCTGCCTTAATTGACCAAACGATGCATGAAAGCGTCATAAAAGCAAAATCAGCCTTAGAAAAAAACACCCCGCACTCTTTGGAAGAATTGGCCGATGCCATGCGTCAAGCTGCGAGTTGCTTTAAAAAATGGGGGCTGATAAGTGAAACCTTACAGCAACATATGCAAACATTACTTGACTTGGGTGCTTTGGCAGTTAAACCAACTGGTTCAGGAGGTGGAGGTTATGTCATCAGTCTATGGGAGAACCAACCCTCTGAGTTGCCCATAGAATTTATTACAGTTTGATTTTGCTATTTTACAAAACCCAAAGTACTGTCTAAATTTACAACAAAAGCACTAATAACTCTCTCTGCCCGGCACTCTCCGTAATTAGCTCTGAGCATGCAGTTGTTGGGGAGATCTTAGAAGGCGGTTATAACACGCTGTCAATGAATGCAAAGGATTGATAATAATGAAAATTAAAATTCATTTATTGGTATGGCTCTTCTGTTTTTCCCTCAATAATACGGTCTATGCAACTATCAAAGTAGGTACAGTTTTTTTCTATCCACCTTTTGTTATGTCTACCGGTGATGGATTTGATATTGATCTAATGCATGTAATCTGCCATCGCTTACAAGAAACTTGTCAATTTTTTCCCATGAATTACAACCAATTATTCACCTCCATAGACACCGGAAAGATCGACATCGCTATTGCTGGTATTGCCATTTCTCCGGAACGGCAAGCAAAATACGTCTTTAGTCTGCCTTATGTGCTAAGTAAAGGACAGTTTCTGATTTCAAAAAACAGTAATATTCATGCCATTGAGGATTTAAAAGGTAAAAAGGTTGGCGTAATTAAGGGAGAACAAGAAGGAAGCGCTATTTACAATTTTTTACTTCACAACTTTAATGAGCAATTCCAAATTGAACAATTTAATGACATGGAGGATTTAATTACGGCTGTTAATGATGGAGAGGTTACCGCTGCTTTTCTTCATCGATCGGCAGCAAACTATTGGGTGCAGAATGGAGGTAGCCAATTCAAAACATTGGGTAATCCTTTTACTTACGGTGATGGCATTGGGATTATGGCGCTACCAGTAAATGCTTCTTTAATTCAACGTTTTAACCAGCAACTACAAGCAATGGAAGAAGATAATTCCTATGTTAATTTATATTCCCTTTATTTTGGCAACGAGTAATATCGCAATAGCAATCAATTATCAACAAATTGATAATAGATTTCATCGTTTTTTATCATTCCCAATTCATAACGAGCTTGCTCTTCCAAAGATTGATCACCACTTTTGAGCTCAATAATATCTGCTTCAATAGCCCGGTTTCGTGCTAAGAGCTTTTCATTTTCAGTCTCCTGAACCGCTAATTTTTTCTCAAGCTCGACCCATTGGAATATCCCTCCGCCACCAAGCCATAGTTTATATTGCAGACCAATGAGCGCTAATATCAGGACGATAATAATGGAGCGCATATTAAATCCCAAAAAAAGAGGTTTACTATACAGTAGCATATGAAGTCAAAGCGTAATAGAGCATTATAGCCTTACACTTTGCTTCATATGACCGGCATCATTATTGGTTTATTAAAACCTTACGGCCTGCATAAGCAATAGGCGCAATTTCATTAATACGCAATAGCTGGTTATATTTAGCAATACGATCCGTACGACACAATGACCCTGTTTTAATTTGGCCACAACCTGTAGCTACAGCTAGATCAGCAATGAAAGCATCCTCTGTTTCCCCAGATCGATGAGACATCACACAGCGATAACCATGTTGGTGAGCAAGGGCAATCGCTTCTCTAGTTTCTGTTAAGGTTCCAATTTGATTAGGTTTAATGAGGATGGCATTTGCCATTTTCTGTGAAATCCCTTCTTGCAAAATACGCGTGTTGGTCACAAATAAATCATCACCAACAAGCTGTAATTTGGAACCAAACCGGGCAGTTAGTTTTTGCCAACCTTGCCAATCATGCTCATCAAGACCATCTTCGATGCTGACAATAGGATAGTTCGCGATCAAATCACCATAATAATCAATTAGTTCCTCGCTGCTGAGTTTTTTATTCTCAGAAGAGAGGTAGTAATAATTATCCCGGAACAATTCAGAAGCGGCGACATCTAGGGCAAACACAATGTCCCGGCCTAATTTATAACCTGATTGCTCTACTGCCTCCCCAAGCATATCTAAAGCATGGCGATTAGATTTTAAGTCCGGTGCAAAACCGCCTTCATCTCCTACTGCCGTACTTAATCCTTGTTTTTTAAGAACTGTTTTCAACACATGAAAAATTTCCGCCCCCATTTGCAAGGCAGTCGAAAAATCCAAAGCCCCTACCGGCATTAGCATAAATTCCTGAATATCCACATTATTATCAGCATGCGCTCCGCCATTGAGTACGTTCATCATCGGCACTGGCATCGACATTGATTCACCATGATTAAGTGCCTGAAACAAGGGTAATCGTGCCGCATTAGCATAAGCACGAGCGCTAGCTAGAGAGACGGCGAGAAGTGCATTAGCACCTAAACGAGATTTATTTTCCGTGCCGTCTAAACGACATAAACATTCATCAATTTGCTGTTGATCTTTAACTGAGAAACCAATTAGTGCTTGGCTGATATCATGATTAATGTGTTCAACGGCTTGACGTACTCCTTTTCCAGCATAGCGAGACATGTCTTTATCCCGCAGCTCGCAAGCTTCACGACTTCCAGTCGAAGCGCCTGAAGGCACACTCGCCCTCCCTATTTCCCCATTAGTTAATACGACATCAGCTTCTACTGTGGGATTACCTCGTGAATCAAGAATTTCACGTCCTTTAATACTGGCTATTTGCATTAATTTATCCTCAGCAATTTATTTGAGGGGTATTGTTTTTCTATCAAGAAGTAAAGTCAAGCCAATGAGGAATCCAACTGCATCTAAATTTTCTACATTTTCACGAACGTTTGCATGAAACGCACAATTATTACCTGCCTGTCACTTTTGCAACACATAAGTCCCAGGCGCAGAAGGCAATGAAGGCTCGAGTTTAGGTGGAGCCACACGTTTTGATGAAGATTGGTTCACCAGCCATTTATGCCAAGGGAACCACCATGAGCCCTTTTTTACTTCAGCCATCTCAAGCCAAGTATCCGGATCGACATAGGGATCTTCCTGCACTCGTGTATGAATATGATAGCGTCGGCCTTTACGCCCGGGCTCGCTTACAATACCTGCGTTATGGCCCCCATCGGTCAAAACGAAAGTCATGACGCTATTTAACATTAAATGCAATTTATACACTGATTTCCAAGGAGCAACGTGATCTTTTTCTGTACTAACTACAAAAGCAGGGATGCGGATATTTTCAGGTGCAATTGTCTTTCCTTCAACCTTATAGCGGCCTTCCGCAAGATCATTATTCAAAAAAAGCTTTTCGAGGTATTCGCTATGCATTTTACTAGGCATACGGGTTGCATCTGCGTTCCAAGCAAGTAAGTCGATCATTCCCCGCTGTTGTCCACTCATGTAATCTCGAATCATCTTAGACCAGATAAGGTCATAAGATCGAAGCATTTGGAATGAACCTGCCATTTGCTTAGTATCCAGATAGCCTTGTTCCCACATCATGTTTTTAAGAAAAGCAATTTCCCCTTGGGTTATAAAAAGCTTCAGCTCCCCTGCATCAGTAAAATCACCTTGTGCGGCGAGTAACGATAGGCTGTTTAAGCGATTATCTTTCTCCCTGGCCATCGCCGCTGCGGTAATTATTGCTAAAGTGCCTCCAAGGCAATACCCCATTAAATTTATTTTCCGTTTAGGTAAAAGAGAAGACACTTTATCGATAGCTGCCATGGCTCCAAGTCGATAATAGTCATCCATGCTTAAATTGCGATCTTTGGACGTTGGATTAATCCAGGAGACGATAAACACCGTATGACCATGCTCAACAAGCCATTTGACCATGGAATTGTGAGGAGATAGATCAAGAATATAATATTTCATAATCCAGGCAGGCAACATCAGGACTGGCTCTTTATAAACCGTTTTTGTCCGGGGTTCATATTGAATCAACTCAATGAGTCGATTTTTAAAAACTACCTTACCGGGAGTAATAGCAACTTGCTTACCAGGGATAAAATTTTCTACACCCAAAGGGGGAACACCCGTTAACCTTACGAGTGTATCTTCAACAGCAAGTTTAGTTCCATGAATCAAATTAAATCCATGTGATTTTATTGTCTCATTGAATAAATCAGGATTAGTGAACACAAAATTTGAGGGTGACAGGGCATCCAAAATTTGTCTTGTACAGAAAGCAACTGTCCGTGAAGCAGGTTCAGGTAATCCAGGTAACTTTGATGTAGCCCTGTTCCACCAATCTTCCACTTGTAGGAAACTCTCGGCCCAATAACGCCAAGGTAAATATTGCCAACTCTCGGTATGAAAACGCACATCCCTACCATCACTAGCGCGCTCCTCACAACAAATTTTGTTAGTGCAATCTTGTGAGTGTATGAGAGGATAAAGAGCCAATTCTAAAAGCCGCCCCGGGCTCAGTGCTAATTGTGAGAGCCAGGAACAATAAGCACTTACTAAAGGAGCAGGACTTATTCCAGCTGTCACCTTAGCGAGATTAGCCTGAAAAAAACGGTCAAGAAAATTAAACAAATCATCTAGCTTTGGTTTGCCAGTGAGCAGATTAGCAAGCTCCCTTTCAACTGAAAACGTGGGTACTACTGATTCTGATTCACTTTGCCCAACGAGCCTGTCATTCCCAGTTACCATAGTAATAACCTCATTCAATTTGAATTATCGTCATCTGAGGCCGGTTGCTGTACCACATTGACTTTAATATATAATGTTGAATTTTGTGTGAATTGATTCCCCGCCCGAATAATTTGTGTTGAAGAATCTACAGGCTCACTTCCTTGTGGACTCGCTAAAGGCACCCATTTATTTAAGGGCACCATAACCGTGGTAACGACTTGTTGGCTGTCAAACTGTTGATTGACTACAGGGCTATCTTGTTCGCGGATACGACGAATTCTTAGCTTCACTTGCTGCCCTTGCAGGGTAGGTTCGACCAAAAAACCATTTTGCGTTAATCGCCTGTCATAAGATACTCCTGTTCCCCAAAAGCCAATACCCGCTGAACTTAAAACAGGTTGATCTTCGCCTGTGCTTACAAAAGCGGATTCACCATTCATTACCGTCACAGTTTGATGCTGTAGCTGGTCAGAATGAGAAGGGGTCGTAATAGTAATGTCATTATCACCATTTTGACTTAGCCAATCTGGATCACCCTGATAGATACTAATTTGGAAAGTGACAGGGGGTTGATCAAGTTTATGCAGTATTGCTCGCAATTGAGTCATAGTGTCTGGAGTTACTTTTACGACTAAAGTTTGTCCTGAACCACTGATTTGTTCGCCATCGCCTAATAGAGGTTGGATGAGTTGAATGATGTGATCCGCATTTTGATAATTCAGTTGGATGACTTTGGTAATCATTGTCGGCTGGGCAAATGCAGTAATCACAATAAACATTAAGGCGAAACTCCATTTCTTCATAATAAGCATGCTCCTTCACTAATCAAATACATAGGTTTTTACAAAAAATATCAGAAGCCGCAGACGGCTTTGCCAAGAACATTGAGGTTGTCTCGTATTTTTGCACGAAAAACTAGGCTGCCGTGTTTGCATCGTGCACTACTGCTCATTAACTCATTTCAAGTGTAGCAGAAATTGTTTTGTTCTGATTAAAGTTTGGTTATAATCGCCAAATCTTCTTATCGATGTGTATTTATAATGGGTAGCATATTTAATATGTTCGGGCCATCGCCTATTCGGCCCATTGAACAACACATGCGTAAAGCACATCAGTGTGCCAAACAGCTCTATCCCTTTTTTGAGGCCGTGCTTAGACAGGATTGGCTAACTGCTGAAACCATAAAGAAGAAGATATCTGCTCTCGAGAAAGAAGCTGATTTAATTAAGCGCGATCTTCGATTGCATCTACCCACAGGGCTTTTTCTTCCAGTCTCTCGTACTGATTTGCTTGAGCTGTTAAGCGCTCAAGATCGCATCGCCAATAAAGCACAAGATATCGCCGGCCTTATTGTGAGTAGGCAAATGATTATTCCGGATAGCCTTGCTTCCGCATTTATCCCTTTTTTACATCGTTGTTTAGATGCATCTAAACAAGCATGTAAAGCCATCAATGAGCTAGACGAGTTGCTTGAAAGTGGTTTTCGCGGCAATGAAGTGAAAATTGTTGAAGAGATGATCATGACTCTTGATGAAATCGAACACGACAGTGACGAGAAACTAGCTGACATTAGGCATCGTATTTTTGAGCTGGAAAAGGATTTGCCTGCAATTGAAATCGTTTTTCTCTACAAGCTAGTTCAATGGATTGGTGACTTGGCTGATCATGCCCAAACCGTGGGTGGTCGGCTACAAATTCTCATTGCTAGGTAGTAAATTCCTATGGATTATTCTTTCATATTGCTTTTTATCGCTATTGCTTTCTGCTTCTTCATGACTTGGGGGGTTGGTGCAAATGATCTCGCTAATGTGATGAGCACAACAATGGGTTCAAAAGCGATAACTGTTAAACAAGCGATGATTATCGCTATCGTTTTTGAGTTTGCTGGTGCTTTCCTTGGTGGAGGCGGTGTCACTGAAACCATGCGGGATGGCATTATTAATAGCAGTGAGTTATCCGATCAGCCCTTGATCCTAATTGAAGGTATGCTCGGTGTCCTAGTAGCTTGTACTGTATGGATGAATCTCGCAAGTTACTTGGGCGTACCGGTTTCCATTACCAATGCTTTGGTCGGCTCGATGGTCGGTTTTGGCTCGGTTGTGTTAGGCCCTAATACCATTCACTGGCAACAAGTTTCGCACATTGCTATTGGCTGGATAACCTCCCCTCTCATAGCTGGAATTACAGCTTACGCACTTTTTGTTAGCATTCAACAAGTCATATTTATAAAAAGTGATCCTCTTGAGAAAGCCAAGCTATATGTGCCCATCTACCTCTTCTTAGTCGGTACTATCCTCTCTTTTATTACCGTATTTAAAGGGCTGAATCATTTTCATATTCACTTGAACCTGAAGCAGGATTTGGCGGTAACCTTAGCAACAAGTATTTCAATAACCATCATTGGCATGACTTTTATCAGACGTATCCCCGAAATGCCGAGGATTAGGCGGCGGGAGCGTTTCATTCAAGTTGAAAAATATTTTGCCGTTTTAATGGCGTTAACTGCTTGTGCTATGGTGTTTGCCCATGGCTCAAACGATGTAGCCTTGGCAGTAGGCCCACTCTCGATTATCCATAGCCTAGTCATTAATGCTAACAAACCAATTGGCGCGGCTAATTATCCAGCATGGATTATTTTATTGGGCTGTGTAGGCGTAATTGCCGGCTTTTTAATCTACGGCAGAAGGGTTATTGAAACAGTTGGCAGCTCGATTACTGCTTTAACCCCGAGCCGTGCTTTTGCTGCTACCTTGGCTGCAGCCACAACAGTAGTAGTCGCTACAAGTACAGGGATTCCAGTCTCAGCAACTCAAACTCTTGTTGGAGCAGTCTTAGGTGTGGGTTTAGCCCGCGGTATTGGTGCATTAAACCTACGCGTCATCCGTAATATTTTCATGTCTTGGATATTAACTCTGCCAGTAGCTTCTTTATTAACAATCCTGGCTTTTAAAGTGCTTCATTATCTTATTGCGCGCTCATTTACGTAAGCGTATGCAGAGGTGGGCGAGCATACTGTATTGTGATCTAACTCGATGTCTCTCAAGCGCTATTACAAGTTACCTATTTATTGAACAGGACAATGCGGTTTCTACCTTCCTTCTTCGCTTGATAAAGTGCTTTATCGGCTTCTTGGATGAGAGATGCTGCCTCCTCCCTATTTTTAAGATAGGTAATTCCAGCGCTAAATGTGGCGTTGAAAGTCAAAATTTTCTCTCTAAACAGATAATGGTTAAAGTGCATACGCAATTCATTACAAATCAATTTACCATCTTTAGGATACGTACCCGGGAGTATAATAAGAAACTCTTCCCCCCCATAACGACCTACTAAATCTTGATTGCGGAAGTATAGCAAAAATAGATTCGATAATTGCTTTAACACCTTATCACCAACAGGATGGCCATAGCCATCATTGATTTTTTTAAAGTGATCAATATCAATCATGATTAAAGTTAACGGGCCATCTTTTTGTTTAGCACGGGCAATTTCTATTTCCAATTGCCCAAGAATACTCGAATGGTTAAGCAATCCAGTCAAGCTATCGGTTATCATGTAGTAATTTAGAGCACTAGCTCGTTTGGCCCGGGAGCGAACCGCCGAAATCAAATGGCTAGGAGAAACGGGTTTAGACAGAAAATCATCGCCTCCCAAACTCATTGCAAATAAAATCTTGTTACGATCGACCTCGGTTGAAAGGTAAATAATGGGCAATTTGGTGTAGTTTTTTTCTTTACGTAATATCGCTGCCAATTCTAGCCCATTGCAACCTGGCATATAGATATCCATAAGCAGCAAGTCTGGTTGAAAAGATTTTAATACATCAAGCAACTCCATGGGGTTTGTTAAAATTCCAGTAATCATGCCTGCCCTAGTTAAAATTAGCGAATAATATTCGGCAAGCGTTTCCGAATCATCCAGGATTAAAATACGAAACGACTCCATTCCTGTACTGCATTTACTTTGAAAGACTTGAGCAAAATAACTCAGATCCAAAGGCAGCTGAAAGAAGGCATCGCATTTTGCACGCACTGCAAGCAAACGAGGATGCAGCTCATCATTTGGCACGAGACAAAATAACTGGATCGGTTGCTCGCTGTAATCCCGGTTACATAGAATGTTTGTGCCTTCCTCATCCAAGTAGTTGGTATTAATGATAATAGCGGTTGGCGGCTCCTCCTTTATTTTCTCGGCTAAAGTTGTAATTGAGTCCAAAATAGCAGGCTGGTAACCCATGCTAGTTAAATTCTCATACAGTTCCCTACTTAATGCCGTATCGCACTCCAAAAGGTAAATTAACTTATTATTTATTCGAGAAATAGGTAGTTCAGCCATCTCTGGATACCTATCTTGGGTTTCAGAATACGCTGATTTTAACTGGACAAGATAAGAGGAGAGTACATTTTTTTCCGTTTCACTAGCCTCTTTATCTTTAGGCAAATTTTTCAAAAAAATTTCTGCTTCCCGAGCAATCCTACTCAATTCCATATAGCCATAAGTCCCAGTAGAACCGCATAGGCTATGAATATCGCGATGAAGCGTAGTGACTTTTTCAGAGTTCCATTTCTCGAGGATTTCCTGCCATTGTGTCTGAATGTGATTAAGCTTCGCAGGTAAATTTCGTTTATAACGAATAATTAAATCATTTAATTTTTGCTGTACTTTGTCATCCATGATATTTATCCCACATCCGTCTAATATCATCAGCAAGGGTAATCGGATCAAAAGGCTTATTAATTACATCAATTGCACCAAGGTCCCTGTACTCTTTAATTTCTTGAGGTTGAATTTTGGCTGTCATAAAGATCGCTGGAATTTCAGCCATATGTGGCATTTGCTTAATTTGTCGCAGTGCCGATGGTCCGTCCATTCTCGGCATCATGACATCAAGTAGCAGAAGATCGGGCTGGAAATCTTTGATTGCCTCTAATACCTCATAACCATTCAAACAGTATCTAACCGTATATGAACCTATATCTTCTAAAGCAATTTGTGCAACTGTGCGAATATCCTCCTCATCTTCGGCATAAATAATTTTTTGCAATTCCCTAATATTCATAATTCCATCCTTGAAAAATAGGATCTATTAACAATAAGTCTAGCAGTTGCAATTTAACTCAATTCTCGTTGGCAAAATCAATCGTCACCAACAATTAAATTAAGTTCATAATCGTATTTAACAATTTTTCATTAGTTGAGTCAGATTTGACTAAAGCTTGGCTCACGTATTGAGCATATTCATTGTTTAATTGCATGTCTGAGAAAACTAAAACGGGAATTTTATAACTTGCTAACAGAGGCAATAACTCTACTCCGTTACCATCTGGCAAGAGTAAATCAAGTATAATCAAGTCATACCTTTTTTTAGCTAACACTTTTTTAGCCTCATGCAGGGTATTTGCTGTATCGACTTGCGCATGCTTTTCCAACAACAACCCTACGACGTGCCGGGTATCAGCATTATCTTCCACATGTAAAATAGTGGGTAAATGCTGGGTATCCTGTACTTTGATACGATTAATCGCTTGCATTAATCGCTTTAGGTCCACTGGCTTATCTACCCAATCGATCACCGAAACTGCGTCTCCGTTAAGTAAAGTTTTTCCAGTTTGTGAAATAATGGATAAAACAATAATAGGTAAGTCATGTGTTTTTTGCACAGAACGAAGTTCCCTTATGAGGGAAATACCATCTTGATCAGGGAGGATCAAATCCAATAATAGTGCTTGATAAAACCCGTTTTCCAATTTTTCTTTGGCACCTGCTGCTGTGAGTGCTATATCCACAGTAAAACCCGCTGACTCTAAAAGTGCTTGCAGGTAATCAGCTTGATCCTGATCATCCTCGCAAATTAACAAGCGCTTTGTTGATTTATTGAAAGGTGGAAGGAGAACTTCGAATTCTTGGGCCAGATCAATGAGTGGCAATTCAAAATAAAAGGTACTGCCTTGATTAGGTTTGCTAATAAAATTAAGCGTCCCCCCCATTTCCTCAATGATGCTCTTGCTAATATTAAGTCCTAAACCGGTGCCCCCTTTTCGCCGAGTATCAGAAGAATCTGCCTGGGAAAACTTTTGAAAGACGCGTGACTGGAATTCTTCAGAAATTCCAACCCCGTTATCAATAACTGATACTCGTACTTTCTCATCCAGCCTTTTAACTTCAATCATTACCGTTGAATTTGGCGGCGAAAATTTACAGGCGTTTGACAACAGATTAGCCAATACTTGCATTAACCTGCCTGTGTCAACATTGACCATCAATTTCTTTTTAGGGTATTTTATCTGCAAAGAAACAGAATATTTTTCTGCGTACATTTTATTCGCATCAACTGCTTCCTCTATTATTTGTTTGAGATTAATGCTCTTAAATTGAAACTCCATTTTTCCTGCTTCGATTTTTTCAATGTCCAAAATATCATTAATCAGTAACAACAAGCGTTCGCAATTGTTATTCGCAATTTCTAATAATTTTTTTGCTTTCTCAGAGAAAGAACCCAAAAATCCGCTCGTGAGCAACCCTAAAGAACCACGAATCGAAGTAAGTGGTGTCCGCAATTCATGACTTACTATGGAGACAAATTCTCTTTTAAGCTTTTCAGCCCGTTTCAACTCCGTCACATCGTGTACAACAACGACTGCACCGAGAGATTTACCCTCTTTATTGATAATTGGTTGACCATCGATGATTACATCTATCGTTTCTTCGTTTTTAAATTTTACAACTAAAGGTAACCGCTGTATTACTTCGCCATCGAAGACTCGTTTGAGGGGAAAACTTTCTTTGGGGATAGGCTCATTTTTTTCGGTGAACAATTGATAATATTTATGCATTTCTGTAACGGTTAGCGACATTTTGTTGATACTAAAATTTTTTTGCATTGCGTTATTTAAAACCGTAATTTCCCCTTTTTCATTGCAAGCAATAATGCCATCTTCGAGGTTATCCAACATCGCGTTAAGAAATTCTTTTTCGTTTTGGACAGCATTAATCATTTTTTTATAGTAACTCGATACGGTTAGAGCCAAACTAATGATGAGCGCTGTAATTCCAGCAATAAAAAATGCTAAGTAATTTGGCTTAATGACTTGATCTTCGGCCAACATCAAATGATTCGGGTAGTTTGTAAAAACAGAAGCAGACATTCCGGTGTAATGCATTCCGCATATCGCTAATCCCATGATAAGAGCGCTGCCCATTTTAAAATAAGTTTGCCTCTGGGCTCTGCCACGACTGCTTTCCAAAGCCAACCACAGAGCTACTTCGGCTGCAGCAATCCCAATAAAAATAGAGAGAAAAAACATTCCAGGCAAATAATGGATATTCACATGGGATTTCATGCCTTCCATACCCATGTAATGCATCGTTGAAATAGCTAGGCCAATGAATAAGCCTCCCAAACCTAAATGGAATATGGAGCACTCTTTTTTTTGTAGAATAAATAAGGCGAAACCAGAGGCAACCATGGCCATCAATAACGATGCGGCAGTCCACCCTAATTCATATTCCATCGGCATAGGGAGTACAAAAGCCAACATACCAATAAAATGCATAGACCATATGCCAGCACCCATGGTAAATGCACCACCAATAAGCCAATAAGTTGCTGCTTGGTTAGTTTTCTCTTCTCGCAACCGAGACACGAGAGTCAGCGCTACATAAGAAGCGAGAACTGCAACAATGTAGGAGAGGACAACTAAGCTTGGGTCATAATACCCATCTAGCCGATTTGCCGGCAGAGGTCCAAATTGAAACCAATCCCTTAAAAAATCCATTAGTATACGTCCTGTATAATAATTGTTCCTGTGTATGCTTACTTGCTTTCTTGGACATGTAGATCAGCATCTACAGCTGGTAAAGGCAATTTCGGTGCCCGATTAAAAAGCGTCCCAAATCTCGCCTTTAGCATCTTTTTGTTTAGCATGATCACGAAGATACGCAATACGCTGATGCTTTTTAATTTCTTGTTGCTGGGATGCTGATTTTTCATGTTGAGCATCAAACTCAAAGAGATATTTATCGTAAGGGCTCACATAAGCCTTATCAATATCATTATTACTCATGACTTATCCTGGATAGCATATACTAAATAGCAAGATGAACATTTTATCGGTTTTTAAACTAAGATGCCATCTCTACTTATATTTGGATTATAGCCCTAGGAAAGACGCCATGACAATTAAGAAAGCTGAGCTACACGTCCATTTGGAAGGAACAATCAAACCTGACTTAGCTAAAAAGCTGGCCAAGCGGAACCAAATTTCATTTCCAGAAGCTTTAATTGCTCCTGATGGCCAGAGTTATTCCTATCCCGATTTTATGGGCTTTCTTAAAGCATTCGACGAAGTTGCATCTGTGATAAAGCAACCTCGCGATTATTACGACATTACTTTTGATTATCTCAAAGAGAATGCGTTGGAAGGCACCATTTATGTAGAGATGATGTACTCCCCCGATCATGCCGAACGTGCGAGCGGGATTCCTTCCACTGAACATTTACAAGCAATACAACAAGCGATTGAGGATGCCGAAGCAAAATTTAATATTATAGGTAGGATTATTATTATCGCTGTTCGCCATTTCGGTGTAGAAGCAGTGACTAAAGCGGCTGAACAAGCCATCAGAGAAACAATGCCTTATATTGTCGGTTTCGGTCTAGGGGGGGATGAGATCAATTATCCACCCAAATTGTTTCATAAAGCGTTTAGTATTGCTGCAGAAGGCGGCCTTTTCTGTACAGTACACGCAGGTGAATTCGCTTCAGCAAGTGGTATGCTCGAAGCCATGGAGTATCTACCTATCAAGCGCATCGGGCATGGTGTTCAAGCGATGCACTCCGTAGAAACGCTCGCACAATTAAAAGAACGGGGCATTGCACTCGAGATTTGTCCATCCAGTAACATTGCTTTGGGGCTGTTTAAAGATATGTTGGAGCACCCTTTAACTCAACTCATGGCCGCAGGCATCCCAGTGAGCTTGGGTTCAGATGACCCGCCCTTTTTCCGCACTAATTTAGCCCAAGAATATAAAAGGGTACAGCAAGCTTATCACTATTCGGACAGCAAAATGATTGACTTTACCACAATGGCAATTAAATCATCTTTTGCTGATGAAGCAACAAAGCTAAGATTAATGCGCTTGTTGAACTAGGGTCTGTTGAGCCAAAAATTCGTAACAATCTTGTTACAATCTTTTTTCCTCTTGTTATATTCCTATTACATTCATTACCTAGACTAGCTTGTGTAAATTGCAATCTGGGAGATGTAACAATGAAAACTAAAAAATGGCTTCTGTGTAGCACTTTAGGTCTATCTGCTCTATTCTCAAGCTCGTCCTTTGCGTATCATCACACTTATCCAGTCGGCCAGGGAGTAAGCGTTAACCATTATCATCCAAGCCCCTGGAGGCACCCTCAATTTCATCGCTGGATCCCACCGCGAAACTATGTTGTCATACACTCCAGACCTGCCCACTTCTGGTTTAAGCATCGAATATATTGGTAATTTTATGACTACATTAGCCTGACGCTTGGAGCCCCTATTTTGGAAATCGTCCAAGAGTAATTTTTCATTATGCAACCGTACAGATTTAGCCGATCGGCTAAATCTGTATGGTTTTGGTGTACAGAGCGAGCTATTGACATTTTTGTTGTCAAGCTAGAGAGTTGCTTAACTTACTCAAAAAACTTGACAAAAATTTTTATGAGGCCAAATTTTAACAACGTTAAAACCAAGCTCTTTCTTCATTTGATAGTTTACGCAACTTCTTCCATATACTGCCGAAGTTTCTTCATGGCATTTTTTTCTAATTGGCGTACCCGTTCAGCAGAAACCCCATATTTATCCGCTAAATCATGTAGAGTTGCTTTTTCATCGGATAACCAACGCTGCTGCAAAATATCCTGGCTGCGCTCATCGAGACGCTCCAGCGCCGAGAATAACTGTTCACGCCCATACTCATCGCTTGTCTCCTGCTCGATTAAATGGGCGGGATCATTATTTGCATCATGTAAATAATGGGCAGGGGCTTTGAAATTTTCGTCCTCATCATCCGAAACAGGAGAGTCAAAAGAAGTATCCATGGCATTTAGTCGTTGCTCCATGATTAATACATCTTCAGGACTTACACCTAGATCCCGGGCGACTGCGTTGACTTCCTCAGTGTTAAACCAACCCAAGCGGTTCTTCATTTGGCGAAGATTAAAAAATAATTTGCGTTGTGATTTAGTGGTAGCGATTTTGACAATTCGCCAATTCCGTAGAACAAATTCATGGATTTCAGCTTTTATCCAATGAACGGCAAAAGAGACTAAACGAACGCCCATTTTCGGATCAAAGCGTTTTACTGCCTTCATTAAACCAATATTGCCTTCCTGGATTAAATCATTAAGAGGTAACCCATAACCTAAGTAACCTCGCGCTACGCGGACAACATAGCGTAAATGAGCCAGAACTAAGCGACGAGCGGCTTCCAAATCACCTTGATTCTGAAAACGCTCCGCGAATTCATGTTCTTCTTCAGCAGAAAGCATCGGAATCTGATTAACCCGATGAATATAAGCATCTAAACTACCAATGGGTAAATTCAATGATGCCAGTTGTAACTGCTGATTCATGCTATTACCTCCGAATAAGTAAAATCATAGCACACTAATAACTGATCAATTTATTATAGATCAATTGTAGGGTTCAATAGAAGCAAGTTGCCTTTTTACTGATAACCTAGCCCCTAACCAACCTAATAAGGTGGATATAAGAACCAGTAAGTAAGCCTGTTTTACTGATAAACTCGTTATAGGGTAATGCATTTGATAGGCGGATGCCAATTGTTTTACTGCGACAGCAAGACTAAGCATAAAAATATTAACAAAAAGCACTGCAAGTATTGCACCTGCTAAGCTATACCATATTCCCGAATATAAAAAAGGACGGGCAATGTAGGGATCGGTTGCGCCAATTAATTTTAATACTTGGATCTCTTCATGACGATTATGAATGGCTAAACGCAGCGTATTTCCCACAATGAGCACTACCGCAGAAGCAAGCAGGGCAATGAGAGCATGTGCTGTTTTACTGATGAAACTCAAGATCGCATGCAATCGATTAATCCATTGCATATCAAGCTTAGCTTGTTCTACCTGAGGAAAAACTTTCAATCGAAGAAACAATTGTTCCATCTGTGCCGGTGAATTAATTGCCAGGGATGGCACAACTTCGATGACAGCCGGTAATGGATTTTCCGGCAAATAGCGCATGATATCATGCATCCCCTCTTGCTGCTGCAGTTCAGCAAGTCCATCTGCGGCAGATTTTAAGCTGGCATGGCCAACCCCTTCTGTGGCTTGGACACGTTCTAATAATGCGGTCTCTTCTTCTGCCGAAATAGGCGATTTAAGATAAAGCGAAATATGGCCACCACGTTGCCAGCTGCCAGTTAATTGAGCAAGATTATCTGTAAAAACCCAAAATAGCGTGGGTAAGGTCAAAGCGATAGCAATCACTACAACCGTAAGGGTTGTGGCAAGGGGTTGGCGGCAGAGTAGGTTAAGGCTACTGCTTGCTGCTTGCAAATGATAAGAAAGTAATGCACGCATACTTTTTAACATACACGCCCCCCCTTTAACATCACAATACGGTGTTTCATTCGTGCGATTAAAGCAAGATCATGAGTCGCAATAAGAATACTCACACCGACCTGATTAAATTGCTCGAATAGTTTCATAATTTCTGTTGAGAGGCTGGGATCCAAATTACCTGTAGGCTCATCAGCCAGTAGTAAGGAAGGTTTATGCACTACCGCTCGGGCAATACCTATTCGTTGTTGTTCCCCTGCGGATAGATGAATAGGCAGCATCTTTTCTTTTGCTAGCAAACCGACCATATCAAGGGCTGCATGAACCCGCTTGGTGATCATCACTGGCGTCCTTGAATTTGCAAGGGTAAAGCAACATTATCAAATACTGTCCTATCACTTAACAAGTTAGGTGATTGGAAGGTAATTCCCAGACTGCTTCTGTAAGCAGCGATGTCGCGTTTTTTTAATTGGTTTAAACGGACATTATTTACTGTAAGTTGACCGGATGAGGGAAGTTCAAGCATAGCAATTAATTTAAGGAAGGTTGTTTTTCCAGCACCCGAATGGCCAGTTAAAAAAACCATTTCCCCTTTTTGCAAGCAAAAATCAATCTGGCTTAGTGCTTCGAAGCCCCCTGGATAGCGCTTACTGACTTGGTCAAATTTAATCATCATTAAAAATTGCTCTGACAAATTGCTGGGCATCAAAGGGACGCAAATCGTCAATTCCTTCACCAACACCTAAGTAACGAAATGGTATCCCTAATTCATTCGCGATAGCAAATAAAATCCCACCTTTCGCAGTTCCATCAAGCTTTGTCATCGTAATGCCTGTTACCCCAATGGATTGATGAAATTGACGTGCCTGGTTAAGTGCATTTTGCCCAATACTTGCGTCTAAAATCAGCATGGTTTCATGAGGGGCATTGGCATCTAATTTTTGTAACACCCGCTTCACTTTTTTCAATTCTTCCATCAAATTTCCCTGAGTGTGTAAGCGCCCAGCGGTATCCGCGATTAAAATATCAATATTTCTAGCTTTTGCCGCTTGCAGCGCATCGTAAATCACGGATGCACTATCCGCTCCTGTGTGTTGTGCTATGACAGGTATCTGATTGCGCTCACCCCACACTTGCAGCTGCTCAACTGCTGCTGCACGAAAAGTATCTCCTGCAGCGAGCATTACTTTCTTACCTTGCTGCTGGAATTGTTTGGCCATTTTGCCAATAGAGGTTGTTTTACCCGCTCCATTAACGCCCACGGTTAAAATAACAAACGGTGATTTATCAGGATTCTCTAACTGTAATGGTTTTTCGCTAGTTAACAAGATAGCTTCCAGGCGCCTTTTTAACTCTTGGAAGACGGCATTCCCGTCAGTCAATTGCTTTCTTGCTAAACCCTCGCCCAGTTGCTTTAAGATAGACTGTGATGTTTCAACACCTAGGTCAGCACCAAGCAACACGAGTTCAAGCTCTTCCAAGAGAGAGGCATCGATCTCTTTTTTTCCAAGTAATAATCGGCCAATCCCCTCACCAAATTGTTGGCGGGTTTTAGTCAATCCGCGCTTGATACGTGCAAAGAATCCTTGCTTTGGCGATTCATCACTAGGGGCAGGCGAATGAGCTAATTTATCCTCATAATGCTGCTCTTCAGTAAGTACGGGTGAAACCTCAACAAGAGGTTCTTCAGGCTTAGTTTCACCTTGATTTCTTTTAAACCATTTAATCATAAGGTATACAAAACGAAGGAAATATGGAATTCTATCACTTTTTTTGCTTTGGAGTTAATCTGTGCGCATCCTATTATTAATTCTTCTAGCAGCCTTGTCTTGTGAATCATTCAGCCAAGTAAAAGAATTTACTCTGGATAATGGCTTAAAAGTGCTGGTAAAGGAAGATCACCGTGCGCCTATTGCTGTATCCATGGTATGGTATAACGTAGGATCTGCTGATGAGCCTGGTGGCATAACCGGAATATCTCATGCCTTAGAACACATTATGTTTAAGGGAACTGAGAAATACCCGCTCGGCATTTTTTCGAGAACAATCGCTGCTGTAGGGGGCCAAGAAAATGCCTTTACTAACTATGATTATACTGCTTACTTTGAAAAAATTGCAGCTAATCAGTTACCGATTAGTTTCGAATTAGAAGCTGACCGCATGCAAAACCTGCTGCTAGATGAAGCGGAATTTGCGAAAGAAATTAAAGTCATTCGGGAAGAACGGCGCTTACGCACCGATGACAACCCACAAGCACTGGCTTTTGAGCGTTATTTAGCTGCTGCTCATTTGACAGCACCTTATCATCATCCCATCATTGGTTGGATGAGCGATTTACACCAAATGACAATTCAAGATGTGAAATCCTGGTATCGGCGGTTTTATGCGCCTAACAATGCAACATTGGTTGTGGTTGGCGACGTCAATCCCGATGAAGTATACCAATTAGCCAAACAGCATTTTGGTCAAATCAGTAAACAAACGCATTACGAACGCAAACCCCAAGTTGAGCCGCCGCCTTTAGGTCCTAAAGCAGTAGAAATTTATGCACCAGCACAACTCCCTTTAATAATGTTTGGCTATCCCGTTCCTAGCACAAAAACAGCGAAAACAGCTTGGGAACCTTATGCTTTAGAAGTCATAGCAAGTATCCTAAGTGCCGGAGAAAGTGCGCGGTTTGCTAAAAATCTCATCCGTGGGACGCATGTAGCAAGCGATGCGAATACCTATTATAATCTGTATACTCGTTACCCTACGCAATTTATCTTTTTAGGCACACCCTCGCAATCCCATACCCCAGAGCAAGTGAAAGCTGCCATGCTCAAGGAAATTAAACAATTACAAACTGAGCTCATCAAACCGGCTGAATTGCAACGGATTAAAACACAAATCATTGCACAAAAGACTTTTGAAAAGGATTCTATTTTTGGCCAAGCTATGGAAATAGGCTTATTGGAGACCATAGGTCTCGGCTGGAAAGCGTCTGACAACTACACCAGTTTTATTCACAGCATTACTCCTGAGCAAATACAACAAGTTGCCCAACGCTATTTCAATGATAATGCAATAACAGAAGCCCGATTAATTCCTTTATCACCCGAGGAACAAGAATGAAGTTACAGTTCAAATTAAACTTATTAAAACAATTTATAGGGGCAAGTCTCGCTTTTGCCCTAACACAACCGCTGCATGCCAATACATTTAAAACACAACAATGGCAAACCACAAACGGCGCACAGGTCGTTTTTTACCAAGCCAACGAAGTCCCTATGCTTGATATCAGTGTTGCTTTTGCAGCAGGCTCTGCCTACGATGGAAATCAATTTGGCCTTAGCACCTTAACTACTAATTTGATTAATCAAGGCAATGCAGGAATGGATGCAACACAAGTTGCGGAGCATTTGGCCGATACAGGCGCTCAGTTTGTCAGTGAAAACAGTCGGGATATGGTTGTTTTGAACCTTAAAACACTGACCAAACCCAATGATATGAAAAAAGCATTGGAAATTTTTACAACAATTATCGCTAAACCTGATTTCCCAAAAGATGCTTTTGAACGAGAAAAAAGCCAACAACTATTGGCAATTGCGCAAACGCAAGAATCACCCGAAGAAGTTGCTAATAAAATTCTCTTTGAAAAGCTCTACTTAAATCATCCTTACGCTCATCCTGTTAATGGGACTAAAGATACTGTCCTCGCCATGAGCACCACTGATGTGCGAAATTTCCATAAAAAATATTTTGTCGGATCAAATGCCGTGGTCGTCATTGTTGGGGCAAT
The DNA here is from genome assembly GCF_000953635.1 of Legionella micdadei. NCBI lineage: Bacteria > Pseudomonadati > Pseudomonadota > Gammaproteobacteria > Legionellales > Legionellaceae > Legionella > Legionella micdadei. Next base: position 2,898,519 of record NZ_LN614830.1, read on the forward strand.
AGATAGCGCAACAGCACATCGATTCGCTGAGCAAATCATGACAGGGTTGCCCAAGGGGCAACCTGCGCCCTCAATTCCTAAAGCGCCCCCTCTTAAGGTAGGAGAGAACATAGCAGTCGATTTTCCTTCTTCACAAACGATACTTCGGTTAGGCGAAATTGGCATCGACCATCATGATCCTGATTATTTCCCACTTACTGTAGGCAACTATATCTTAGGCGGAGGCGCTCTGGTTTCAATACTTGCTCATGAAGTAAGGGAGAAACGTGGGTTAACCTACGGCGTTACAAGTCAATTTCTACCTATGCCCGGGAATGGTCCCTTTATAATCAGCTTATCCACCGAAAACAAAGAAGCCGCTAACGCATTAAAGGTTACCCAAGAGACACTAGCTGCTTACCTTAAAAATGGACCAACTGAAAAAGAGTTAGCTGATGCCAAACAGTACTTGATGGGTAGCTTTCCCTTATCTTTATCGAGCAATGCCAGCATTGCTAATATGCTGCTGCGTATCGCCTTCTACCATTTACCCAGTGATTATCTCGATACTTACGTTGAGCGTATTAATACTGTCACGACGACGCAAATCAGGGAAGCTTTACAAAGAAAGATTCATCCAGACAAAATGCTGGTTATCGCAGTAGGTAGAATGTGAAGCAGACTGTTCGTATCATTGGTGGGCAATACCGAGGGAAAAAATTGCATTTTCCCGACATTGAGGGTTTAAGACCAACTCCCGACCGTATCAAAGAGACTTTATTTAATTGGCTTATGCACGATATTCGTGATGCCCGTTGCCTTGATGCTTTTGCTGGCAGTGGCGCTCTTGGTTTTGAAGCTTTTTCACGAGGAGCCAAGCGGGTCGTGCTCGTTGAATCATCACCCAAAGCCTACAATAACCTTAAACAAATTGCCTCATCATTTAATACAAATTGCCTACAGGTAGTTCAAGCCAAGGCGGAAGACTATTTTCAAAAAACAACAGAATGTTTCGATCTCGTTTTCCTCGATCCCCCTTTTGCATTAAAGTACTTACCCCAATGTCTTGATACCTTAGCTCATTCAAATTTACTGGTTAATGGGGGGCTGGTTTATATTGAATCTGCAGAAAAACCTCATCTCGAGCCCTTTGTTTGGCAAGAGAGAAAAGCAAAACAAGCCGGCAATGTTTATTATGGGCTTTACGAAAAAATCATAAAGTGAAAACAACGGATTATGCTTGTCCCTTTCCAATCTATCCATTCAAGGGCTGTATAGTATCTTAGACACAAACTTGAATGCAAAATGAGACTCAAAATGCACAGTAGAGCTGTCTATATGATCTTTTTTTTTTTGCCTTATTCGCTCAGAAGCTGCACCGCATACGCTGCGCTGGCGAATCAGCGAAGGTTACCTTATTCTGCTTGACAAGGAACGAGGCTCCTGTTTCAATCAGTGCAATACTTATCGATTTCAAAGTTCATAAGATGATCAACAAGTTTTTCATCCTTATTATTACTGTAATTATGCTCAATGGATGCGGCGGCATAAAAATATTTAAGAAACCGCCGTTAAATGCGCCAAGTGATGATGCAACAATTAAACTTGCAGAAGCGGCAGTATCCGTGAGCGATTCAATGCTGGAAATGGCAAAAGTGGAAAAAGTAATTACGCCTCCTAAACGGGATAATGTTCTCACTATTCCCAATGCTTACAACCTTCAAGCGCGAGCATCAGTCGACTGGTCTGGTCCTATTGAGGAGTTAACGGCAAGAATTGCCAAAGCAGCACATTTTCGTTTTCGTGTATTAGGCAAGGAGCCCGCAGTTCCTGTTTTAATTGATCTTAATATTAAGGATGAAAGCTTAGCCGAAATCTTGCGTGATATTGACTATCAAGCCGGAAAGAAAGCCAACATCCATGTTTATCCAAATAGTCAAGTTGTTGAATTACGCTATGCCAAAATTTATTCGTAACCTAGTTATCATTTGCTTGGTCTTATTAGTTGCCTGTAGCCGCACCAATACCGATCAGCTCCCAGGCAACACCGCTTCGCTCGCGGGGTTGAAAGCTATGGGAACTGTTCAGCATAAGAAGAAAAAGTCCCGTAAAAAGAAAAGAAATAGCAAAATTAGAGAAACAGCCCTCAAGGAATCGGCACTGAGCTTGGGTGCTCAATCTGGGTTAGCTTGGCGCGCACGAATGATTGACGATCAATTAACCCGGTTGGCACGTAAGCTTGACGCAATTTATGATTTTAATGCCCTTATGCTTGAACACAATATTTTGCCGCCGGTGTTACTTGAAGGACGCAATGCGTTTAACTTGGCAGACACGCAAACAATTCGTATTTCTAATCGTACTTATAAAATTGCTAAACAGGCACGTTTTGTAACTACTCCTCCTAACTGGCGACAATATTTATGGATGGACTACCAACAACCTGAATACCCTAATGCTGCTTTACTTCCAAAAACGAGAAGGGAAAAACAAGTTTGGGATTATTATGTTGAAAAAGGCTGGAAAAACGGTATTGAGCAAGCAGCCACTATCCTCGAAGAAAGTATCGCCCGTATCAAAGAAGATTACACAGGAATGATTTTGTATAGAAAATTATTAGCGATGAATATGGTTTCACCGCCCTACGTTTCCCACACTGATTTGGGAGTTACAGGCGATACGAATGAATTGCATATTGATGACAGAGTGTTACGTATCACTGCACTTCCTCTTCTTAATGTTAACGCTAAGGAATGGATTGCTCCTGTTGCTAAAGATGAAAATGCACTGGAAAAATTCAAAAATATGGAAAAATTAGCACAAAACACTAAAATTATAATTACTAGCAAAGCATGGCAGCCAGTCATAGCGCCTGTGAATACAACTGATCGTGACAAGTATTAATTTGATAAACCATGACTAACGTTAATTTAATGCCAGACGAGCCGACGCGTTTTTCTCCAGTTTTCATGGATAAAATGCTACAGCACGCAGAGAATCTCAATGCCTCTGATATTACTATTCAGACAGGCGAGCCTATCTATGCCGAGGTATATGGAAGATTGTTGCGAATCACGAATCGCCGTCTTTCAAACACGGAGCTTGGCGATCTAATTAATGCCATTTATGGACCTAACGCCACGACTCAATTGCTTTCGGGTAAAGACATTGATACGCACTATGAATTCCGTCCGAATCGCGGCGTACGTTATCGCTATCGAGTCAATGCCACTGCCTGCTTAGTCGAAGGCCACGATGCTATTCAGATTACATTAAGAACTATTCCTACGACGCCTCCTCGATTAGAGACAATGAATTTACCGCAAAATATTCTGGAAGCTATCGCGCCTCAGGAGGGAATTGTCTTTATCACTGGCGCAACAGGTTCCGGTAAGTCTACGCTTTTAGCTTCCATCATTCGTGAACTCATTGAGAACGAAGATTCACATCGTAAAGTTTTGACTTATGAGGCACCTATCGAGTTCGTTTACGATGAAATTGAAACCATTTCAGCGGTGGTGAGCCAATCAGAAATTCCCCGTCATTTGCCCGACTTTGCCGATGGGGTACGTAATGCCCTTCGACGAAAACCCCGTTTAATCATGGTAGGGGAATGCCGGGATGCTGAAACAATCAGCGCAGCGCTTGAAGCTGCATTAACCGGTCATCCAGTCTACACCACACTGCACACTTCCGGAGTGGCTGAGACAATGCGCCGTTTAGTAACTTCGTTTGCAGGTGAAGAGCGACTTGGACGAACAATTGATATCTTAGAGACCATACGACTTTGCATATGGCAGAAGTTAGTACCTACCGTTGATGGCAAACGCGTTGCCTTACGCGAATACTTGGTATTTGATGAAGAAGTACGTGATACCCTGCTGGAAGGCGATCCCAACGATGTGACCTCCATGACAAGAAAACTCGTGCGCCAACGTGGACAACTCATGACCGTTGATGCAAAAAATAAATTCGAACAAGGAATTATCTCAGAACGGATTTATAAACTGATTATCGCCGGTACCAAGGAGTACCAACGATAGTGAAAAATTGGACGCCCCCTTTGCGTTGGCATACCTACTGATAAAGCCACTCAAATAAGAAATTACCTTCCCTTGCTTAAACACAGTAATTCGTTTAGCATTTTTTCCTTCCTAAATTCTAATAAACCCTATGCTCCCTTTCATTTTTCGCATAATAGCTCTTATCCTACTAATCCATACGAGCTTTGCATCCACACGCTTTTTAACCATTTCTGATATTCATTACGGTCATCAAAATACCTCAGGCGAAGGCCATGACACTGGCGAAAATTTATTGCAACTGGCAATGAACAAATTTAGTCAACTTGCCGAAGATGTCGATTTTATAATCAATTTGGGCGATATGCCCAAACATGGTTACTATCTCCGTGCAAAAAAAGAAATTTATGAAAAAGTGGTCTTCCAGACGTTATATGAAGCTAATCGAAGCGCAAAACCAATGTTCTATGTAACGGGCAATAATGATTCTTTACTTGGTAATTATCAACCTTTCTCAGATAACGGCCATTCTCCACTCAGCCTCGCAACAGAATGGAGTGGCGCTTGTGCCTTTTGTGAAAATCTGCTCATCAACAAAGAGCATATGTATGATAGCGGATACTACTCCAGTTATGTTATCCCAAATAACCGTGAAATAATGCTCATAGCTCTAAATTCGGTACAATTTACCGATTTATCATCACGTTTGCTTAAGTATCCAAATCAGGAGAAAGACGCTTTTGCCCAATTGGCTTGGTTTGAAAACCAATTGTCACAACACCGGGCAAAACAACTTCTCATCGCAATGCACATACCGCCAGGAAAAGACTATCAAGGCAACCCTTATTGGGAAGAAGCCTATCTAAATCGATTTGTCGAGCTACTTGTGCGTTACCAAGCAAATTATCAACAGATCACATTGCTGACCTCGCATTCCCATATGGAGGAAATCAGAAGGATTAACCTGGATCAAACTCAAACGATTTATGCTTTTTCAACACCTTCGATTAGCCGTATCCATTATAATAACCCAGCCATGAAAATCTTTAAGCTGGACGAGAATGGGCTACTTAGTAATTTTACCACTTACTTTACCTCATCCGTTGAACAATGGCAGAATGAAAGGTATACCGCCATCCATCATGAGGGCATTTTCCCTGAATGTGCAGGACAACATTTAGCAATGTGTTTAAATTTTCTAAATCAAGATATCATTTGTACAAATATTGAGAGAGAGAATTATTACAGTGTAAAAACGGATCGTGTAGACAATTCTGCTTGTAGAAAAATATATCAAGTGAACTAACACGCAACCATTTATATATAAACGGGTATTTCGAAGGATAGCATGGAATGAAAACATTCGGGGTGGTTGTTTATGAGAATGCACAAGCGATGGATATCCTGGGTCCCTGGGAAGTATTTGCTTGTTGGAGAAATACTTTAAAAGCCCCAATCGAAATGTACTTAATTTCTGAGCAAGAAAGTTATGTCCAATGCATGAATGATATTACTCTAAAAACCCATTATCATTTCAAAAACTCCCCCCCAATTGATTATCTTCTTATCCCTGGAGGAACTGGTAGACTTAAAGAAATTGAAAATAAAGAAATTATCTCTTTTATACAAAAACAAGCTGAAAATGCCGAGTATATTCTCTCAGTTTGTACCGGGATGTTTCTCCTCCACAAAGCAGGCCTCCTTAATCATCAATCCATTACCACCTATTGGCGTGCCCTCCCCGAAGCTATTCTGCTTTCAGATGTACACATTGTGGAAGAACGGATTGTTAAAAATGACAAAATTTGGTTGGCAGGAGGTATATCAAGTGGAATTGATTTAGCGCTTGAATTTATTAGCGAAATCGCTGGCAACGAAACCGCAGGGAAAGTTCAGTTACTTTTTGAATATTTCCCCAAACAACATACCTATTATACCCCCGAATTACTTCACTCCTTACCTTTATATTACGGCAACGAAGCAAACCAAACTCATCTACCAAAGTATGTTGATAGGTATTTAGAGAATGAGAAAAAGTAACTAGGCAACGTCAAGGGTATTCTCCACCCACACAGGACAAGAGTAAAAACTAGTAGTTTCCCTTCTACAACATTCAGTGGTTGTCGCCGAATCCATGATTCCTTCACGAACGCTAGATCCTCCGAACGCCTCGAGGGACGCATTACTTAATTTTTTGTTAATTTTTTGACTATATAATCGCAAAAAATATCTTCTTTGTGCGAAATATATGCGATTTTCTCTTTATAAATTAATAACCCTTTCTTCAAAACTGGAAATAAATTTTGGTAATGGACCTTGTATAGGTTTTGATGCTCTTTTAGCAATGGCTTTCATGAGTAACAAACAAGATATTTTTTATAAAATCCTTAATACAATAGGGAAATATAAAAGCATGGGTTATCTTGCTCGAGATATCGATTCTGCCATATTAAAGATCGCCCTTAGGAAAGGGAATAAGAAAGATCTTTTACTTTATTCAATAAAAGAGTTCCTGACTTCAATTGCTAAAGTTTGTGAACTTCAATATTCTGGATTTAAACCGGCATTTGACTATTCTCGATATATTGAGCACAAGCTTCTTTTCAGCGATCACGCTCAACAGATTGGCGGATTGCACAGTTTCGAAAAAGTAGTAATTTTAGATGAAGAAGAAATCACTGAGTTATTTGAGGCACTGGAGCCGTTAATTAGTGCGATTCAACCACTTTGCCTTTGTATTGAATCACACGACCACGATATCTTTATCAGTTACGATATCGAAACCAGGCTTTGGCAAGTCACCGATATCAATGATTTAGACGGCGAAACGGATGATTATTATCTCAGTTACGGTAACGCCTCTATCGCAGGAGCTGTACTCGACTGTTTTGCAGACCAAGATACTTGTCTAATGAAAATTAAGTTCATCACTCCAGCTAGTATTGAATCAAAAAATATTAAACAATTAAAAGATTGTCTCGGAAAATTTGCTCGCATTGATGAACAAAGGGTTAAGATGACCAATTGTGATGGCGTCGGCCTACTTTACCTCGAGGCACAACGAGGCAATCTTTCTAAAGTGAATCAGTTATTAGCTTTAGGGGCCGATCCAAATCAATCTTCTTGTTCCAAAAGGTTTGGGGCTGCTTTTATCGCTTGCGAAAATGGTCATTTGGAGGTTCTCAAAGCACTGCTAGAAAAAGGAGCTAACCTCAATGCCACAACCAAAGACGGTAATACGCTTTTACTGACTGCATGCATGAGCCATCAATGGCATGTCGCAGAATATCTCTTAGCTCACACTGATATCGATGTTAATCTCTGCAACAATGAGGGGATCACCGCTTTACACCTCGCTGTTTGTAATCAGCAAAAACGACTTTGCGCACAGCTGATTGAAAAGAAAGCAAATATTCATGCAGTAGCCCCTGAGATTGGCACGCCCCTTGAAATAGCCGGGTTCCTAAAAAATCAAGCCATTGAATCCTGTTTTGTGCCTACACCCACATCAACTATAGTGACAGTCCTTAGGTAACTGCTGGACTGTTGAGATTGTGAGTTAAGCAGCTAACCTTTTGCAGTTTTTTAGGTTAAGGTCTGTTGACCATAGATCACTTCTTCAAATTGTCAACAGACCTTGGTTTTATTACACTACTTAACTCAAGGCCTGTTCAGGAAGAATATGAGTACAAACTTAACCCAGAATATTTATGCAACTGAAGTTACAACCATTGATGGGCAAAACATCACGTTAGACCACTACAAAGGACAAGTGTTGCTTATCGTGAATGTAGCAAGTCGATGCGGCTTTACCCCGCAGTATGCAGAGCTTGAGACCCTTTATCGTGAATTTAAGGATCGAGGATTCAATATACTTGCATTCCCGTGCGACCAATTTCTACATCAGGAGCCGGGAACCAATCAAGAAATCCAACATTTTGCCGAAAGTTGCTTCCGTATCACTTTTCCTCTATTTGCCAAAATTGATGTAAAAGGAAAAAATCGGGCTCCCTTATATTCTTATCTCGCAAACCATATTGAAAAAAAACCTTGGAAATTCATTCCTTGGAATTTCACTAAAATTTTAGTTGATACGCAGGGAAGAGTTTTAAAGCGCTATCTACCCACAACATCTTTCAAAAAAATACGGCGCGAGATCGAACCACTTCTCCCCAAATAAAAAAGGCCTGGATACCAGGCCTTCATTTTCATCTTCACCTTAACTTGGACCTGAATCGGGGCCAAGGTTAACATCGGTTTTACCTTTAGATGCACCGCCTTTAAGTTTGGCAATTCCTTTTTCACCATAACCTTGCAATTGTGAATCTCGGGTAGCCATTGCCTTACTTGTTTCCTTACCACCGGCTTCTACCTTACCTTCCGCTTTTTCACCCCATTGAGCGGCTTCACCCCCGTAACTTTCAGGCTGTCCACCAATCCAGCGCAATACCCTATCGGGTAGAATGGTGATTAACGTGAACGCCTTTTGCACCACAATCAGGTACATCGTCGTGTAGATTAGGACAGCAAAGAAGAAGCCATAAATGCCTGCCCATCCACTGTAACCCGTGCTCATTGAGCTGAAGTTATTGGCAGCAGCTTGTGCTGCAGCATTGGCAGCAGCCTGGCCAGCAGCACCACCTGAAGATGCGGTATTGCCTTGGAAAGCTTGTCCTGCAGCTTGTCCTGCGTTTTTCATATCTTGCGCCCAACTTGAAGAATTTTGCAAGTTATTCTGCGCACTGTAATTCCATTGCAGGCCTGTAGCCGTACCTTGAATAAAGGCTGCCGCATTGGCAAAACCTGCATTGATAATCCATACCGAAACATAGGAAAGAGCTATTGCAGCGATATAACCAATAATCATCATCGCAGGACGTAAAAAGACATTCAATATAATCATGATGGCTTGCTCGCCCTTACCAAAAGCCTCGTGCCCCTCAGGATGAGTAACCCCCAAAGCGACAATAGGCGCTGCAACCATTGCCTCGATAACCGCCATGAGCCAGGCTATCGAACCGAATGTAAAAATCATGTACGGCAAAAATGGAATATAGTAAGCCGTGATAAAGCCTATCCCGACCATCACTCCCATCCAAGAAAGCAAAAGGGGCATGGCTAATGCAATCAGAGGGAAGATAAAGATTCCGAAGAGAGGGATCATGACTGTTGTGACTGACAAACCGATCAAGAGAACCCATAGGTCATTAGCAAAGTTAATATAGTTCACACCCATATTTGCCAGCGCAACAACTGGATTAACAGTTGGCTGCTGGATAATCGCAACCCCCTGTTGGAAAATCTGCGCAATAGCGAGCAAAGGAGCGGCAAGGAAGCTCATGATGACAGCATTAATCACTGGTGCAACCATGCTTAAGAAGAAATTAAACAGGTTCTTAATAATCAGGTTGTAGAAAACATTACCCAGTAATGATCCTAAGCAGAATTTAAAGAACATAATCTTAACTGTTCCGCAAGGGAAATCTTGAGATTGCAATTGGAACTGGCCAAGATTAATGTCGATATTAAACTTCATTGCAAACTGCGGAGGAGTCAATCCTGGTTGTCCTGGCAAATTAACCATGCTGGAATTGTTAACAAAACCAAAAACCGTGTTAGCACCAGGAGGGGGTATTGCTTTAGTGCTAGTGGCATTAAAAGTAGGCGTAGAAAGGGTTGGTACAACGCCTGAACCATTAATCAAGCTAATTACGTTTGCAACAGAGTCTGATGCGTCTTTAAGTAACTTCTGGCTCGGGATACCGCCAGTCAACCAAACACATAAATTGGCGTAGTTTCCTGAGCATCCTAAATTACCATTACTGCCAAATGCTGAGCCGGGTAAACTTGCATCAAACGAACTACCATCAAGACCTGTATTGGAATCGGTGAGGTTTGCGTTATTTATTGCAGAGGCATTTAAAAGAGCTAGATTGAAGAAATAGCTACCCGCTAAAATCCATCCTTGAGAATTTGCTTGCTGGATAAACGAGCGTAGGTTGTTTGCGTTTGTGGCATTATTCGCCTGCTGCATCAAATTAAGTGTTGGCAGCATAATTCCATTGTAATCGGCAATCGCCCCTAAAAACTCGCTACCACTAAATAGGGCTGATGAATTATTCGTTGGCGCACCCCAAGAAGTACAACTAGCACTTACTGTCGTACAAGGCGTACCTGAGTTTAAGAGAGGTATCCCAAAAGGTTGTGTTGCTGTAGTAGGTGGTGTATTATTGGGAGGAGTGTTTTGTTGCTGATTCAATTCTGGATCATTATTTACCATAATTTGTGCAACGGTCGATAAATCAAGATACATCTGTTGAACCGCCGTTGCTCTTGAAAGCTGGGCGGTTTGAATATCCGTCTGACTCAATGTGGAAATTGAGCTTATTGTACTGGGATTAAACGGAGCCCAAGTGATTGTACCGCAGATACCATTTAAGAATGAATAAGGGCCGCTAGCGAAATTAGGCATTTGTACAGAATAATTTTGTGTCGTATTGGTAGTGTTTGTACTTTGAACTGTCACCGCATTGACGGTGCTTAAGAAATCGGGCACTTGCGAGTTACAAAAATCTTGCATTACTCCCGAAGGTGAATTAGCACAAGGTCCAGATTCATTTTGTTTAGCGGTTTGAAATTGTTTTTGATAACTTTCTAACACACTCTGCAGCCCCAGCATACAAACTTGTCCTGCAAGAATCGTTGAAGCACCTTGGGCAACTGACGTCGACGCATTGCTCGTCAAAGAGAATGGAGTCATGTTGGTCTGAACAATAACCCCTCCCCGGTTTAAATAGCTTAAAGCGGCACCCCATACTTTATCAGCTGCCCCCACCCCTTGTACCACAATCCACATCACAAAAATTTGCATTAAACAATACCCTGTGCCTTTGGGGATAAGTAGGGCCAGACCTAAAGTAGAACGTAAGGGCACCCATATGGATGACCACTTTTGGCCTAGCATTTGCCCTTCGTGGGCCGTATTCATGGTGGACACCAACAACGTGTACATAATGATGATACCGCCAAGTGCTAACACGGCGGAGTTGAATACACCAAACATACTGCCCATGATTTGGCTACCAGTACCGTGTAGCACGCCATCCACAATACCAAATATGTTGCCTAAGAAAATAACGGAAACATCACTTGGCGGAGGAGCAAAACTCAACGAAGAACCAGTCGAAGTAGAGGATGAAGCAAAAGCCAATGCTGGGAAAAGCAAGGACAGCATGATCAGAACTATTTTTTTCATCATTTTTCACCCAACAGACCTTTCCGATACCATTCTTGCATAGTACAACCTAATCTTCGCTCCTTGATTTGGAAATACCAAAAGTGGTATCGAAAAGCCAGAACCAAAGCAATTAGCATTACTACCAGGCTAATTATCACTGCCCGGTAACCTCCATAAACCAAATGGTAGATTGCATAAGCAAAGATAAATAGCGCCGCTACACACATCAACAGACTTAAACGGTATAGAGCTGTTTTTTTATCTTGAAGATCCTTTTCGCTTATGTTTAATCTTGACATAGCATCCTCAAAAGATTCTCCAGGGCCAGTAAGTTTCTGTGGCACGAACATTTTTTTAAAACCATTGACCAAATAGGTCGTAAATGATTTAAGGCGATCAAAATCTATCCACGCCCTTAAATTAAATATACTCGATAAAATTGTAACTATTCTGGAACTTTGTTTCTTTTTCATAAAATTTACTTTTTATAAATAGACTTTTACTCTTCTTACTATACTATAGTAGTTAGAATACCTATCGTCCATCAATGAATACCAGAGTAAAAAAAGAGTAAAAAATGCCCGATTTAAGCCATGAAGCATCAGCAAAATACTGGTACGACTACGTAGACCCGATGATCTATCGAGTGATTACGTTCATGGAGAGTGTCGAAGACTGGACCCTTGACGGCGACCCTGAATTAGAAGCCGCAATTACTCAACTAGGTAAAGAGTTGGATGATATCGAAAAAATTGACATGGGTGCACTCGCTCAAGAAGATATTTTTATTCGTTTAGTAGGCAATATTAAATCGGGTAGAGGTTTGCGCCTACTCCAAGCGATAGATACAGTACATCCGGGCAGCGCCTCTCGAATTTTAATTCACGCAGAAGAAACGAGCACGGGAACCCATGATCCCGCCGGTTTTTTCCTTAAACGAAACATAGTCTTTGAACGATTACGATTATTAGCTCGTGTTTTCTCTGAATATCGATTAAAACTTGTTGCTCGCGCTCTTGAAGGGGATGAATAATGAAATCGTTAAGCCGCATAGTGTTACCTGGGGTTTTATTTTTTGCCACATCAACGTCTGCTTTCGCTTCGGATAATTCAGCTAACCAGAGTTTAAATGATCTGACTAATTATCTACTTAATTTAGGTGCTTATTTGGGTTATAATTTACAAGGCCCCCCCTCCAGTACCGATTCGAGCGGTAATCAACAACCCATAGCAATTAGCCAAACTTTAATTAACAATGGCGCCCAGACACAACTCTTTTCCAATTTCACTATTAACAGCTACTTAGGGGCGTTACTGATCAATTCTGCAGTACCTAACTCATCGCCGATAGTCTCAAACACTGTTTCACCGAACATTCCTAATGCTACCTCGTTAAACGCTTTTGCAAACTACACTTTTTCCCAACCATCACCCTATTCGACTGCTGCCCAGGACACTGTTTCAGTTTCACCGTTGATTGATCAACCCCCTTATCAAACTGATCCCGTCAGTCAGGCAGTTTTAAATATTTTATCAACACCAGACCCCAGTTATTGCTTGAATAATGCTCAAACAGAAATTGTCTCTTGTACTTATCCTCAAGGGATGTTGAATACGAACAAAGTGATAATGAATACAGTGGGAACTCTGCCGAATACCAATAATTATTTTACTTATAATCAGGTACAGCCACTTTTAGCTGAATTAAACGTAAATAGTTTGATTACCCCTATGCTTTATTCACCGCAAGCCACAGCAGGGACAGGCACACCAACTTCAGCGGGCGCATCACCACTTATACCCGGAGGCAGTAACACTCAGCAACAAGGCCTGGTTGCAACAAGTCCTGAACAACAAGCCGCGAATTTCATTCGTTATGCTACGGGTGCGGTCTCACCAATGCCCATGCCCAATCGCAATGATTATGATGCCTTGTTGTTACAAACACAAAACACAAATAACCCAGTACAACAAGCTCAAGCTCAGGCAACTTTAGCCAACTATTTAAATAGTATCAGGATTTACGCTGCCCAAAGTTCGGTTGGGGTTGCTAACCTCTATTATATTTTGTCAAAGAGATTGCCCCAAAATCTAAGTGGCAATACGTCAGGCCAATCAGGCCAGATAACAAGCCAAGCCTTAAATGAGTTCACTATGGCCACTTGGCGCCTTTACAACACCGATAACAGCCCGAATACCCAATGGGTATCTCAAATTAACAATGCTTCCGCAGCAACTGTGCAAAAAGAAATGGCCATTTTACTTGCGGAGATTAATTATCAACTCTATTTAAGCCGTCAACAGCAAGAGCGCATTTTGTTGACCAATACCATGTTATTAATACAGAACGCTCGCGCTTCTCAACCGAGCCCTACTTTCACTGCCGCAGGTTCTTCTTCAGCTTCTAGTGCCAGTGGCGCTCAGTAATTTAAGACGATGAGCGGTTAATAATCCCGCGGCTCACCCAGCCGCGGGTTTCGAATGACACCAATAAGTCAAACTGCTATTGAGTAACCGTTTAAGCGTGAGTCCTTACTCTTTAACTTTGGGTATATAGGGAACATACTCCGGTTTCCAAACATGGCGTTGAATACATTCTTCGATTTCTTGATCCGATAAATCATCCGCCAAATCGGACTTAATCGCTTCCTTCAATACAGCAGTAGCAACTTTAAATGAAATATCCCTTACTTGAGTGAGTGGAGGCAATAAATTCGCATTAGGATCACCCTTCGCCGGGGAACAATCAGCAAGTGCTTTTGCAGCAGCCATAAACATCTTATCTGTCACTTTTTTCACTTTTCCAGCAATTAAACCTAGCCCCATACCAGGAAAAATATAAACATTATTGGTTTGGTCCACTCTAAATAGCTGGCCATTTTTTACAATATTGCCAAAAGGGCTTCCTGTTCCGATAACAGCACGATTATCAGTCCAAATCATAAGATCACTTGGCTTAGCTTCACTGTGTGTAATGGGGTTTGATAAAGGCATGATAATCGGCTGTTTTACGTGAGCCGCCATTTCTCGAATTAAATCTTCAGTAAATAATCCTGGCTGCCCTGACACACCAAGCAGAGCATTAGGATGCAAATTTTTAATGACATCTTTCAAGCTGATAATATTACTATTTTCTAGGTGCCAATTAGCAACAATGTCTTTGGACTTTAGGAGTTTTTGTTGGAATGGCAGTAAATTTTTCATTCCTTCGATTAAAAGCCCATCGCGATCGACCATAAAAATATGGTCCCTTGCTTCTTGTTCAGAAAGACCATCCTCCATCATAGCATGCACGATAAGCTCGGCAATACCACACCCAGCCGTACCTGCGCCTAAAATAACAATGCGTTGTTCTGTTAAGGGTATTCCTGTGACTTGGACAGCAGCAAACAAAGTGCCCGTAGCAATTGCGGCAGTACCTTGAACATCATCATTAAAAGTACAAAGTTGATCGCGATATTTCTCCAATAAGCGTGTTGCATTCTGTAAAGCAAAATCTTCCCATTGTAAGAGAATGTGAGGAAAGCGCTTTTTTAGGGCGATGACAAAAGCATCAACGAAGTCGTCATAGTCTTTACCTCGTACGCGCTCATGCCGCCAACCAAGGTATAACGGATCTTTGATCAATTCAGGATTGTTCGTCCCGGTATCTAATAAAACGGGCAAAGTAGCCGAAGGATGGATTCCTGAACAAGCACAATACAAAGCCAACTTCCCAATCGGAATTCCCATTCCACCCGCACCTTGATCCCCTAATCCTAAAATTCGCTCACCATCGGATACCACAATGGCTTTCACTTGATCAAATCGGGGGTTTGCTAAGATCTGGTCGATTCGATCGCGATATGGGTAGGCTACAAATATACCGCGCGGCCGTCTATAAATATGACTAAAATTCGTACAAGCATCACCCACTGTAGGCGTATAAACTATAGGCATCATTTCAGTGATGTGCTCGCAAAGCAAACTATAATAAAGTGTCTCGTTTGAATCTTGCAAATCGCGCAAATAAATATATTTATCCAGGTCGGTTTCTTTGCTCTTAAACGCTTTATAAGAACGATTGCGCTGCTCAACGATTGTACTTTCTTCAGGGGGTAGGAGACCAAATAATTTAAAATGTTCCCGTTCTTTATTCGAAAAACCAGTCCCTTTATTTAGCAAAGGATTTAAGATAAGTTTATAATCGCTTGTACTTACTTCAAAATAGGGGTTTCCGTTTTTATCGATGTGTTGCTCATAATCCATTGAACTTCTCCTTCTTATTCGTATTGTGATTCCTAATTACAGCTTAGCATTGTTAAACCTTTGCTGCTTGTTCCTACCTCAACTTTTCTATAAAGTTAGTACAAAATTTTTAACAAGCGAAAAGAAATGATCCTGACCGAAGAAATTGAGTATAGCGATGATGAAACCTTATGCCGCGGCTTCTTGGCTTATGATGATAAAAACGTTCACCCCAAACCTTGCGTTCTCGTCGTTCATGATTGGGGCGGACGGGCTGAAGCCTTTTGTAACAAAGCAAAGCAGCTAGCCAACATGGGTTTTGTTGGCTTTGCCGTCGATATGTATGGTCAAGCAAAGCTAGGAAAAGACAAGGTGGAGAAACGAGCGCTGATGACCCCTTTGAGACAAGATAGAAAACGCCTCGCCGCTCGCATGGTTGCCGCTTTTAACACTGTCGCAGCATTACCTCAAGTGGATCCTAAAAAAATTGCTGCTATGGGTTATTGTTTTGGAGGGTTATGTGTTTTAGATCTCGCACGTACCGGAATTGATATTAAAGGAGTTATCAGTTTCCATGGGGTTCTTTCTGCTCCCAAAGACACTGATCTTACTCCTATGTCGGCAAAAATTCTGGTCTTGCATGGTTATGATGATCCGCTTGTATTACCTGATGAAGTCTTTCAATTTGCCCATGAGATGACTCAAAGAAAGGCTGATTGGCAGATTCATATGTATGGACAAACAGCGCATTCTTTTACTGATCCCACAGCTAACGACGATGAAATGGGTTTGCATTATAATTCAACCGCTGACCGTCGTTCCTGGAAAAGTACCGAGTTATTCTTACAAGAAATTTTCTATGAAAACTAATGATGGGTTAATATACCCAAGATATCGTGCAGACATCGATGGCTTACGAGCCATCGCCGTTTTATCCGTAATCGGCTTTCATGCTTTTCCAAAGTTGTTTAGAGGCGGTTTCATTGGTGTCGATGTTTTTTTTGTTATTTCTGGGTTTCTCATTTCTACTATACTGTTTGAAAATTTAGAACGAGAGTCCTTCAGTTTTATTGACTTCTATAAAAAGAGAATTAAACGAATCTTTCCAGCACTGTTGCTTGTATTAAGTTTCTGTATTGTTTTAGGGTGGTTTGTGTTGCTTCCTGATGAATACACTCAACTCGGTAAACACATCGCTGGTGGGGCTGGCTTTATTTCCAATTTTTTGCTTTGGCATGAATCGGGCTATTTTGACGCTGCAGCTGAAACTAAACCTTTGCTGCATTTATGGAGCTTAGGGATAGAAGAGCAATTCTATATCATTTGGCCTTTGCTTTTATGGGTTACATGGAAGAATCGCATCAATTTGCCTGCAATTATCGTCATAATAGCCTTGATTTCATTTATTCTTAACTTAAAAAACGTGCACTCAGACGCTATTGCCGTTTTCTATTCCCCACAAACCCGTTTTTGGGAATTATTAAGCGGGAGTTTACTTGCATGGCTAATACTGAATAAGCAAACTTTTTTTGCGGGTTTGAGTCAAAACTCAATCACTTGGTTAAACAAAATCTCTTTTAAAAAATTGAATGCGAATAGAGCAACGATAAACCATATTATGTCGATGCTAGGCTTCTTGCTCATTGAATATGGCATATATCAGTTTACAAAGGCCGATTTTCCTGGCTTCTGGGCATTAATACCTACTCTGGGTGCGGTGTTGATCATTTTCGCTGGTTCCCAGGCATGGATAAATCGCGTCATTCTCTCTAACCGTATTCTTATTTGGTTTGGCCTAATTAGCTTTCCTTTGTATTTATGGCACTGGCCTTTGTTGGCGTTTGCACGCATCATTGAAGATGAAAAGCCTAATAAAAAAATTCGTATTGCCGCCGTTATTATTTCAATCGCATTAGCCTGGCTTACCTACCGGCTAATTGAAAAACCCATTCGCTTTGGCAGCAGTTCAAGTAAACTCAAAGCGGTTTTGTTATTAATCTTAATGTCTTTTATGGGGGGTATGGGTACTTACATCTATACACACCAGGGATTCAAATCAAGATTTAGCAACTTAAATGATTTGAATGAATTAGTCACTTTAATTGATTACCCCTATCCAAGTGGTAGGGATTATTTTTGCGCTAATTTAATACCTGAGTTAAAAGACTTTGACTTCGATGGAGGTTGTCGCTTATCCAAAGAATCAGCACCAACGATCTTGTTTATGGGCGATTCCCACACAGCACATTATTACAATGCGGTGTGGAAACAATTTCCACAGGAATCTGTCTTAATGATTGTACAGACCTCCTGTTTACCCTTTTCGAGCGGTTATTTCTTGCAAGGTGAATGCAAGCAAAAATTCGATGCTATCCTTTCTTTTCTTAAAACAAATTCCACCATTAAGGAGGTCTATTTATCCGGCTATTGGGCCTACTTAATGTCAGGCGGTTTTGGTGAAACAGGAGAGCGTTGGCGTCATGCAAAAGCCATCGATAAAGAAGGAGCAAAAAGCTTTAAAGAAAATGGAAAACATTTCTTTGCACAAGTCCTTAAAACAAATAAAAAAATTATTTTTTTAAAAGATATCCCTGATCTCAATTTTAATATTAAATCTTGCTTCAAAATAAGGCCATTTCAATTATCTTCCAAAATTAGGGATGAGTGTTGGATCGATTTTGCCGACTACACCAAAAGGGTTGCTGATTATGACAAAATCATTGATGACCTGTTAGCAGATTTTCCGCAAGTTAAAATTTATGACCCACGCTCTTTACTCTGTAATAATCAAAAATGCATTGCCCGCGATGGTAAACTTCCCTTTTACTTTAATGGCGACCATTTAAATCATTACGGTGCTGAACTTGTTATTCGGGACATGTTAAACAAACAGCAATCTAAACTCGCCTGAAGATCCGTTCATAGCCGGCAACAAAAAAACACTGTAGTTGTTTCTAAATTGTAAATTTTAAAATCAAAGAGACAGCAAAATTGGCAATTAGATAAATTTAATATAAAATTTGCGCTCTTGCTGTGCAGCAATACAAATATGACGAAAGCAGCGCTTACCTTGGGAGATTTGTTTATGGCCATGGGCGAACTTCTTGATGAATTGACACACACTCTGCCCACCCTATTTTGGAGTATGACCACGGGATTAGCCCGGCTAGGCGCGATCAGCTCGTATTTCATTCGCGACACATTCAGAGCCCATTTTAACCTTATTGCACAATATACAGCCCCAATTGAACAAGAATTACTAAATAAAAACCCGCCAAAACCGAGTGACTTAAATCCATTAGGACAAATAGCACTGACCATTTTCCCTCTGACAATAGTAAGTTGGTTAGCAGCACTAACAGCCGCTCCGTTGATCTATAACTCTGTATTACTTTTTATCGCTGGATTTGTACGCGTAACTAATTTGGCTTTATTTGACTTACCTAGACGACAAATAAATATCCCTGAAGGAAGTATGCCCTGGTACCGCATCATTTTTGGTCTTCCAGGATTGATTATCGGTGGTTCTTTAGGGGCCATTTCAGCGGGGCTAATCAGTTTGGTACGGCTTACAATTAACTCGTTTAAAAGCGGAAAGTATAGTTTTGTCAAAATCACCAATTTAGCTTTAGATCAAGATGATTACCTTCTTTTCGATCAAGATGAACGCTCGAAAATAGAGAAGTACGGTTTCGGGCTACCTGGCCTTGTCTTCGGGGGAATCGTAGGGGCTGTAGGCTTCACCGCCGCAGGTCTTGGACGGGTGGTGATTAACTCCTTTTTTAGTTTCATCAGCATTAATGCTTCCGCATTTAATCTCGTTCGCCAAGAAAAATTTAAGGGCGGCCTACAGGACGGGCGTACTCCTTTCCTCATCTATGGCTTAGGTCTCCCCGGGCTCATCTTAGGCAGTATTACAGCCCCTGTTGCTATCGCTATCGCCGGCGCTGAGCGCATCGCCATCGAAAGCTGGAAAACCACAAAAGAATTGTTCTTCGCTACTGTTAAACTAGCCTTACCCGCTGAACAACCAGAAGAAGCGCAAGAACTGATGGAAGAAGTCAAAAGGGAAAAACGCTCCAAGCTTAATGCCTATGGTTTCGGTGCTCCCGGTGTCTTACTGGGTGTCCTCTCAGGAAGTATAGGCTTTGCCGGCATTGTTTTTGCCCGTATCGTGGCTAACTCCCTTGCAAGTGGCGCATTCAGTTTCATCCACGTCACTAATTTGGCTCTCGATCCAAACGATCGCCTTCCTCAAATTCAAGAAGAAGGCTCCAAAATAAAGCGATATGGCTTCGGCTTTCCAGGTATTGTCTTGGGCGGCATTGCAGGCGGCTTGGGGTTTGCCGTTGCCAGTTTAGGACGGGTGGCTATTAACTCATGGTTTAGTTTCATCGGCCTTAACGCCTCAGCGTTTAATCTCGTTCGCCAAGAAAAAACCAATCGCGGATTAAAGGACGGGCGTACTCCTTTCCTCATCTATGGTTTAGGCTTTCCCGGACTCATCTTAGGCAGTATTACAGCCCCTGTTGCTATCGCTATCGCCGGCGCTGAGCGCATCGCCATCGAAAGCTGGAAAACCACAAAAGAATTGTTCTTCGCTACTGTTAAACTGGCCTTACCCGCTGAACAACCAGAAGAAGCGCAAGAACTGATGGAAGAAGTCAAAAGGGAAAAACGCTCCAAGCTTAATGCCTATGGTTTCGGTGCTCCCGGTGTCTTACTGGGTGTCCTCTCAGGAAGTATAGGCTTTGCCGGCATTGTTTTTGCCCGTATCGTGGCTAACTCCCTTGCAAGTGGCGCATTCAGTTTCATCCACGTCACTAATTTGGCTCTCGATCCAAACGATCGCCTTCCTCAAATTCAAGAAGAAGGCTCCAAAATAAAGCGATATGGCTTCGGCTTTCCAGGTATTGTCTTGGGCGGCATTGCAGGCGGCTTGGGGTTTGCTGTTGCCGGTTTAGGACGGGTGGCTATTAACTCATGGTTTAGTTTCATCGGCCTTAACGCCTCAGCGTTTAATCTCGTTCGCCAAGAAAAAACCAATCGCGGATTAAAGGACGGGCGTACTCCTTTCCTTATCTATGGCTTAGGCCTTCCCGGGCTCATCTTAGGCAGTATTACAGCCCCTGTTGCTATCGCTATCGCCGGCGCTGAGCGCATCGCCATCGAAAGCTGGAAAACTACAAAGGAAATTTTCATTGCTATCGTTAACCTAATCTTACCTGCCAAGAAACCAGAAGAATCAACTCAAGAAAGTGCGGAAGAAAACAAGCGCTCTAAACTTGATACTTATGGTTTTGGTGCTCCAGGTTTATTGCTTGGGATCATTTCTGGGGGAATAGGATTTGTTGGAATTCTGTGTGCACGTATCCTGATTAATTCATTAATAAGTGCATTGTACATGTTTATCCTCATCACGAATAAGGCCCTGGATCCAGCCGATGAGATCCCTCAAATCCAAGATCGTCGCTCTACATTAGAGGTATGTGGCTTTGGGCTGCCTGGACTTTTCTTAGGCGCACTCATTGGTCGCTTAGGATTTTTTGCTGTAGGTTTAGGACGAATTGCTGTCAATTCATTTTTCACTTTCGTCAACCTTAATGCTGCAGCATTTAATCTAGTTCGCCAGGAGAAAATCAATCTCGGATTAAGGAACGGGCGTACTCCTTTCCTCATCTATGGCTTAGGCCTGCCTGGGCTTATCTTGGGCAGTTTTACGGCTCCCATCGCGATTACTATTGCTATTACCGAACGCATCGCTAAGGAAAGCTGGAAAACCACAAAAGAATTGTTCTTCGCTGCTGTTAAACTGGCCTTACCCGCTGAAAAACTCGGAAAATCATCAGAGCAGGTAGAAGAAAGTAAAAAAGAAAAACGTTCCAAGCTTAATGCCTATGGTTTCGGCGCCCCCGGTATTTTGTTAGGGCTTGTGTCAGGGGGAATAGGTTTTACTGCAATTGGTCTTGCACGCACCGTGACTAACTCTTTTATCAGCGGACTAAACAGCTTTATCCGCGTCACCAATTTAGCACTGGATCCTAAAAATTACATTAGCCAACCTCTAGATCAACGTTCCAAAATAGAGAAATATGGCTTCGGATTGCCAGGCCTTGTCTTGGGGGGCATTGTTGGCGGCTTAGGATTTTCTGCCGCAGGTTTAGGACGTGTGGCTACTAATTCATTTTTTACCTTTGTCAGTCTTAACGCTGCAGCATTTAATCTGGTTCGCCAAGAGAAAATCAATCGCGGACTTCGGGACGGGCGTAGTCCTTTCCTCATCTATGGTTTAGGCCTTCCCGGACTTATCTTAGGTGGCATTACTTCCCCTGCAGCTATCGCGATTGCAGTTGCTGAGCGTATCTTCATCGAAAGCTGGAAAACCACTAAAGAATTTTTCTTCGCATTCGTTAAACTAGCCTTGCCCGCTGAGGAAATAGAAGCACAGGAGCGATCACAACTATCTCAAACAGCGACAGATAATAAAAAGCGCTCTAAGCTTGATACTTATGTTTTTGGTGCTCCTGGCATCCTGTTGGGTATTCTCTCTGGGGGAATAGGTTTCACCTTCGTAGGTTTACGTCAAGTTGTCACGCATAGTATCGACACAGGCATTAGAATGTTCACCACCATCGCCAATTTAGGCTTAGTCAATAACGAGCAATTTAACTACAAGCAATTGGAAAAAGAAGATAAGCGTCATTGGCAAGCCAAATATCTTTTAGGCTTTCCTGGCGCCTTTATTGGCGCAGGCTTAGGCTTTCTCATGTTGGTAGGAATTGGCTCAGTCAAATTCTTAACGAACACGTTTTACTCTTGGCTTAGTTTATCCGGCTCCGTATTAAACGGGAGCCTAGAACTACCGTTATTTAGTGGTTTAGCGGGAGATGAACGCACCCAAAACCAAAAAATAATAGGCGGCCTAGGCTATGTGATTGCATTAGTCAGTACCCTACCCATTGGGGTATTAATTTTAGTAGGCAAAAAAGTTGCTCCTGTGATTGGCGCACTTCTTCTCGGTGCAATATGCTCACCCTTTGTGGCACTATTGAAGGGGATTAACCAATCGCATAAGAAACCTCGCTTTGAAAATAAGGGCTTAGGCGAAGACGATGAAAGAATTCAACGATTCAAAAACATTTATTCAGCGCTTACCCCATTAGGACAACTCGCTGAAAACAGCAAAATTCCTGAGCAGCAGAATGGCCGCAAAGGCCCTCTTTGCTTCACTCGAAAAGCGTTTACTTTCAATATATCAACGGTTACAGAGTATACCCTCGATCAACTTCTATCCGCTTACCGAGCAAGTACTAATAAAGAGGCTTTTTTTGCATCCGATGGTGAATTCGAAACGGTTCTAGAAAGGGTAAAAGAACACTACAAGGAAATAAGCTGTTTAGACTCTGAGTACCATACCTCCGCTCGCGATGAGCAGATTGATAGAATCGGGAATTTTGCACGAGATTACATTCTTAACAAAGAAACGACAGTTCCTGATCATTTGTATTCAAGCCCTAAAAATACGTGGGCTGCAATTTTTTGGGGAAAAGAGCCCAAAAATACTGAGGGATTCCCGAATCCCCAGTTAGGGGTTAATTTGGAGCTCTCTTAGTCTTGGCAATAGCTCCTCTGGCTTCCCACAGAGGAGCTAAACCACTTAGCAACTTAAAAGCGCTAAAGCGTTCTTGCGCCAAAGCTCCTCTTTGCGTGCGGCCGTCAAACTTATTTCATCAAATAAGGCCGTTGAGTAATCAAACCAAGTTTTAATATCCATTTGATTTGTTTGTCCTAAATCAGAACTATAGATCACTCTGGGTAAATGGCTTAACACCTCGATAAAATCCTCTCTTGTTTGGTGCCCGAGCAAATAAGTCAGCGTCGTTTGCTCAATCCAAACAAAATCATGTTTCGTGATTTCCTTTAACGCCATCGCTTGTAAATTTGTCAAAGGATTCGCAGGCTGGTTTAGCAATAAAGCAGCTACATGATGTTTAATGCAAGCGTCAATTAAACAATCGATTTCCTCTTTTGCCGCATGACCTGTAGATACGACAATCGGATAATCAGCAGCCATTTTCAAAATGTCTATTGCTTCTTTCTTAATTTTAAATTTCGCATCAAAAAGTGTCTCACTCACCAAGGTGTGGTCAGTTAAATTTTCATGACTTAGTTGGCGAGTCAATTTAGATTGGTATTTACGGCCAGTGATCGTTGGAAAATCAACAATGAGCTTTGATGGTATTTGCGGCTGATATTCAGCAAGTGCCTGCAGAATTACCCGGTAATTGATTCCTCCTGCAATAGAATTCAAAACAACAGAGGGAAAAACCGGCAGCCCTTGTCTTTGACCAAGTGTGGCCTGTATAGAAGTCGAACCTAAATGGCTTCTTAACACCACGGCACCTGCTAACGCTTGGTAATGACTTCCTGCTTCTAATGCATTGTGGCGTCGGAGATAAAGATCGGGAGATGCGTGATAATGAATATCAATGAATTGATAATCGCATAATGCTTTCAAGCCTATTTCCTTTTGTTGAGCCAAGGCTGGTCATAGCGATAATCCTTGCGCGCCTGCTCTAACGTTGAGCCAGCCTTTACCGCGGTAATAATTTTGCTTTCAGTGGCCTGTATATTTTCTGCTTTGCTTATCACCTCATCAACTAAATGTTGGGGGATAACCAAAACACCATCGTCATCGCCCAAAATAAAGTCACCCGGATTGATTGTGACACCATTCACCATTAAGGGGCATTGCTCCGCTGATTTATAAACACGATTTTTCCCCGAACGCATATAAACCGCAGCACAATACACAGGGTATTTCGCAGCACGGATACAAGCGGCATCTCTCACTGCACCATGTACGATGGTACCCGCTATTTTTTTATGAATAGCCACTTGGGTTAAAATATCCCCCCAAGTTGTGCAATCACTTCGCCCTTTATTATCAATGACAATCACGGATTTTGCTGGGACAGAATCAATGTAATCCGCAGCCCCTCTAAATGTATTAGGTTTTTTCTCATATAGAGAATATTGGATTGTATAAGCAGGGCCAATTAATTTAGTGCCAGCGAGAAGCGGCTTGATATTGAGTAAAGCCCCTTCCACACCGCAAGCATCCAATGCGTCAGATACTTCAGTCGTACTTAATGCTTGTAATCGCTGATATTGGTTCATTTTTATTCGTCATTAAAAACTATATTGTTAGGCAATAATCAATAATTGCGCTTGCCATCTCTTCAGTTGTACTTTGGCCACCCAGATCATAGCTAACAAAACGGCGTTCTTTTATTACTTGCTTTACTGCCCGTTTTACTTTGTCCGCTTGTTTTGCATAACCAAAATGGTTCAACAAAAGACCAATCGTTAGGAACATTGCACTTGGATTAGCGCGGTGGGCTTTGATTCGCGGGGCACTCCCATGAACTGGTTCAAAATAACCACCGTGTTGACCTATGTTAGCACTTGGAGCAAACCCAAGGCCACCCATTACCCCAGCGCCAACATCGGACAAAATGTCACCGAACATATTTTCGGCAACAATGACACCGAACTCCTCCGGGCGCCTCACTAACCATAACCCTACTGCATCAACATTTAAAATATCTGCTTTAATATGAGGATAATCACTAGCCACCGATTCAAACAGTTCACGCGCGAAAGCACCGCTTTGACGCAGCACATTCGGCTTATCCGCTAAAGTAACACGCGTCATCTTATGACGAACTGCATAATCGAAAGCGAACCTAAAAATGCGGGTTAACCCTTTTTTAGTTTGCAAGCGTAAGCTGCAACTAATCTCATTATTTGGCGTCTCTTGCCAAGCTTGCTTTTCCTGTAACAGACTTTGAAGCGCTGCGGGAAGGGGATAATAATCAAATCCGGAGTATAGTCCTTCTGTGTTTTCCCTGATTACACAAAAATTAAAATCTGGACCTTCCGCTTTTATATTAAAACAAGGCCTAACATTTGCGAATAAATCCAATTGCTGTCTCAGTTGTATGATCGGAGAGACATAATGCAACTTCGCATGATTTAATTCGATGGCTAATTCAGCCTTGGCCTCTCGTTCAGGCTTGCTCGTTGTTGCACCAAGTAGTGTTGCATCCGCTTGTTTAATAAGCGCCCACGTCCTTTCTGGTATTGGATTTCCTTCTTTTTGCCAAAATGTCCAACCAATATCACCAAAGCTTAATTCCGCTGGGATATCAAGTGCTTTAAAAACAGGTATTGCCGCCATTGTCACATCCGCGCCAATACCATCCCCTGGCAAAACTGCTATCTTTATCAAGGACTAAGCTCCACAACTTAATTGTTCTAAGATGAGACTCTTACAATAATCTTGGTTATCTTGTAGAACCCTCATGCTCGCTTCAGGAACAATGACCAAGCGCCCAACTTTCGGCGTTATGACGTTATTTCTATTAACCAAATTTGAAAACTCACCAATTAAATGCAAATGATCAACCGTTGAATTGTTAAGAATCTCTGTTGAATCGGTCTCTAAAACACGCTGCAACCCAAAAATTAAGCGCTTTGACGCGATTTCTAGGTTATATCTTTGATAATCAATTTGCGGTGCCTTATTTGGGAAAAAAACATGATCATAAAGCCCTTCAAGTGCTTCCACAACGCGATTTCCTTTGCATAGCCGAATTACTTTGCCTAATTTTTCCTGCAATTGGTCATCAGCAAAAGTTGGGGTGGAAAATAGGACAATCGGCTTTTTCACCTGCTCAAAAAGAACAAAGCATTGCTGAAGGATAACCCCACCAAAAGAGAATCCAAAAAACGCATCATAATTGACAAGTTGCTTCTCTAATTCGTTTTGCCAAAGTCGATAGTAACCTTCGTTAGGAAGGTTGTCGGCAACGCTCAACGGGTCTACGAAATCAATCTGAAATTCGCAGTTAAGAAATGACAAGGTCTTGGCTATGTCTTCAATATCAGATTCTTGAGGCATTACTGGGGCAAGAGTTAGTATTTTTTTCATTTTATTTTCAATTTGAAGCGGTTGTTTATCGATTATAACGTTTCTTTATAGATTTTAAGATCCGCTGTTGAGAAGTCAGAAATCCCTCTAATAAACTCATCCATCTCAATGCCCTCATGACCAATCCCTAGGGCGCTGCGGACGTAATTTGCTGCGGCTAAAATTTCTGGTAATTTATATTTCTTTATGTCTATTGCATGCAAATAAGCGATAAAAAACTCCGTTTTGAGGTTACCTATCCCTTTGCCCATCCCTGCAAGCGACACATCGATATACTGAGCACCGTGACTCAAAGCAGCTAAAGCATTTGCTTGCGCCAACCCTAAATTGTCATGAGCATGAAATCCAAAAGGAATAGGATACTGTTTAGTGTATTTTTTATAAATCGCTTGTATTCTTGAAGGCAGCATGCTGCCATTTGAATCTGCGAAATAAATCATATTAGGATTATGACAAGAAAGAACCTCGACCGCCTGATCTAATTCATTTTCCTTATAATAAGACATGTGAATTAAATTGGCTGACGTTTCTAAATCTAACTCCTTCGCCCAAGAAAGAACAGGATATGCCGACTCTACCTGGCCCTTAGCAATGCAAATTCTCAGCAGCGTAATTCCGCACGCTTTTAATTCTTCAAGATCACGCTTTTTAACATTTTCAGGGTGTGCCATGACTGCAATCTTTGCATTTTTTATTAATGACCGACAAAAAAGAAGGTACTCTTTTTCACAAAGTCCAGCCCTGCCTAAATTTTCAATCGGATGCAAAGAACCGTTGCGATAACCTATTTCAATGTATTCAAGACCTGATTGATCAAGCAACTTTAAGATTTCTTCTAAGTCCTTGTCATTAAAATGAAAATTCGTTCGATGGCCACCATCTCTTAATGATGCATCTAAAACTTTGATTATATCCATTGTAATACTACCACTTTCTCTTTGAGCCTATTGCTTAGCCAAAGTAGATAAATAATTCATAGAGAAGGCCCAAAAATATTACAAAAAAAATACTTTTTGTATAAAAATTAACCTTCTTATTAGTATATAGCACATGCAGGTAAGAAAGAGGATGGCGATATATAAGGCTACGCATGATCTTTTTCGTCACGCGAATAGGAATGCCGCTCATTGGAATTTCATGAATTCTGATACTAGGATTAACATTCATCTCAATAATGACGCCTTTTGATTCTTCAATTGGAACATTAATATCTTCGCATTCGACATCAATACCAACTAGATCTAAATTTAATATCGTTGCAGCGCGGATGAGCAACTTACTATTTTCTTTACAGATTTGCTTTCCAAGCGATTTAAAAGTACCCCCTCTTGTCGCGTTGCAAGTATAAGCTAAAGAGACTCGCTCGTCTTTAGAAGGAATATAATCTACTCCTAATTTCAATTCATTTAATTTGATATAGCATTCCTCATCGATCACAATATTTCCCAAGGCATTATTCAGCTTTGCACGCTGCGCATTGGTACGTTTAACCAATTGTTCTATCGTGTGTTTACCATCACCAACCACATGGGCAGGATATCTGCGGACGACTCCAATTACCCGCTGATTAAAGACAAGCACCCGATAAGACTTTAACCCAGCGTGAAACTCTTCTATGCTTAGGTATTCATAAAATGGGAAAGTATTCTCTAGATATCGTTTTAATTGCCCGATGTTTTGAATATTACATAGGACATCACGGCCTCGGTAACCATTCTTTGTGGGCTTTGCAACTAAAGGGAAGGTCAGATCTGCTATTCTTGACTCAAGCTCACCTTTTTCAAATTCATTTGCATGCAATACAGTTGCTTTAGGGACCGGAATTCCTCCTCTTTCTAGCACTTTATTCATGCAATACTTATTTAAGGCAATACTTGCACAGCAATAATCATTAAATGGAGCATCACCCCCACGGAAATAGTAATGCTTTTTACCTAGCCTTACTGCAAATCCTTCAATCGTGTTAATCAATTCGGTAGGGAGTAATAAATCTAATGCGCTTTGGTAATAAAGTTCTGCATTCTTATCTATTGCGGAATCCTCTTGCGAAAATTTAAGGTAATCCTAGCATATTTTAGAGAGGAGGGAACCTTCCCCAAAGCACGAACAGGGTAATTGCATACAACAAAATTTTTAATCAATTGAAATAATTATGGTAACTCCTCAGGTACATCATCCTAAGCACGTCTTTTTACGCGAAGGATCACGTGGGGTAGCTCTCTCTAATATATCCTTGTTATAAATTTTTCCATTCAGGACTAAATGCGAGTTTTATTTACTTAGCCTCCTTGAATTGATTCAGAACAAGATGCAGCGACTGAATCAATTTGAGCGTCATATTCTTTATCAGTCATGTTGCTCGAATTCTTAAGGAGTGCCACTAATTTAGGTTGCGAACAATTACAAAAATTTGTGGCGGTTTCTTTTGCTTGGTCTGTCATTTTGGGATAAATAAGATTCCAAGTATCCTGGCAGAATTGGCTTATATCTTTATCACTAGCTTTATCTAAGCCAACCTCTTCTTCTAGAGAATCCATCGTATTGTGCAATAGAGTGCGGGACATACAAACTTGAATTGCTTTATCGACAGCCGCATCAGTATCTAAAGGTTGGGTTAAAGCACAAGCGCAATACTTTTCCCCAAAATTTTTATAACCTGCCATATTGCCCACGTCACTTACCCTTTTCATCCAAGATGAAAGGCAAATTGCCTGAAATGACTCTGCTTGTTTATTCGTATCATCATCCGTTTCAGCAGAGGTCATGAGTGGTAAAAAACAAGTGATGATAGCCGCTAAGATCAAGGCAGGACTTATTTTTGATTGATGCAACCGCATAATGCTCCCTCCATTGGATAATGATTAATCCTTCATGTTGTCCGATTTATCATAGCTGAAAGAGAATAAATAAGCTAATTCAGACATTAATCCGGTTTAGGCATAATGCAACATTTTAAGCTGGGCTACCATTTCTCCGTAGCCCGATTCGATATTAATGTAATTTTTTGTGGCAAGATAATAAGAAAGAGATCCATCATCCTGAGCATGGTTAGACTGTAGGGCAACATTGAAATTAAGTCGCTTTAGCCGCTCATAATCTTCTTTTTTAGTCACAAAATAAAAATTTCGGTGATTCGTGAAAGCCCGATAGTGGAGGGCTTTCGCATCTTTAGCCAAAGAACGGTTAGGGAAATACTCTTTGATGGAATAATTCCGATTATTGTGCACAGCAATCACTTTGCCTTTAGGCAATAATCGAATAATTTTATTCGCCAACTTTTTGACCTCTCTATGAGCAGCCAACGAATAAGGTCCATATTTTTTCAGCGTCCTTTTTATACCTTTGTCAGTAAAAATGCGGTTAGGGTCAAACTCGTAATGAACACCCCTTAAGTAAAATTCAACATTGCGTTTGCCGGAGTGCTTAAGGGTGATCAATGATCCACCCTCCCGCTTAATAAAACATTTAGCAGCAGCTAACGCAGTAAATTCACTCTCATGCAGGTGAACAAACGTTTTGCCCCGGCCGTGTAATTTTATCACCCTAACTTTCGTATCACCCAATTTAACCACATGCGTTTGCGCATGAACTAAGCTGCTAACGATCAAAAACAGGTATAAAAAATATTTCATATTTGCTGATTAACTTTAAATTGACCAATTATTATACTTTGTTCGGCGCAATTTAGGCAACTTCTCTTTTAATTGCAGTTACGCTTATAAGCTGCGACTAAACTATTAGAGTTGGATACTGGCAAATCAGTATCTGCGCTCCACATGATTGCTCCTTTCAATCCTTTCTTTTTCACAAATTCGCACACGGATTTAACGACTTCCGGAGACTGATACCCCACAAATTGCTTACTAGAGGAATTATAGAGATAAGCTCCGGTAATAAATGATTTATTTTCGACATCCAGTGCATGAACAAGATAACGCGTGTAACCCAGCTCCTTGATTACTCTGTCGACTGATTTATAAGGGAGCATTCCTGCCTGATTGGTATAGGTTGCCGCAAATTGACTGGCACCTGTCCAGGGTTGTTCAAAGCCTGGATGCTCGCTATCCTCCCCTTGCTCAACACCCGCAAATCCTCGCCCATAAGCTGCAAGACCGATTTGCAATTTTTCTTTTGGCATTCCATAAGCCAACACTTGTTCAGTGACCGAGTCCGTAGCGTAAGTTATTGCAAATTCATCTTTACGGCTGGTTTCGGGTTGCCTAAGATATGCATGAATGGAAGTATAAGGATCGCTATCATGACTCCAAGGACCATGCAAATCATAAGTCATTAAATTAACGCTGTCAGCGTACTGCGAAATTTGCTTAAACCAGCCCCCCTCCACCGACTGATTAATCGCTTCTAAGTACTCTTTATTTACCGTGATAGTTACAGAAACATAAGTCTCAGCCCCTAAAGTTTGTCGGCTGGCTTTAACTAGCTCATACAACCGTTTATAGTCGGCCAACGTCTTCGTATCAGGAGGTAATTGCGCCCCCGTTTGTAAATTAATAGGCGGTTCGAAATCATAATCCACTCCTTTTAAATTCTTAAAATGCCCCACCCATGATTTAAATTGATTTAAAAATTTGTTTTGATTGGCAAAAATCGCATCGAACGTGTAACTGCTAATCCCTTTATTACTCACTGTATTTGCACCGCCTATGGCAATGATCCGTTTTGATGCGTACTTGTTTGAATTAATAAAAGCACCAAAACTATTAAGCTGGCCTACCCCTTTTTGATCTGTGTAGGTAAATAGCTCCTTTACACCGGTATTCCCATTGACTTGCACTGACGAACAAGCCCCTTCATTCGCACGGCAAAACATTAAGAAATCATTGCTTTCAGGCGGTAAAGATACCCAGGAAGCTTCAAATGGCAATTCGCCCCAAAGATCAGAAAAATGCATTAAGCCATCCCAGGCATTAGGGATCTGGTATTGTGCTTGGTTAGGATCCTTGCTATTCCAGACCTGCATAAAACTCCAAGCTACTACCTCTGCATTGTTAAATTGGGCGACCATATCCTGATTGAATACATACTTTAATTGGCCATACGGTTGGCCATTTTTATAGGCCCCGTCGTACTCGTAAGGATTATCACCATACATCGACCATCCAGTGGTATAGAGTGTCAGTGATGAATTAGCTGCAATAGGAAAAAATAAGACAGCTAATGCGGATAACATGATTGATTTGTGCGTCTTCATAACCACCTCTTCGTCATTAATTGTGCAAATTTTATCTTTAGAGGTAATTACTGAACCACTGATATTTTTGACAGGGGTTATAAAGTGAGCAATTGCTCTTCTAAAGCCTTTGCCAGCGATTGATATTTATTTTTCGTACCTAGTTTTTTATTTATTTTTTGGATATGAAAATTAATTGTCCTTTCACTTAACTCCAGCAATTGTGCCATTTGTTTTACTGAATAATGTTTGGCAATAAGTAGTAAACATTGAATTTCGCGCTGCGTTAAGCGAAATGATTGTTTCTCTTGTGTTTCATTAAGAAGATGAATTTGAATGTAATGATAATAAAGATGAGCTGCAACAAACAATTCGTACTGTAAACCCTGTTGCTGAAGAATGCTCTGCTCATTTTGCATTTGCACTAGCAGTAAAATTGCAAAATTATTCTGTGGACCATGAATAGGTATTGACAGCCCTGCCTTAGTACCAAAAGCAATCGAATCTAAGCGCATTTTCCGCTCCGTTGCAGAAATAGCCTGGGTTAATTGTTGTTTGATATCCCAATAAATCGGTAAATGGCTGTTATACACAAAACTTAGAGTACTATCGATACCATGATAGTGTTCAGCAAGATAATGCTTATGCCAGTCTTTAAAATTAGCCGAGCTCATGTCGTATTTTAATTTATTAGCGGAATTTGGATGATAAGCATAATAGGTGAAAGAAAAAGTCGTTATGCCTTTTTTATTTAAATAACGCTCTAAAGCGTGATCACATTGATTAATTAGATTGGCTTGTGCGAGTTCATTTTCAAATTGCTTTAAATCCCACATGTTACTTCAACGTCTTAAAAGTGATCATGACTAACAGACTGTTCGCCACCAAAATGTAAGTAAAAAATCCACAATAACCAAACTGTTGCTCTAGTAAACCACTTAAAGAGCCAAAGAGAGCAAAACTTAATGCCATGATAGCTGTACAAATTGTATACATTGACATAGGGTACCGACTCTTATTAGCAACTGAAAGTAAATACCCCATATAAGCGCCATTTGCTAAACCGAAAACAAATTGGCTCAATGCAACGGTGCCCCAAATGAGGGAACCATGCACTTCGCAGTAAGCAATAACCAGAAAAAGCACATGGCCTAAAAGAAGAAGAACCGTAAATTTTTTAAGGCAGCTCTCAAGCTTGTAACGCGCCATTAAAAATCCGGAAGTAAAAATACCAAACATTAAAGCAAGGCTGCCTAAAATGCCATACACTTCACCCACATGAGGTAGACTAAAATCGAGACCAGCGCTATCTAAAAGAAATAGAGGCACAATTTTTTGCATTTGTGCTTCTGAAAAATTATAAATAAAAATGAAAAATAAAACGGGATAACATTGACGTGTGGATAATAGGTTGCGGAAAATGGAAAAATAGTTATTCTTCATTCCTGGAGTAATCTTTTCGGCTTCAGGGATTTTCATGCTGTGATAAATTACTAAAACAAGACTCATCAGCGATAAACAATAAAAAAATACTTCCCATGTATTTAAATGACAATAAATTGCATATTGCCCTACAATGACTAGTAATCCTCCTTTAATGACTAAACGCCCCATTTGATAAAAAAAACTGCGCAAAGCCACATAGCGCTTTTGATTGGATTCATCCAGATTGATCATGTACAACCCATCAGAAACAATATCGTGGATTGCTGAAGCGAACGCCAAACAAATTAATCCTATTATACTGATTATTAAGAAATAATTTTGATTCACACTGCAAGCTAAAACAAAAAATAAAATTGAGATAAGCCCCTGCGTAAAAGTCGTTAAGCGCTTTTTAGTTGAAAATCTTTCCAAAAAAGGTGCAAATACAGGTTTTATAGCCCAAGGAATGATCAATAAACTTGTTATAAAAGCAGATTGTGCGTTATTGACTCCCTGTTGCTGATACATGAGCATAGCGATTA
The DNA here is from genome assembly GCF_000953635.1 of Legionella micdadei. Taxonomy (NCBI): domain Bacteria; kingdom Pseudomonadati; phylum Pseudomonadota; class Gammaproteobacteria; order Legionellales; family Legionellaceae; genus Legionella; species Legionella micdadei. The sequence continues at coordinate 2,932,138 of NZ_LN614830.1, forward strand.
AGCTCACAACAACAAATGGCATGCTCTGGAAGAAATAAAGGCTTGCTATCCATTGATAAGGTTTTCGGACTTGGAAGAGAGGCACAATCTATTATAGAGATCAAAACAGGATCATATTGTAATACAAACATCCAATTTTGAAAATAAAATAGCCCCCAGTATCACCTAGTTAGAAATGTACACCTGTTAAAATCACTATAATTTAAGAATTCCTTAACGCTTTGTTGTTATACTTTTAACATAATAACTGATCATTATGTTCATATGACACTCATTTACAGGGCAGCTAACCTGCGTCTTTATCCTAAAGTCATTAACCACCAGGGTACACATGTATGCCTGGGTGATTTGCATGGAAACGCACTTAAATTAATTTACACTTTGATTGAAGAGAATGTCCTTAATATTGACCCGCAACAATATAATGAACTAACAAAAATTTATTTTAAGCCTACTGGTCAAATTAATAGCGATGATCTTTTTCGGTTTAGAGCAATTATCGCTAATGCCAAGATTAACAAGGCAAGAGCAGTCACTCTAATTGGTGATGAGTTAGCGGACAGAGGACAAAATGATTACTTCACTTTATTAGTGCTAAAAAAACTCCACGACGAAAAGGCTAACGTGAATATCATGCTATCTAACCATAGTGTGGAATTCATTAGAGATTATGAAAGAGAAAAATTTACTGGGCAATACAGACTTCTGGAGGGACAAGGTAGATCGCTTGAGGGCATGCAAACCCTAATCAAAAAAGGCTTGATCGACGAAAAAGAAGTTCGAGATATCGTTGAGCAATGTTATCAACCCATGGTTAAGGCAATTGACTATACCCTTACTCCAGAAGGACAACTAACAATATTCTCACATGCTCCTATCGGACTTGAAACAGTTAAAGCTCTCGCAGAAAAATTTAGAATTCCCTATCGGGATGACAGTATTAGAAATTTAATCCGCACTATTGATGCAATCAATAAGGTGATTGAAAAACTATCTAAAGAAAAACAATTAGCCCAACTGATTGAATTGGAAGGCCTTGCAAACCCCAATTATCCTATTCCTCTTACAAAACCTTTGCAGCGGCTAATATGGAATAGAGCCCTAGGTAACGAATTAATGACAGAACCAACAGGTGGATTTAAAGTCAAATTTGTACATGGTCATGTCGGTCCTATGAGTGTTTTAAAGAATGGTTCTGAAGCTCTTCCTACCCACGAAAATTTAGATACCCTCTTTGGTAAATCTTTTGAGTGCAGTAAAACGGGTCCACACGTAACGCATTTAACGAGACACTCTTCTGAAATTACAGCAAAAGAACTTACAGATGAACAATTAAAAGAAATTTCAAGACAATTTTTCAAGGCCAAATTTAACGAATACTTCGATGAGCTTAAGCTAAAAACCTCCCAACTGATTGATAAGGGAAATAGCAAATCATCTAATTATGATCCCAATTACGCAAAAGCAGGAAAAGAAGCCGCCATTTTAATCTCTGAACTCAAGCAAGCTGCTGACACTTTCTTTAAAAATACGAAGCCCACAGCAGAAAACTTCATTGCATTTAAAACCCACTGCGAAAAAGCCATCAGTAACGCTGAAAAAGAGTTTGTTAACCATCGTTCTTGGCATCAACAATTAAGTCCAAGTTTTAGAAGAATTCTTGGCCTCCTTGCCCTGTTACCCCTAGGCATTCCAGCTTTGGTGATATCATTTAAGTCGCAGTCTGGTTATATTGCAACTTTTTTTGGCAAGCCCTCCACAGAATCAGTGGAAAAGTTGCAGACTTTCAAAAATAGATTGAGCAAAATGAATCAAATTTTTGATGAGGAAATTATAGAAAATGAGTTGCCAACAAATAAATTAGGTGACCGGTAATCCTATTATTTTCTCATAAATTATTACAGGCTTTTTATTGGACAACTTTAGAGGCACTATTTTTTTGAAAATAGAGACTCCAATTTGGTAAGCACCGCATCGACCTTCACTAGTTTCATTGTTTCTTCACCATGCGCATGAGTGCCCCAGATCGTTGTTTCAGCTGTTTTATTGAGCACTGTAGTAACCGCTTCAGGATAACAATCCACAGCCAAATGCCTGAAAGTGTAAGGGCCAGATACATTAGCGCTAGTTACTGCATGCAAAGCAACAACAGGGGTACCCACAGCTGCCCCCATATGCGAAGGACCTGTATCCGGGCATAAGACAGCCTGTGCATGGCTGATCACGGCAAGCAGCTGCTTGGGTTTTGTTTTTCCTACCAAATCAGTGCATTCGACTTGTTTTAATATTTCATCGGCCAAAGTCCTGTCATACCCCCCCGGACCGCCTGTTAAAACCACTTGCACCTGCCAACGCTTTTGTGCTTCTTTTATGACTTCAATATAACGCTCCACCGGCCAACTGCGTTCAGGCTTACTGGCAGCGGGATTCACCACTAAAGTAGGTTTTCCTGGAGGTATATGAGCGCGCGCCCATGCGTGATCAGTCTGACTAATGGGTAAATCCCAGCGCAATTCCTTTTTTTCGATACCCAAGGCAGACGCAAACTTTAAAAACCCATCAAGGGTATGATCATGACCAGGCGTAATGGTTTCATTAATTACCCAGCTGTGACCATCTTTCGCGCGTACTTTATCATAGCCAATTTTTCTTGGTGCACGAATCAAAGGGTAGAGTAAATTTGCCCTAAAACTGGCTTGTGATGCTAACAATACATCGAATTTTCTACCTTTTAATTGTTTTTTAAAGCGCCAATAGTCAGCTAAATTGTTAGGTTTATTGATAACTATAAACTCAACGCCATCCATCCCTGCTACCAAATCGTAAGCGGGAGGAGAAATCACCCATGTGACAGCTGCATCAGGTAAATTCGCTTGCAGTGTCCGCACTAATGGGACAAACATCAGCACATCACCCAGGGCTGATAATCGTACAACGCAAATTGATTTTATCATTCTAAAACAAACTTAGATCCACAATAGGGGCAAACTTCCGTACCCGTTTTTTCAATCGGTAAATACACTTTTGGATGCGCATTCCACAAAATCATTTCATCAGTAGGACAGCTTAGCGGTAAATCGCGATGATGAACGATATACTTCTTTTTGGTACACGCTGGTTTTTCTTTCGTTTCTGCCATCTATTTTTCCCCACGAGTCATTTCTTGTGTGTTGTTTTCTTTACATGCGTTCCCTTACCAGGATTCGGCATATTATCTAATATTTCACTGATGAGTGCTATGATCTCTCTGAAGATAGCTGGATTTTCGCATGCAAAAACTGTTGCTTTTGGCCATGAGCGCAACCACGTTAATTGCCTTTTTGCGAGTTGGCGAGTCGCTGCTACTCCCTTTTGACGCAACTTCTCATAGTCATAGTCCCCCGCCAAATAGTCAATCACTTGTCGGTACCCCACACATCGCATCGCAGGACAAGTTAAGGTTAAATGCCACTTCTGGAGTAGCTGAGCCACTTCATAAACCATACCCTGCTCTAACATATGCTCAAAGCGAGTTGCGATACGAGCATGTAACCAGCCGCGGTCTTGAGGAAAGAGAACCAAATTGACAAAATTATAGCTTTGATTTTCCTTCTGCCCTGACCAAAAAGAGGAAAGTGGTTTTCCTGTTAAATGATAAACTTCCAGCGCACGTTGAATACGTTGAGTATCATTCGGATGAATCCTCATCGCTGATTGCGGATCAACCTGTGCTAATTGTTGATGCATATAAGCCCAACCATATAAATTTGCTTGCTGGGAAAGCGCTGCCCGCAATTCTTCATCAGCATGAGGTAACGGCGATAATCCTTGCTGTAAAGCATGGAAGTACATCATTGTCCCTCCCACCAGTAAGGGGAATTTATGACGACTATAAATTTCTTCAACAAGCTTTGTTACATCTTCGCAGAACTGTGCTGCTGAATAGCTTTCTGGTGGATCAATGATATCAATGAGGTGATGTGGTGCAACTAAAAGTTCTTGCGGGCTTGGTTTAGCTGTCCCAATATTCATTTCTCGATAAATCATTGCTGAATCAACGCTGATGATTTCAAGAGGAAATCGTTTGACGAGTTCACAAGCTAAAGCCGTTTTTCCTGAGGCAGTTGGACCCATTAGACAAAAAATAGTTTTAGGCATTTAGCAAACCCCTGCAGGTTTCTATGGATAAATGCTTGCACCACGTGTTTAGTTTATCATGACCCGACGTTTGTATATAACCAATTAAAGTTTCAAGCTCTTCTTCCTTTGCATTCAGGGCAGTAAACGATTGGCATATCGTTAACAATTCGAATAATTGAGTGATTGAAGGCATGGAAGAATTAAATATCGACAGAAGAAATTGCTTGAGGTCTAAATGTGGAATCGCGGTAGGTAACGAGCGAACTAATACCGCGTGTTCACCTGCTAAATCTAAATCGATCCCAATTTGGCTTAATCCTTCTTTACCAGAATAAATGCATTCGATATTTAACGAGTTAACTGGATAACTCACGGGTACTAATAGAGGACGGCTTGGCAAAGGTAATAATTGCGTGGAAAGAAGAGATAATAGCCAAGCGCGCTGCAATTCAATGACATTAACTAAATACGGTTCTCCGCTAAGAAAAATTACCGCGAATGCAGCATTTAAAACGAGCCAATTTTTCTTCTGATTAAAAAAGTCAGCCATTTTTGTTGCTGGGTGAATTGCAGGTAAGTAAGGTTCACGTATTTGAGGATTCGTTGCTTCAGCTCCCAGATTTGCTTGCGGATAATCGACGGGGAACTGAGATTGCTGCAGCGCTTTTTTAATGTTTGAACTTATAAAATCATGAACCAATCGCGGTTGTTGAAAGCGAACTTCATGTTTCGTCGGATGCACATTAACATCAACTTCCTCTGGATTTATGGTTAAGTAGAGTAAGCAAGCAGGGTAGCGTCCTGGGTGTAACACGCCCTCGTAAGCTTGTTTAATGGCATGATTAAGTAATTTATCCTTGACCATACGCTTATTCACATACACCCATTGTTTATCATTCTGACTGCGCTGATACGCACTTGAACTGATCCATCCTGTAAGGCGTAAACCAGCATGCTCAATGTCTAAAAAATGTGACTGCTCAATAAAATTTTTACCCAAAATCTTACGAATTCTGGCTAACTGCATTTTATCGCTGTTAGCTGCGGGTAAATTGAAATGCTGCCTACCATTATGATTAAGGCGAATTGCGACACCCGGTGCAGTTAAAGCAAAGCGTCTAACGATCATTTCAATCGCTTGAAATTCGATTTGCTCCGATTTTAAAAATTTTTTCCTGACAGGCGCATTAAAAAAAATATCGCGCACATCAATAGTCGTTCCTTGGCTGCGGGCACAAGGTGAAAGATGAAAAGAATCCCCGCCAGCGGTAGAGAGCATCATAGCATGGTGTTGATCCGCGGGCTTTGAACTAATTGATAAACGCGAAACGGAGGCAATGCTTGCTAACGCTTCACCACGAAAGCCCATGCTGGAGATTGAATATAGATCCTTAAGTTCATTAATTTTGCTCGTCGCGTGAGCGGCAATTGCAAGGGGTAAATCATCGGCCATAATCCCGATACCATTATCACTCATCTTTATTTGATTTAACCCACCATAGCCAATATCAATACTAATAATATCTGCTTGTGCATCGAAAGAATTTTCTAATAACTCTTTGACCACTGAGGCAGGTCGTTCAATCACTTCGCCTGCAGCAATTTGATTTGCTACCGCGGTTGGTAACAGCTGGATTCTCATGTGATTGAAGAAGGAATAATAAGTTTTTGCCCTGCCTGGATTCGCGAACCAGACAAATGATTTGCAGCTTGTAGGGCAGCGACTGATATATGATATTGTTTGGCAATTTTTGGCAATGACTCCCCTCTTTGTACCAAGTGTGTATTTTTTGTTGGTACCTGGACATTACCATTACCTGCTAAAGCCTCGACTCGTGTACCGTGTGGGGGGTAGTCCCAGAAATAACGCTTAAGCCCTTGGAAAATCGCTTGCGTAAGTTGGGTTTGGTAAGCATTACTGGTAAGATTCCTCTCCTCACGAGGGTTGGAAATAAACCCTGTTTCAATAAGAATAGAAGGTATATCCGGTGATTTAAGCACCATGAATCGAGCTTGCTCAACCTTACGGTTATGCAATGTGGTGATGGTATCCAAGTTGCGCAACACTCTTTCACCCATATGCAAGCTTGCACCGATCGTCGCTGTTTGTGATAAATCGATTAATACCGTACGTACTAAGCCACTTTGATCATCCAAATCGGCTAAATTAACACCACCCAATTCAGAGTAGTTTTCTTTTTCTGCTAACCAACGTGCGGCCTCGCTCGTTGCCCCAGATTGCGATAAAGCAAAAACGGAAGCGCCATTCGATTGTTGGTTGATAAATGCATCTGCATGGATTGAAATGAACACATCAGCATTATATTTTCTGGCAATATTTAAGCGTTCACGCAAACCGATGTAATAATCTCCTTTGCGAGTCAATACTGCACGCATACCAGGTTGCTTATCGATGATTTGTTTGAGCTTTAATGCTATTGCCAAAGTAACGTCCTTTTCCGAAGTGTTTCTTGGCCCACTTGCTCCAGGATCTTTACCGCCGTGCCCAGGATCCAGCACGACAACAACATCCCGTAAATTTCGATTAGATGCATGACGCACCGGAATGGGCGTTCCCGCAGTTTTGGTAGAGCCTGAGGATTTTATTGGAGACGATGGCTTATTCAATGATGATGGGTTAATACCCCGTTCGCCGTTTGCAGACAAATCAATAGAGAATCCATGTTTTGCAGCCGCTGGATTTAAAGGGTTTGTTTTTGTTTTCACAACTTGGCTAACCTCTAATACTAAACGTAGCGTCTTAGGGTTAGGATGGCCGCTTCGAATATACTTAATCAATGGATTCCCTAAACTGACGCGATTCAGATCCAGCGCTAAATCAGTATCCTCAAAATCGATGACCACTCGATTAGGATTGGTAAGGGTAAATACTTTGTGGACAACCGCATTATCCAATTTAAAAAGGACAGAAGGGTGACCTGCTTCCTGCTTAATTTCAACTGACAGTAGTTTTGCTGCCATTAAGGTAGGACAGATTACCATCAATAAACAAAAGCAAAAAGTTCGCATTTTCATTGTTTACCTACAAGGCAAGACAGCATTGTTTCTCCAGCGGCGCTTAGTGCACGTACCGTTAATAATCGCCCGCTCCCACTGATTTCAAATGCAAAATTCATATCCACATGCTCTAAAGTATGACTAGCACGCTCTGGCCATTCAATACAGCATATCGAATTTGCCAAAAAATAGTCTCTAAAACCAATATACTCTAGCTCTGTTTCATCATGAATACGATACAGATCAAAATGATGTATTTGCAAGTGTTCGCACTGATAACTCTCAACTAACGAAAAAGTTGGGCTCTTAATTGCCGTTTTTACGCCCAGGACTCGGAGCATTGCCCGAATGAAAGTCGTTTTTCCAGCACCAATTTCCCCACTAAAAGTTAATATTAAAGGTGGCGTTAAACAGGCTGCTAAGTGGGTTGCGACCATTTCCGAGCTAGTCTCATCAGGTAAATCAATCGCACTAACAGTTGTCATGTGGTGTCCAATTAACTAACCGATGCAGATAAGGCATTAAATCACTAGCCAATACCCCTCGTTCTCCTTTCTCAAGGGCCGCAGCATCCCCTGCACTCGCATGCAACCACGTGCCTAATTTGGCTGCATCAGCAAGTAGTAATCCTTGGGCAACTAGACCTGCAATTACCCCGCTCAGTGCGTCTCCCATTCCAGCACTCGCCATGCCGGGGTTTCCTGCAGTGCAAAGATAAATTTCTGATTCATCCGTTGCTACCAACGAACCTGTGCCTTTTAAGATCACATTACCGCCATATTGATCTTGCAAACGGATAGCTGCCTGATAACGATCTTGTTGAACTTCCCCTGTTGTGCAATTCAATAAGCTTGCTGCCTCACCAGGATGTGGTGTCAAAATCCAATTATCATCATGCTGAGGACTTTGGGCCAAAAGGCGCAAAGCTGAAGCATCGATAACCATAGGTAACTGAGAAGCAAGCGCTGCAGTAAACAAGGCTTTAGCCCACTCATCATCCCCTAGACCAGGACCAAGAATACAAACCGTTGCTTTCGCTATCAGCGGCAATAGATCTTTAATTTCGTCTATTCCATGCAGCATTGCCTCTGGAAGCATAGGCAAAACTTGTCTTGCATGCTCAGGCCGGGAAGCAATAGTAACGAGGCCTGCTCCGACGCGCAAGGCTGCATTGGCGGCCAGACAAACAGCCCCTGGCATACCATAGTTCCCCCCAATGACTAATACATGACCGAATTTTCCCTTATGCGAATTTTTTAAACGACGGGGTAGAAGCGTTCTGGGTAAATTTTCATCTAAAAGGTAGGCTGCAGGGTGTATTGAAGATAAGCATTTATCAAGTTGGAGATTATGACAAATCACCTGACCACAATGATCAGGTCCATCTAAAGTCATCAACCCTAACTTATAACCAATAAATGTAACTGTCATGGAGGCTTGCACGCATACACCCATTACACGTCCTGTATCAGCATCCAATCCCGAAGGGACATCGATAGCTAAAATAGGCAGCTGAGCGTCATTCATTTGAGTAATGGCAGTAGCTATAGGGCCTTGCACATTTCCTTTTAAACCAATACCTAATAATGCATCAACAATTAATTCGGCATCGCTATCGATAGGATCATCCAGACATTGACAAGGCACGCCGGCCGCCACAGCCTGCAAAGCTGCGTGACGAGCCGCTGGCGGTAAATGCTCAATGGCTTTGTATTGGTTAATAATAACGGAATACCCTTTTTCTTTAGCCAGACGCGCTAACACATAACCATCGCCCGCATTATTACCGCTGCCGCAAAAGACTGAAATAGTTCTTACGTCAGGATGCAACATAGTCAGGGTCGAAAAAGCGCTAGAACCAGCACGCTCCATTAATTCGTCTTCGGTTAAGCCCAATTCATCGACGGCCATTTGCTCACATGCACGAATATGAGGAGTCTGATAAAGAGCGGTTTTTGCTGATGTCATCGCTTAATGCTCCATTTGGTGAATTGAAGCGTTAATAGAACTCTGTACTAGGGTCTGTTGACAATTAATTTCATAGCGAAGTAGATTAAGCCAAACGACCCAACCTACTTGGTTAACCAATCATAAATTTCGTCAATATTCCCCTAGAAAATATTAATCTTTTTCGTCTTTCTTCACTAGAGTTAATGATGGTTTGCCTCGCCTTGTGGTTGTGGAGCTTGCAGGCGTAGGAGGTGGAGGCGGCTCATTATTGCCATATTCTTCGCCAAACTCCATTCCACGGCCATTTTCTTTCGCGTAGATAGCAAGCACAGCCGCAGGCACAACAAAAATTTGTACACTTTGACCTGAAAATCGTGCAGTGAAAACTATTCTATCATTCTCAAGGTGTAGGCCTCGACAAGCTTTAGGCGAAATATTGAGCACTATACGGCCACCACTCACATGTTCTCTCGGCACTTGAACGCTGGGATAATCAGCATTGACTAATATATAGGGTGTTAAATCATTGTCTACTATCCAATCATAGATTGCTCGAATCAGATATGGCTTGTTGGAAGTCATAGTAGTCATTATTAGGCCGCTCTTAGTTGTCTCTCAACATCCGATAAACTCGCCTGGAAGGAATCTCGCTTAAATAACCGCTGCATATAGGCATTTAGGCCTTTTAATTTCGCAGGTATCTCAATTCCCAATTGCGGTAACCGCCATAATAATGGAGCAAGTGCACAATCTAGCAAAGAGAACTCATCACTTAGGAAGTAGGGCTTATCAGCAAAAACAGGTTCAAGGCTAACCAAGCTATCGAATAAATACTGGCGAGATTGCTCAACCTCAATCCCCTCTTTTATCCGTTGTAATAAATTATACCAATCTTGCTCAATGCGAAACATCATTTTACGGGCTTCGGCACGGGCAACAGGATAAACGGGTAAAAGAGGGGGGTGCGGGAATCGCTCATCCAAATATTCCATAATGATACGTGCCTCATATAACACCAGCTCGCGATCAAGCAGCGTTGGAACTGACCCGTAAGGGTTGACTGTATAGAGATCTTCCGGAGCTTCATCTTGCTTAGCAGGAAGGATTTCAACATTGACTCCTTTTTCAGCTAAAACTATACGCACTTGATGACTGTAAACATCATCATTGTCAGAATACAAAGACATAATTGTACGCTTTGTTACAATGGCCATCGTGACTCCTCTGAAAATCATTACTGATGTTGTGTTATTAGCTCAGGTCTCCCATATTTATATTTATTCGAACAGCTGTATTCGAGTGCAGTTTTTCGCGTAAGATACGCCAAATACGGCAGTTCCCTGGTAGGGCTGAGCACTTACATACTTTGCAATATGTCAAAAGGTCGTATTCTATCACAATTTTTAGTTGTAAGAGGTGATATTAATCTAAATTTTTACTAATAGCCTAATGTGCTATTTAATCTAAATCTTTTTCCAATAATTTTTTTTAAGCAGATAAGCCACTATCCAGAAAATAAACAAAAAAATAACAACCTTTATGCCGATACGATAACGGACTAGTTTTGCAGGCTCAGACACATACACCAGAAAGGTGATCAAATCTTCAAGCATTTCATTAAATTGCTGCTGGCTCATCTCTCCATTCTGCTTAAGCACTAATCGGGGTATCTGCCAAGAACTCTCTTTAACAGCAATCACCTCGCCTTCAAGAGGAGCCAAGATGTTAGGCATTACTGTATCAACAATAAGTAAATTATTGGTACCGAAAGGACGAGAATTATCTACATAAAAACTTTTTAAGTACGTATAAATCCAACCAGCACCGCGTTCTCGTGCAATGAGAGATAAATCTGGTGGAACGAGTCCAAACCATTGTCGTGCATCAGTAGCAGGCATACTGACCAGAATAGGATCCTGTACTTTTGCGCCAGTAAAAATAAGGTTGTTAACGAGTAAATGAGTATCCAACTCACCGTCAAATGTAACTAAACCTAAATCTTTGCCCATTCGATTGTAGCGCAAATATTTTAACGAATGACAGCCAGAGCAATAATTCATGAAAATTTTTGCACCACGCTGGAGCTTGGCTTGATCCCGGACATCTGTCTTTATTGGTAATAACGGTACGGAGCTCTGAGCAATTTGCAGCATTAAGAATGTAAGACAACCGATTAGGTACTTGAAGTGTCTACTCACCTCTTTATCCTCTGAGGTGGTCGTTGACATGTTTCATGACGGCTGTAAAAAGGCATCAACACAAAATAGGCAAAATAGCCTGCTGCGCATACCCGAGCCAAATATTGAGTAAACGGTGTTACATTAACTGTTCCTAAATAACCTAAAATAAAAAAACAAACCACAAATACGCCTAAAGCACTTCTTGAATAATACCCTTTATATCGCATTGATCGTACCGGGCTTTTATCCAACCAAGGCATAAATAGTAAAACTAAAATTGCTGCCCCCATGGCAATAACACCCATTAATTTATCGGGAACGGCGCGTAAAATAGAATAAAACGGGGTCATATACCAAACAGGAGCAATATGCTCTGGTGTTATTAATGGATTAGCAGGGGCAAAATTCTCTGGTTCTAAAAAATACCCGTCCATTTCAGGGAAAAAAAATACAATAGCAAAAAAAATGATTAAAAAACCGAGGACGCCGACAAAGTCTTTTACTGTGAAGTAGGGATGGAGAGGAATTCTATCTAAAGGTTTACCTTGTGGATCCAGATTTTGCTTAATTTCGATTCCCTCAGGGTTATTAGATCCGACTTTATGCAATGCTATAAGATGCAAAAAAACCAAAAACAACAATAAAAGAGGAACCCCAATAACGTGCAGGGCGAAAAAACGCTGTAAAGTGGCATTGGCAACATTGTAATCGCCCCTAAGCCAGGTCACCAAGCTATCACCAATATACGGAATTGCACTTAATAGGGAAGTGATTACTTGCGCCCCCCAATAAGACATTTGCCCCCAAGGAAGCAAATAGCCCAAAAAAGCCTCAGCCATCAACAGGATGAATAATGCCATACCTAAAAGCCATATTAACTCTCTCGGTTTCTGGTATGAACCATACAGTAAAGCTTTAAACAGGTGCAAATAGATCACAATAAAAAAGGCGGATGCCCCTGTAGAATGCATATAACGGAATAACCAACCATAATTCACATCTCGCATGATGTATTCAATAGAACTAAACGCCTGCTCTGCAGTGGGCACATAAAACATGGTTAACCATAATCCGGTAATGAGCTGCATAAACAGAACAACAAGTGCTAATGAGCCAAATAAATAGAAAAAATTAAGGTTTTTGGGAGCGTAGTACTCACTGAAATGTTCTTTCCAGGTAGTCAAAAGTGGGAAGCGGGCATTTAACCAATGGATTAATTTTTTCATGCCGAGTTACCGTGCCCTTGCTCTTCACCAATCACGATGACATTCTCACTAATATATCGATAGGGTGGAACCTCTAGGTTTATTGGTGCAGGTACTCCTTTAAAGACTCGTCCGGCAAGATCAAAGATCGAGCCGTGACAAGGGCAATAAAAACCACCTGGCCAATGATGGCCCAATTCATTTTTAACCGGAGTATATTTAGGTGAACACCCTAAGTGGGTACAAATACCAACTAAAACCAGATACTCAGGATTGATTGATCGATACTGATTTTTTGCATAACTAGGCTGTTGCTCGACTAATGAATTTGGATCACGTAACTGCGCATCATGACCACTGAGCTGCGCTAGCATTTCTTTTGTTCGCCGTATAATCCAAACAGGTTTACCTCGCCACTCAACAGTAACTTGCTGTCCGGGCTCTAGTTTACTGAGATCGACTGTCACAGGGGCACCAGCAGCTTGGGCTTTAGCACTTGGTAACCAAGAAGAAATGAAAGGTTTTAAAGCACATGCTGCGCCGATCCCCCCTAAAACACCGGTTGTAGCAAGTAAAAAACGGCGCCTTTGTTCGTCTATCGTATCATTATCGGAGTTTTCTCGATTAAGATTTTTCTTATCAATTAGGGTCATACACGACCTTGCTAAACTTAAATTCAAATGATCATAAAAAATTCAGGCTTCGTTTATAGCAAAGATTTAGCACTTTGCAAACGCTTCATATCCTCAATTCATATTAAAACGCACATAAGGGTTAACTAATCTTATTTCTAACTTAAGATATCAACCGCCCTCACATGTGCATTTATTCCATTCAGCAATGATTAGATCAGGCATTTACTATATTGAGGTAAGGGGTATAAAAAACCCCGCTTGTGCGGGGTAGATAAAGAAAATTAACGCTTGGAGTACTGGGTTGCACGCCGTGCTTTGTGCAGACCGACTTTTTTCCTTTCTACGCGTCTTGAATCACGGGTTAATAAGCCACGCGCGCGCAGTTTCCTGCGGAAAGAATTGGGATTTGGCTCCGCATCTTCAGCTAGATCATGCTCATCGTAGGCAACTAGGGCACGAGCGATACCGAGGCGGACGGCACCAGCCTGTCCAGATATTCCACCACCCACAACAGTAGCGTAGATGTCGAATTTGCCGATTACGTCAACCGTTTCGAGGGGTTGACGAACAATCATACAAGAAGTCTCGCGACCAAAGTAATCTTCTAAAGCGCGATTGTTTACTTTGATTTCACCCTTACCAGGACGCAAAAAAACTCTAGCCGTTGAACTTTTTCTTCGACCAGTACCATAGTATTGCTGTCTATCAGCCATAATACTTATTCCTCAATCTCAAGTTGCTTAGGTTGCTGTGCAGTATGTGGATGCTCGTTACCGGCATAAACCTTAAGCTTACGATACATTTCTCGGCCCAATGGATTTTTGGGAAGCATACCTTTTACCGCTAGCTCGATAATACGCACAGGATTTTTTGCCTGTAATTTATCGAAAGAAATCGATTTAATACCACCAGGAAACCCAGAGTGATGGTAGTACATCTTCTCTTTATATTTTCGGCCGGTTACAGTCACCTTTTCTGCATTGGTCACAATAATGTAGTCACCAGTGTCAACGTGGGGTGTGTACTCTGCTTTGTGTTTGCCGCGTAGACGACGGGCAATCTCGGTAGCAAGACGACCTAAAACCTTATCACTAGCATCGATCACGTACCAGTCACGTTTGACTTCGTGTGCTTTGGCGCTAAATGTTTTCATTAAATTAACTCCGTACCGCCTTTATTGGTAATCTTTCAATCAGACGGGCGATTTTAACTAAAACTAGGATAACCTACAAGTAAAAATGTCATAAATTCTTGCGCAAGTATCGCAGTCCTTGTCTTGGAAGGATCTAATTTGACACATCTTGCGAGAAAAAATGCCAAAAAACGACTCGCATCGATAACCTTATTGGCCATCATCCATATCAACCTGAATCAAAATTCAACAGCTCGGCCAAAAATAGGCTTGGCCTTCTAAGCTATCACATTATCACAATTTATCCATTAACTAGGGATTCGCAGGCGTTCTACTGTCTCGCCAGCAATGAGGTGGCTGTTTATAATCTCATCGATATCAGCCATGGTGGCGTAAGTATACCATACTCCTTCAGGATAAATAACGATACAGGGTCCCTCGCTACAGCGACCCAGGCAAGCGGTTTTACTAATTCTAATCTTACCAGGTCCATGTAACTCAAGCTCCAGTAATTTTGTTTTCATGTAATCAAAAAAGGGCTCTCCACCAGAATTTGCGCAGCACTTTTTTCCGGAGGTTTTCTGGTTTGTACATAGAAAGATATGCTTACTGTAGTAGGTCAAACGCTTATTTATCCCTTAGTTCAATTTTAGTTTTTAATTTGAGGCCAGGCTTAAAGGTGACTACACGTCGCGCTACTACTGGAATTTCCTCACCTGTTTTGGGGTTTCTTCCTGGCCGTTGAGCTTTATCACGTAAAGTAAAATTACCAAACCCTGACAGTTTAACATTCTCGCCTCTTTCAAGAGCATGCCTTAAAGTTTCGTAAAATTGCTCTACCATTTCCTTAGCGTCAGGTTTAGTGAGATTGAGCTCATTACACAAGGTTTCCGCAATCATTGCTTTACTTAGCGCATTCACGATTAGTCCCTCAATATAATAGAAAATTCCTCGTTTAGTCTTTTGATTATAGCACTAATTATTGCATTGATCTCGCTGTCAATCATCGTCCGTTTGTTGTCTTGTAAAGTTAACGCGATTGCTAAACTTTTTTTGCCTTCCGGAATTGATTCACCGTGATAGACATCAAAAACATCAAATGCTTTTAGCTTGTCATCACTTACTACCTCACGAACTTGTGATTCAATTTGGGCAGCAGTAACATTATTATCAACTAACATTGATAAATCACGACGTATCTGCGGAAATTTTGAAATTTGCTGGTAGCGAATAGGTGCTGCTGCAACCAGCTCATTTAATCGCAATTCAAATAATATTACCTCATAATTCAAATCCAGTGCATCGGCAATGCGCGGGTGCAACACACCGCACCAACCAGCCTGTCTCCCCTCGACCATAATTTTTGCTGATTTACCTGGATGCAACGCAGAATGCACAGCGCTTTCAAAACTTATCTTTTTTAGATGGAGAGAAGAAAGAAGTGCTTCTAAATCACCCTTAAGATCATAAAAGTCAAATTTTCTTGTTTTTTCGCTCCAGTTCATCGATCCAAATTCACCGGCTAATAAGCCCGCGACACAAGGGTGCTCTTGCAATGAATCGCCTTGCAAATCAAAAACTACCCCGCTCTCAAAG
This sequence comes from Legionella micdadei, assembly GCF_000953635.1. Lineage (NCBI taxonomy): Bacteria > Pseudomonadati > Pseudomonadota > Gammaproteobacteria > Legionellales > Legionellaceae > Legionella > Legionella micdadei. The sequence goes on from NZ_LN614830.1 coordinate 2,947,973, forward strand.
AATTTAATAGCAGTCTGCTGCCGATGAACATTGTAAACCATAGAAGCAAGCAATCCAGGCCACATGCTAACTCGCATCTGTGAAAGTTCAGAAGAAATAGGGTTGAGCAGTTGCAATACTTCTGCATTTGGGTAAAGCGTTTGCTGCAATTCTGGATCAACGAAACTGTAACTAATTGTTTCGTGGTATCCCCTAGCAGTGAATAACCGGGCAATTCGGGCGGAAAGCGCCTCATACGGGTTTATAGTCCCTGCTTGTACTGCGCAAGTTATTTTTTCTCCGTGCATTTTATCATAGCCGTAAAGACGGATGATTTCTTCAACTAAATCTGCCTCAAGACTGATATCGAAGCGGTGAGAAGGAACTTCCACCTTCCATAAGGCTGATTCCTTCTGTACGCTCATCCCTAAACCTTGCAGCATCGCAACCATATCCTCTTCATCGACAGTCATACCAGTGATCTGTTTTACTCTTGCTGGGTTAAATTGCACGCTTACTTTCGCAGGCAAGGACTGAGGCTCTGAAGCTAACGAAATGGGCCCTGGGCGTCCGCCAACAATATCCAATAGGAGCGCTGTAGCACGCTCTAATGCCAAAACCTGCAAATTAGGGTCAACCCCACGTTCAAATCGCTGAGAGGAATCACTCGTTACTCCAAAGCTTCTGGCAACTCCAGCGATCGTAAGTGGATTGAAATATGCACTTTCTAGGAAGATATCTTGAGTATCTTCCTTCACAGAACTTACCTGCCCACCCATTATACCCGCCATGGCTAAAGGTTTTTCGCTATCTGCAATCACCAAGACGTTATTATTTAATTTTACTTCTTGGCCATCGAGTAGCTCAAGGGTTTCAGTATCCTTACTAAAACGGGCAATAATATCCCCTTTTATGGTTTGCAAATCAAATGCATGCATCGGTTGGCCTAGCTCGAGCATGATATAATTAGTCACATCAACTACTGGGTGAATAGAGCGCAATCCTGCACGGCGCAATCGCTCACTCATCCAACCGGGAGTTCTTGCGTGAAAGTTAATACCGCGAATGATACGGCCAGCATATTGTGGACAGGCATCTTTAGCTTGTAATCGAATCGTTAACGTTTCGTCTGTTGCTGGTTGGGTAGTGTGTTGAGGAACCACCTTATGTGGTAATCGGGTTATCGCCGATACTTCGCGCGCTATACCCAAGATACTAAAACAATCAGCTCGGTTAGGTGTTAAATCAATATCAAGTACGTGGTCATCGAGAGCTAAATAGGTACGTAAATCAGTACCAATTGGTGCATCATCTTCTAATTCGATGATCCCTTCTGAAGCATCCGCTAAGCCAAGCTCAGTAGCAGAGCAAAGCATGCCTTGAGATAACTCCCCCCGCAGCGTTGCCTCCTTAATCACTAAACCTCCAGGAAGATTGGCGCCAACCTGGGCAAGAGCTACCTTTAATCCAGCTCGAACATTTGCAGCACCGCAAACCACTTTTATCGGGCTCGCACTGCCTGTATTCACTTCACACAAAGTCAATTTATCAGCTTGCGGATGAGGTTTCGTGCTCATTACCTGTGCAACAATGACTCGTTCGAACACACCGGCAACAGGGGTCACTGCATCGACTTCTAAACCAGCCATGGTTAAGAGTGACGCAAGTTGCTGTTCATTTAAAGAAGGGTTTACCCACTCACGTAACCACAATTCACTAACTTTCATAAATATCTGCCTAATATCGACCTATTGTATCGCTAGGATCCGCTTCTATTTCGCTAGCTTTACCCAAAAAATGTAAACAAATCCTTAGAACTGCCTTAAAAAAGTCAAATCGTTTTCAAACATCATTCGCAAGTCGTCAATGCCGAAATACAACATTGCCAATCTATCCATACCCATACCAAACGCCCAACCTTGGTACTCCTCAGGTGAGATATTAACCGCTTCTAGCACATTAGGGTGAACCATGCCACAGCCTAGCACCTCTAGCCATCCAGTGAACTTACAAGAACGACACCCTTTGCCAGCGCACTGAGTACACTCAATATCCACTTCAGCCGAAGGTTCGGTGAAAGGAAAATAAGATGGTCTAAACCGCAATGCGAGTTCTCGCCCAAAAAAATGGGCAAAAAAGTCTTGCAATACGCCTTTTAACCCGGCAAGTGTTGCATGTTTATCAATTAACAATCCTTCCACTTGATGGAACATAGGGGTATGGGTTAAATCTGAGTCACAACGGTAAACGCGTCCTGGGGCAATCAAACGCATTGGCGGTTTCCGTTTTTCCATTGTTCGTATTTGTACAGGGGAAGTGTGTGTACGTAATAAACGTCCGTCCCCAAAATAAAAGGTATCATGCATCGCACGAGCGGGATGATGCCCTGGGATATTAAGCGCTTCAAAATTATAAAATTCAGTTTCAACTTCAGGCCCTTCAACAATATCAAAGCCCATACGGCTAAAATAATCATTGACCCTTTGTTTAACTTGCGTGACTGGGTGCAAGGAGCCTGATTTATGATTGCGTCCAGGAAGAGTCACGTCAATCCTTTCGGCCGATAGTTTTTTTTGCAGCTGCATCTCTTTAAGATGCGCCATTTTTTCTTCGATCAGTTTACTGATATCAATCTTAGCCTGATTGACTAGTTGCCCTACTTTAGGTCTTTCTTCCGCAGATAAACCTGCTAATCCTTTGAGAATCTCGGTCAAATGGCCTTTTTTTCCTAGATATTCGACACGGATATTCTCCAAGATTGTAACGTCTTGTGCTTGAGAAATCGCATCAGCGGCTTTTTGCCGTAACAGGATAATATCTTGCATGATTAAGCCCACATGTAAAAAAGGAGGCTATAGCCTCCTTAATAATTATACAGATAGTAATTAAGCATTGTTATCAATTCTACTAACTTGTCCCTTAGGCTACAAGTTAGCGAATTGGCAACAAAAACTCTTAAGTAATTACTCAGCCTCTAGCCGGGAACGGCCGAACCGTTCGAGTAAGCATAAGCATGAGGGATGAGCCATTACCTATTAAGCAAGCGCCGCTTTTGCTTTTTCAGCAACTGCTGCGAAAGCGTGTTTATCGTACACAGCCATATCCGCCAATATCTTGCGATCTAGTTCGATCCCGGCTTTCTTCAAACCATCAATTAAACGGCTATATGACATTCCGCACTCACGGGCTTGTGCATTAATTCGGGTAATCCACAACGCACGGAATTGACGTCTTCTCTGACGCCGATCACGATAGGCATATTGGCCCGCTTTAATAACTGCTTGTTTGGCGACTCGGTACGTCCGGCTACGGGCACCGTAATAACCTTTGGCTTGGTCTAAAATTTTCTTATGACGTGCTTTAGCCGTCACACCACGTTTAACTCTTGGCATCTTCGAATCCTCCCCTTAACTACCATGCAACATGCGTCTAGCTAAACGCGCGTCACACTCTTTTAAAGCACCTGAAGCAACGCGTAAATGGCGTTTTTGCTTGGGTGACTTTTTAGTGAGGATATGGTTTCTGTAAGCACCACGACGCTTAACCCGGCCATTTGCTGTTTTCCGGAAGCGTTTTGCAGCTCCACTATGTGTCTTCAATTTTGGCATAACATTTTACTCCGCATTCACATTACTGCTAATTATGATGTAGCGCTTTCAATCAGCTCTTTTGTGGACTCATGCCCACCGAGCAAAGATATTCAACAACTACTATTGCTTTTTCTTCGGCGCTAAAACCATCAACAATTGACGACCTTCACGTTTGGCATGCTGCTCAATAACTGCATGTTCAGCAGTATCGCGTTGCAAGCGCTCCATGATTTTCATACCAATTTCCTGATGAGCCATTTCTCTACCGCGAAATCGCAGAGTGATTTTGACTTTGTCGCCATGATTTAGGAAACGGATCAGGTTGCGTAGCTTGACCTGATAATCTCCATCTTCCGTCGTTGGACGGAATTTCAGTTCTTTGACTTGAATTTGCTTCTGCTTTTTCTTTGCTTCTGCTTGTTTTTTACTCAACTCAAAGAGAAACTTACCATAATCCATGATACGGCATACTGGAGGTTTAGCAGTGGGGGATATCTCCACCAAATCATACCCTCCTTCTTCTGCTGCACGCAGGGCTTCTCGCGTTGATACAATTCCCACCTGATTGCCATCGACATCAATTAAGCGTACCTCAGGTACATTGATCTGTTCATTAATCCGCGCGCGATCGCCGTCACGCTTATTTGATGCACTAATAGTTCATTCCTCCAAATAGCTGTTAATCATTTTTAACACGACCTTTTGCCCCAATTTCTTTGTGCAAAACATCGCAAATTGTATCAATACTCATCACACCAAGGTCAGTACCTTCGCGAGTTCGCACGGCGACGGACTCATTTTCGACTTCTTTGTCACCAATAACGAGCAAATAAGGAACCTTTTGCATGGTGTGCTCGCGGATTTTAAAGCCAATCTTCTCATTTCTCAAGTCAAAATTTGCACGAATCCCTTGTTTTTGCAAAATATTAGTCACTTTTCGCGCAAAATCATGCTGTTTATCACTGATTGTAAGCACAACAGCCTGCGATGGGGCTAACCAAAGCGGCAGCCGCCCAGCATAATGCTCGATTAAAATACCCATGAAACGCTCAAGTGAACCTAAAATTGCGCGATGCAACATCACAGGGGTCTGTTTGGATCCATCTTCGGCGATGTATTGCGCACCTAATCGCTCAGGCATGGAAAAATCAACTTGTATTGTACCACATTGCCAAATTCGACCTAAACAATCGGCTAAAGAACACTCGATTTTAGGACCATAAAATGCGCCCTCCCCTGGCGCATCTATCCACGTAATAGCGTGGCCATTCATTGCTTCTTTAAGTGCATTTTCAGCTTTATCCCAAACGGCATCGCTACCCACCCGCTTTTCTGGGCGCAAAGCCAATCGATACTTTATTTCTGTGAAACCGAAGTCAGTATAAACTGATTTTACCAGTTCAAGCATCATCGCGACTTCAGATTGGATTTGTTCTTCAGTACAAAAGATATGCGCATCATCCTGTACCATATTGCGAACACGCATCAAACCATGTAGAGCACCTGAAGGCTCGCAGCGATGACAATTTCCAAATTCGGCAAGACGCATTGGCAGATCGCGATAACTTCTTAATCCTTGATTATAGATCTGCACATGGCAGGGGCAATTCATTGGTTTGACCGCATATTGGCGATTCTCTGTTTCTGTAACAAACATTTCCTCACGGAAATTCTCCCAATGGCCTGATTTTTCCCATAAAATTTTATCAACAAGTTGGGGGGTTCTGATTTCTTGATATCCGTAATCAACTAGCCGATCGCGCATATATTGCTCAAGCAATTTATAAACAGTCCATCCTTTGGGATGCCAAAACACCATACCAGGTGCAATATCTTGAAAGTGAAAGAAATCAAGGGCCTTTCCAAGTTTACGATGATCGCGCTTTTCTGCTTCTTCAAGACGATACAAATAATCCGTAAGCGCTTTTTTGTCTGTCCATGCGGTTCCATAAATCCGCTGCAGCATTTCATTGCGCGCATCACCACGCCAGTAAGCGCCTGCTACCTTAGTTAGCTTAAATGCTTTAAGGCGGCCAGTTGATGGTACATGGGGGCCACGACAAAGATCTTCAAAATCCCCTTGCTTATAAAGAGATATGACTTCACCCTTAGGAATATCAGCAATAATTTTAGCCTTGTATTCCTCACCTAAACTGCGAAAATAATCGATAGCTTCATCCCGAGGAAGCTCACGACGAAGGATTGGATAATCGGCCTTCGCCAATTCGTACATTTTTTCTTCTATACGCTCCAAATCTTCAGGTGTGAATGGTCTGCCAAAAGCAAAGTCATAATAGAATCCATCTTCAATAACAGGGCCGATAGTGACTTGCGCGCTGGGGAACAAACTTTTAACCGCTTGTGCCAATAAATGTGCGGTAGAATGCCGGATCACTTCCAAGCTTTCTTTTTCTTGTTTCTCGGTAATAATCACTAATTCACAATCGTGAGAAATGGTATAGCTTGTATCAACTAAATCCCCATCTACACGACCTGCGAGAGCTGCTTTGGCCAAGCCAGGACTGATACTTTGAGCCACATCATGAATAGTTATGGGGTGCTCAAAATGTTTGACGCTTCCGTCTGGTAATTTAATATTTGGCATCTTTGTCCCTCCATCCCCCAAGCCCACATAAATATTAATGATTCTATGAGAAAAAAAAACCCTGCGCAGCAGGGTTATTTGGTAGGCACGAGTGGGATCGAACCACCGACCACCACCATGTCAAGGTGGTGCTCTACCACTGAGCTACGTGCCTAGTATTCGTTCTACCATGTGAAATGGCGATGATTATATAGAAGCTGAGATCACAAAGCAATAACTACTAAGGAAGATGTCTGATTAATCATAGTAAACACCTATGATGGTCAATAACCCTTTATTAATAGAAAAAAAGAGAGGCTTGAATGGAAGTTATATCGATTCAAGCCACAGAATTTTGCGAGGTTAACTGCTAAGGTTAAACCACTCTTTCCTTAATTTGGACTCACCTGTAAAGACAATGTTCCATCGGGCCTTACAGTAAATAGACTCTAGCTTGAAACTGTCCCTTAGTTTCGCATGAATTATTACATAGCGATTTCACATTTGCAACAATTAATTTCTAAAAGAAACTAATTGTTTCGTTTAATCTGTAATTTGCACGATTTAAAACACTTTGTTACCATTTGTGTAATTTACTTTTTTGAATCTCTGCATCCATGGAGAAAGTTGACTTAACAAAACAGTTTGCTTACCGTTTACGTGATGCAATGATTGCTGCGGGATTCAATTCACAGCGTTCGACATCTGGCGTTTGTATTCATAAGTTAGCTGAAATTACTGGTTATTCGGTACAAATATGCCGGAAGTATCTTCGTGGAGAGGCAATTCCTGAGCCAGTTAAGCTCGTTGAAATTGCAGCGAAACTAAATGTTTCGCCAGGTTGGCTACTATTTGGTGACAGTCATAGCGACGATGCGACCTCTGGAAATAAAGTAACTATTACGAAGAATTTGCTTCTCTATATTCTCACTCATGCTGCAAAACTATATAATATGCCTCACTTAGGAAAAGAAACTCCTGGCTTTCTTCTTGACTTAATTAACGATGTAAGTCAAATCAATGCCAGCGAAGAGCAATCCAAAAAAATTATCGACCTGGCTTTATCATCAATAAAGCACTTTAGTCATTAACATGGAGCCTGTTTGAGAGTCAGTAATGGAAACTAATTGCATAGACGCAGTACCCCACCCGCAATTACTGGAGGCTCTTTTTGCCTTCAGATCCAGAGTATCAAGTGTGTTCAGAGATGTACTGGGCATTCATGAAATTAGCCACATGGCCATATCGCGGATCGATAGAAAACATAAGATACTTAGTTTTTCCTCTACTCCTGCCATGGAGTTTAACTTATTTAGCAGTAACCTTTGGCGTTACGACAAGTCCTATCACACGGCTTGGTATAGTGCTTGCGGCCAAGCTAATTGGCAATCCTTATATAGTCCAGAGCGATATGACGAGCTTTACTATTTAAAACAGATTAAACACTGCTATCCGATTGGCTACTCCTTGGCTGCGAAGTTGGAAAATGATTTTTTTATTTATTCTTTAGCAAGCAGCCGCTCCTGTGATCGCACTCGTGAGTTGTTTGCAAGCCAACACGAAGACTTCTACAAAATAGGGCAGTATTGTTCCAGTATGCTCAGCCATCTCTTTCAGGAATATGATTGCTTGCCTCAAACACAGGTTGAATATGAAACATCAAACTAAAATTATTTTAGGTGGCTTCATGGGGAATGTTGTTGAAGCGTATGACATCTCGATCTGCTATTTCCTATCAGCTGAACTCTCACGAGTGTTAATAGGCGATAACCAAGGGAATCCCACCGTTATTTTATCTCTCATTTTTCTCGCTTACTTAGCCAAACCTGTCGGGGCTTTCATTTTAGGACTCTTATCTGACCTCTATGGACGAAAAAACGTGTTGATGTGCTCTATTTTAATCATGGGATTATCAACTGTGCTCATTGGTTTAATTCCTAAATACCAGCAAATCGGTTTTTTTTCTGCCGGGTTATTACTTACTTTCAGAATAATCCAGAGCATGGCGTTAGGTTCCGAATTTTTAAACTCAGCCTCTTTTTTGGTAGAAAGCGGCAGTAATGAGCGACGTGGCTTTCGCGGATGTTGGCCATCAGTAGGGGTAAAAGCGGGCTACCTTCTTGCTTCCACCGTTGTCGAAATGACTCATGCACTGGGTAATACTTATCTCTTTACTCAAGACTGGTTATGGCGAATCCCATTCTTACTGGCAATATTTACTACACTGGTTGGTTCATATATCCGTTATAGAATGCCTGAGAGTTTAGCTTATATCATGTATTATGCGGAACGAGTAAAGCCAACAACTCGAGCAATTTATAGTCAATCCCTGGACTTCGTAAAGAGAAATCCTTTCATGTTTAACTACGCTTTTTTTGCCAGTTTTTTGTCTGTTGCTACCGGGTTTTTCTTCTATCTCTACATTCCTTTGCATGCCGCTCAATACTCGCATGTCTCGCGAACCTTCATTGTCATGTCGACTATGTCATCGCTTACCTTTGTCACTATTCTTATTCCCCTTTTTGGATGGTTCTCAGACAAACAAGATCGCCTAAAAATGTTAGCGTGGGCAACAACTGGATTTTTGGTTCTTTCTTATCCTTTTATGTACGCCGTCAATTATGGTCATCCAAACAGTTTTCTCCTGATGCAGATGTTAATCTCTGTTCCTTGTGCCTGCTACTATAGTGTGTCTTCTGTTCTCCTCACCGAACTGTTCCCCCTACAAATCCGTTGTACCGCCCTATCTATCGTATTTTCAGTAGCCGCTAGCCTCGCATCCGGATTGCCGCCCCTTATATCTGATTATTTAGCCCGAAAAACTCATCTCCCTAGCTCACCGTGCCTTATTATGATTGGCCTTGCATGCATTGTGCTAATTAATGTAAGTATTTTAGCGAAACGATATCGGCTGCAAAAGAATCAATACGACATCGTTTCTCTCCATGAGGAAGAACCGCAATTTGCTATCCACTATCAGAAGCCTTTTACGAGTTAATTGAAATAGGATGGATTGGGTAACAGATAAATGATAATAGACTTTTTTTGATCCTGGCCTATCTAGCGACCAGGATCAGTGATCTGTTTATTTATACAGTGACAGTTTCTTTATGGAATTCGGGAATATTTAGTTGAGATTCGCTGTGACGATCAAGAATGTGGCAAGAATTTTGACGCTTTACAGGATCTTTCTCCTTAGCACATTGTTCTTGAAACATATCTATTGTTCTATTGGGAGGGACATTAGCAGCAAATGATAATACTGGAATTAACAAACCCATTACTAATGCTAATTTTTTCATTCAATACCCTTTTGTTAAGTTAGGACTTAAAGCACTGAAAAAACCGCAATCCATCGTTTTTTCAAATGCGCTTGACTACTTTTTCCGTTTGTTATGGGGAATTTACTTTATCGTTTACCTACAGATCCCGCAAACTCAGAGAACATGCGGCTTCCCCTATTAACTGGCGCATTATAACACAATAATATGATTTTTCCCAATTGTGAAGATTTGAAAACAGATTCTTACGCTTCAGTGGAAAACAATATTAAAGCGATAATCGCGAAAATCATTCCTAACGTTTGTCGTATCGTAATACCCTGTTTGAGAAACACTATGCATAAGATTAAAGTAATCAAAGGATACATTGAGGTAATTAACACGACAGGCATTGCTGGGCCTTTACGCAATGCTAAAATGAAAAAAATACAAGCAATGCCACTAGCTAATCCATTCAATAATCCATAGACGCTACCTTTTGCCGAAAGTTCTGGCTTAAAGTCAAGCAAGGCCAACGCTAACACACCAGAGATTAAGACCCCAAGACTCGAATAAAACGTAATGGATAGAGGATTTATAAAACTGGATGCTCTAGCCCCCCAATATCCCCATGCTCCATATAATACAAGAGCAATGATTGAGGGATAATACCAACCACTAATAGCCATTATTAAACTTCTAGAGTTAAAAGAACACTGAGAATAACCGCGCGATGAGAAAAATAAAACCACTTCCAGTTAAAAAATATGGATAACCAAACTAATCTATAGCTTTATTCCCCCGCGTCCATGGATAGCGAAACAGTTCCTATCAATTCGTGTTTTGATCCCCTTTTTGGGTTGACATAACCTGCTTAAAAACTTGTTTTGCTATTTTTTTCAAAGGGACATGATTAGTATTTGCCAAAATTATAATACTAACCTGATCATCAATATGACGAACAATCCAACTGCTATATCCTCTTATTGCTCCATTCTTGAAAGCAACCAGTTTGTCATGATCGTAAGAGACTTGCCAACCTAAAGCCCATGCCCAATCTTTATGCCCAGCAGGTTGGCCATTTTTTAAGAAAGTTGGGCTCCACAGTTGTTTGTAAGACGAAGGTGATAATAATTGTCCAGCACTCATAGCAGCATCAAACCTGGCCATATCGGTAATCGAAGAAACAATACCCCCTGATCCCCACATTTGTTGCCAGGGCTTTTTATTTGGATTTGGCTCGATTACCCCATTGTTAACCTGATAACCAGTAGCTAACCCTGCAGGAAATAAAGTGGGGGGAAAACCAGTCTGATTCATCCCCAGCGGTTGAAAAATAGTGTTCTGAAAAAAATCACTCAAGGATTGATGACTAACATTTTCAATAACACGATCAAGCACAATGTAACCAAAATTATTATATTTTATACCCGTACCAGGCGTAAACTGCATCGGCTTTTGCGCCATTGTTTGCCAAATTTGCTCCCAAGGCAAATACGGTCCTTGATGTTGTGGAATACCGCTCGAGTGAGAAAGTAACTGGCGAATAGTGACAGCCTGCCATGCTTGTGGAGCTTTAGGAATATATTGAAGCACAGAGTCGTCAAGATTTATCTTCCCTTGTTGAACTAACATCATTATTGCAAATGCGGTAATCACTTTAGAAACCGAACCAATTGCAAATAAGGTATCTTTCCCTACTGGCTGCTGCGATTGAACATCTGCATAGCCATAGCCTTTTAATAAGGTAGGTTTACCCTTTTGCAGCACAGCGATCGCAAGCCCAGGAATGCTATAAAGTTTCATGTTTGTGGCTACAATCTGATCGACTTGCTGCTCTAGTTGTCCCGATTGCGCAGCGGAATCACTCGGAGTTGAACTATTGGCTGAGTGTAAAGAGAAAAGGAGTGTTAATATAACTAAAAAATATTGAAATCCTTTTATTCCCATAATTTAGCACCACCTATTTCGAGTAAACAGAAAAAGTGATTTAAAATGCATCACTACTTACTGTGAACAAGGAAAGTCTGGATTACGTAATCAAAGTAACTCACATGGGCTCACACTAAAATTCTTCCCTCATTTTCGATATCTTCTCAAGACTTTGTTTAAATCCTTCGCGCAACGAATCTAAATTTTCGCGATTCATCTCTGCAAATTCACTGCTAGTTAGTCCATCCTCAAGAACCGTGTTTACCAGATTTTTTATTCCGCTAATTGCTTTTTTTATTTCTTCACTTAAAAGAAGTAATTGTTCTTTACGCTCCTCTTTCAACTCCAATTCATCCCCATCAATCGCTTCAAGTTTTACGTTAATTTCTGCTAGGAATCCCTTCAATTTCTGATCCAACCGCAGAATATTATCATGCAAATCTTTATCGACCGCGTTTATAAATAGGAACGGTTTTCCTGATTGCGTTTCAACCATTTATCACTACTCCGAGATGATGATTCAATTTTATTATAATCCTAGCGCTTAACGAACTATTTCGCCAGCTAGATAAAGAATGGTATGATTCCCATTTTTTGAACACTAAGCAAAATTTATGTTACTGCATTATCTGTTTATTATGGGCATCTGTGTCGAAGCGGTTACGGGGGCCATAGCCGCTGGGCGCAAAAAAATGGATTTTTTTGGGGTTGTTCTCATTGCATCCATTGCCGCTCTTGGTGGAGGAACAGTGAGAGATCTCCTATTAAATACCTATCCGCTCACTTGGGTAGCTCATCCGGAGTACCTTTTATATACTTCTGCTTGTGCTTTTCTAACTATTTTTATTGCTCACTCATTAGTAAAAATCATGAAAGTTTTTCTCGTGCTTGACGCGCTGGGTTTATCAACTTTTGTGATTATCGGCACACAAAAAAGTCTCAGTAACGGCTTATCACCTAGCGTAGCCATTCTTAGCGGCATGATTACCGGGATCTGTGGTGGGATGCTGCGCGACATACTTTGCAATGATATTCCCTTAGTTCTGCGTAAAGAATTGTATGCTGTGATTGCACTTGCCGGAGCATTATTATTTATTATTTTGGATTATTTCCAGCTTTCAAACGGCATTAACATCATGATTACTTTGCTTGCTATTTTTTCAACGCGATTATTAGCAATCTTCTTTCATGTTGAAATCCCAAAATTTGATTACTCTGCCAGCCTGCGTAAACGAGTAAGAAAATAACTGATTAGTGTTTTGCGTATTAACCATTTCATGCATGCGGGCAACAGCATCTCACAACCTCTGCTCAAGCCTGACTTTTTGCCAAAACCAATGAGGTCCTGAATCGACTAAAAATCTGTGCTTAGAACCAAAGCAGGAATCCGCCAGAGCTTCGACTGTTTGTGAAGCCCTGAACCATCACGGATTATTGCGCTTCATTCCATGGGACTGATCAGATTTCGAGAATTTCGTGAATAACCACCTCTTCCACAGGAACATCGGCATGCCCTTTACGCTGACCTGTTTTAACTTTAGCAATAGCGTCCACCACATCCATTCCTTCAACAACTTCACCAAAAACGCAGTAGCCATAGCCTTGGGCGTGTTCACCGCTGAAATTTAAGAAGGCATTATCAGCAACATTGATAAAGAATTGAGCTGTTGCGGAGTGAGGATCCATTGTTCTAGCCATTGCGATCGTGCCCCGTTTATTGGGTTTCGCTTGTTTAGCTTCATTCTTTACTGGCGCATCAGTAGTTTTCTGTACCATTTCCGCAGTCAACCCACCACCTTGAATCATAAAACCATCAATGACCCGATGAAAAATGGTATCGGTATAAAATCCTTTACGAACATAATTTAGAAAATTTTCCACCGTCTTTGGGGCATTTTCTTCGTGTAGTTCCAAACGAATTTCACCTTTGGAAGTGTTAATCAAAATCATTAAAGCTCTCCTGTATATTCTTTATATAGCCTACGAACTAAAGATTAGGTCGCGCATTTTAGCACAAACTTCATTCATTACATGGACATTATGAATACTCGCTAACGCAGTAAAGAGGTTTGCTCTTTGTTTACTTAAATGATGCAAAAACGCCCGAGAATGATGTTGGCAAGTATAGCATGTGCATGAAGGCATAATAGGTTCTAAGTCACTAGCAAAACATGCTTTTTTAATTTGAATGCGCGCATTCTCATAAGGACTTGCAAACCTTAGCCAGTTCCCCTCTTTGATTAATTCCCCACAGTATAACGATCCATGCCGCGCATTTCTTGTCGGCGCGACACAATCGAACATATCGATTCCTTCAGCTACTACATCCAGCAAATCTTGAGGCGACATCCCTACCCCCATCGTATAACGCGGCTTGTTTTCGGGTAAGTATTTATTAATCCAACGGATAATATCAATCGTGGTTTTCATATTAAACCCCACTGTTTCACCACCGATGGCTATACCGTCTGGATTCATCGAGGTAATGAAATCAGCGCTCTCTTGACGTAAATCTTCATAAATCCCCCCTTGCACGATCCCAAATAAAGCCTGAGTTGCCCCGTACCGAGAAGTAGGATATTTTTGATGATAGTCTATCGATTGCCTAAGCCAACGATGAGTGCGCTTCATGATACGCTTTACCTCTTCCCGCGAACAGTGATCTGGTGTACATTGGTCAAACGCCATAATGATGTCAGCACCAATGATTTTTTGTGTTTCAAGCGACATCTCGGGCGTCATATGAATTAGACGGGTGGATCCTGGCAAGCGAAAATGTGCCCCCTCTTCATCAATACTACAAATTTCTTTATTCTTCGATAGGCTAAAGACTTGGAAACCACCACTGTCAGTTAACATCGGACCGTGCCACCCCATAAAAGGGTGCATACCTCCAGCTTTCTCAATCACTGACATGCCTGGAGCACAAAGCATGTGATAAGTATTGCCGCCGAGAACAATTTGGCTGCCCGCCTCAAGTAACTCCCGAGGGGTCATATTATTCACACCTGCACGAGTCCCTACAGGCATAAACACGGGGGTTAAAAAATCACCATGGGGCGTACTGATGCGCGTCACTCGCGCTTTAGTGTAAGCATGTTTCTTAATAAGCTCGGAGCTAAACTTATTCATATGAAGGTGCTTTAATAATTACAATGGCTGGCGATAATAGCTAACTGGGTGCTTATTTACCAGTGGATCAAAGGAGGATTTCTTTTAGAGCGTTAGCCACTTCTCCCTCTTGGCAAAATTATCAAAGCTGTGACTATCACTTTGCAACGCTTTGATGACAAACCATACAACCATATCCAGAATTAAACATTATCGCTTTATCCGGATCAGAAAATTCTTTCTGAAAATTACCAACATTTTCTCTTGCATTAGTAATGCGTTTTTCTAACATTTCTCGATAAGGCCATTTTGCATAATTTTTATCGAGTTGAGCATTTTTATAGATTACGACCGCAGTTTGCCAATCCCCAGATTTAACTAACATATCTCCCATATTCATGAAAAAACCTTCAAAGCCAAAAGGCGCAATCCAAGAATTGAAGCAAGCTCGTTTTTCACCCTGGTCATCTTTGGTTGGGGGAACACTATAAACAGGATTTTTGCGATCAATTTTACTTCCTTGGCACAAATCAAGAGTGCTCCATTGCCAAGACAAAGCTTCCTTAAAATTTTTAGAATCGGGGGGCAAAGTTGTCATTGGATAGCCAGCGGTAAAATAATTAAACTCAGGCCAATTATGTATCGCTTTTTTCAATAGGAAATAAGCCTTTGTTTCCTCGCGCTGATCATGAAAAATTTGTCCTTCGATTAATTGAGTATCTCCTGCAAACCCTTGATAGATAGGATTTTTTTGATCAAGCTGCAACGCATCAGCCAGGTATTTTCGAGATAATATAATTTCATTAACGATCGTGGGTGATTCATCTTTATTGCGCTGACGCTCAGTAATTTTCCACAAATGAAGAAGTCCCAGATGAGCAGCAAGTTTTGGATCATTTGGATTTTGTAAATAAGCAGCCATCAATAGGTAGTCCGCTTTAGGAATATCTTGGTAATTTCCGCCGTGCAAGGTTTCCCAGAAATAATTTTGTGCTTTGGCGGCAAGCTCGCTGTTTGATGCAATTGCCTGCTTTTTGGGGGTGGATATCACCGCAACTTGCTCGCACCCGGCTAACCAGCAAACAATGATACTTAAACCTATAGTATGAGATAACCGCATAGTGTCCTTCCAGCGGAGAGGTATTAAAATTTTTATAACACGCTAGTTTATCCCATTGCAAGAAAAGATAACCTTATCACTGCTAATCAGGACTTTTCAAAGTAAAATTCTTATCCCCTAAGCAGCAGCAATCTGCTTACGCAAAATCCAAAAAACAGGAATTGCTACTATTAATAAGAAAAAGAAATAGAGGGCTGCCCAAGCTGGCATGGATAAACCTAACCATTGCCAGGAAATTTCTGCACAATCGCCTGTCCCCCAGAGAAGAGTGCGCATCACATCGCGCCATGGAAAATAACGAATTAAGATATCGAGATCTGGCATACAGCTAGGTGCTTGGCCAGCAGGAAGGGATTGAATCCAGAGTTGGCGGCCTGCAAAAAATAGACCGCATGCAGCAACAAACATTTGTAGCCCAGCTATTATTTTGCCTCCTCTTAAGCTGCGGGTATTTACCCCAATAAAGCAAATCATAAATAATAACAACACACAAAAACGCTGCATTAAACATAAGGGGCAAGGTGCTAATCCCTTAACATATTGAAAATAAAAAGAGCTAGCCAGCACAAAGAAGCTCAAAAAAGCAAGCAGCCCTTGTAAACGTCTATAAGTGAACTTACTCATGATTGCGGTAACATATATTGAATTGCATTTTTTATCTCTTCATCATTGCACTGCATACAGGTACCTTTCATTGGCATTGCATTCAACCCTTTAATCGCGGAAGCAACAAGCTCATCCAGTGTTTTTTTATCAAGACGAGGCTGCCAATCCGCCTTGTCACGAAATTTGGGCGCGCCCGCAACTCCATCGCGATGGCAAGTTGAACAATATTGTTGATAAGTCGCTTGGCCAAGTGTTTCCTTAGTATTTGTCTCAGATCCCGTTTGAATCAATCGCTGCGTCGAAGAGGGAGTACTTTGCGAGGCTATGTGAATTTCGCCAATTGGCTTAATTCTATCCTCGATTTGGTGCCTATCCACAGTGTTGAAAGCATAACTACTTAGCGGTAAAGCAACAAGTAAGGCGTAAACACTAAAACGCATGATTAAATCCTCTACTTCGAATCTAAATGATGATACTGGCAAGTAAATCGTATTTCTAGATTCCTTGTGAAAATAGGCTTTCTTTAAGGAACAAATAGCAATATTGCCATTAAACCCTGGGCGACTCAAACCCGGCTTAAACTAAATCTGTAAAAACAAGCCAGTATTGTCAAGAATAATTTAGCTTATCACGCGTTATTTGATCTGCTATAGTTTGCAAGTTTGGTATTCTTCTTGCCAAGCAACCTGCCTTAAGTTATTGCCATTCTACACATTAAAAGGAAGCTCATCCATGGAGCCAACGATAACTCTTACCAGAAAACTTGGTATTCCGTTTCCAATTTTCTTAGCGCCCATGGCAGGTTCCACCACACCCAATCTTGTTGCCGCTGTTTCCAATTCCGGAGGATTAGGTTCTTTTGGGGCAGCCTATATGCCCGCTGGAGACATAAGAACAACTATTCATGAAATTCGCAAGTTAACCAAGCAACCGTTTGCAATTAATCTTTTTATACCGAACGAGCATTATGCTTCGCCAGAGCAAATTGCCCATAGCTGCACACTCCTCGAGCAAGCATGTACTGAACTAAATTATAAGCCTCAACCGGTTTCAGCCCCCTATACTCCTCATTTTGAAGAGCAAATGAGTGTGATTGTTGAAGAAAAGGTGCCCGTTTTTAGCTTCATTTTTGGGTTACTTGATAAAACCTGGGTAAACAAGTTAAAGAAACAGAATACCCTACTCATAGGCACAGCAACCAATGTCGAAGAAGCGATTTTACTTGAAAAATCAGGGGTAGATATGATCGTTGCCCAAGGCAGCGAGGCCGGCGGCCATCGCGGTACTTTTATTGGCAATGCAGAGGACGGATTAATTGGCCTTTTAAGTTTACTTCCTCAGATCACGAAATATGTAAAAATTCCTGTCATTGCAGCAGGAGGAATTATGGAGAAAAAAGCCATTTCAGCTGCCTATTTGCTAGGGGCTTCAGGAGTCCAAATGGGGACAGCTTTTTTAACCTGCACTGAATCAGAAATTCATCCTATGTACAAACAGGCCTTATTAGAAACCAAAAAGGATAACACAATATTAACCACAGCATTTTCAGGAAGGTTAGCTCGTGGTATAAGGAACAAATTTATTGAACGCATGTCCGCTCATGCGAAGGACATCCTCCCTTTTCCAGTACAAAACGCGATGACTCGCGCAATGCGAATTGAGGCAGGCAAGAAAAATTGCACAGATTTTATGTCCATGTGGGCAGGGCAATCAGCCCATTTATGTAAAGAAATTTCTGTTGCAGAATTGATAAGGGAACTAATGGAAGGATTTGATAAAATAACTAGGATAAATATAAATAATTCGTGATAAAATTCCATCGATAATTTGCGTAAGGAGAAACTAGTGGACTTTAGCAAAATTGAAGAGAGTTTAAATGCTATTGAAGCCCGCCTGTCTTTTATCGAAAATAAATTAGAGTTGAGTCCTCAGAAAAAACCATGTGAAGTTCAACAAGAAACAGAAAAAGATCAAACCTTTAATAAGCCTCTTCGACCTGTTAGGACGGGCAACTGGCTTGGTATAGTTGCAGTAATATGCTTCGTATTAGCTGCTGGATTTATCATTAAACTTTCCATCCAATCAGGCTGGTTAACTCCCCAAAAGCAGCTCGTTTTTGCAACTTTATTCGGTCTTGCTCTCATTTCAACAGGAATCAAACTATTTGAATATGATCTTGCTTATGCAAGTATGTTGCCTGCAGCCGGCGCGATCATTTTGTACATTTCAGTTTTAGGTGCCTACGGTTATTATCATCTCATTACATTTCAAACTGCAATTGTAATGACAAGCCTTATTTCTGCATTTTGCATTTGGCTCTATATAAAAATTAACCATGATCTCTATGCAATTATAGCGGCATTAGGTGCTTTCCTTAGTCCGCTTCTTTTAGAGTTTGATGCTAATGCAATTTTTGCACTTTATTACTATATTATTTGCTCTCTTACCTTCGCCACACTTTCCATCTGGGTTCAATCACGAACGTTAACCCTGATTTCTTCTTATTTAGCGATTTCAGTAACTTCTTACATTGGTTTCCAACTCAATCAAGATATCTTAATTGCAATAGTATTAGCTCTGTATTATCTCATTTTTTCTATTGGCACTTATTTCCATACCCAATTGACACAAAAGCAATTAACCGAAAAAGAAGCCTGGAGCTTTTTCCCCGTTCTCCTAATTTTCTACGCAATGGAATATTATTTTATTAACCGTATTCAACCAGCACTCGCTCCTTGGATTTCACTCGGCTTCGCATCCCTTCTTGTCGTTCTTTATTTGTCGGCAAAAACATGGTTTCCAGGTCGTCTGCACAGCAGTAGAATAATTATTATTACATTTTCTACAATTGTTTGTTTTCATTCTATTTACCTTGAACTTTTGCCGGCCTTTATAAGGCCTTGGCTATTTGTGATTATTATTTTAGGATTTAGTCTTTATAAAAAAATAGAACATCCCAAATTCACTCGTACTTTTCTTTTCCCTTTAATTGCTCTTCTGATTGTTCTTGGAATTGAGTACATCAATATACTAAATCATCTAGCGGGGTCTTTCAGTTTGCCTTGGCTTTTAGTAGGAATAGCCTCTTTTGCAAGCGTTTGGTTAGTCTTAAGAGTTCATCTCGATGATTTTATGATGAAAGACGAATACACTTATTACTTTGCCTTAGGCACAGCCCATCTACTTGGGGTAGCCTGGCTCTATCAACTCACTAATCCCTACGGCTCCTTAGCAGTATCGGCTTCTTGGCTTTTTTATGCAGTGTGCGTAATTGGCTTTGCCTTCATGCACAAAGATAAAATCATGGCGAAATCAACCCTAATGATCTTAACTTTTGCGACAGTTAAAGCCTTGTTTTATGACGCCTCATCAACACCAACAATTGTACGTATTTTATGCTTAATGCTCACTGGTGTTGTTCTCTATGGCTCAGGATTTCTAATCCGGAAAATGGCTAGGTGGAATCACTGAAAATGTTAGGGAAGGGATAATTTAGGCCCTGTTTTGCATGATTAAATAGCTTGTTTTCAAGCATCGGAACCTAAAAAATCAATTCATTTTAGCCAAGGTAGTAGAAATGTAAACAGGTTCTAGCATAACCTTGTTATAAATACCTCAATATCGTTACACTGATCCTGTGTAGACCTAGATGGATAGGGCAATTAATGGCGAAGCACGATGATCAAAATGCGCTGGATGAAGGGCAAACTATATCTTCTGCTCATGCAAGAGGAAAATTTCCGCCTTTTGTTAATAACGCCATGCAAGAGTATTTTATGGTGCGAGTCAATCAATCTTGGCATGGAAAGCATATTTTAAAAGGAAAGCCCCCCTCAGCAGAAGCTCTCATATTCTCTAGTAATGATTATTTACATATTAGCCATCATCCTAAACTTATCGAAGCACAAATTAATGCCCTGCGTAAATATGGTAATGGCCAAATGCAATCACCCGTATTTTTGAGAGAGGATAGCCTACTTTCTGCTTGTGAACAGGAATTTGCCCAATTTCTCCGCTATCCTGCTGCCTTACTAGCTCAATCGGGTTGGTGCGCTAATATTGGCTTAATCCAGGCACTTGCTTCGCGAAATTTACCAGTTTATCTCGATTTTTATGCACACATGTCTTTTTGGGAGGGAGTAAAAGCCGCCAATGCTAAACCAGTTCCCTTTCGCCATAATTCAATACACTCATTGCGCAAACGCTTAGAGCGATATGGCTCAGGAATTATTGCGGTAGACTCCATTTACAGCACAACGGGAACCATTAGTCCTCTATTTGAATACATAAGGCTAGCAAAAGAATTTGACTGCGTACTCATCGTGGATGAGTCTCATTCCCTAGGAACTCACGGCCCGCAAGGTTGTGGTTTAGTAGCAGAACTTGGCTTATCCGATCAAGTTGATATTGTCACAGCTAGTCTTGCCAAAGCCATTTCTGGCCGAGGGGGAATAATCGCTGCGAACAATGACCTTATTGAACTTATCCGCAACACTTCCTTACCAATTATTTTCAGCTCAGCGCTAGTGCCCCACGATCTAGCAGGATTTTCCGCCTCGCTTTCGATTATTGCTAAGGAAGAGTGGCGGCGTAGTAAACTGCATGATAATGCATTGTTTTTACGAAATCATTTGCTTGATCTTGGCTTTTATCTTGGGGAGAGTGATTCGCAGATTATTCCTCTTATTACAGGCAGCGAAGCCAATACAATCTGGTTGCGTAATGAACTTGAGAAAGAAGATATTTATGGGGCTGTTTTCTGTGCGCCTGCAACACCTAAGAACAATGCTCTAATTCGATTATCAATTTCCGCCAATCATAGTCAAGAAAATCTAATGAAAGTCGTCGATTGTCTAGCAAAATTAGATAGAAAAAAGCACCAGTTACCACTTTTTGGCTATGTATCTCTCGTTTGATTAAAAAAACACTAATACAGTCTGAGCGAAAGCTATGTCGGACAGATCAACAATCCATTGCTGTTACCAGTTAGCGCTATCTACAGCTTCCATTTTAGATAATGCTGAGCTAATGCTCGCAATGAAGAATTTCCGATCATTGTTCAAAAGGAAGCTTAGACTAAAAGCAATTCTTCTGCATCCAGCTCTTCCAAATGACGATGATAAGATAGAATTTTATCTTGTTGAACATCAAATAACGCAGGTCCCCGCACGTACGCATAAAAGTAGGTTTCATCAGAGGCAAAACGCTGAGCTGGAACCAAACATGTAGCCCAATCATTGCGCTCTAGCGGTTGAGTTCTTACTTGCCAAAAGCATGGGATCTTTTCTCCGCCTGCAAGTTGATCTAACACCTCCTCGCTTGCTCCGTTATCTAAGGCTAAATCATAATGCAACCGTAAATCAGCCTCATTTCTAACAATAAGAAAACTTGGGTTAGCATCATCATCAAGCAATAAAAAACTACCGGAATTATCAGCAAGATAATATTCAAAAATTCGCTTTTCATGTCGAAGCTGATGAAAAAATTCAGCAAATTTTTTATCGCGTAAGCAGCTTGGTGATGCCACTGATAACATTCTTACAATCATATCGGACATAGCTTGGAAATATTGTAATTGCAAATCATAAATACTTTTGGTGATTAGCTCAGCGACATTAGGATCACTTTTTTGAATATATCGATGAATTAGCCCTTCGTTAAACGCTTCAATTGCAAGTTTTTCATCAGCTTGACCAGTTAAGAGGATTTTTTTTATTTTAGTATTTTCAATACGACGACAAAACTCCAAACCATCCATACCGGGCATGGCATAATCAACTACGACAACAGAAATTTCTGAAAAGCGTCGTGGATTATAAATCTCGGCATGAATCGCAGCCAAATTAAGATTAATTGTATGGTTGGTTAACGGACAATTTTTAGCCTCAGTATATTCACTTAGGCAACGCTGACTTAGTAAATCTAATTCACAGCGTTTTTTATGAATGCAATCAAGTGCATCGAAAGGTGAATCAAAAACTCGATACGCCAAACCTTCATCTAATTGCAAAACAAAATTTAACAAAAAATCCCGGCTGTCATCAATAAATAAGGCCGTGCTTGGAAAATAGCAAGTAGGTATTGAAAAATATTGCATGGCTCCTCCTGAGCGAAGCGTTCCTATCACCCAAATTAATATCACAATCGATAACAGTTCTATAGCGCCTCAGCCCTTATGGGGCAAATGCCGAATAAGAACTTTAAATCAGCAACCTTCATCTACCCTTAAGGCACCTTCTCCTCCTTTATAGGAGAACAAGAGTGAATCCCTTAGGGACGATCTACTCCTCTATCTTCAGTTTACGTCTTTCGTGAAACTCTTCTTCGAAGAGTTATTTTTTTATTAGGTGCATTCGAAGACTAGACCCTAACAAACTGTCAATAAAAATAACATGACTGTTTCATTTTTCCAAATAAAAAATAACGAAAATCCTATTAGATATTTTTCAAAAATAACAATATTTTATCACTCTTTTTTATTCAAATCGCAGGAAATGAGAGCAAAAACTGAGTGTAGCATCCTTCTTTAGCATCACAACGAATATCCCCGCCAAATCGATTCATAACGAGCTTACAAAAAGATAACCCTATTCCTGTGCCCATAAAGGTAGTTGTATAAAAATGATTAAATAATTTTGATAACTGTTGCGAAGACATCCCAATAGCGGAATCTTTAAAATAAAGTGTATTAAATTTATCCCTTTTTTCAGTCCAAATAGTAATCTCTCCTTTTTGTGCAGTTGCAATAACATACAATGCATTTTTCAAAAGATTGAACAGGACATGCTGCATTAATAATTTAGAGCCTGCGAACAAAAAATCACCTTGCCATGAAACCAGTGCGCGCTCTTCCACAGACTTAAAAGGATATCTCGCTATCGCCTCAGCAAGACAATCAGCCATCGAGCAAGGCTCCAAAACACAATTTTGCAAAAAATTTTCACGGCCTGCCTTTATTAGAAGCATATCAATAATTGTGTTTGCGTAATCGATTTCACAGATGATCCTATCGCTTACTTCTTCCAGTTGTTGTAAACGCATTTCTCTTAAAGTCCCCCCGAGCAAGCCATGATCTTTTGCAAGATGATACGCTTCAAATAATTGTGGTGAATAGCGCGACATCGCTTTAGCCCCACTTTTAATTCCTAATAATGGGGTTCTTAATTCGTGCGCGATCATGCCAGCAGCCGCAGCCATCCCTTCCAAACGCTGCTGCTGTAGCATCGCTGTTTTATAATTGACTGTTGAACCTGCAACGATAACAAATAGCATCACAATCGCCGTTTCGATGTGCTCTTCACCAAAATAGAGCTCAGGGGAAACTAAATAGTAGCAAATCAACGCGAGTCCCCACCCCAGAAGGAGCAAAACTGTCAAGCTCAATAAATCGACGAGCAAAACTAATAAAAATACTGAACAAAGCAAAGACATTGCAGAAATAACACTGCCTTTATTCATCAGGAATGAAAAAGCGAAAAAAAAGACAATGTGTATAAAATAGTCAGAAACCAAAACCAAGGCAGATAGCGCTTAGTCGAATTAGGCCAATAAGGCGTGAGCATCAAGCCCAAACCAAGTAAGCTTCCTATAATCCGCAACCAAAACGTTTCATAAGATTGAGGAAACCACTCCGTCCATATCAAATAAAATAAGGGGAATCCTAAAAAAGCAATTGCCCCGACTGCGACCAATTGGTGCCCTGCATTAGACAAGCTTCTTTGCATGGAAAGATCAAGATAATTCACGATTTTTTTTAAGTTGTGCATTTTAAATCAACTTCTATCCTTAGAAGAGCTTTAGAGTTGTATACCTAGTCAATAAAGTCAAGCCATTAGCAGTCACCGACAAGAGTATGAAAAGTATCTGAAACAGGATAAAAATCCTTAACCAGAGATGTTCTTTATTGTTTCAAAAAATAATTATTAAATTCATTATGTTATCTAAATAATCTCAGTGTTTAATTTTTTGTTTAAAAACAGTATTAATTTTTTACAATTTGTTTTATGATGGATTAACCACTACAGGAGTTAGGTACTCGAATTTTGGTTTTATACCTGTGTAGGGCGATTTAGTTGTTTATTAATTAAACTAACAAGGAAAAAATCGTGAAACCAAAAATCATTACTCGTATTATTACGGAAGGGGACAGTCTTACTGACCGAGGAACTGCCAGTAAAAGGCCAATTCTACGCTGCTTTTCTGATCTGTCGAAATCGCCTCAAGGCAGATTCACCAACGGCTATGCTTGGAGTGACCATATTGTTGCCCGATTCATCAGCGAGTTCTTAATAAAAAGCTTTAAGAAAAAAGGCATGGAGGCAACTGATATTTCTGATTCCATATTATTCGGTGAAACAAAAATAGAAGACGCTATCCAACATAGTTATAGCTTAGACAATGATCTTTACGTGAAATATAAAGGCATTGACTTCGTCAGAAGTTATGATGAAGGGGGGCTGACAGCACATGACTACCGCTGGGCATTAAGTTATAGTCCTGTTCGATTTTTTACCCGCTTGATTTTATCCAATTTAGGACTAAAACGGCAAAAACTACTCGATTATGACCAGGAACAAACAATTCCCAGAGCCCAAAAAGAGCAAACATTAATCATTGAATGGTCAGGAGCGAATGATCTCATTACGGTTAACGCCCGCCCTTCTCATGTCGAGGCTGATCTGGCTATTCGCGCCCGGATTAAAAACGCCGAGGAATTAATCAAAAATGGTTACCGCCACTTTGTGCTGTTCAATTTACCTGATCTTTCATTAACTCCCCGATACCAAGCATTAGGAGGCGCCGAGCTTGAAAACGCACATGAGTGCACTGACTATTTTAATACTGAATTGGCAAAAGCATGTCATGAGCTCAGTATTATGTATCCACATTGCTCTATCGAATTGTTTGATGTCAACAGTATATTTACCGACGCTTACCAAAATCCTGAGCAATATCATTTTGCTAAGAGCAAGCGCGAGAAACCTTATAGTACCTCTCCGGATTTCAAAATTAACGAGGATGGAACTTCACCCGCAAGCGGTTATATGTTTTGGGATGATGTCCATCCAAGTGCAGACATGCATGCCCTGCTCGCTGATATTTTTTATGAAAAGTATGCACGAGAGTATAATTTTTCAGCACCTAATAAAAAAGCCGCAGAGAATGAAGAACTTTTTATTAGCGAAAAAAAATTACGTGCTGCATTCGTAAAAAAATACAGCTCGCTTTTAGCCAATCAAGCCCTTAATCTCCATCCTGATATCGAGTATGAAACAGCCAGTCTGGAATCAATCTTTAAGGAAGGATTACGCGAGGAAACGCTCACTCATCGAGTCATTACCGAACTTCAATGGGTTAACTCGCAGGGCAAGCTTAATTTAAACATTCCTGCTTTAAAAGAAGCTATGGCTCGCGCAATGGCCGGGGAGGAGAGGCACGCCGAGCACGAAGCCAAATGTTTTTAAAGTAGATATTTCTTAGTCCAAAACGCAGCGAGAGGCTTCTCTAACTCGCTGCGGACTAACAGGTATTACGTTAGGCATATAATCGGTGTATCATGCATGGCCAATGTTACTCATAAGAGTAAATCATGGCTATTAAAATCATACGTATAGCAACCCGAAAAAGTCCTCTTGCCTTATGGCAAGCCAACTACGTTGGCGAGAACATTCGCCAGCACTGGCCCGCTATTCAAATCGAGCTAGTACCTATGGTCACTTCAGGAGATAAATTCCTTAAAGATAAGCTGCTAGCAGCAGGCGGTAAGGGGTTATTTGTGAAAGAATTGGAGGAAGCCCTTTTAGGACATCAAGCGGATATTGCTGTTCATTCAATGAAAGATGTTCCTGCTATTTTTCCTGATGGTTTAGCACTTACCACTATCTGTACCCGACACAATCCACTGGATGCCTTAATTGGCAAAAATCATTTAAGACTCAGCGAGCTTCCGAAAGGAAGTGTCGTTGGCACAACGAGTCTTCGACGCCAATCCCAACTTTTAGCAGTACGACCTGATTTAGAAATTAAACCATTGCGTGGCAACATCAACACACGCTTAGACAAACTACAATCAAATGAATATGATGCTATTGTTCTTGCTGTCGCAGGACTTGAACGGATGGGCTTGGACAATTTCGTCAGTGAAATTTTAAACGAAGATGCCATGCTACCGGCCTGTGGACAAGGTGCATTGGGTATTGAATGCCGCGTGGATGACTTAGAAATCCAAAAATTATTAGCGCCTTTAAATGATCCTCTTTCTGCTTTATGTGTAAGCACAGAGCGTCGAGTAAATGCCTTGCTCGGCGGAAATTGCCATGTCCCTCTCGCTGTGTATTGCACAGGTTCAACAAAAGAACAATTACTGCTTCGAGCCAAAGTGCTCACACCCGATGGTAAAACTGTCATTAGCGATAGACGGACTGGGCTTAAATCACAAGCCACAGCCCTAGCAGAAGCCTGTGCAAATGCCTTACTGGCTAAAGGAGCAAACGCAATATTAACTACGCCATCATGAATTCACTTAAAGGATTACGCGTACTAAATACACGTCCGCTCACACAGGGTAAAAGTTTGAGCCAGGCAATCAATGCAGCAGGAGGTATTGCTATTGATTGCCCGGCATTGTCAATCGAGCCAACTGATATCAGTTGGCTAAAGACGTTACCTGATTTACATCAGGTTGATAAAGCCATTTTTATTAGCGGTAACGCAGTAGAGTATTGCTTCACTGCACTAGAAAAAACCCAGCTCTTATGGCCCCCTACGATTCAGGTCATTGCCGTTGGCCAAGCAACTGCAATGGCTCTACAACAACACCAAATTGAAGTTAGCTTTGTTCCCCAAATCGCAAATAGTGAGCATTTGCTAGAATTAGGCGTGTTGCAACAGATTAAGCATGAAACAATTTTACTGTTCAAAGGTGAAGATGGCAGGCCTCTTATCGCTGACACGTTAATTGCTCGCGGTGCTAACCTGCTTATTTTTAACGTTTATAAACGGCTGATGCCCATAGCCAATTCGGAACAAATTCATTCTTTGTGGCACAATAGGGCTGTGGATATTATACTGTTCACAAGCCAACAAGCGATAAACAACACCTTTCTCTTGTTCGGCGATGATAAACAAGCCTGGCTTCGTAGTATTCCCTGTATTGTTATTAGCGAACGCTTGGCAAAAGAAGCAGCCTTATTGGGCATGCAAACAATTATAATAAGTAGTCCCGAAACAATATTAAATAAACTGCACGAATTCAACCAAGGATTAATTGATGGCCAATAGCAATGAAGCGCAGAATAAATCATCTTCCAAACCGGCTGACAAACTTCCTCAGTCAACTAAATCTGTAAATAAAAATCTTAATCCCGCTAGTAGTTCGTTCAATTGGGTATCGGCACTAGCGGCAGTCATTGCTATCATTGCACTTATTGTCGCCATTTATGCCATCCACGCAAACCAACGATCAATTGAGCTAAATGAACAACAAGGACAAGCTGTTAATCACATTGTCGAGCAGTTAAAACAACAGCAATCTGACGCCCAAAATGACCTTGAAACCCTCAAGTTAACTGCCAGCCAGCTGCACAACACTGTGCAAAATCAGTTGCAAACGATGAATAAAGATCTCCAATCTGCCATGCAACAGCACCTTTATCAAAAGCAAGACTGGCTTTTATTAAAAGCACGTTATTATCTAGAGCTAGCCCAAATCAATGCCCACTGGAGCAGTGATCAGGAGACAACTATTGCCCTCCTGCAACAAGCAGACGCTTTGCTCCATAACATTCCTGATCAACAGTTATTTACAATAAGGCAAGCCATTGCCCAAGAAATCATACAACTGCAAGCTCTTCCCAAAATCGATACTGCAGGCCTCTTAAGCCAACTTGACGCGGCTGAAAATGCGGTTACAAATTTGCCTATTAAGAAGCCTTTTAACAGCACGCAAGTAAAACAGGGCGACGAGAGCACTTCTCCCTGGCGTCAAAAATTGCAAGAGAGCATGAGTATTTTAGAAAAACTAATTGTGGTACGTCATAACGATGAAGACATTCAACCCTTGCTTTCCCCCCTCCACCAAAGCTTGCTGCGAGATAGCATTCGTTTTAACTTACAAGAGGCCCAATGGGCGCTTTTGCAAAATAATCCTAAAATATTTCGGCTATCCCTAGCTCAAGCGCTGAGAGAAATAAACCGCACTTTTGACGAAAATGCAGTTGCAACACAAGCTTTAGTCCAGCAACTGCAGAATTTACAGCAAGAAAAGCTAGAAACGATTACACCGACCATTAACCAATCCCTCAATCTTCTCAATCAACTCATTGAGTCCAAAAATATGCAGAAGACGGACGTCTCTGCGACTAAGGAAGGAGCTAAGACACAATGATTCGTTTATTAATATTTTTTATTGTCTTGCTTATTTCTGTCTATCTCGGGATTCAACTCAGCCATGATCCTGGCTATGTACTTGTCTCTATAAATCATTGGAGCATTGAAACTACCCTCTGGTTCGCTGTTATAGCGTTAATCATCTTTTTTCTCTTGTTTCATTGTATTTTTTTATTGCTCAGAAAACTAAGTCGAAGCCCTACCAGTTTTCGTGATTGGCAAAATAAACGCCGAATCCTGAAGGCGCAAGCAAAAACTCAGCAAGGTTTAATTGAATTCAGCGAAGGATATTGGTCCCAAGCTAAAAACCATTTAATCAAAGCGTTACCTGATACAGACAGTCCCCTACTGAATTATTTAACCGCGGCCAGAGCAGCCCAAGAAATGGGCGATAGTAAACTGCGCGATAACTATCTGCGCGAGGCACAACAATCAATGCCAAATGCCAAAATAGCGGTCGAGTTAACACAAGCACAACTCCAACTTGCAAATCAACAATGGGAGCAAGCCTTGGCTACTTTACGGCATTTACAGGATTTAGCACCACGTCATCCCTATGTACTCAAATTACTTATGCGTCTTTACATCGAAGTAAAAGATTGGTCACAACTCATCGAACTTCTCCCCGAATTAAAAAAGCATCAAGTCGTTACAGGCGCTGCCTTTGAGCGATTACAACATCAAACCTATCTGCAAGCCATTTCAGATTTAACTAAATATTCCCAACGAGAAGCTTTGACAAAGCTAATTGAGCATTTACCTAAAAACCTGTCTCAGGATCCAGAACTGATGGCTGAATACTGTCGTTTTCTGCTGACTTGTAATGAAAATCAAAAAGCAGAATCAATTCTGCGTCAGTGCCTGCGTCGACAATTTAGCGAGAATTTGATTAACCTATACGGTCAAGTCAAAGGGAACGATAAACAACTTACATTCGCTGAATCCTTGCTTAAAAAACAACCCCACTCAGCTGAATTACATCTCTGCCTAGGACGCCTGTGCTTAAATAGCAACCTATGGGGTAAAGCAAAAAGTCATTTTGAAAATAGCATTAGCTTAGCAGCCACCCCGGAGGCTTATGAGGAATTAGGCAAATTGCTCGAACGTCTTAATGATCAGGGTGGCGCTTGTACTGCCTATCGACAGGGATTAGCGCTTGCAGTTCACCAATAACCAACGATAAAAATTATGAATCTTCACGAACAATTTTGTAATAACTTACTGCCGTATAAAGAAATATCACTTGATGATCAAAATAAGCTTAAATTTTTTATTAACAAGCACAGCACTAAAGAGGGAACCTGGGGCTGTCTTAAGTTAGTCGAGGGAGAAATAGATTTTGTTTTTTTAGATGGCAATCTCAACGAATTGCGGCGTCATAGACTGAATCAGAGTGCTCCTACATTTTGGATACCTCCAGCATCTTGGCATAAAATTGTTCCAATCACTGCGAATTTTAAAGTGACGCTTCGCTTTTATTGCCAACCTCATCGCTACTTTGAAAAAAAACATGGACTTGGACAAATTCATCATGATTTATGGCAAGTTTATCAAAATTATCTTAAAGATCAGGAAAATTTATCCATCTTGGATGTCGGATGCGGCTCAGGCCGAAACCCTTTGTTCTTCGCTTTGGCAAAACATCAAGTTACAGGCATCGATTTCAATACAACTTTTATTCAAAATATCAGGGATATTGCTCAACAAGAACAATTGTCTAATATAGAGACGTTGGTTCACGATCTAAATCAACCACTTCCATTGATTGGTAAGCAATTTCAGTTTATTTACTCAACTGTAGTACTTCAATTTTTAAACAAACAAAGAATCAACCCGTTACTCACTGAATTGCAAGGACTAACAATCAAAAATGGGATGCATTTCCTCGTTTTTCCAATTAAAGCAGCACCATTTTCATATCCCAAAGCATTCACTTTCCTGGCTGAAAAAGACGAGCTCTATCATTTTTACCAGGATAGTGGTTGGTCTGTACTTGAATACCGTGAAAAACCCGGGTTGCTTCATAAGTTAGACGAATATGGTAAGCCTATACAAGGAATGTTTGGCATACTTTTAGCTCAGAAAATTCTATAATCTTGTCAAGTCCTTTAGGAAGGGATATCCAATGAATAAAATAAACATCTATAGGGTCTATGAAGCCCCCTCCTCCTCTAAAAATGGCCTGTGGATTTTGGTAGACCGGCTATGGCCGCGAGGACTTAAGAAAGAAGCAATTCCTTTTGATTTATGGTTAAAGGATATAGCACCAAGCGCAGCTTTGCGAACTTGGTTTAACCATCAACCTGAAAAGTGGATTGAATTCGCTAATCGGTATATCGATGAACTGAAAAATAAACCTGAATTAATTACAAGCATCTTAGAAAAAGCAAAAAACTCAGAAATCACTTTATTTTATGCTGCAAAGGATGAGCAACATAATAACGCAAAAGTTTTGAAGGCAGTTCTAGAAAGTTGGCCCAAATGGCCAGCATTTAAAGAATAGCCTAAGCTTTTTTTGATGTTTAAGTGGAAAATGTCCCTCATACAAGATCATCAATATTGAGCAATTGATTTAATTCCCCTCTATTATGCAGAATATCCGCCAAAGTATATTCTTTCAGAACTGCCATAAAAACTTTTCTAGCCTCAAACAAAATGCGCTTTAATCGACAGACTGGGGCAATACAACAATTTGCCTTTTCCTGATTAAAACAGGGCACCAAATCAAAATTAGGCTCAAGCTGTAAAATCAGTTCACCCAGATTAATACTCGATGGATTTAATGCCATGGTAATTCCTCCGCTTTTACCTCTAACAGTCTTGATGATGCCCATTTTAGATAAGTTATGAATAATTTTGACCAAATGATTCGATGAAATACGATAAGCGTTAGCAATATCACTTATTGTGCATAGTTCGTTTCTAAGTGAGATATAAATCAAAGCTCTTAATGAATAATCCGTAAATTGAGTTAATTGCATCATTACCTCTATTGTTTTTAACTTGACGTGTATTATTTCTTTTTATAAGATGTATTTCAAATACATCTTTAGGAGTATACCATGTCTAGTTCCTTATTCGAGCGATTGGGTGGCCAAAATGCCGTTAATACTGCGGTTGATATTTTCTACCGCAAAATGTTAATGGATGAACGTGTGAATTATTTCTTCGACGATATTGACATGGAACAACAGATCCTGAAGCAAAAAAGATTTTTAACTATGGTTTTTGGCGGCCCTAACCACTATCAAGGAAAAGATATGCGTGCAGGCCACCGTCATTTACTCAAACGCGGACTAAATGATTCCCATGTAGATATTGTGATTGCCCATTTAGGCGATACCTTAAGAGAATTGGGGGCGAGTGAGGATGATATTAAAGAAGTTGCCGCGATTGCTAATAGTGTCCGCTCAGATGTATTAGACAGGTAGTATCATGCCAAAGCTTAGTTTTAACCACCATGTTTGTACTTCTAATGAAGGTGAATCAATCCTGGAATGCTTGATACGTAACGGGATTGATTACCCTCATTCCTGCCGCTCAGGAGTTTGTCAGGCCTGCCTAATTAAAGCAAGTGATAGTCCCATTGACCCTAAATGGCAAGAAGGGTTGCCCGACACCCTCAAATCTCAAGGGTACTTTCTCGCCTGCCAGGCAAAACCTTTGACCGACTTTAATCTCAAATCGCCCGACAAATCAGAATGTGATCAAGAAGCAATCATTATCGAAATAACACCTATGACTTACAATGTCATCAAAGTTAAGCTATTAACGGAACATCTTGATCGCTGGATACCAGGACAATACCTTAATTTCATTAATACTGAATCCATCTGCCGAAGTTACTCCATCGCCAATATACCTGATAAGGAAGGGTATATTGAATTACATATCAAATTACAAAATAGTGGCGTAATGAGTCAGTGGTTTCGGGAAAAAGCCACTGTGGATACCGCTATTCATATTCGGGGGCCTTTCGGAAAGTGCTATTATGTTAATCCAGAAAAAAAAGCCTTTGACATTCTACTCGCTGGAACAGGCACCGGACTTGCTCCTCTGGTGGCAATTGCTAAAAGTGCTATTGCCAAACAACATCAAGGAAAAGTCATATTAATCCATGGAGGTTGCATCGATAATGACATTTACTATTGCGAAGAACTTGAAACTTTGGCATCGTTTTATTCAAACTTTAAGTATGCCCCCTGCGTTCTAAGAAGTGATGGACGATATCCTGAAGCCGATATTAATCACCACATATTGAACTACCTAGATGACAAAACTAATATTCAGCTATATGTTTGCGGGCCAAAAGAGACTACCAATAAATTAAAAACAAAAGCTTTTCTTGCTGGCATTCCTTCATCAAAAATTTACAGTGATCCTTTTCTATAGAATGATGAAAATAGCTAAGTCAGCCCCAGCAAATAGTAGCTGTCCGAGGAAAAAAGCTTCGCATTAACTAAGCATTGGAGTACAAGCGTCATCACAGAAAGTTAAATTGCGCTCAACCTGGATAGTCGCATGGTGTATATTATGTTTCTCACGCAAAAGTCTAACTAAGGATTGCCGAGCTTCGTCGCTTAAAGGAGTATCAGGCATATAGAGGTGCACTGAAAGGGCATTTTCTTGAGTACTCATCGCCCAAATATGCAGATCATGCACTTCTTTCACTCCGGGTTCAGCTTGTAGGAATTCACGAACCTCATTCCAGGATATGCTTCGAGGAACAGCATCAATAATGAGGCGAAAGCTATCGGCAAAAAGGCTCCAAGTACCTTTAATAATTAAAAAAGCAATGAGCAACCCCACCACAGGATCTATCCACAGCCAATGTGTCCAATAAAGAAGGGCTGCTGACACGACGACACCGACAGAAATGATTGCATCGTACAATAAATGAAGAAAAGCCGCGCGAATATTTAAATCATCAGAGCCTCGTAAGAATAAAGCAGCAGTAGCACCGTTAATCACAATACCAAGGGTAGCCACAACCATCACCGAAACAGCCTGAACTTCTGAAGGCGAAAATAATTTATACACTGCTTCGCTGGCAATAATACCGCAGGTAAAAACTAACAAAATACCATTTGCCAAAGCTGCTAAAATGGATGTTTTTTTCATACCATAAGTCGTTCGGTGAGTAGGCATCCGATTTAATAAATTATTGGCAATCCAGGCAAGAATTAAGCTTAAAACATCACCTAAATTATGAATAGCATCCGCTAACAAGCTGGTTGAATTAGCAATATAAGCATAAATAATCTGAAAAACGACAAAGAAACCATTTGCTATGATCGCTATCAAAAAGGCCCGATTAAATTGGGCAGGACCATGATGGTGATTATGGGAGTGAGTATGACTATGGGCATGCTCTTTATCCTCATATTCGTGATAAATCATAGCTTATCTCCCCTTCAGTTATCTTGGGCGTCGGATTTTTCTTGCTCGTTGCCGTAATAATTCACACCGATTTTAATTCGTTCACGTTCATTTTTCTTCCGCCAAGTATTGGTATCCCTAAGAGAATAAACGCAGCCGCAATACTCTTGTTTATAAAAATTTTCGCGCTTAGCGATTTCATACATCCTTGCTGCACCACCGTTCTTACGCCAATTGTAAGTCCAATATTTCATATTAGGATATCGACTGGCAGCGCGTACTCCAGCTTCATTAATTTGATTCATATCCTTCCAACGCGAAATTCCAAGAGAGCTGCTTATTACTGAAAAACCATGCTCATAAGCATAAAGCGCTGTCCGTTCAAAGCGCATATCGAAGCATGCAGTGCAGCGTTTTCCGCGTTCTGGCTCCCATTCCAAACCTTTAACGCGTGTAAACCAATTGTCTTTATCGTAATCCGCGTCGATAAAAGGAATATTATGCTTTTTTGCAAAAACTATATTTTCGTTTTTTCTGATTTCATACTCTTGTACAGGATGTATATTTGGATTATAGAAAAAAATAGAAAAATTGATTTTTGAATAAAGCAACGCCTCCATTACTTCACCTGAGCAAGGAGCGCAGCAGGAATGTAATAATAGTTTGTCAGCCCCATTTGGTAGAATAAGTTGCTCGCGTTCAATCATGATCACTATCCACTAAATTAATAAAATGTTGACGATAATAAGCAAGTTCAGCAATTGAGTCTTTAATGTCATTCAATGCTAAATGCTTTGATTCTTTAATGACACCGCTTAGCAATTTTGGTTTCCAGCGCTTCACCAACTCCTTCAAAGTACTGACGTCTAAGTTTCGATAATGAAAATAAGACGCTAATTCGGGCATGTACTTATACAAAAAACGTCTATCCTGACAAATGCTGTTGCCACACATCGGCGATTTCCCTTTATCCACATAGTTTTTGAGGAAATCAATGGTTTGAAGTTCTGCTTGAGCTTCTGTTACTGTTGACGCCAAAACCCGCTTCACTAACCCAGACTGATTATGCTGTTTAGTATTCCATTCATCCATTTCTGCAAGCAACGCTTCCGTTTGATGAATAGCCAGCACTGGTCCTTCAGCCAAAATGTTTAACTGTGCATCAGTGACTATGGTCGCAATTTCAATGATATGATCTTTTTCAGGCTCAAGACCTGTCATTTCCAAATCAATCCAGATTAAATTGTTATTGTCTTTCATGCTTTTTCCAAGAATTCGAGATAAGATGAGCGCAAGCTACACGTCGTTGATGAAGTGCTTCTTTAATTGCTTGCCCATGGAAGCCTTGCTCTATTAAATGTTGAGCGGTTACTTTAGCACACTCTGTAAAAACATAACGCCAAATTGGGCCTTGTTTATAGTCAATTTTACTATTTCCGCAACCTCTAGCATCGGATTCACAAGCGATCAATAGGTTCTCAAAGCGCTGCGGGCGACGGAAAGCATCGGTTTGCTCGATAATATTAACTATGGTTTTTGGTTGTAGCTCAAATAAACGATGAATGTTCAAATGAAGCCTGGCCACCAAGACTGCTAATTTACGGTAGTCAGCCGGAATACGCAAACGCTCGCATAAGGATTCGATTATTTCTGCACCACGCTCTTCATGTTCATGGTGCTTTGGCCACTCATTCATGGGTGTTTTTGCTTTACCTAAATCGTGCACTAATGCTGCAAATCGTACTGTGGGATCTTCTGACAATTCAGCTGCTGCTTGTAGGCTCATTAACGAATGGACGCCACTATCCACTTCAGGATGATATTTTTTAGGATTGGGGACACCAAATAAGGCCTCAATTTCGGGCAAAACAACTTCGAGCGCCCCGCATTCTCTTAAGATCTTAATAAAAACTTCGGGATTAATTTCTTCTAGGCTTCGTTGCCATTCTTGCCATACCCGTTCAGCAACCAAATACTTCAACTCACCACGCTTGACCATAGCATACATAAGAGCGCGTGTCTCATCAGCCAATTTAAAACCCAAATGATGATAACGCGCGGCAAATCGAGCGACACGAAGTACACGAACCGGATCTTCCGCAAAAGCGGGAGATACATGACGCAGGAGCTTTGCCTCCAAATCCGCTTGCCCACGGTAAGGATCAACAAGTTTGCCGTTTTCATCTTGAGCCATTGCATTAATGGTTAAATCCCGGCGTAATAAGTCCTCTTCTAAGGTTACATTCTGATTATAGTTGCAGTCAAAACCATAGTAGCCCTGACCCGATTTTCTCTCAGTCCTGGCTAAAGCGTATTCCTCTCGAGTTATGGGATGCAAGAAGACAGGGAAATCGCGTCCAACTTGTTGATAGCCTTGCTGCCGCATCTGTTGCGGAGTCCCACCAACAACAACCCAATCACGCTCCCTTACCGGATATCCCAATAACTGATCGCGAACCGCCCCTCCTACTAGATATACTTTCATTTACTATTATTTGCCTTAAAGACAGGAACTAAGTGACTTAATTTTACAATTTCCCAGCTAATTTAGATTCATATCATTTATAATGCTGTCAATTATAGACTATGTTTAAACCATGAGTAAAAGACGAATTAACAAACAACAGTCAGCACGTATCCAAAAAATACAAGCAAGATACCGCCAGAAAAACGAAGCGAATGAAACTTTTCCCACTGTAGAAGGTTTAGTTCTTACTCGCTTTAGTCGCCATGCGATTGTTGAAGACCCTCAGGGAAACTGCGTGCATTGCTCTATTCGCCCAAATCTTGACTCTTTAGTTGCAGGCGATCAGGTTATCTGGCAAGCCGAAAGCAAAGGAGGTGTTGTCGTCAGTCGGTTTCCACGTGAGTCAGTCTTAAGCCGTCCCGACAAGCGGGGCGAACTTAAACCCATCGCTGCAAACATTACTCAAGTGATTGTTGTTGTTGCGCCAAAGCCAGATTTAACTTGGCCACTACTCGATAGCTATCTTGTGATGGCAGAACATCTTGGATTAAACCTGTGCATCGTTTTAAACAAAGTAGATATTCCTTGTGTTAATCTACAAGAAGAGCTCTTAAAGCTTTATAAACCACTTGGTTATCCTATTATATTTACTTCGAGCCACAACAATTCAGGATACGATTTACTCAAGCAATCGCTCGATCAACAAACTTCTGTATTCGTAGGCCAATCAGGTGTTGGAAAATCATCACTCATTTCAAAGCTGCTTCCCGAGGTGGATATTCAAACAGCAGAAATATCGACAGGTTCAGAATTGGGATGCCACACCACAAGTAACTCGCGCCTCTATCATTTACCTTCCGGCGGAAATCTGATTGACTCTCCCGGTGTACGTGAATTTGGTTTGTGGCATATGCCTATTTCCGAAATCGTACAAGGCTATCGTGAATTCAGGCCACTAGTTTCACAGTGTAAGTTCCGTAATTGCAATCACCGGGATAGCCCTGGGTGCGCAATTATTGCAGCTTTAGATGGAGGTAAGTTAGCACAAAAGCGCTACGATAATTTTCTCAAAATTACATCGCAATATGCTAAATAAGGCAGCAGCCCCAATTCTGTGCGTTGGTTGAATTGTGGTTTAAGCATTTAAAGACACAATAAATAAAAAAAGCGGCACGAAGGCCGCTTTTTAGAATAAAACCCTGGCGATGACCTACTTTCACATGGGGAAGCCCCACACTATCATTGGCGCAGGTATGTTTCACTTCTGAGTTCGAGATGGGATCAGGTGGTTCCAAACCGCTATAGTCGCCAGGAAACCTGGTTTACCGATTGGGCTATTAACCAATCAGCTTGGTAAAGTGGATAGAGGTTAACACAAACTCTGTATTCATTTGTCTGAGCAATTTACATTGCCCTGTCATTCAATATTGCCTTGCTTCTTCACTCATAACCTAAAGGCAGTTCAGGTTATATGGTCAAGACAATCAGCCAATTAGTACGAGTTAGCTACACACATTACTGTGCTTCCACACCTCGCCTATCAACGTCGTAGTCTTCAACGGGCTTCATGGGAAAACTCATCTTGAGGGAGGCTTCCCGCTTAGATGCTTTCAGCGGTTATCCCGTCCGAACTTAGCTACCCGGCAATGCAACTGGCGTCACAACCGGTACACCAGAGGTTCGTCCACTCCGGTCCTCTCGTACTAGGAGCAGCTCCTCTCAATTTTCCTACGCCCACGGCAGATAGGGACCGAACTGTCTCACGACGTTCTAAACCCAGCTCGCGTACCACTTTAAATGGCGAACAGCCATACCCTTGGGACCTGCTTCAGCCCCAGGATGTGATGAGCCGACATCGAGGTGCCAAACACCGCCGTCGATATGAACTCTTGGGCGGTATCAGCCTGTTATCCCCGGAGTACCTTTTATCCGTTGAGCGATGGCCCTTCCATTCAGAACCACCGGATCACTAAGACCAACTTTCGTTCCTGCTCGAGCCGTCACTCTCGCAGTCAAGCACCCTTTTGCCTTTACACTCTTGGTACGATGTCCGACCGTACCGAGGGTACCTTTGTGCTCCTCCGTTACTCTTTGGGAGGAGACCGCCCCAGTCAAACTACCCATCATACACTGTCCTCAGCCAGGATTACTGGCCCAAGTTAGAACCTCAATAATAACAGGGTGGTATTTCAACGGCGGCTCCATGCGAACTGGCGTCCGCACTTCATAGCCTCCCACCTATCCTACACAGTCATCATCAAAGTCCAGTGCAAAACTATAGTAAAGGTTCACGGGGTCTTTCCGTCTAGCCGCGGGTACACTGCATCTTCACAGCGATTTCAATTTCACTGAGTCTCGGGTGGAGACAGTGTGGCCATCGTTACGCCATTCGTGCAGGTCGGAACTTACCCGACAAGGAATTTCGCTACCTTAGGACCGTTATAGTTACGGCCGCCGTTTACCGGGGCTTCGATCAAGAGCTTCTCCGAAGATAACCCCATCAATTAACCTTCCGGCACCGGGCAGGCGTCACACCCTATACGTCTTCTTACGAATTTGCAGAGTGCTGTGTTTTTAATAAACAGTCGCAGCCACCTGGTCTCTGCGGCCCTCTTCAGCTCATTAAGCATGTCAATTCACCAAAAAGGGCGTACCTTCTCCCGAAGTTACGGTACCATTTTGCCTAGTTCCTTCACCCGAGTTCTCTCAAGCGCCTTAGTATTCTCTACTTGTCCACCTGTGTCGGTTTGCGGTACGGTTCTCTGTAAGTTATGGCTAGCGGCTTTTCCTGGAAGCTTGGCATCAATGACTTCTCCGCACACCGTAGTGTCAGAACCACTTCGCACCTCAGCCTTAACAAGGGGCCGGATTTGCCTAACCCCTCAGCCTACATGCAAGTACCAGGACAACCATCGCCCGGCTCACCTAGCCTTCTTCGTCCCCGCTTCACCACTTACAAAAAGTCCAGGAATATTAACCTGGTTCCCATCAGCTACGCATTTCTGCCTCACCTTAGGGGCCGACTCACCCTGCTCCGATTAACGTCGTGCAGGAAACCTTAGACTTCCGGCGAGTGGGTTTTTCACCCACTTTATCGTTACTCATGTCAGCAT